>NZ_JBZDPU010000040.1:0-943674 GCF_058270075.1 Mycobacterium shunyiense | reverse complement strand
AGTGGTGGCACGCTTGGAAAAGCGGCACAGTCCCGAGCAGATCGCCGAACGACTGCGCGAAGATTTCCCCGACGATCCGGAGATGTGGGTGTCACACGAGACGATTTATCAGGCCCTCTATGTCCAACCGCGCGGGGAGTTGGCCCGGCTGGTCAAGACCGCGTTGCGCACCGGGCGCGTACAGCGCAAACCGCAGGGCCGCAGCAGTATTAGTGATCGCGGCAAGATCAAAGACATGATCAACATCAGTGAACGCCCCAAGGAGGCCGATGATCGGGCGATCCCCGGCCACTGGGAAGGGGACCTGATCTTGGGTAGCACCGCCTCGGCTTCGGCGATCGGCACCATGGTGGAGCGGACCACCGGATTTGTGGTCTTACTGCACCTGCCCGATGACCGCACCGCAGCCACCCTGGCCTCAGCCATGAGCGTCAAGCTTCCCGACATCCCTGAGGTTCTGCGTCGATCGCTGACCTGGGACCAAGGCAAAGAAATGGCGCTGCACACCAAGATCACCGAGGCCACCGGACTGCCGATCTACTTCTGCGATCCCCACAGCCCCTGGCAACGCGGCACCAACGAGAACACCAACGGCCTGTTGCGTCAGTACTTCCCCAAAGGCACCGACCTGTCGTTCTACGGGCCAGGCTGGCTCGACGAGGTCGCCGCCGAACTCAACGCCCGACCCCGCAAACGACTCAAATGGCGCACCCCCGCCGAAGAACTCGACCGACTACTGTCAGACCCGTCCACATTCGTTGCAGCCACCGCCTGAATCCAAGCCACGAAACGCGATCTCAGCGCACGCTCGACGCCGACATCAGCTCTTGGCCTTGGCTTCTTTGGCGGCTGCCTTCATCTGCTTCTTGTAGGTGCGGACCTTCTGCAGCGACCCGGGATCTACCACGTCGGCCACCGACATGAAGCTGCCGGCCGTGCCGTAATCCCCCGCCGCCGCACGCCAGCCCGTCGGCGTCACGCCGTACTGCTTGCCCAACAGCGCCAAGAAGATCCGGGCTTTCTGGTCACCGAACCCGGGCAGGCGCTTGAGCCGGCGCAACACCTCTTTGCCATCGGGATCGCCGCTGGTCCACAGCGCGGTGACATCGCCGTCGTACTCGTCGACGATGGCCCGCGCCACGTCCTGTACCCGCTTGCCCATCGACCCCGGAAACCGGTGAATGGCAGGGGTTTGCGACACCAGCGCGATGAACTCGTCCGGGTTGTAGTCGGCGATCTCGCGGGCGTCGACACGACCGAGACGGTCGGCGATCTTCTTGGGCCCGGCGAACGCCGTCTCCATCGGAATCTGCTGATCCAACAACATCCCGACCAACAGCGCGAACGGGTTGGACTCCAGCAGGGCGTCGGCCTCCGGGTCTTGGACTAGCTGCAGTTTTCCCACGTCGCCAGTCTAGGACTAGCCACGTTTTTGACGCCTGTGTCGGTGGAGTGTGCGAATGTGTACGCGTTACCCGGTGATGTGCCCATAGGAGATGGACATGAGACGCGTCGTTGCACCCTTCTTTGCAGCGGTGATTACCGCGCTTGCCTTGGCCGCCACGGCCAACGCGATCCCCGATCAGGGCACGCCGGAGTTCGACAACTACATGCAGGGCCTGGACCGCAACGGATTCCACTTGAATCCCGACACCGCGTGGCGCGTCGCTCACCAGGCGTGTACGGGCAGCATCCCGGGGTACATCAGCTGGGAGTTGGCCGCCCAGGGTGTGATCGGCCCCGGTGCGGAGCAGCGGGTGTACGACGTGGCCAGGAAGTACGCCTGCCCCGTTCAGTAGGTGAGCTAGCTGCGGTTTCGCCGCACAGCCATCTAAGGTTGGCCCACGATGTCCGGCGAAGTGGCAGTCGCGCTGGCCCTGGCGCTGATCTTGGCGGCGATCGCCGCCGTCGTCGTGGTGCGCACCCGGCGGGTGGTGGCCACCCCCACCGAACGTGCCGTGCACGCCGCACTGCACACCGCCGCGCAGGCCGCCCGCGCGTTACGTCAAGGCCTGGACACCGAATCCGCCCAGACCGCGGCGCCCTATCTGCGCGAGCTGACCGGTACCGCGGGGCTCGCGCTGTTCGACGATGACGCGGCCCTGCTGGCCCGCGACCACGACGATGAGGCGATCTGGCAGTCCGGCACCGTCGAGGTCTGTGCCGACACCGCCCGCGAGTCGATCAGTGCCGGTCGCCGGGTACTGCACACCGCACGGTCGACAGCTGTCGTGGCGCAGCCGCTGCTGACCGAGGGCGGCGAGGTGCTCGGTGCCCTGGTGGTCCTGGCACCGGCCAGCCCTGGGCCGGGCATGCTCGGCGCGGTCGGCGAGGTGGCTCGCTACGCTGCCAGCCAGCTCGAGCTGGCCGAACTCGACGCGTCACGCGCCCGACTGGACCGGGCCGAGGTGCTGGCGCTGCGTGCCCAGATCAGCCCGCACTTCATCTACAACGCGCTCAACACGATTGCCTCGTTCGTCCGCACCGACCCGGACCGGGCCCGCGAACTGATCCTGGAATTCGCGGATTTCACCCGCTACTCGTTCCGGGCGGCCGGGCAGTACACCACGCTCGCCGACGAACTGCGCAACATCGACCGCTACCTGACGCTGGAACGTGCCCGGTTCGGCACCAGCCTGCGGGTACGGCTTCAGGTGGCGCCCGAGGTGCTCAACGTCGTCGTGCCGTTCCTGGCGCTGCAGCCGCTGGTGGAAAACGCTGTGCGGCACGGGCTGGCGGGGCAGGGCGGCGGATCCGTGGAGATCATCGCCCGCGATGCGGGCACTGAATGCGTGATCACCGTGGAGGACGACGGGGCAGGCATCGATCCCGACACGCTGCGCGCCGGCCCCGGCGACGCACTGGCCGACCGTACCGGGGAGTCCGCGCATGTCGGGCTGACGAATGTGGACCATCGGCTGCGCGCGGCATTCGGCAACGATTACGGTCTTGTGGTCGAGACAGCGGTCGGCGCGGGCACCAAAGTGGTGATGCGCGTGCCGAAGTTCCGTTCAGGGGTCCGAGCCGGCGGAGGTGGTTTCGCATGAGTTCTGGCCTGACCGTGCTCGCCGTCGACGATGAGGCGCCCGCCCTCGACGAGTTGGCCTATCTGCTGGGGCAACACCCCGACGTCGGTGAGGTGCACACCGCGTCCGACGCCACCTCGGCACTACGCGAACTCAACCAGCACGCTTTCGACGCGGTGTTCCTCGACATCAACATGCCCGGCCTGTCCGGCATCGAATTGGCCGGGGTGCTGGCCAATTACGCGAACCGGCCCGCCGTGGTGTTCGTGACCGCCCACGAGGACAAGGCAGTGGCGGCCTTCGATGTCGGCGCCGTCGACTATCTGCTCAAGCCGATCCGGCAGAACCGCCTCGACGAAGCCGTGCGCCGGGTCGCGTCCGCCGCGCCGAAGGCCGCGGCCGCTGAACCGGCGCAGCCCGAGGATCGGGATTGGAACGTGGTTCCCGCCGAACTGGGCGGTATAACCCACCTGGTGCCCCGCGACAGCATCGGCTGGGTCGAGGCCGAAGGTGACTACGCCCGGCTGCACTCGGCCACCGGTGCCCACCTGGTGCGGATCCCGTTGAGCACCTTGGAAACCCGCTGGCGCGACCATGGGTTCCAGCGCATCCACCGGTCGTACCTCGTGTCACTGCGACAGGTCACCGGTCTGCGTACGGCCGAAGGCGCCGTGCTGGTGCGGTTACGCGCCAACGGAACCTCCCCCGCCGTGGAGCTTCCGGTGAGCCGGCGCCAGGCCCGCGAACTGCGGGACCGACTGGTCCGCGATCCGATGCGTTCCCTCAAACCGGCGGGCAGCGATGAGTGAGCGCCCCCAGCGGCAGCGGGTGGTGCTCGCCCACCGCCGCGGTACCCGCATGGTGCGCACGCGCATCGAGGTGGCCGAGCAGACACAGGTGGGCGACGCACTGGTACGCGGCCTGGTGCGCACACAGTTGGGGCTCGCCTTGCGACTCGCCGCCGTAGTGGTCACGGTCGTGGTGGCCCTGGTGCTACTCAATTCCGCCGTACCGGAGTTCGCCGCGCTCACGGTACTCGGCATCCGGCTCAACTGGCTGATCCTCGCCGGGCTGCTGTATCCCCTGCTGTACGGCGTAGGCCGGCTCTATATCCGACTGGCCGAGCAGGGCGAGCGCGATTTCGTCCGCGTCGTCGACAGCGAACCATGACCGGCGCACCGCTGACCGCCGCTGCCCTGCTCGCCGCCGTCGTGGCCACCATCGCCATCGGCGCCTACGGGGTTAGGTTGTCGCGCACCACCTCCGACTTCCTGGTGGCCTCGCGCAGCGTCGGCCCGCAGTGGAACGCCGCCGCGATCTCCGGTGAATATCTCTCCGCCGCCTCGTTTCTCGGGGTGGCCGGGCTGATCGCGAAGTACGGCGCCGACGCGCTGTGGTATCCGGTCGGTTTCACCGCAGGCTATCTGGGCGTGCTGCTGTTCGTGGCCGCACCGCTGCGACGCTCGGGGGCCTACACCGTCCCCGACTTCGCCGAATTCCGGCTCGGCTCGGTCCGTCTGCGCAAGGTGGCCATGCTCGTCGTCGTGGTGATCTGCCTGTTTTATCTGGCGCCGCAGTATCAGGGCGCCGGGCTCGCCCTGAAAACGCTTCTGGGCGTTCCGGTCTGGATCGGACCGCTGCTCGTCGCCGGGATCGTGATCACCAACGTGGTGGCCGGCGGCATGCGGTCGATCACCTTCGTGCAGGCGTTTCAATACTGGCTCAAACTCACCGCCATTGCGATCCCGGCGCTGGCCCTGCTCGGGCTGTTCATCGGCGACCGTGGCGATTTGGGCGGTCCACTGCCGCCCACTGTGCAACAGCAGACCACCGTGCAGATCGAGACCTCAGTGGTGGTCCAGGTGATCGATCCGGCGGGCATCACCGTGTCCGGCGACCTGGACGGCCGACACGTCGACTCCGCCAGGATCACCGCGCCCGGGCAACATACCCTCGGCGCGGGCACCACGCTCACGCTGGCCGCGGGCGCGGCCACGCCGGTGGTGGCCGGCACTCCGGGGACCGGCAGTGAGTGGATCGCCTCGGGCGGCGGCCTGGGCGGTGGACATCCGCTGTATCAGGTGTTGTCGATCATCGTGGCGACGTTCCTGGGCACCATGGGCCTGCCGCATGTGCTGGTTCGCTTCTATACCAACCCCGACGGTCGGGCGGCCCGCCGTACCGCGCTGGCGGTGGTGGCGCTGCTGTCAGTGTTCTACTTCTTCCCGATCCTGCTCGGGGTCTTCTCCCGATTGTATGTGCCGCAGCTGCTCATCACCGGAACTGCCGACGCTGCAGTGCTTTTGGCCCCCGGCGCGGCCGTCGGCGGGATCGGCGGCCAACTGCTGGCCGCCCTGGTGGCCGCCGGCGCCATCGCGGCGTTCCTGGCAACCTCTTCGGGCCTGCTGATCAGCGTCGCCGGCGCCCTGGCCACCGATGTGCTGCGCGGCCGGGTGCGCGACTTCCGGATCGCCGCAGTGTTCGGTGGGCTCATCCCGATCCCGTTGTCGCTGATGGTGTCCGGGCTGGAGTTGTCACGCAGCGTCGGCTTGGCCTTCGCGGTCGCCGCGTCCACCCTGTGCCCGCTACTGGTGCTCGGTATCTGGTGGCGCGGCCTGACCGCGATCGGTGCGGCATGTGGCCTCGCGGTGGGCGGATGTGTGTGCGGCAGCGCGGCACTCGTGGCGATCAGCGGTGGTATCGATGACGACGTACTCGGCGGATGGCCGGCGGTGATGGTCGGTTACCCGGCGGCGGTCAGCGTGCCGATCGCCTTCCTCACCATGATCGTCGTCAGCATGTTCACCCGGCCCATCGCGGGCGTCGCGCAGATCTTCGCGCGCATGCACGTGCCCGAACGCCTCGGCCTCGGCGTCGAGCGGGTGCCCGCAGGCTGAACCGCCTGCCGCTCAGCCCCGACGACCGACCGCTCGGCGCAGCGATGACCGAATTCGGCGTATCGACCTCGATACCCCGCCCATGTGACCCAGCTCTCAATTAGGTTCAGGCGCTATCCGCTCTCACAGCCAATTGTCAGGAGTTCTCGGGTGACCGAAACCGACCTTCCCGAGAGGGTTGCCCCCACCGGGGAGCAGTTCCTCGCCATGCAGGCCAGTCCTGAATTCCAGGAACTGCGTACCCGCCTGCGCCGCTTCGTCTTTCCGATGACCGCGTTCTTCCTGGTCTGGTACGGCCTCTACGTCGCTCTCGGCGCGTTCGCCCACGACTTCATGGCCATCCGGGTGTTCGGCAACGTCAACGTCGGCCTGCTGATCGGGCTGGGCCAGTTCCTCACCACGTTCCTCATCACCGGGTTGTACGTAGGCTTCGCGAACCGGGAGCTCGACCCGCGGGCCACCGCCATCCGCGAAGAGCTGGAGGGCACCCGATGACAGTCACAACGCTCGCCGCGGAGACCGTCGGTAACCCGGTGGCCAACATCGGCATCTTCAGCCTCTTCGTCGTCGTCACGATGATCGTGGTGATCAAGGCCAGCAAGCGAAATGCGACCGCCGACGAGTTCTTCACCGGCGGCCGCGGCTTCTCCGGCCCGCAGAACGGCATCGCCGTCGCCGGCGACTACCTGTCGGCGGCCAGCTTCCTCGGCATCGCCGGCGCCATCGCCGTCTACGGCTACGACGGCTTCCTGTACTCGATCGGGTTCCTGGTGGCCTGGCTGGTCGCCCTACTACTGGTGGCCGAATTACTGCGCAACACAGGTAAATTCACCATGGCCGACGTGCTGAGCTTCCGGCTCAAGCAGCGTCCGGTGCGGCTGGCCGCGGCCATCTCGACACTGACGGTTTCGCTGTTCTACCTGCTGGCCCAGATGGCCGGAGCCGGCGGTCTGGTCGCCCTGCTGCTCGACGTCAACAGCCGCACCGGGCAGTCGATCGTGATCGCCGTCGTCGGCATCCTGATGATCGTCTACGTCTTGGTCGGCGGCATGAAGGGCACCACGTGGGTGCAGATCATCAAGGCCGTGCTGCTGATCGCGGGTGCCGCTCTGATGACCGTGATGGTGCTGAGCAAGTTCGGGCTGAACTTCTCCGAGATCCTCGGTTCGGCACAATCGGCGATCTCCGGGGCCACCACCAAGGGCGTGTCCAGCCGTGACGTGCTCGCCCCGGGCGCGCAGTACGGCGGATCGCTCACCTCGCAGATCAACTTCATCTCGCTGGCGCTGGCGCTGGTGCTCGGTACCGCGGGCCTACCCCACGTGCTGATGCGCTTCTACACGGTGCCGACCGCGAAAGAGGCTCGGCGTTCGGTGGTCTGGGCGATCGCGCTGATCGGCGCCTTCTACCTATTTACTTTGGTACTCGGCTACGGCGCGGCCGCCCTGGTCGGTCCGGACCGCATTCTTGGGGCAGCCGGTGGCGTCAACTCGGCCGCCCCGCTGCTGGCGTTCGAACTCGGCGGGGTGATCCTGCTCGGGGTCATCTCCGCGGTGGCGTTCGCGACGATCCTCGCCGTCGTGGCCGGTCTGACCATCACGGCGTCGGCCTCGTTCGCCCACGACATCTATGCGTCAGTACTCAAGTCGCACAAGGTGACCGAAGACGAGCAAGTGCGGGTCTCGCGTATCACCGCGGTCGTGCTCGGCGTGTTCGCGATCGGGCTGGGCATTCTCGCCAACGGCCAGAACGTGGCGTTCCTGGTGGCCCTGGCATTCGCCGTGGCTGCTGCGGCCAACCTACCGACGATCGTGTACTCGCTGTACTGGAAGCGGTTCAACACCCGCGGTGCCCTGTGGAGCATGTACGGCGGCCTGATCTCGACCATCGTGCTGATTGTGTTCTCCCCCGCCGTATCGGGTTCGAAGACCGCCATGATCCCCGGCGCGGACTTCGATTTCTTCCCGCTGGCCAACCCAGGCATCGTGTCCATCCCGCTCGCATTCGCGCTCGGCATCATCGGCACGCTCACGTCGCCCGACACCGGGAACCCCGAACTCAACGCCGAGATGGAGGTCCGGTCGCTGACCGGCGTCGGCGCCGAGAAGGCGGTCGCGCACTAGACGCCACTCCGCCGAAACGGCATTCCAGCAGAGAAACTGCGAGTAGCAGCCTGCTGGAATGCCGTTTCGGCGGAATAAGCGGAATACAAACGTTAGGTAGCGCCGCTACCATTCAGCGTGCGCCGCCTCTCCTTTCCTCTCCTCGCGTACGCGTTCGCCGCGATCATGGTGGGCACCACGCTGCCCACCCCGATGTACGCGCTGTACGCCGACCGCATGCATTTCGCGGTGCTGACCACGACGGTCATCTATGCCACCTACGCCGGCGGTGTGTTGTTCGCGCTGCTGGTGTTCGGCCGCTGGTCGGATGCCGTGGGCCGGCGGCCCATGCTGCTGGCCGGCGTGGCGGCGGCCCTGGTCAGCGCCGTGGTGTTCCTGTTCGCCGATTCGGTGCCGCTGCTGCTGATCGGTCGGGTGCTGTCCGGTCTGTCGGCGGGTCTCTTCACCGGAACGGCCACGGCGGCCGTCATCGAGGCCGCCCCGCAGGCCTGGGAATCCAGGGCCGCGGCGGTGGCGACAGTGGCCAACATCGGCGGCTTGGGCGCCGGCCCGCTGCTGGCCGGTCTACTGGTGCAGTACGCACCCCAACCCCTTCTGCTGCCGTTCCTGATTCACATCGGCCTTGCTGTCCTGGCCGGGATCGCGGTGCTCGTTGTGCCGGAGACGTCGGCGCGCACCGGGAGGATCGGGTTGCAGCGGCTGTCCGTACCCACCGAGGTCCGGACCGTCTTCGTCATCGCCGCACTCGCCGCCTTCGCCGGATTCGCGGTGACCGGACTGTTCACCGCGGTCGCGCCGTCGTTCCTGTCGAACGTCATCGGCATCGGCAACCACGCGGTGGCGGGCGCGATCGCCTGCTCGATCTTCGCGGCCTCGGCCCTGACCCAGGTGGCAGCGAATCGAATGGCCGCCGAGCGGGCGGTGGCGGTCGGCTGCGGACTGCTGATGGTGGGCATGATGATTCTGACTGCGGCACTGTATTTTTCCTCGCTGCCCGGCCTGATCACAGCCGCGGTGGTATCCGGCATCGGCCAGGGCATGAGCTTCAGCCGGGGCCTGGCCGCGGTCGTCGAGCGCGCCCCGGCCCAGCGTCGCGCCGAGGTCAGCTCCACCTACTTCGTCGTCGCCTATGTCGCCATCTCGCTTCCGGTAATCGGCGAGGGCCTGGCCGCTCAATCACTGGGCCTGCGGACCGCCGGCATCACTTTCGCGATCACGGTCGCGGTGCTGGCCGCGGTCTGTCTGACCGCGATCCTGTTCGCGGAGGCCAGAGCGAAGTTGAGTGCTTCTACCTAGGGACTACGCAGCCGTGGGGCCATAGCGTTCTAGCCATGACCGTTGCTGCTGACACAGCTGCCAAGAATGCCCCCGCGAAAGCCGGGCTGTTTCCCTCGCCCGCCGAGGTCGAGGCGCAGACCCCACCGGACCGGGACCGCGCCATCGACGTCATCCGGATCGTGTCCCTGGTCGGTGTGGTGTTCGGCCACACGATGATGGCGACCAGCACGATCCGTGCCGACGTGTTCATCTGGAGCAACCTGCTCACCGCGTCCGTCGTGTTTCAGGCGCTGACCTGGGTGTTCCAGATCATGCCGTTGTTCTTCTTCGCCGGCGTGGCCGCTTCGGTGCAGTCCTGGAAGCCGGGCTCCTCGTGGGGCGGGTGGCTGCTGCGACGCTGCACCCGGCTGTACCGGCCGGTGTTCTACTACCTGGCTTTCTGGACCGCGGCCCTGGCGGTGTTGCGGTTCGTGCTCCCCGAGCACGTCTACGAGCCCATCGCCGGGATCTCCATCCAGCTGCTGTGGTTCCTGGGCGCCTATGTCCTGGTGCTGGCGGCGATACCGATGCTGGCCCGTATCACCACCACCGGGCAGATGGCCTGCGTGATCATCGGCACATATGCGTTCATCGCCGTGATCGACATGGTCCGGATAAACATGGACGGCTACGCCACACTCGGCTACCTCAACACCGTGGTGTGGTTGATCCCCGGAGTGTTCGGTGTGGCCTACCGTCGCCACCTGCTGTCCAGCAGTGCCGCGCTGAAGATCGGGATCGGCATGCTCGGGGTGAACCTGGCATTGCTGTACTTCGGCCCCTACGAGCTGAGCCTGGTCGGCATCGAGACCCAGCACCTGAAGAACATGACGCCGCCGTCGCTGCTGCTGGCCGGCCACGCAATCATGATGTGCGCGTTCGCGATTGCCGCCGCCCCCGCCATCAACCGGTGGGCCCAGCGGCCGCGGGTGTGGTGGCTGACCGCGATCGGCAACTCCGGTGCGATGACGCTGTACCTGTGGCACATGCCGCTGCTGCTGGGCCTGCACCTGGTGTTCGACTACCTTGGGCTCGACCGCATCGACCCGTCTGCCCCCGGCTTCATCGCGCTGTCAGTGCTGCAGTTGGCCGTGATGGCCGGACTGGTCGCGGTCGCCTTCGTCGCGCTGCGACCGCTGGAGAACTCGCCGCTGCCACTGTGGGACGGTGGCGCGGTGGCCGACACCGGCATCCGCAGCGCCACGGTGGGGCTGCTGCTGTGCCTGGCCGGTGCGGCGACACTGACCTCGGTCGCTTGGGGCCTGAAAGATCAGGGCGTGTACTGCGTGGCGGTCATGTTGGCCGCCCTCGTGGCGGCCCGGGCGCTGGCCCGCGACTAACACGTCGAGTGTGCGTACAGATCGCGAATTTCCACGGAATAGCGATCTGTACGCACACTCGGCGTTGACGAACCTGTATCTACCCGCTCTTGCGGCGGAATTCCCGCCGGTTCTCGACCGGGCCATGTGCCCGCGATTTGTCACGCCCGCCGTCCTTGTGCGCAGCGCCCCCAGACGACTGCGCCTTCTTGCGCTCCAGGGCCTCCCGGAATTTGCGCTTGTTGTCGTCTTCCGGTGTGTCGTCAGCCATACGCCGCAGCGTAGTCCGACTCCGAGTCCATAGTCACGCGTATTACCGACGGCCCGGCGGCATCCCGTACACGTGCGTGATCGGCAGGGTCAGCAACACGCGGCGATCGTCGACCATGGCGCGCCGGTAATCGTCCCAGTCGGGATGCTCTCCGGCGATGTTGCGGTACAAGGCAATCAGCCCCTCGACCGTATCGTCGTCGGGCGCGGCGGCGGGCGGGGTGAGGATCGCGTCGCCCTCGGCAACCGCATACGACCAGCCGTCGTCGGAGCTGACATGGACGGATGCCCGAGGATCACGTCGCAGGTTGCGGGTCTTGGCCCGCGGCTCGGTGATGGACACCTGGATCTGCACTGCCCGCGGGTCGAAGTAGTAGGAGACATTCGACAGTTGCGGACGACCGTCCTGCTTGATCGTCGCGAGAACTCCCATCGAGTTGCCGCCGATCAAGGCCAAAAGCTTGTCGTCGAAAACCTGGCGCCCCATGTGACGAGCGTACGTCTTTACCATCGGTTCGATGAGCGTGATTGACGGCAACACCCTCGACGGCGTCTCGGCGACGTCGCTGTGGACCCTGAGCAACCGCGGTCTCGAGGCCAGACGTTCCGACGGCGTGATCCGCGACCCGTGGGCCGTGGCCCTTCGTGACTCCATCGACTACGACTACCGCAAGTTCGGCAGGCCCACCCAAGCCCATGCGCTGCGGGCCCGCACCTTCGACGTCGAGACCCGCGACTACCTCTCGTCGCATCCGAAGGCCGCGGTGGTGGCATTGGCCGAGGGTCTGCAGACCAGCTTCTGGCGCCTCGATCAGGCCGGGGTGGCTGACGAATTGACCTGGTATTCAGTCGATCTACCGCCTGTGGTCGCGATCCGGGACAAACTATTGCCTCATGACGACCGCATCGTCGCCCTGGCCCAGTCGGCACTCGACCGCAGTTGGATGGACCACGTCGACGCCACCAACGGTGTGTTCATCACCGCCGAGGGACTTCTGATGTACCTGGAACCCGACGACGTGCGCAGCCTGATCGCCGACTGCGCGGCACGGTTCCCCGGCGGGCGGATGGTGTTCGACTCGATCCCGCACTGGGCGAGCCGGCGCACCATCAAGGGTCTGCACCTGTCCGACCGCTACATCGCGCCGCCGATGCCGTTCGCGCTGACCGCCGAAGAGGGCCTGGCCATGGCTGGGACGGGACCGGGAGCCATCGCCGGGGTGAGGTCGGCTCGGGACGTGCCCATGCAGGCCGGGCGCGGCCTGTTCAAGCTGGCGGCCGAGCCGTGGCTGGACCGGATCGGCGCGATCCACCGCATCAGACCGTCCATCACGGCACTGGACTTCTGACCCGAGGGATCGAGAAAGAGACGACTGTGCTGATTCCAGGACTGCATCGCCGGCGGTACCGGCGGGCGCTGATCGCGCTCACCGCTTTGCTCGTCGTCGGTGTCACGCCGTCCTGCACAACCGAGGCGAAAACGGAAAAGAGGTCCGCTGCGGTCGCGGTGGTCCCCGAGGCCCTCACCCTGCACGACGTGACTGTCACCCGCGTCCACTACCGGTCCGACGCCCGGCCCACCGACCGGTACCCCGACCAGAACTGGGCAGATCTCTACCTGCCCGCCGGCAGGCATGCGTTCAATTCGGTCCCGCTGGTGGTGCTGATCCACGGCGGCGGGTGGCAGAGCACGATGGGCGCGGGGGTGTTCCAGGGCCTGGCCCGCGAGCTCAGTAGCCGCGGCATGGCGGTCTACAACATCGAGTACCGCAGGATGGGGTCGGGCGGTGGGTGGCCGACCACGTTCGACGACGTGGCCGGCGCCATGGACTATGTCGCCGAGGTGGCCCTGCAGTATCCGCAGCTGGCCATCGACGACGCGCTGGTCGTGGGCCACAGTGCAGGAGCCCAATTGGCGGTATGGGCCAGCACCCGCCAGGACCTGCGCGGTGACGAGGTCGGATCCCGGCCCCGGTTCCGGCCGACCAGGGTCATCTCGCTGGCCGGTCCGCTCGACATGGTCTACGCCGCCGACCACGGCGACAAACGCATCGTCGCAGTGCTCGGCGGCCGCCCGGCAGAGGTGCCGCAGCGGTACGCCTCGGTCGATCCGATCCAGAACCTCGACCCGAGCGTGCCGGTGATCGCGGTGCACGGAACCCTCGACACCGTTGTGGCACCGGCCAATTCGCAGCGCTATGTCGCAGCGCTCAAGAAGCGCGGCGGCCGGGCCAGCGTCGAACTGCTCCCGGGTGAGAATCACACGTCGATCGTGTCGACGCGATCCCCCAGCTTCCGGCGGGTGCTCCACCTCATCACCGCCACCTCGAAGGCCGAATTGGACCAACTGCCGGTGAAGTGACTGGTTAGGCTGGAGCGGTGACGGGCTACATCGCGTTCCTGCGCGGCATCAACGTGGGAGGCGTGAATCTCAAGATGGCCGACGTGGCCAAAGCCATGGAGGCAGCCGGATTCACCGAGGTCAAGACGATTCTGGCAAGCGGAAATGTCTTGCTGGACAGCACTTCCAAGGCCCCGAAGGTCCGCACCACCGCCGAGAAGGCACTGCGCGACGCCTTCGGCTACGAGGCATGGGTGTTGGTGTACGACATCTCCACGCTGCAGAAGATCTCCGCCGATTATCCGTTCGCGCGGGAAGTCCCCGACCACCACTCGTATGTCACGTTCGTGAGTGACGACAACCTGCTCGACGAGCTCGCGGCGCTGACCCCGGGCGACGACGAAAAGGTGCAACGCGGCGACGGGGTGCTCTATTGGCAGGTGCCCCGAGCCGCGACGCTCGACAGCGCGATCGGCAAGACCATGGGCAAGAAGCGCTACAAATCCTGCACCACCACCAGAAATCTACGGACCCTGGACAAGGTGCTGCGCTGAGCCGTCACCCGCGCGCTCTTCGCAGCCACCCCAACCCTGCGCTCGTGCCGGCGGCGGGACGGTACTCACAGCCCACCCAACCGTCGTAACCGGTCTCGTCGATGACGGCGAGCAGGTAGTCGATCGCCAGTTCGCCGCTGTCGGGTTCGTGACGATCGGGAACTCCGGCGATCTGCAGGTGCCCGACGTGACCGGTCGGAATGTCCGACCGCAGCCGGACCGTCACGTCACCTTCGGTGATCTGGCAGTGGTACAGGTCGAGTTGCACCTTGAGGTTCGGCGCCCCGATACCGCCCACAATGCGGTGCGCCTCGTCCTGCCGGCTCAGCAGATAGCCGGGCATGTCGCGCTGGTTGATCGGTTCGATCAGCACGTCGACGCCGAGGCCGGCGGCCTGATCGGCGGCCCAGGTGAGGTTGTCGCGGTACACGGCCAGCCGCTCCTCGCGCCCGGCACCGGTCGGGACAACGCCGGCCATCACGTGCACCCGTGGGCAATTCAGCGCCTCGGCGTAGCCCAGTGCGCGGACGAATCCATCCCTGAACTCGGCCTCGCGGCCGGGCAGGGAGGCGGTGCCGCGTTCCCCCGCCGTGTAATCGCCGGGAGGAGCGTTGAACAACGCCTGCTCCAGACCGCAGGCATCGAGGCGAACGCGCAGCTGCTCGGCCGGGTACTCGTACGGGAAGAGGAATTCCACCGCGGTGAACCCGTCGGCCGCCGCGGCGGCGAACCGGTCGAGGAAGGCGTGTTCGGGGTACATCATGGAGAGATTGGCCGCGAAGCGTGGCACGGCGGACTCCTTCCAGCTGAACCGAATCACCCTTTGAGAGCATCTTTGCGCGTGCGATCGACGAGGTTGGCACCGGCCGGCGGAACGCGGGTACATTCGCGCCATGACGGGTGGCTCAGAGAAGGTCAGTGGCAGTGCGCTCACCGGTGTCTCCGAGACGGCACTGCTGACCCTGCAGGTGCGCGCGCACGAGGCACGCCGCCCGGACGGTCTGATCGACGATCCGGTGGCGCTGCAACTGGTCGACTCGATCGATTTTGATTTCGCCAAGTTCGGCTATACCCGCCGCCAGGACATGGCCCTGCGTTCACTGCTGTTCGACCGGATCACCGGCGACTATCTTCGCGAGCATCCGAAGGCCACCGTGGTGGCGTTGGCCGAGGGGTTGCAGACCAGCTTCTACCGCCTGGACGCCGCCGGCGTGGGACATGAGTTCCGCTGGATGTCAGTCGATTTGGAGCCGATGATCGAGCTCCGCAACAAGCTGCTGCCCAAGCCCGACCGCGTCACGCAGCGCGCCCAGTCGGCACTGGACTTCAGCTGGATGGACCACGTCGACACCGATCACGGCGTGTTCATCACCGCCGAGGGCCTCCTGATGTATCTGCAGCCAGAGGAGTCCATGTCACTGATCCGTGCCTGCGCGCAGCGCTTTCCGGGCGGACAGATGATGTTCGACCTGCCTCCGGCGTTCTTCGCGTTTCTCACCCGCAAAGGGATGCCGACCTCGATGCGCTATCGGGTGCCGCCCATGCCGTTCAGCCTGTCCCCGGGCGAGCTCGCCGATCTGGTCAACACCGTCCCCGGAGTACGGGCGGTTCGCGATCTGCCGATGCCACCCGGCCGCGGCGCGATCTTCAACGCCCTGTTGCGGACCTACCACCTGCCGATCTTCGACCCCGTCCGCCCGGTGGTAGGTCTGCTGGAGTTCGGCTAGTCCGCCGAACTAGACGGCCACCAAGGACTTTTCGAACCTGAGGTGAGGGTCCTCGACGGGTCCGTTGCGCAACGTCTCGGCATCCAACGTGTAGTTCATGGTCATCTGCCACGGTCCGTCAACCCCCTGACGGGGAATCTCGTCGATGGCACGCTGCACGTACCCGGCCCCGAAATCCAGGAGGGGGCGGGTCTGACCGCCGGCGAACTCCGGCCGGACGACGTCGAAACCGTTGTCGTCCATGTGCTTCAACAACCGGCAGAAGTGCTCGCAGAGCAACCCGACCTTGAGCGTCCATGACGAGTTGGTGTAGCCGAAGGCGAAGGCGAAGTTCGGCACGCCCGAGAGCATGATGCCCTTGTAGGCGACCGTGTCGGCGAGGTCCACCGGTGCGCCATCGACGGTCAGCGACATCCCGCCGAACAGCTGGATGTTGAGACCCGTTGCGGTGACGATGATGTCGGCGTCAAGCTCACGGCCGGACTCCAGCAGGATTCCGTTCTCGGTGAACGTCGCGATGCGGTCGGTGACCACCGAGGCGCTGCCGTTGCTGATGGCCTCGAAAAGGTCGCCGTCGGGTACGGCGCACAACCGCTGGTCCCACGGGTTGTAGTGGGGCGCGAAGTGCTCGTCGACGGGGTAGCCCTTGGGCAGCTTGGCGGCGTTGACCTTCTGGATCAGCCACCGGGCGGCCGTCGGGTACTTCTGGCACAGCACGTAGACGGAGCGCTGCTTGATGATGTTCTTGCGCCGGGCCGCGGCATACCCGAGGCGGTCGCCCAGCAGCCGCCTGGCGGTGTTGGCGAAGGCGTCCTTGGCCGGGACGGGAAGCACGTAGGTGGGTGAGCGCTGCAGCATCGTGACGTGCCCGGCGGTCGGCGCCATCGACGGCACCAGCGTCACCGCGGTGGCACCGCTGCCGATCACGACGACCTTCTTGCCGGTGTAGTCGAGATCCTCCGGCCAGTGCTGCGGATGCACGATTCGTCCGGTGAACCGGTCCTGACCTTCGAAGGTCGGGGTGTAGCCCTGGTCGTAGCGGTAGTACCCGCCACCGCAGAACAACCAGTTCGCCGAGATCTGCACGAGTTCGGGATCCGCGCCGTCACTGCCGGTCCGCTCGATGTCCACGGTCCAGGCGGCAGTCGCGGAGTCCCAGGCCGCGCCGAGCACCTTGTGATGAAGCCGGACGTGGCGGTCGATGCCGTTCTCCGACACCGTCTCGCGCAGGTAGGCCAGGATCTTGTCGGCGGTCGCGATGGCATGCTCGTCGCGCCACGGTTTGAATTCGTACCCGAAGGTGTGCAGGTCGGAGTCCGACCGAATGCCCGGGTAACGGAACAGGTCCCACGTGCCGCCGGTAGCGCCACGGGCCTCGAGGATCGTGTAGCTGCGGCCCGGGTGTTCGCGCTGCAGGTAGTAGGCGGCACCGATGCCGGAGATTCCGGCGCCGATGATGAGTACGTCGACGTGTTCGGTGTGGTTCATGTCTCAATGGTTGCGGTCAGCCGATCGTCACCCAAGGTCGGAAGTTCCAAATCTTCGGCATCCTATGGTGCAGTTTGCACCACAGTTCTACGCTGGGGTGATGGCGTGGAAGCCACCGTCACCTCGGGTGCAGGACCTGATCCGGCAATGCGCACAGATTGTGCTCAACCCCCGCCAGGAATGGCTCGACGAATTCGATGCCGCAGTGTTGGCCGCCAGCCCGGCAATCGCGTCCGACCCCGAGCTCGCCGGCGCGGTCGTCCGCAGTAACCACGCCAACCTGTTCTTCTGGGGCACGGCGAATGTGCGCGATCCAGGTGCTCCGGTGCCGCCGAATACCGGTCCGGAGCCACTCAGCATCGCGCGGGAACTGGTGCGCCGCGGCGTCAGCGAGTTCCCCCTGGATGCGTATCGGGTCGGCGAGGGTGTGGCATGGCGCCGGCTCATGGAGATCGCCTTCGAGCTCACGTCCGACCCCGGCGAACTACACGAGATGCTCGACGTGTGCTCGCAGTCCATCAGTGCGTTCGTCGACGCCACGCTGGCCGGGATCGCTGCCCAGATCGACCTGGAACGCGATGACCTGACCCGCGGCACCCATGCCGAACGGCGCGAGACCGTCGCGCTCCTGCTGGAGGGCGCCCCGATCCCCCGGCAGCGCGCCGAGGCGCGCCTGGGCCACGCGCTCACCGGAACGCACACCGCGGCAGTGATCTGGAGCGAGGACCCGGCGGGCGACCTGTCCGGATTGGACCGGGCCGCCGAGGCATTCGGCCAGGACTGCGGCGATCCGCGACCGTTGAGCGTGCTGGCCAGCACCGCCACCCGCTGGGTGTGGGCCGCAGGGGGCGCCGACATTCAGCACGGCTTCCAAGCACTCACCCGCGTCGCCGCAGAGTTGGACGGCGTCCGGATCGCCATCGGCCCGCCGTCCGACGGTCTGGATGGGTTCCGGCGCAGCCACTTCGACGCGATCACCACACAGCAGATGATGGCCCGGCTGCACTCCACACAGCAGATCGCAAAGTTCGCCGACGTCGAACTCGTCGCACTGGCCACCGCCGACCCCGATCGTGCCGCCGAGTTCGTCAGCCGCAATCTCGGCGATCTTGAGACCGCCGACCCTGAATTACAGGAAACGGTAAGGGTATTCGTCGACGAACAGTGCAACGCCTCACGCGCCGCGGCACGGTTGTACCTCCACCGCAACACGCTGCTGCGACGACTGGCTCGCGCCGACCAGCTCCTGCCCCGCCCGCTCGCCGAAAACAGTGTCGCGGTAGCCGTCGCCCTGGATGTGCACCGCTGGCACGGCATCCGGACCGGCTGAGCCAGCCCGGATCAGTCGAACGCGCTGTCCAGATAACGCAGGGCGTCGGCCTTGCCGATCCCCAGCGCATGGGCGGCCTCGGCGAACGAATGCGCGGCGGCGGCCATCGCGGCATCGGCCGGATCGGCCCGTGCGACGAAGGTGCCGTACCGCCCCCGGGTCTCCAACACCCCCGCCGACTCCAACTCGCGATAGGCCCTGGCCACGGTGTTCACCGCAAGCCCGACCTTCGCCGCCAGCTCACGCACCGTCGGTAACCGGGTACCCGGCGTCAGGCGCCCCTGCCGGATGCCCTCGATAATCTGGATCCGGAGTTGATCGAACAGCGGCTTTTCCGCGCTCGAATCAATCAGAACCCAATCCCCCAACTCAACCACGTGCTCAAGTATCACCCAAACCGACTACGTTGGTGATGTGCAAGTGACTGTCCTCAGTGGTGCCGGAATCTCGGCGGAGAGCGGTGTACCAACGTTCCGCGACGTCGAAACGGGCCTGTGGGCAAAGGTGGACCCCTACGAGATCTCCAGCATCGAAGGCTGGCAGCGGCACCCGGAGAAAGTCTGGGCCTGGTATCTGTGGCGCCACTACATGATGTCCCACGTGCAGCCCAACGACGGACATCGGGCCGTGGCCGCCTGGCAGGACTTCGCCGACGTCCACGTCATCACCCAGAACGTCGACAACCTGCACGAGCGGGCCGGCAGTACGAACGTCTACCACCTACACGGCAACTTGTTCGAGTTCCGTTGCGACGCATGTGGTTCGAAGTTCGAGGGCGAGCTGCCCGAGATGCCTGAGCCGGTCGAGACGATCGAACCTCCGGTTTGCCCGTGCGGCGGCCTGATCCGGCCGAGCGTCGTGTGGTTCGGCGAGCCGCTGCCCGACGATGCCTGGCAACGGTCGGTGCTGGCCGTCAGCAACGCCGATGTGGTGATCGTGGTGGGCACCAGCTCGATCGTCTATCCCGCGGCGGGACTGGCCGAAGCCGCCGTCGCCGCAGGCACCGTGGTGGTCGAGGTCAATCCGGAACGCACCCCGCTGTCGGACAGCGCGACGCTCTCACTCCGCGAGACCGCGGGCGGCTCCCTGCCGAATCTGCTGCAGCGGTTGCCGACGCTCCTCGGTACTCGCGACGCCGGCTAGGCCGGCCTGACCGCACGCCCGATCGCGAACTCCGTCACCGGCAGCGGCACCCAGGCCGGCATCGCCATCTCACGGTGCGCAGTCTCAACCTGGAATCCACTGTCGGCGATCGCCTGCTCGGTGTGCCGGTGGGTGTGGCAATTGCCGAACAACCGCGGCCACACGGTGGCATCGGCCACGCGCTGCATTCCGGCCCGCCAGCCGAGACCGGCGACATGCTCCAGGTACCGCAGTTCGCCACCTGGCCGGACAATCGAAAACAGCTGGCGCAGCACCGTATCGGGTTGATCGATCGAGCACAGCACCAGTGAGCAGACCACCGCGTCGAACGGCTCTGCGCTGCTGAACTTCTCGGCGGTGTCGCTGGTGACGGTCACTGGCACCGGCGCCCGCGTCGCCGCGCTGCGGGCCACTTCGGCAAGGTGACGTTCGGGCTCGATGGCGACCACCTCGGTCACCGTCGACGGATAGAAGGCAAAGTTCGTCCCGGTACCCGCACCGATCTCCAGCACCCGGCCGCTGAGTCCGGCGAGGTTGTCACCGCGCAGCCGGCGCAGTGCCTTGGGCTCCGAACTCGACAGCGTCTTCCACACCCGGGCGAAGAACGGATTGTCGACGGTCTTGTCAGTCACGGCTTCTACCCTTCGTCGGCGCCTTGGTCGGCGGGTTCACTGGCCAAGCCCTGCAACCGTGCGATTGCTTCGGCAGGTGCGAGGTCGGTTCCGATGATCCCCGAGACGATCTGGCCGGTGGACACCGCACGTAGCACGCGGTCGGTGAATTCCTCGACATCTCCCCACGGCAGATACGGCTTGGAGATCAGGATCGCGGCAACCCCGTGCGCCGCGGTCCACAGTTCCAACGCCAGTATCGTGGGGTCGCCGGGCGGATACACGCCCTCGGCGATCAGCGCCTCCATGGCAGCGCGCATGTGTTGGAACGCAGAGCTGTTGAGTGCGACGTCGACGTCACTGCCGGGCCTGCCCTCACCCATGGTCGCCAGCCGGTACAACTCGGGTGTGCGTCGCGCGAAGTTCACGTAGGCGTGTCCCTGCGCTCGTAACACCTCGATGGTCGAGTCGTGGTCGGCGGCGGCGCGCTGCATCTCCTCGTCGAGTTTCTCGAAATACCGCGAACACACTGCATCCAGCAGCGCGTCCTTGTCCTCGAAGTGCAGGTAGATCGACGGCGGTGTGACCCCGACCTGCTGAGCGACCGACCGGATCGAGACGGCCTTGGCATGACCGGTTTCCAGCAGTAGTTCGGTTGTGGCGTCGAGGATCTCATCGCGCAGCAGCTCCCCGGAGCCACGAGGGGCGCGGCGCCGCTTGCGCGATTGCATGACCACGCTAACCAGCGTCCTTCACGCAGGCATCGGCCGGCTCACGCTTGTCCCGGTCCGTGGGAGCATCGCCGGCTCCGATGGCGTCCGACTCGGCCGGTCCCGACTCACTGATCCCGATTCGCTTGTGCAGCCGAGCCAACGGTGCGGGCGCCCACCAGTTCCACTGTCCCATCAGGTGCATGAAGGCCGGCACCAACAACATGCGCACCAAGGTGGCGTCGACGAGTACCGCGATGGTCAGGCCGAGGCCGAACATCCGCATGAAGGCGACCTGAGCGGCGATCAGCGCCGCGAACGAGATCGACATCAGCAGTGCCGCTGCCGTCACCACCCGGCCGGTGCGGGCCAGCCCGAGCGCGACGCTCTCGTCGTTATCCTCTCGGGTCTGGCCGGATTCGAGCCAGTATTCGCGGATGCGCGAGACCAGGAACACCTCGTAGTCCATCGACAACCCGAATGCGATGCAGAACAACAACACCGGCAGGTTGGCCACCAAGGTGCCCGTCGATGTCGTCCCGAGCGCGCCCAGGTGTCCGTCCTGGAAGATCCACACCAACGCACCGAACGCCGCCGACAGCGACAACACGTTGAGCACCAACGCTTTCAACGGCAGCACCACGCTGCCGGTGAGCAGGAACAACAACACGAAAGTGATCGCGGCGATGATGCCCAGCACCAGCGGCAACCGGGAGGTGATCGCGTGTGAGCTGTCCCGGTTGACCTGCGCGAGCCCGGTGAACTGCACCTCGGCCGGCGCAGGCACGGCGTGCAACGCGTCGAGCTGGGCCTCAGAGGCGTCGCTGAACAGCGGGACATGGCTGCCGACGGTGAGATAGGCACTGCCGTCGGCTATTCCGGTTCCCGACGTCGGCGGCCCGACCCGGCGCCCGTCGACGAAGGTGCCCCCGGGCGCGGACACGGAAACCCCGTCGGCGGCGCGGGACAGATCGCCGGCATAGCGGTCGAGTTCGGCGGGTGCCAGCCGGGTCACGTCGGGCAGCACCACGGTGACGGCGGTCGACGAGTCGACGGCGAAGTCGTTGCGCAGTTCGTCGCCGAGTTGACGGGACGACGCCGACGACGGCAGCACCCGGTCGTCGGGGAATCCCCATTTGATGCCGAGGAACGGGGCGCCCAGCATGAGCAGCAGCGCGATCACGGCGAGCCCGACCGGAACCGACCGGCGCATGACGCGCTTGGTCATGCGGTACCAGAACGTCTGCTCCACGGGCTTACGCACGGGCTCCGGCCGGCCCAGGACGCGGCGGATGAACCGGCGCACGTCGTAGGCGTCCAGGCGGTCACCCAACAGCGCGATGGCGGCCGGGGCCACCACAATGGCCGCGAATGCCGCGAGCGCCACCACCGCGATGCCCGCGTACGCGAAGGACTTGAGGAAGTACATCGGGAACAGCACCATCGCCACCATCGACAACGCCACCGTCATCGCCGAGAACAGCACCGTGCGTCCGGCCGTCACCATGGTGCGCACCAACGCCCGGTCCGGGTCGACGCCCTCGGCGAGTTCGTCGCGGTAGCGGCTGACGATCAGCAGGGTGTAATCGATGGCCAACGCCAGGCCCATGGCGACGGTGAGGTTGAGCGCGAAGATCGAGACGTCGGTGACCATGGTGAACCCGCGCAGCACCGCCAGCGATCCCAGGATGGCGAAGCCCCCGACGGCCAGCGGCAATGCCGCGGCGAGCAATCCACCGAACACCCACACCAGCACCAGGAAGCTCAACGGGATCGCGATGGATTCCATCATCAAGAGGTCTTTTTCGCTCTGCCCGTTGATCTGGACATAGATCATCGCCTCGCCGCCGGCGCGCACGGTGACGCCGTCGCGGTCGTGCACGAGTTGATCGGTGAGCTCCTTGGCGTGTTTCTGTGCGCCGCTCTCCCCGCCGGTGATGCCGGCCAGGATCAGACCGGTCTTGCCGTCCTTACTGATGAGCGTGGCCGCCGCCGGTGCGGGCACGGTCCATGCCGAGCTGACCTCGGTCACGAATGGCGATGCTTTGAGCTGGGCGGCGATGTCCGCGCCTGCAGCTCGTGCGGCGGGGCTCTGGGCGCCGGCGTTGTCGTCGGTGACGCTGATGACCAACTGCATGTCGCCGCGGGCGAACTTGTCCGACAGCAGCTGCGTGGCCCGTGCCGATTCCGAGGTCGGGTCCTGGAATCCGCCGGCTGACAGGCTCTTGGCGACCGGGATGCCGAAGATGCCTGCGGCGACCATCGCCAGTGCGGCCACGACAAGTACCCGCCGCGGTGCGGCGAGGGCCAGATGGGCGATTCGGTGCAGCACTGCGTGTCCTTCCCCCGATGAATACCGCCGTTAAGTTAACAACGGTAAGTTTCCAGCGTCAACGTGGGCCTCGCTCTACATACGGCGACCGGCGCCGAAGAGTTCAACTCCCTCGTACGCGATGAATTCGGCGGGTTCGGTGCGTCTAATAAGGCATGACGATCACCAGCGACCCCGGAACCACGACTACCGGCATGACCGACACCGGATTGCTCATCCTGCGCATCGCCACCGGCGCGACCATGCTGCAGGCCGGCCTGATCAAGGCATTCGACTTCGGCACCACCGTCGAATTCATGGAATCCGCCGGTTGGCGGTTACCCGCATTCGGCGCGTTCATGGTCACGGCGGCCGAAACCCTCGGCGGCATCGGCCTGCTCCTGGGCATCCTCACCCCGTTGGCCGCCTGCGCGGTGATCGGTGCAATGGTCGACGCCTGGGCGGTGAACGTCTCGGCCGACGCCTTCTGGTCCCAGCCGTTCAACGTTCCGTTCCTGGCCGCATTCGCCGCCGTCGCGCTGCTGTTCACCGGCGCCGGCGCGTTCTCGGTCGATCACCGGGTGTTCGGCCGCTCCCGGGTGTCGGCCCGGTCATCCGTGGGTCTCGTGGTGATCGGCGTCGTCGCCGCGGTGGTGACCTGGATCGCGCTGAACCCCGGCAATCCGATCCACTTCACCAAGCCGGGTGCCTGATCACATTTTCGCGCTTGATCGCCGGCCGGTTTTCTACACCCGGGCTGCGGCCAGCGCGCCCAAGCGACCCTTGCGTAGAAATCGGCGGCAACCACTCCGCCGCCACGCCCCCGCGGCCATCGTCACAGCCGCGCACGCCCGCCGGTCGGAGCTACTCGCCAGAAACCTACCCAAAAGTAGGATTGCCACCATTTTCCGAACCGTGACTCAAAGATTCCTTAATAGTGACCCATACGCTCAGTGTCATGTGGATCGACGACACCAGTGCAGATGTCATCAAGGTCGACTTCGAGGCCCTCTACCACGGCGATTTCCTCGTCGAGGGCGACACCTCGGAGCAGTTTGACGACTACCAGGAGCTGCCCACCGCAGTATGAGAAAACGCGCGCCTCACGGCGCGCGTTTCCCATGCTGAGTTTGCCCGTAACGGGCCGCAGTCCTCGTCTCAGGCGAGGACTGCTTCTTTCTCCGGCTCGGCTTCGTCCGCGCCGATCATGTTCGCCAGGCGCCCACTGATCAGCTCCTCGGCCTCCGACACCATCCGCGAGACGAGTTCGCCGCAGGTGGGAATGTCGTTGATCAGACCCATCGAGGTTCCGACCGACCAGATGCCTGCGTCGAGATCACCGATCTCATAGACCTTCACGCCGCGTTTGCCGGCCACCAGATCCTTGACGTCCTCGAACTGGCCGCCATCTTTGAGAATCTGCACCACCTCACGCGAGACCGTATTGCTCGCCACCCGCGCGGTGTTGCCCAGGCTGCGGAAGATCAGCTCGGTGTCGAGCTC
This sequence comes from Mycobacterium shunyiense, assembly GCF_058270075.1. Classification (NCBI taxonomy): domain Bacteria; kingdom Bacillati; phylum Actinomycetota; class Actinomycetes; order Mycobacteriales; family Mycobacteriaceae; genus Mycobacterium; species Mycobacterium shunyiense. Next base: position 919,004 of record NZ_JBZDPU010000040.1, on the reverse strand, counting down.
GGTGCCCGCCACGATCGCTTCCTTGACCTTCTGATGAATCGCCGATTCCGCGGTGCACATGAACCGCGAACCCATGTTGATGCCGTCGGCGCCCAGCGCCAGTGCGGCCACCAGACCACGCGCATCGGCGAAACCGCCCGAGGCGATCATCGGGATGTCGATCTTGGCCGACGCCGCCGGGATCAGCACCAGGCCCGGGATGTCGTCCTCGCCGGGGTGACCGGCGCACTCGAACCCGTCGATGCTGATGCCGTCCACACCCAGGCTCTGCGCCTTGACCGCGTGGCGCACCGAGGTGCACTTGTGCAGCACCTTGATGCCGTTGTCGTGGAACATCGGCAGGTGCGGCGCCGGGTTGGAGCCCGCGGTCTCGACGATCTTGATGCCGGAGTCGACGATCACCTGGCGGTACTCGTCGTATGGCGGCGGGTTGATGGTCGGCAGGATGGTCAGGTTCACACCGAACGGCTTGTCGGTGAGCTCACGACACCGCTCGATCTCCTTGGCCAGATCGGCCGGAGTCGGCTGCGTGAGCGCGGTGATGAAACCCAACGCACCCGCATTGGCCACGGCCGCAACGAGTTCGGCGCGGCCGACCCACTGCATGCCGCCCTGCACGATGGGATGCTCGATCCCGAACGTCTCGGTGAACTTCGTCTTCAATGCCATATTAGTCCTTACCTAGGGGCCATACGGATAGCACCGTCGAGGCGGATGACCTCGCCGTTGAGCATCGGGTTTTCGATGATGTGCACGGCCAGGGCGCCGTACTCGTCGGGATCGCCCAGCCGGGCCGGGTGCGGCACCTGCTGGCCCAGCGACTTCTGCGCCTCTTCGGGCAGCGAGCCCAGCAGCGGGGTCTTGAACAGACCCGGCGCGATGGTGCACACGCGGATCAGCTCACGCGAGAGGTCGCGCGCGATGGGCAGGGTCATGCCGACCACGCCGCCCTTGGACGCCGAATACGCGGCCTGCCCGATCTGGCCGTCGAACGCCGCCACGGAGGCGGTGTTGATGATGACGCCGCGCTCTTCATTCTTGAGCGGCTCCGTCTTGGCGATGCGCTCAGCGGCCAGCCGGATCACGTTGAACGTGCCGATCAGGTTGACCTCGACCACCTTGCGGAAGCCGTCGAGCGGAAACGCACCGTTCTTGCTCAGGGTCTTGATCGCGTTGCCGATGCCCGCGCAGTTGACGTTGATCCGCACCGGGCCAAGCGATTCCGCGACGTCGAGCGCCTCGGTCACGCCCGCCTCGTCGGTGACGTCGGTGGCGACGAACTTGGCCCGATCACCCAGTTCGGCCACGACCTCTTCACCCTTGAGGTCGATCACGACCACCTGGGCACCTGCATCCAGCAGGCGCTTGGTGGTGGCCAATCCGAGGCCGGAGGCACCGCCGGTGACAACGGCTACCGCGTCCTTGATCTCCATGTACCGCATTCCTTTCCGGCCGGCGTTCCCACCGACCCCTATGGTCGAACCAAACAGTGGTTGGACTAAACCCAGTCCCGCAGAACAGCTTCCGTGTCGGCCCCGCGCGGGCCCGGTGGCGTCGGCACCGCCGGGACGCTGCGGGAGAACCGCGGTGCCGGCATCGGCTGCAGGTTGCCGCCTTCGTCGAAGAACGTGTTTCGCTCGGCGATGTGCGGTTCGGTGAGCACCTCGGCGAAGGACAGCACCGGAGCCGCACACGCATCGGTACCGGCGAACACCTTGGCCCAGTGATCCCGGTCCTGCGCGGCGAATGCCTTGGTGAACGCCTCACGCAGCTCGGGCCAGCGCGCCATGTCGTTCTGGTCCGGAAGGTCGGCGTCATCCAGACCCAGGCCCTTGAGCAGCTCGGCGTAGAACTGCGGCTCGATCGCCCCGATCGACATGTAGCGGCCGTCGGAGGTCTCGTAGGTGTCGTAGTACGGAGCACCGGTGTCGAGCATGTTGGTGCCACGCTCGTCGGACCACAGACCTTGGCTGCGGAAGCTCCACATCATCTGCATCAGCACACTGGACCCGTCGATCATCGCGGCATCGATTACCTGCCCCTTGCCCGAGGTCTGCCGCTCGAACAGCGCCGAGAGGATGCCGACGAGCAGGAACATCGACCCGCCGCCGAAATCACCGGCGAGGTTCAGCGGCGGTACCGGCCGCTCACCCTTGCGACCGACGGCGTGCAGCAGGCCGTTCAGCGAGATGTAGTTGATGTCGTGGCCGGCCTGCAGGGCCCGCGGGCCTTCCTGGCCCCAGCCCGTCATCCGGGCATAGATCAGCCGTTCGTTGACCTTGGCGCAGTCGTCGGGTCCCAGCCCCAGACGCTCGGTCACGCCGGGACGGAAGCCCTCGATCAGGACGTCGGCCTTCTCGATGAGTTTGAGCACCAGCGCACGGCCCTCGTCGCTCTTCATGTCCGCAGCCACCGACCGGCGGTTACGCAGCATGGTATCGGCGCTGGGCGTACCGGTGCCCTTGCCCGGCCGTTCGATGCGCACCACGTCGGCACCCAGATCGCCGAGGATCATTGCCGCGTGCGGGCCGGGGCCGATGCCCGCCAGCTCAACAACGCGCAAACCTTGCAGTGGTCCAGCCATGCTCTTTCGCCCCTTCGCGTGTGGGTGTCGGTTGACCGGTGACATAGCTTACTTGTATAACCTTCTCGACCCGGTATGGCCATAGCCGCCCCCGCCCGGAGCGGGCCACAGGCCCGCCAGACCTAAGGTGCACAGATGACCGCGACCCACGCTTACCCCGAAGTCAAAGACGTATCCGTGTCCCTTGAGGGCGGCGTTCTGTCGGTGACCCTCAACCGGCCCGACAGCCTCAACTCCCTGACGCAGGACATGCTCGTGGCGATCGCCGACGCCATGGATCTGGCCGCCACCGACTCCGAGGTGCGCGTGGTTCGCCTCGGCGGAGCGGGCCGCGGATTCAGCTCCGGCGCCGGCATCAGCGAGGACGACCAGAACGCCAAGAGCCACGACGCCGAAGGCGTGCTGGACGCTGCCAACCGGGCCGTCGCATCGATCGTGGCGCTGCCCAAGCCGGTCGTGGCCGTCGTGCAGGGGCCTGCCGCCGGCGTCGGGGTGTCGCTGGCACTGGCATGTGACGTCGTGCTGGCCTCGGAGTCGGCCTTCTTCCTGCTCGCCTTCACCAAAATCGGGTTGATGCCCGACGGCGGTGCCTCGGCACTGGTCGCCGCGAACATCGGCCGGATCCGGGCCATGCGGCTGGCGCTGCTGGCCGACCGCCTCAGCGCCGCCGATGCCTTCGACTGGGGTCTGATCAGCGCCGTGTACCCGGCCGACGAGTTCGACGCCGCGGTGGACAAGATCGTCGCCAAGCTGCGCTCCGGTCCGGCGGTGGCCCTGCGCGAGACCAAGCAGGCCGTCAACGCGGCCACGCTCACCGAGCTCGAGGGCGCCTTCGCCCGCGAGCGCAAGGGCCAGCTGCAGCTGCTGGTGTCCGACGACTTCCGCGAGGGCACCAAGGCGTTCCAGCAGAACCGGCGCCCGGAGTTCACCCAGCAGTAAGCGCTCCGCCGGACTCACGCCGGCGAAAATCGTTGGACTCAACCCACTCCGGGTAGGCACCATCGAATGTTGTGAGCATGCAGCACGACATCCAAACGCCGGTCGACCAGACCGGCGGCTGGCGTGTGCTCGCACCCTTCCGCATCCGCGAATATCGGTTGCTGATTGCCGCGGTCACGTTGTCGATCTTCGCCGAGGGCATGTGGTCGGTGGTGATGGCGTTGCAGGTCATCGCGATCGACAACAATCCGACCTCACTGTCGCTGGTCGCCACGTGCATGGGTGTCGGCCTTGTCGGCTTCGTTCTCATCGGCGGGATCACCGCCGACCGGATCAACCAGCGCACGATCATCATCGCGGTGGAAACCGTCAACCTCGTCACGGTCACGACCGTCGCGACGCTGGGCCTGCTCGGCCTGCTCAAGATCTGGCATCTGGCCGTCGCCGCAGGCATTCTCGGCATCGCCGCGGCATTCTTCTTCCCGGCCTACAGCGCGCTGCTGCCCCGCATCCTGCCGCCCGAACAACTGTTGGCGGCCAACGGTGTCGAGGGCGTGGTGCGGCCGGTGTTTCAGCGTTCGGTGGGGCCTGCAGTGGCAGGCATGGTGATCGCCGCGACCTTCCCGTCCCTGGGCGCGGTCGTGGTGGCTGCGTTGTTCGGCGCGGGCCTGGTCCTACTGGTCGCCACCCGCCCCACCGTGGACTCCGTTGCGGCACAGGATGCCGGCGAGCGCCCGCACGTATTGCGCGATCTGCGTGACGGTTTCGCGTTCATGGTGCGAACACCGTGGCTGCTGGCGACGCTGTTGTTCGCGAGCATGTTCGTGCTCGTCGTCCTCGGGCCGATCGAGGTGTTGCTGCCGTTCATCGCCCAGGACCGGTTCGCCGACGGCGCGCGGGCGTACGGATTCATCCTGGCGTTCTTCGGATTCGGCAGCGCCCTGGGGGCGTTGACGGTGTCCTCGCGCCGGATGCCGCGGCGCTACCTGACCACGATGATGCTGATGTGGGGCCTGGGCTCGGTGCCGCTGGTGGTCGTCGGCGTCACTTCGTCGTTCCCGTTGATGGCGTTGGCCACGTTCTGCATCGGCGTCACCGACGGTGCGGGCATGGTGATCTGGGGAACGCTGCTTCAGCGCCGGGTGCCGACGGAGATGTTGGGCCGCGTGTCGAGCCTGGACTTCTTCGTGTCGCTGGCCTTCATGCCGCTGTCGTTCGCGATCGTCGGCCCGTTGTCGAAGGTCGTCTCGATGGAGTCCATCTTCCTGGTGGCCGGGCTGCTGCCCGCGGTGCTGGCCGCGGTGGCCGTGACCGCAGCACGGATGCCACGCGACGAGCTCGCGCACCCGCTGCGCTAGACGCCGAAGATCGGTGGCAGTACCAGCACCATGATCAGGCCCCAGAAGAAGTGGGTCAGCATGGGCGCCAGTACGCCACCGGTCATTCGGCGTTCAACCGCGCAGACCGTGCCGAGCAGGATCGCGGCGAACCCGAGCATCGGGTTACCGGACGCCATCACCGCGGCGACGTAGACCACCGTGGAGATGAGCTCCGGATGATGATCACCCAGCGCGGTGTACAACGCGCCGCGAAAGAACAATTCCTCGGCCGCCCCGTTGATCAGCGTGATCAGCACGACCACCACCAGGCTGCCGTGATTCGCGAATTCCAGTACCGCAGTGACATATTCGCGCAGACCAGGGATCAGGCGGGCCACCAGCGCGCCGACCACGAACACCAGACCGAGGGCCAGACCCACCGCAGTGCCGAGCAGCACCGGCCGGTGCCCGGTGCCCAGGTGCAACGGACCGGATGTCAGCGCACCCACCGTCCAGACCCCGGCCAGAGCCAAAGTCAGCCAGTAGAAGGAACTCTCACCCGGTTCGACCCCCAGCGACACCGCCAGGACAACGGCTCCGGCAACCAGTACCACGCCGACGACGACCCGCCGACGCAGCAACCCGGCCGGTTCGTCCGTCGTCACCCCCGGCACGCCACCTTCAGGCCCCGCTCGGAACCAGGCGGGCTGCCACATCGAGGCCGTAGCGCACCACGGCCGCGACCGGTCCGGGGATCGGGGGCAGGAGGCCGAGTACAGGCCGTGCGAAGCCGGGTGTGAGTTGCCGGATCCGCGCGGCGTCACCGCCGGCCCACACCGGGTCGGTGTCGGCCAGGTCGTGCGGATCGGCCAGTGCGCTGACCGGCCGCCGCTCGGCCGGCAGGGCATCGGGTCCCAAGGCCCGTCGGATCGCCTCGTCGACACCCAGCAGCCCGCCCGGCGGATCCGGCACCACGGTGCGGATGCCCTCGCGTGCGGCGCTCATCGGATGGTCGAGTGAGGTGATCACATCCGTTGCCAGACCGCCGGGAATCGGCAAGGTGGCCGCCGACACGCGGGCCGCCACCCCGACCGTCGGCCCACCGATCGGCACGGTCAGTCGGCGCTTGCCCGCGAGCCGGGCATAGGTCGCCACCAGGTCTCGATAGGCCGTGATGTCCGGTCCGCAGATGTCGTAGTCGCCGGCGGGCACCTGCTTGGATTCACCGGCGGCCACCAGGTAGTGCAGTACGTCGCGGATCGAGATCGGATCGATCCGGTTGGCCATCCAAGCCGGGGCGGGCAGGACCGGGAACCGGTCGGCCACATAGCGCAGAATCTCGAACGACGTCGACCCCGAGCCGATGATCAACGCGGCGCCCAACCACACCACCTCCGGCCCGCCGTCGACGCGCAGCGCCTGAGCTACCTCCGCCCGGCTTGCGAGATGGTCCGACAGGCTCGTCGAATCCGGCACGAAACCGCCGAGATACACGATTCGTTCGACGCCGGCTTCCTTTGCCGCGGCGGCGACGTTGGCAGCGGCCTTGCAGTCAGCCTCCCGGAAGCCGGACTGCCCGATCCCGTGGGCCAGGTAATACACCAGATCGACCGGGCCGATCTGCTCGAACGCGGCCTTGGTGGACAGCGGGTCGCCGGCGTCGAGTTGCACCGCGGTGACGTCGTGGAACCAGCCGTAGTCGGCGAGCTTGTCGAGGCTGCGCCCGGCCGCCACCACGCGGTGCCCGGCCGTCAACAGCACACTCACCAGACGCGAACCGACGTAGCCGCTCGCACCGATCACCAGAATCCGTTTACTCGCCGTATCAGTCACGCGGCGGTTAATACCCGGCTTGGCGCGGTCGCAATCGTCGGGCAGGTCACTCCGCGTCGCGGTGCAAACCCGTCAGATGCGTGTAGGCCGCGGCGTTCAACTGGTTGTGGCCGACCTCGTCATCGTTGAGCTCGCGGCGCACCTTGGCCGGGACACCGGCCACCAGTGAGCGCGGCGGCACCACCATGCCCTGCGGCACCACCGCACCGGCGGCCACGAGCGAACCGGCGCCGATCACCGCACCGTTGAGCACCACAGCACCCATCCCGACCAGGCTGTCCTGCTCGACGGTGCAGCCGTGCAGCACCACGTTGTGGCCGACGGTGACCCCGGTGGCAACCCGGCACGGGAAACCCGGGTCGACGTGGACGGTCACCCCGTCCTGGATGTTGCTGCCCTCGCCGATCTCGATGGGCTCGACCTCGGCGCGCAGCGTCGCCCCGTACCAGACGCTGGCACCGGCGGCCAGCGAAACCTGGCCGATCACACTGGCATTGGGGGCAACCCAGGCGTCCGGGTCGATCTGCGGGGTGTGACCAGCGACGGAGACGATCAGCGGCTCAGGCATGCCGGTCATGGTAGACAGCCGACCGGCCGGCTCACGCGCCCTGGTACACCTTGCGGTAGCTCGACGGTGACATCCCGAGCCCGCGGCGCAGGTGATGACGCAGATTGCCCGACGTGCCCAGACCCGAACGCCTGGCCACCTCGTCCACCGGCAGGTCCCCCGATTCCAGAAGTTCGCGCGCCAGGTCCAGCCTGCGGCTGCGGACCCAGGTAGCGGGCGCCTGCCCGGTCTCCTCACGGAAGCGGCGGTTGAACGTGCGGGCGCTCATGTGGGCGTGCGCAGCCAGGCGCGTCACGGTGAGTTCCTCGGCGAGGTGCTGTAACGCCCACTCACGGGTGGCGGCGGTCGAGGCATGGTCGTTGACCGTGGGCCCGTGATCGATGAACTGCGCCTGCCCGCCCTCCCGCCACGGCGGCACCACGCAGTAGCGAGCCACCGTGTTGGCCACCTGCGCACCGTGATCGGAGCGAATGATGTGCAGGCACAAGTCGATTCCCGCGGCCAGGCCGGCCGAGGTGAGCACGTCGCCGTCGTCGACGAACAGTACGTCCTCGTCGAGGCGAACGTCCGGGTACAGCCGGCGCATGTCCGCGGCGAAGCGCCAGTGCGTGGTAGCCGGTCTGCCGTCCAGCAGGCCGGCGGCGGCCAGCACGAAAGCTCCGGTGCAGATCGAAACAAGCCGGGTGCCGGGGCGGATCCGCGACAGGGTCTCCCTCACCTCGGTGCCCAACACACCGTCGGCACGGGCCGGCGCGTACCTGGTGCCAGGGATCACGACGGTGTCGGCCGATTCCAATGCCTCGGCTGCCGCGCCGGGCACCATGGCAAACCCGGTCGTCGACGGCACCGGGTCAGTGGTGAGCCCGCACGTCACCACGTCGTAGAGCGGATTGCCCTCGCTGTCGGTGGCATTGGAGAACAACGTCGGCGCGATGGCCGCGTCGAACCCGACCACCGGCGCCAGCAGCAGGACGGCAACACGGTGCACGACGCCAATTGTGGCACGTTTTTGATGATTGCTGTCGTTTATGCCACTGGTCGCGACGGCCATCCTCGGCAACAGTGTTCGGGTGACCTCGCCTACCCCGATCCGCATCGGCATCCACTGGGCCTGGGTGGTCGCCGCAGTGAGCTTCGTGGCGATCCTCGGCGCAGCCGGGTTCCGATCCATCCCGGGCGTGATGATGAACCCGCTGCATCACGAATTCGGTTGGTCGCACGGCACGGTCGGGCTGGCGATGTCGGTCAACATGATGTTGTACGGACTCACCGCACCGTTCGCCGCGGCACTCATGGACCGATTCGGTGTCCGCCCCGTGCTGACGGTGTCGCTGCTGCTGATCGCGACGGGTTCGGCAGTCAGCACCTTGATGACCGCGAGCTGGCAACTGGTGCTGCTGTGGGGCGTGCTCGTCGGCGTCGGAACCGGGTCGATCTCGATGGGGTTCGTGGCGACCATCGCGACCCGTTGGTTCGCACAGCGCCGCGGTCTGGTCACCGGCGTGCTCACCGCGGCCAGCGCGACGGGGCAACTGGTCTTCCTACCGGTGGTCGCGGCCGTCACCACACAATATGGTTGGCGCTGGGCCTCTTTGATCGTCGCGGCGGCCTCGCTGGCCGTCGTCCCGCTCGTCGCGTTGTTCATGCGCAACCGCCCCGCCGACGTGGGTTTGGCACCGTACGGAGCCACTGAGCCTGTCCCGGCCGCGCCGGCTCCGACTGGCGGATTCGCCGCCGCTTTCGATGGCCTGCGCCTCGGCGCACGGACCCGCGTGTTCTGGCTGCTGGCCGCCAGCTTCGCGATCTGCGGCATGACGACCAATGGTCTGATCGGCACCCACTTCATTCCGGCCGCGAACGACCATGGCATGCCAACCACGATCGCCGCAGGCCTGCTCGCCACCATCGGCATCCTCGACGTCGCAGGCACCGTGTTCTCCGGCTGGCTCACCGACCGCGTGGACCCCCGACTGCTGCTGCTCGTCTACTACGCGGGCCGCGGCCTGTCACTGATGCTGCTGCCGTCCCTGCTGTCCCCCCATGCCGAACCGAGCACGTGGGTGTTCGTCATCTTCTACGGACTGGACTGGGTGGCCACCGTGCCGCCGACCATCGTGCTGTGCCGGGACTACTTCGGAGACCGTTCGCCGGTGGTGTTCGGTTGGGTGTTCGCCTCCCACCAGGTCGGCGCGGCCATCGCCGCCGCGGGTGCAGGATGGCTGCGGGATCTGAACGGCGATTACGACCTGGCCTTCCAGCTGGCCGCCGGGCTGTGCTTCGTAGCCGCCGCTTTGTGCCTCAGTATTCGAAAAGCGCAGGTCACAACGTCCGACCTGGTCACAGTTGCCACTTCGGCTTTGCCGTAACCGCTTCGTAACCCTTAACATCCGATGCGGCGCCGCGGGGAACGCTGAGGCTGTCATTGCTCGTGGTCGCTCGCCATAGTCGCGCGGAGAACCGCGTAACGCGTCACCGACAGCCGACGAATACCAGGCTAGGCATGAGCGGGAGGAAAACCCACCAAATGAAGACTCGCACCAAGACACTGGGCGTTGCTGCGGCCGTCGCCGCGATCTCGGCGTCGCTGCCGCTGGCAGTCACCGCCTACGCCGACCCGGCGCCGACGACGACCACCGCCCCGGTCGTCGAAATCCCCGACCCGCAGGGCTCTGGCTGCGACAACTTCAAGAAGGCGATGCCGGACTGGAAGAGCTTCGCGGATCTGCCGACCGGCAAGGTGCTGGCCAGCATCCCGGACATCAGCACGTTCAATGCCGCGATCTCGGGTGGGATGAACCCGGCCGTCAACATCGTCCCGGTGCTCGACAACGGCCCGTACGTCATCTTCGCGCCGACCAACGACGCGTTCGCCGCGATGGAGCCCGGCAAGCTCGATGCGCTCAAGGCTGACGTGGCCGCGCTCACCAGCTTTGACTACTACCACGCGTTCCTGGGCCTGCTCGGCCCCGATGACGTCAAGGGCCAGCGGCCCACCCAGCAGGGCGCCGAGGTCAAGGTGACCGGCAAGGGCGGCGACATCAAGGTCAACGACACCGCCAAGCTAATCTGCGGTCCCATCCAGGCGGCCAACGCCCGGATCTACCTGATCGACACCGTGCTGGATCCCAACAGCCCGCCGGAGGCCATCGTGCCGTCGGGCTCCAGCACCACGACCACGACCACGACCACGACGAAGGCCCCGGAGACCCCGGCCGCCGACGCCCCGATCGGCTGATTTCTTCCTCTGCGCCAGCAGACACAAAACTGCCCATTTCCGTGTGGAAATGGGCAGTTTTGGTGGGGGCCCCTCCCGCTTGCGGGGGACTGTTCGGCGAAAGAACTAGACGCCGAGATCGCGGCCGATGATCTCCTTCATGATCTCGGTGGTGCCACCAAAGATCGTCTGGATCCGTCCGTCGACGTAGGCCCGCGCAACGCGGTACTCCATCATGTAGCCGTAGCCGCCGTGCAGCTGCACGCAGTTGTCGATGACCTTCTTGGCGACCTCGGTCGCCCACCACTTGGCCTTGGCCGCCTCGACGGCGGTCAGTTCACCGTCGACCACGCCCTGCAGACAGCGGTCGAGGTAGTTCTCGGTGACCTCCAGCTCGGTATCCATCTCGGCGAGCAGGAACCGGTTGTGCTGGAAGCTGCCGATCGGCTGCCCAAAAGCCTTGCGGTCCTTGGCATACTGCAGCGTCTCCTGGAAGACCGCGCGCGCACCGTAGATCGCCGAGATGGCGATCGAGAGCCGCTCCGAGGGCAGGTTGGTCATCAGGTGGTAGAACCCGCGACCTTCCTTGCCCAGGAGGTTGGCGTTCGGCACCCGGACGTTCTCGAAGTGCAGCTCGGAGGTGTCCTGGCTGTGCAGGCCCATCTTGTCGAGCTTGCGACCGCGGGTGAAGCCCTCCATGCCGCGCTCCACCACGAACAGCGTGAAGCCCTTGTGGCCGGCCTCGGGGTCGGTGCGGGCCACCACGACGCACAGGTCGCAGTTGATACCCGAGGAGATGAACGTCTTGGAGCCGTTGATGATCCAGTCGTCACCGTCACGTACCGCGGAGGTGCGGATGCCGGCCAGGTCGCTGCCTGCGCCCGGTTCGGTCATCGCGACCGCGATGATGGTCTCGCCGCTGGCGATGCCGGGCAGCCAGCGCTGCTTCTGCTCGTCGTTGGTGAGGTCCTTGAAGTACGGGCCGACAACGTCGTTGTGCAGGCTCAGCGCCGGGCCGTGCACGCCGGCCTTGGCGATCTCCTCGTCGATGATCGCGTTGAACCGGAAGTCATCTGAACCGCCGCCGCCGAACTCCTCGGGCATGTTGAACCCGATGACGCCGTACTTGCCCGCGGCGGTGTACGCCGACCGGTCGACGATGCGCTCGGTCTCCCACTTCTCGGAATTGGGGACGAGCTCACGCTCGATGTATTCCTTGACCGTCTCCCGGAATGCCTCGTGCTCCGAGGTGTAGATCTGTCGCTTCATGGCTTACTTTGCCTTCCAAACAGGTTCGCGCTTCTGCGCGAAGGCCAGCGGCCCTTCCATGGCGTCCTCGGTCTTCAGCAGCGTGCTGAATTCGCGGTTGGTGCGCTTCCAGCCGTCCTTGTCGCCGGTGATGACGCCCTCGTCGACGCCGTAGGCGACGCGCTTGCTGGCCTGCACGGCCAGCGGTGCGTTGCCCGTGATCCGTTCGGCCAGCTTGAGTGCGGCGTCGACAACGGTGCCGTCCGGCACGACCTGGTTGATCAGACCCCACCGCAGCGCATCGGCCGAGGACATCGGCTCACCGGTGAACAGCAGCTCGTTGGCCACCTTGCGGGGCAGCTGCTCGGCGATGCGGAAAACGCCACCGGCACCGGCGATCAGGCCGCGCTTCACCTCGGGCAGACCGAATTTGGCGCTCTCCTCGGCGACGATCAGGTCACTGGCCAGAGCCAGTTCGGTGCCGCCGCCAAGGGCGGTGCCGTTGACCGCGGCGATCGTCGGCTTGTCGATGAAATGGCTGACGTAGCCGGCGAATCCGTATTCCGGATGCTCGGGGTGGAAGAGGTTCTCGCCGCGGGAGATCGCCTTGAGGTCGGCACCGGCACAAAACGACTTGTCCCCCGAACCCGTGATGACCACGGCCCGGACCTCGGGATCATTCTGGGCCTGCTCCAACGCATCGCCGACAGCGATGCTGACGGAGCCGTTGATCGCGTTGCGCGCCTCGGGCCGGTTGATGGTGATGAGCAGAACGTTGCCGCGCTTTTCAACGAGCGCGCCTGGCTGGGTGTCGGTGTCGGTCACAGGAGCTCCAGGATGGTCGCGTTGGCCTGGCCGCCGCCTTCACACATGGTTTGCAGGCCGTACTGAATGTTGTTGTCCCGCATGTGGTACAGCAGCGTGGTCAGGATGCGCGCGCCGGAGCCGCCGAGCGGGTGGCCGAGCGCGATTGCGCCGCCGTTGGGGTTGAGGCGCTCCTCGTCGGCGCCGATGTCCTTGAGCCAGGCCATCGGAACCGGGGCGAAGGCCTCGTTGACCTCGAACGCACCGATCTGGTCGACGCTCAGCCCGGACTTGGCCAGCGCCTTCTGGGTGGCCGGGATCGGCGCGGTCAGCATGATGACCGGATCAGCGCCGGCGAGCACCGCGGTGTGCACCTTCGCAAGCGGCTTGAGCCCCAGGTCTTTTGCCTTGTCGGCCGACATGATCAGCAGCGCGGCCGACCCGTCGGAGATCTGGCTGGAGTTACCGGCGTGGATCACGCCGTCCTCCTTGAAGGCCGGCTTGATGGCAGCCATGGACTCGACGGTGCCGCCGCGGCGGATGCCGCCGTCTTCCAACACGACGTTGGCATCTTGGTCCTTGATCCCGACGATCTGGTCCTTGAACGCACCCGCATCCTGTGCGGCCGCCGCCTTCTCGTGCGAGCGCAGGGAGAACTCGTCGAGCTGGGTCCGCGACAGGCCCCACTGCTCGGCGATCATCTCGGCACCGACGCCCTGGTTCGGGGTCTGGCCGTTGTAGCGCTCCCGGAACGCCTCCGGGTAGGGGTGGCCGCCGTTGGCCAGCGAGGAACCCATCGGTGTGCGCGACATCGACTCGACACCACCGGCGACCACGACGTCGTAGTGCCCGGCGACGACCCCGGCCACGGCGAAGTGCAGGGACTGCTGACTCGAACCGCACTGGCGGTCGACGGTGACACCGGGGACGGTCTCGGGCCAGCCCGCGGTCAGCACGGCGGTCCGGGCGATGTCGAGCGCCTGCTCACCGGCCTGCATGACGCAGCCCCAGATGACGTCGTCGACGAGGGCGGGGTCGATGCCGGCGCGCTGCACCAGACCGTTGAGCACCTGGGCCGACAGCTCCGACGGATGCACACCCGACAGGGCGCCGTTGCGCTTCCCGACTGGTGACCGGACAGCCTCGACGATGACGGCTTCAGCCATGACTTCTCCTTTGAAGGGTGGGGTGCTACCCCGGTTGGACCCAAACGGGGCACTCGAGGTGAAAATAGACCAGTAGGTTTACTAGGTCAACCTACTGGTTGGTAGACGTCGATGTACCGTTCCCACGGTGAACAGATGGTTTACTGAGTTGTACAGCTGACCATCCGGCCAGCCTAAAAGTTGTCTCACCTGGGAGTGTCTGGTGGCTCGAACCACACCGCTGGCGCCGATGATCGGCCCCGACGCGATCGCACCGCAGGCACCGGTCCGTTCCCCGAAGACCGCCGAGCTCGTCGCGGGCACCCTACGGCGCATGGTCGTCGACGGCCAGCTCAAAGAGGGCGACTTCCTGCCCAACGAGGCCGAGCTCATGGAGCATTTCGGGGTCAGCAGGCCGACACTGCGTGAGGCCGTGCGGGTGCTGGAATCCGAGCGCCTGGTCGAGGTCCGCCGCGGCTCGCGGACAGGAGCCCGCGTCCGGGTTCCGGGCCCTGAGATCGTCGCCCGCCCGGCGGGTCTTCTGCTCGAGCTGTCCGGCGCCGACATCGCCGATCTCCTGGTGGGCCGTGCGGCGATCGAGCCCATGGCCGCCCGCCTGCTCGCCGAGAAGGGCGACGAGGCGGCGTTCGCCGAACTTGAGCAGATGCTCGACGAGCACATCCCCAAGGACCATCTGTCGGACCAACTGGCCGCAACCACGGGCGACTTTCACCGCCGGGTGGTGGAGCTGTCGGGCAACGCCACACTGGGCATCATCGCCGGCATGCTGCACGAGATCACCGTGCGCCACCACGCCTTCCTGTTCAAAGAGCGCCGGCCGGTGTCGAAGACCGACTACGACAAGCTCATGCGGTCCTACCGCAAGCTGATCCAGATCATTCGCTCCGGCGACGGCGATGCCGCCGAAGCACATTGGCGCAAGCACCTCGACACCGCACGCATCCTGATGCTGCAGGACATCGAGAGCGTCAAGGTCCGCGACGTCATGCGCTGAGGCGATTTTCGCCGAACGTGCGCTCAGATCGGAAACTCAGCCCGAATCGCGATCTGAACGCACAGTCGATACCGATTCGACATGGACCGGCAGTTCGTCGTCCCAGGGCTGCCGCGTCACCATGTCGGCCACCTTGACGTATCCCCGCTCGAATTCCCCGGTGGCCGCATCGACCAATCGGTATTGCTGGGTCTGATGCTGGATCGGTTGCGCGTCGAGCATCACGATCCGCACCTCCCCCGGCTCGAAATGGCACCTCTTCTGCAGGGCCGCCACGAGCTGCTCATTGCTCATGTGCCCGTCACCGAAGTTCCAGCCGATGGCCGTCGAGACGATGCGCTCGCCATCGGTCAACACATAGTCGTCCTCGTTGCAGCCGGCCATCGCCCGGTGCGCCAAAGTGAACAGCGCCCGGCCGTGAGAGTTGAAGCCACGGAACGCATATCCCATGTAGAGGTACATCTGGGCGACCTCGGGGCTGCCGTAGTAACGCTCCATCTGGGCGGCGGGCATGCTGGCGATCGCGACGATGTTCTTTTCGATCTTCTCCGCGGCCGACGGCTTGACGCACCACAGCGAGGTGTCCCAGTTGCCGGCGTAATAGCGCATACCCGGCAGGAACGAAACCTTGCGCGGGAACAGGTTTCCCAGCACCACAGTGCCTGCCACCACCGCGAACAGCACGATCGGCCACGGGCTGCCCAGATCCCCTAGACCCACGCCGGCGTGCCCGACGAACAGCGCCAGCACGGAGAACATCATGAAGACGTTCCACTCCAGCGGCACGCCCATCGGAATGGCGCTCAGGATCCCGAAGTGGAACACCAGCATCACGAAGGCCGCGATCGCCGTCGCCCACCCGCCGTGCGAGAAGAACAGCACCAACGGGACCAGACCCTCGATGGCAGTGGAGAAATGCGCCACGAAGCGCGACGGCCGCCCTGGCCGGAGGTCATCCGGGAAGTGCTCGAAGAACTTGCGCTTGATGAACCGTGGCCGGAACACCGGGTTGTTGCTCATCATCGTCGAGATGACGAACGGGAAGTGTTTGGTGAGTTTCGAGGTGGCCGCGCCGATCCAGATCGTCAGGCAGATCAGCTTTGCCGCGATGACGATGTCAGCCCCGCTGAACAGGAAGCAGACCGCCAGGGACCCGTACACCTCGCCGCGGGCCGCCAGGAAGATCACCTTGTCGCGCAGGCCGGCCACGGCCAGCAGGCCGACGATCGCCGCGGTCTGCCACACCGGCAGCACGCCGATCTCGCTGCCGAGCGCGGGGATGGGACCGGTACCTTGCGAGGCGAGCGCCACCACCAGCATCACCAGCAGCGCGCCGTACAGTGCGACGTCGACGATGGTGCGGTCGTCACCCTTGGTCAGCGGGACCCGGCTGGGCCACGGTGGGAGCCGAATCGTCTTGGGCCGCAACCAGTACAGGATCGACCCCATCGGCGGGAAGAACCGGTTGTTGAGCGGGCCGAAGCCGCAGCCGAGGCCGATGACCTCGAACAGCATCGTGTAGAAGACGACCTTCTGGTAGACGATCGGCTCGGCGTACCAGGAGGCGACGTTGGTGAACCCGTCGACGCCTTCGGTGGTCAGCGCGATCAGCCAGGCACCGAGAATGTAGGCCAGGATCTTGACGACGTAGAACAGGTGCAGCACAACCGGGGTTCCGAACCCCACCTCCGCCCAGTGCCGGGCCATCGGCTGGATCTTTTCCGCGCGCGTGCCCTTGCTCCACTGCTCGAAGTCGATCTGGGGCGATTCCTGTTTGAGAAAACCCATGCCCGACAGATTAGAACGTGTTCTAGTCGGACCTCACGCGAACAGACGCAAACTCGCACAAATCGACCCGGAGATGTGCGAGTTGGCGTCTGCTCGGCGGGGAAAAGCTAGGACTTCACGGGCGGGCGGAAGAAGATCACCAGCTGGCCGATGCCACCGGCCAGGCCGAGGACGACCGCGATCGCCAGACCGCACCAGCCATGCAGGTAGTGGTAGAAGCTCGAACTGGAGAACAGCAGGTGGTCGAGGCTGTAGCGACCTGCACCGGTGCCGGCGATCGCCACGGCGGCCACCGCGAGGATCAGGTTGTACTCCCAGCCCTCCTTGACGATGAAGAAGCCGTTGTGCCGGTGCACGGTCCAGGCCGCCACCAGCATCAGCGCCACGAACCCGGCTGCGGGCACCGGGGTCAGCAGGCCCAAAGCCAAGCCCAGCCCAGCCGCCATTTCGGTGCTGGCTGCGACCCGGGCGTGGAACAGTCCCGGCTTCATGCCGATGCTGTCGAACCATCCCGCGGTGCCCGGGATCCGCCCGCCACCGAAGAACTTGTTGTAGCCGTGTGCGGCCATGGTCAGGCCGAGCACCACGCGCAGGAGCAGGATCGCAGTGTCGTAAGCAGAGGAAGCCATGTAACAGAATCTAGGACATCTGTTAAGCCGCCGCCCAGCCCCCATCCACACTGAGGATCACGCCGTGGATGTTTCCGGCATCGTCACCGGCCAGGAAGGTCACCGCCGCGGCGACCTCCTCGGGGGTGCTCATCCGACGCGACGGGATGCGGGCCAGCACCGGTCCGATCTCGTCGGCCACGTCAGCTGCCCTTTCGGTCGCGATCGGGCCGGGAGCCACCGCGTTCACCCGCACCCCGCGCGGGCCGTACTCGACCGCCCACGACTTCGTCAGCGAATGCACCGCCGCCTTGGTCGACGAGTACAGCGCCGCGCGGTCTCCACCGATCAGTCCCGTGATCGAGCCGACGTTGACCACCGCGCCGTGGCCACGTTCGGCCATGGCCGGCGCCAGCGCTCCGGTCAGCAGGAACGGTGCCATGACGTTGGTCTGGTAGGACTCCAGCAGCGCCTGCTCGGTGACCTCGCCGGTAGGTTCGGGCATCCCCCAGACCCCGGCGTTGTTGACGAGGATGTCAAGCTGCCCGCCGGCCGCCGCAGCGACCTCGCGGGCCTGCTGGGCCAGGCGCTGCACCTCGCCCGCCCCGGCCCCGAGGTCGGCGGCGACAAACTCGGCTCGCCCTCCGGCGGCACGGATCTCGGCGACGACGGAGTCGCCGCGTTCCTTGTTGCGGCCGCTGACGATGACCAAGGCACCCTGCGCGGCGAGGGCCTTGGCGATGGCGACACCGAGGCCGCCGGTGGATCCTGTGACAAGTGCTGTGCGGCCTTGGAGGCGCGTAGTGTTTGGACTCATGAGTCCAGGTATAGGCCGCTAAAAATGGACCTGCAAGTCCAGAAACTGACCGCCAAGGGCGAGGCCACCCGACGCCGCATCGTCGAGGGTGCCGCATCGGTGATCCGCAGCCACGGGGTGGCTGCCACCACGTTGGACGATATCCGCGCCCATACCCAGACGTCCAAGAGCCAGCTGTTCCACTACTTTCCCGACGGCAAGGACCAACTGCTGCTCGCGGTGGCCGAACGCGAAGCCCAGATGGTGCTGGAGGATCAGCAGCCCTACCTCGGTGAGCTGACCTCCTGGGCCGCCTGGCAGCGCTGGCGCGACGCGGTCGTGGAACGCTACCGCCGCCAGGGACAGAGCTGCCCGCTGAGTCTGCTGACGTCAGAGATCGGCCGCACCACTCCCGGCGCCCAGGCGGTCACCAAAGCCCTACTGCAGCAATGGCATGACGAGATCTCAGCAGGTATCCGGCACATGCAGTCGCAGGGAAAGATGGCTGCCGATCTGGATGCCGAAAAGGTGGGCGCCGCCCTGCTGGCCGGGATCCAGGGCGGGGTCAGCGTGATGCTGGCCTCCGGTGACCTGAGCTACCTCGAGTCCGCGCTGGATGTCGGCATCGAAATGCTGCGTCGCTAGGCCGATCACTCACAACGCCGCTTCGAGTCGCTCGATATACCCGTCGACGTCCCCGATCGCCGACTCTGCCCCGAACACACTGATCGAGATGGTGTCCCCCACGCCCGTCACGCAGTGAGTGAGCCCCACCATCGGCGACAATCCGGGAAACGCCGCAGCCAGCCGTACCGGCATACCTCCGAACGAGAAATCCGCGGCGCCGCAGTTCACGCTGGACACCACGGTGTTCCCGGTGACCGTCGCCGAACGTGCGTCGGGATTGAACTGGCCGATCCCCCACCGCAGAAGCAGGGCCGGAGTGGCGGCGAAGGCACGTTCCGAGGCCCGCATCGCCGGGTGTGCGGCGCGTTCCCGCCGCGCCGCCAGTTCAGCAGCGATCGCGGCGCGGCGCTGCGTCACCGGCAGCGACGGATGCAGCCCAACGCCGACCGTGCCGAAATGGTTGTAGGCCTGGCGAGGACCGGATTTCGCCATGGTCACCTCGGCACCGAGAGTGGCCGGATCCGTCCCGAGCTCACGGAGCTGCCCGGCCAGGGCTTCGGAGATTCCGGCCAGGGCACAGACCGTCACGGTGGCGCCCGAGAGCTGCGCCCGATCGCGGACCACCGTCCGCATACTCCGTACACCCGTCGGACGGTCGTTGGTCCGGAAAGGACGGCGCGGTGTCGCGGCCGGCGGCACCCGCCCGGCCTCGGTGTCGGCCACCAACTGCCGGTGCGCCCGGGCCGCTTCGATGCTCCGCCAAGGCAGCATCGCCGGGTGGCCGTACACCGGCACAACCGGTGCAACCGCTCCCTGACGACCGAACATCAGCGCCGCCGGACCGCAGGTGCGCCCACCACCGCCGAGGGCGTGCGTGATCTGCAGGACCGCAACGGTGCCGGCACCAGTGACACCAGGTATCCCCTCGACGCCGGGGAAGACATGAAGCCGCCACGGCGCCAGCTGCGCATCGAGTTGAGCGTCCACCAGCTCGCCCACGGCGGCCAGACAACCCAGCCAGGTCGGCTGATCGAGATCGTGTACCACGAACCGGAATTCGTCGACCGGAGCTGGTACCCAGGACGGGTAGTGCAGCCGTGCGCCGTCATCGATCCGCTGCGAGAGGTCAGGGCTGGTGCGGGCGTTGGCAGCCAACTCGGCGAGCACCCCGGGCAGATCGACGGGCACACCGTCGAATCCGTACAGCAGGAACGTGTCGTTGGGCATCCTGGACGACATCCAGAACATCTGCGCATCGACCGCAGTGAGTCGGTTAACCGGCACGTCCGATGAAGTCCAGGATGCGGGCCGCTGTGGCGTCGGGCTGATCGAGTTGCAGGAAGTGACCACCGGATTCGACGACATGGGTGTCGCTGCCTGCGGGCAGCACCTCGCGCACCCAGCGGATGTAATCCGGTGCGGCACAGCCGTCATCGGTACCGTGCAGATACAGCGACGGCAGCACCGGCGGCAACGCCAAGTGCTCGTGTAGCTCGGCGTACCGGGCCGGTGGCTTGCTCATCCGGATCGTGGCCCGGTAGTAGCCCAGCGCGGCGCGCCAGCGGTCCGGCGCCCCGATCGCGGCGTCGACGTGGCGCAGGTCCTCGGCGGCGTCGTATCCCGGCGACCATGTCTTCCACAACCGCGGCACCACCCAGGACGCGGAACGCTCAGGCAACCAAGGCAATTGGAAGTACATCATGTACCAGCTGCGCAATGCCTGACGCGGCAGCTGAGCCAACAGCTTGCCCGCGTCAGGCACCCGTCCCAGCGGCTGGAACGAGGCCATCGGCGGTACCGACATGATCACCGCTCTGGCGAACGGGTTGTCCGGCAGCGCAGCCACTCCCGCTGCCGCCATGGCACCCCAGTCATGGCCGATGATCACATCACGCCCCGTCGGTCCGACCGCCTGCAAGAGGTTCAGCGCGTCGTCCATCAGCGCAGCGACGTGATAGCTGCCGTCGGCAGGAATCGACGAGGGCACGTAGCCCCGCATGAACGGCGCCACCACTTTCCAGCCGGCCTCCGCCAAGGTCGGGGCGACCTTGCGCCAACCGTAGGCGGTGTCGGGAAACCCATGTAGGCACAACGCCACCGGACCGTCATCGGGCCCCCACGCCAACGCCCGCAGTTGTACTGCAGGGGTGGCGACATCGATCCAGCGCGGCTCGGTCACAGTGGCACCGGCTCGTACTCGGACATCAGCCATTGGCCACCGTCTTTGACCATCGTCACCCGCGCCACCGACGGGTGCTTCTTCGGCATTTCGTCGCCGACCTGGACACTCTGATTGACGAACAGCACCAACTCGACGCGGTCGGGTTTCGCGGTCGCGGTCCCAGCCTCCAGTACGTCGGCGACTGCCGCGATCCGCTGCGCGTGTGCGGCCGGGATCACCTCGTTGATCATCGCTGTGTAGGTACCGCGAAAATTCCCGGTCATCCGGTCGCGGGCCGCGGTGAGCTGTTGGTCGACGGTTTCGGTCTCATACGACAGCATCTGGGCCGTGATGTCCTTGGCCGCCTGAACCGATTCGACTCGTGCCGTGTCACTTTCGTTCTGCGACACGGTCAGCCAGCGCAGCACCCCAGAGGCCGTCGCCAACACCAAGGCGATGATCGCCAGCACGACAGGCAGGCTGACCCGAGCGCGCGGATGGGACGGTTCGGCCTCTTCGGCGCGTTCCGCGGGCTCCACCGCCTCGTCAGCTTCTTCGGTTTCGTCGGCTTCGTCGGCGGGCTTGTCGGCGACGACGGGCTCGTCGGCTGGCCCGACCGATTCCTCGACCGCCGCCTCCTCGGCACCGTCCGGCTCGACGCTGTCCGACTCGGCACTGCCCGACTCGACGCTGTCGGGCTCGGGGCTCGCCTTCTCCAGGTTGACCGGCTCGGCGGCTACGGGCTCGGCGATCTCTGCGGATTCGGCTGCGGCCTTACGACGCCCCGCCGGCGGCATCTTGTGCCGGCCGCTCACTGGATGAACTCCACGTTGGAAACCTTCGCCTTGCCCTCAATATCCTGCACTGTCAACACCATTCGCCATACCTGGGGATCCTGCTCGGGCACGCCCGCGTTCGTGGACCGAACGGTCACGGACATGAGCACGTCCGCCTTGTCCTCCGAGTAGGACTCCAGAGCCGATGCGGTAACCGTGCCCACCGACTTCGACTTGATCTGTTTGACCACGTCCAGAAAGGACTTCGAACGTTTCTCGAAGTCGTCGTAGAACCGTCCGGTCGATGAGTCGAGCACTCGCTGGACGTCGTCTTCGGCGTGCTCCCAGTCGATGCTTGTCAGGTTGGTCGCGCCTTGGCGGGCAGTTTCCAGGAACATGTCACGTCGCTGCTGTTCCTGATGGACCTGGTAGTAGTCAAAGCCCAGCCAACCGGTCAGCGCCACGAGCGCGACGACGAACGCGCCGCCGACAACCGACACAATCTTCGGGCGCAGGGACCGGCGTCGTTCGGGGGCCGTGTGCTCGGCCTCGTCCGACTCTTCCTCGGCGACCTCACCGTCGGCGTCCTCGTCGGTTTGTTCGACAGCCTCGGCGTCGGGTTCTGGGGCGGACGGGCTCGGCTCCTCGGCCTCGGTCGGCTCGACCGACTCGGCGTCGGCGCTGTCGTCTGCCATACATCTGCTCCTCGGTGGCACTGCGGTATCGCGCGTGCGACAGCACGCGTGCGGTCCAACGTACGTGGCACCGGTCACACCGTCATCAGCGGTACCGGCAGTCCCGGATACGCCTCTCGGGCGGCCGCCCTTACGTGCTACCGGGCTCTCTGCACGTGATGCGCGCCCCCACCGCACGCAGCGCAAAGTCCACCGCGGCGGCGCACGCACCCTCCCAATCCCCGTCGGCTCCCAGCCGGGACAGCTCATGGCTGACCACTGCGCGGATGGCCGCGGCATCCCGCTCCGGCCTGGTCAGCGGAAACGACGCGTCGTCCAGACCGCGGCGCAGGAGAGCTGCCAGCGACCGTTCGCGGTCGATCCGCCACTGTTCCTGCCCGGCGAGGTAGCCCTTGGCCGAGCGAACCTCCTCCAGGTCCAGAACCAACGCCTGCCCGCGCAGTCGCGCGTCGTGTATCACGTCGAACGACACCCTGATCCACTGCTCGAGCTGTTGTGCGGGCGCACCATCGGTGTCGTCGGCGATCTCGTCGAGCCTGCGACCCAACGCCCTGCCCGCGCTCTGTTGCATGGCCAGGAACAACGCGTCCTTGGATTCGAAGTGGCGATAGAAGGCCCGGGTGGACAGCCCGGCGCGAGCCAGCACCGATGCGATCGGCACGGCACCGGTGTGGGGCTCGGCCAGGCAGGTGAAGGCGGCCCTGATGATCGCGCGGCGCTCGGCGGCGTCCCGCGCCGCGTCATCCGGCTCGATACCTGGATCAATCCGCACGATTGACGATTCTAGAAACGGCCCGCTTGCACGGGTCGCAGATGCGACGAAAACACCCCTGGGTAACGTGACTTCCGGGGCCTGCCGAGAGGAATGTCCGTGAGCACCGGGAAAACCGCGCACAGCGAGTCAAGCATCGTCACGTTCCGGGGCGTCGACGATCTGAATCTGGTCGGCGACGAATGGAACCGCGACGCCGCGTCCGCTGCTGGCCGACCTACGGTTCTGCTACTTCACGGCGGCGGGCAGAACCGGTACTCCTGGAAGAACACCGGGCAGATCCTGGCCGACGACGGCCTGCACGTGATCGCGCTCGACGCGCGTGGTCACGGCGACAGCGACCGCTCCCCCAGCGCGAACTATTCGGTGGAAGCGCTGAGCTCCGACGTGCAGCACGTGCTGTATCAAGTCGGCCGGCCGGTGGTGCTGATCGGGGCCAGCATGGGCGGGCTGACCAGCATCCTGGCGTCCCACGAGGCCGGCCCGGAGCTGGTCACCAAACTCGTGCTGGTCGATGTGGTGCCCCGGTTCGAGAAGAGCGGTAGCGCGCGTATCCGCGACTTCATGTTCACCAACGTGGACGGTTTCGACTCCCTCGAACAGGCTGCCGAGGCGGTCTCCGCCTACCTGCCCCACCGCACGAAGCCGCGCAGCCCGGAGGGGCTGAAGAAGAACCTGCGGCAGCGCGACGGGCGCTGGTACTGGCACTGGGATCCGGCCTTCCTCACCAAGCCCGAGGACGATCCGTTCGCCCGGGTGGACAAGCTGGAATCAGCCGCGATGAACCTGACCATCCCGATCCTGCTGATCCGCGGCAAGCTCTCCGATGTGGTCAGCCCCGAGGGCGTGCAGGACTTTCTGGAGAAGGTGCCTGCCGCCGAGTTCGTCGAGCTGTCCGATGCGGGGCACACCGCCGCCGGGGACGACAACGACGCATTCACCGAGGTCGTCGTGGAGTTCGTCGGGCGGTGAGCGCCACCCGCGACACCGTAGGCTTCAACTTTCTGCGCCAGCCTGAGCTGCCCGCACCTCAGGTCGGCGAATCATCCGCCCGCGACATCCTGGCCACCCATTTCGGCCTACGGGCAAGTGTGAAATCCCTGGGCAGCCAGCAGGATAAGAATTTCCTGGTGGGTGACGGCGACGACGCGATCACCGGGGTGCTGAAGATCGCGAACCCCGCGTTCAACGAGATCGAGCTGACTGCTCAGGAGTTGGCCGCGGACCTGATCGCAGCAGCCGAACCGAATTTGCGCGTGGCGCAGCCGTTGCCCAATCAGTGCGGCGAAAAGCTCACCGCGGTAACCGGTCTGGGCCTGAACCGGACCGACGACACCGCCTACGTGCGACTGCTGCGACACCTGCCCGGCGGAACCCTCATCGAGTCCGGCTACCTGCCGCCGGCCACGGTCGCCGAACTGGGTGCACTGGCCGGACGGGTCAGCCGAGCATTGGCCGGTTTCAGCCATCCCGGCCTGGACCGGATCCTGCAGTGGGACCTGCGTTACGGCGCCGAGGTGGTATCCCACCTGGCAGTCCACGTCGACGACGATGCTGCACGTACCCGCCTGGAGACTGCGGCCGATGCGGCGTGGGCCCGCATCGCACCACTGGCCGACGCACTGCCCCGGCAAGCCGTGCACATGGACCTGACCGACGCCAATGTCGTGGTCTCCCGCGGCGTCGGCGGTACCGTGCACCCCGACGGCATCATCGATCTCGGCGATCTGGCCGACAGTTGGGCCGTGAGCGAACTGGCCATCACACTGTCCTCGGTACTGCAACATCCCGGAGCCGACCCGGTGGCCGTGCTGCCCGGCATCCGAGCCTTCCATGCCATCCGACCCTTGAGCGTTACCGAGGCAGAAGCGTTGTGGCCGTTGCTGGTACTGCGCACCGCGGTGCTGATCGTCAGCGGAGCACATCAGGCCGGTTTCGACCCGGACAACGACTACCTCACCGAGCAGTCCGACGGCGAGTGGCAGATGTTCGAGTCCGCCACCTCGGTGCCGATGGACGTGATGACGGCGCTGATCAAGGCCGACCTCGGGCTGGCCGCACCGCCCGAGCCGGTTCCGGTTGACCGGCCGATGCTCACCGTGCCGGGGCCGGTGGTGACGCTGGATCTGGGTGCGACGTCCGATGATCTGAGCGACGCCTTCACGGCCGGCGGCTGGGTGAAACCCGATATCGAAGACGAATTGGCCAGGGCCGCACTGGCCGACGGCGCCGCCCTGGTGGTGACCCGGTACGGACAACCGCGGATCGCGCAGGCTCCCGCGTTGAGCCAGGACGAGCCGGCCGTGGTGCCGACCGGAATCAGTATGTGGGCTGCTGAATCCACCCCGCTGGTAGTGCCTTTCAGCGGTGAGATCGTCGATCGCTCAGCCTCTGCGGTGACGTTCCGCGGCACCGACTTCGAGCTGACTTTGACCGGAGTGAGCGCCGGTTCGGGAGACGGGATGGGCGTGGCCGCACCGAGTCGACGTGTCGAACTCGCAGTGCGGCCCGTCGGCGCGCCGGTGGCACCGCATCTGACCACGCCCGCACTCGCTCCCGGCTGGCTGGCACTGTGCCGAGATCCACGGCCGCTGCTGGGATTACCGCCACTATCCGCCGATGATTCCGAGCCCGATCTGATGGTCCGGCGCGACCGCGCATTCGCACCCGTACAGGAGCACTACTACCGCCGACCGCCGCGAATCGAACGGGGCTGGCGACACTTCCTGATGTCCACCAGCGGACGCTGCTATCTGGACATGGTCAACAACGTCACGGTGTTGGGCCACGCGCACCCGCGGGTCGCGGCGGCAGCAGCCCGGCAGCTGCGCAAGCTGAACACCAACTCACGGTTCAACTACGCCTCCGTCGTCGAATTCAGCGAACGCCTGGCCGAGCTCCTGCCAGATCCGCTCGACACGGTATTTCTGGTCAACTCCGGATCTGAGGCCAGTGACCTGGCGCTGCGGTTGGCGACCGCAGCGGCCGGGCGCCCCGATGTGGTGGCGATGCGCGAGGCGTATCACGGCTGGACGTACGGCACCGACGCCGTGTCGACCTCTACCGCGGACAACCCGAATGCGCTCACCACCCGGCCGGATTGGGTGCACACCGTCGAATCGCCCAACAGCTTCCGCGGCAAGTACCGCGGTAGTGAGGTCGGGCGATACGCGGTGGACGCGGTGGCCCAGATCGACCAGTTGATCGCCGAGGGGCGCGCCCCGGCCGCGTTCATCTGCGAGACGGTATACGGCAATGCCGGCGGCATGGCCCTACCCGACGGATACCTGGAGCAGGTCTACGCGGCGGTGCGCGGGGCGGGCGGATACGCGGTCGCGGATGAAGTCCAGGTCGGCTACGGTCGTCTGGGCGAATGGTTTTGGGGCTTCGACCAACAGGGAGTGGTCCCCGACATTGTGTCGATGGCCAAATCGGTCGGTAACGGTTATCCGCTGGGGGCGGTGGTCACCAGCCGCGCCATCGCCGAGGCCTTCCGCAGCCAGGGTTACTTCTTCTCCTCCACCGGCGGCAGTCCACTGTCATGCGCGATCGGAATGACGGTGCTCGACGTGCTGAACGACGAAGACCTGCAAGGCAACGCGTCCCGCGTCGGCGCTCATCTGAAGTCGCGACTGGAGGAACTGGCCGAGCGGCACTCGATCATCGGCACCGTCCATGGCGTCGGCCTGTACCTCGGCGTCGAGATGATCCGCGATCCCGACACCCTCGAGCCGGCCACCGAGGAAACGGCCCTCATCTGTGATCGGATGCTCGAACTCGGGGTGATCATCCAGCCGACCGGCGACCACCAGAACATCCTGAAAACCAAGCCGCCGTTGTGCATCGACATCGAAGCGGCCGATTTCTACGCCGACACCCTGGACCGGGTACTTACCGAAGGCTGGTGAGCGAGGCTGTCCGACAAGCCCCGAAGTTGCCGACGAGAGGTAACCGAGAGCTTGGCGAACACTTTCCGCAGGTGCCACTCGACCGTGTGGGTGCTGATGAACAGCTGCTCTCCGATCGCAGCGTTGGTCAGTCCGGCTGCTGCGAGCCGCGCGATCTGTGCCTCCTGAGCCGTCAGGACGTCGCCGCCGGCGACCGGCCGCCGGCCCGCGCGCTCGCCCTTCGCGATCAACTCGCGCCCGGCACGATCAGCGAAAGCCCGGGCACCGAAGGTGCGGAACATGTCGTGCGCGATGGTGAGCTGTTCCTTGGCCGCCGACCGGCGCTTCCGACGGCGCAGCCATTCTCCGTAGCGCAGATGGGCCCGGGCCAGGTGGACCCTGATGCGGGTACGCCCCAACCGGTCGATCGCTTCACGGTAGTGAGCCTCGGCATCTCCATCGTCGGCCACCAGAGCCCGTGCACCCGCCAAAGTCCCCAGAGCCCAATCCGTGTCGCGAACCGATAAACGCTCGGTAAGGCGCCCGCAGGCCTCCTGCGCAGCGTCGATGTTGCCGATGCGGGTCGCCGCCTCGATCAGTTCGACCAGATACCAGCCGTACAGTCCGAGGTCCTCATACTCGGCAGCCTGCTGGGCCGCGACGAACGCCTCCTCATAGCGGCCCAGACCATTGCAGAGCACGGCGGTCGCATATCGGGCCAGGCCCAGCACCCGGCCTTCCCCAGAGGCCGATGCCGCCTCGGCACCAGCCTTGAGCGCATCGAGATCTTCCGGATCACCCTTCCACGCATCCAGCGCAAGAGAGTGATAGCGCAGCGGTGAGTAGTAGCGGGTCGACAGAAAGGTCGAATCAGCCTCCGTCAGAAGGGCTTCGGCGGAAACGAGCTCGCCGGCCAACATGTGCACGACGGCCCGGTAGGCCAGGGTCTCCGGAAGCAGCGCCAACGCGTCGGACGCCCGGACTCGTCGCACCGCCGCCGTGGAGAGCCGGTGCACCAACCCGTCATCCCATAGTTCATAGGCCGTGGACTGCTGGATGAGAGGCAGCGCGGGCACCATCCACCGCGACGCCGGGGAATCGGCATCGAGACGATGCGCGCCCAGCCTCTCCACCGCCGCCGGCAATCCCTCCCCGGCATACGGAACACCGGTGATCTGAGCCGTCATGCCCCGCAACACGGTGCCCACCGGCCCAGAACCGGTGGATAGGCGTTCGATACCGCACCGCGCGGTCTCGGCCGTCCGCGCCACGGCCGGGATATCTCCGAGCCGGCCTGCGTACATCGCCGCAGCGAGAGCTTCGAGATGCGTCTCAAGGCTCACTTCAGCGTCGAAGTGCTCGAATTCGACTGCAGCATCACTCATCCGGGATGCTATCTCACTCAACGAAGCCGCCGCGCCGTCGCCGCTGCGCCGCTTGGCGAACTCCATCTGCGCGGACAACCGCGCGGCTCGTGCCCGCTGCAGGCCGGTCATCGGTGCCAGGCCTGCCACGCCGAGCAACGTGTCGGCATCGGAAAAGGCGCCGGCATCGAGCTTGGCCCGCGCTGCGGCCAGCGCGCGGTCACAGCGAAGTTCCGGAACCGATGTCAGGACCGCGGCCCGCTCGAGAAATGTTGCGGCAACGGCCATACCGATCTGCGCGTGCGCATGACCGGCAGCGACTTCCAGTTGCGCTGCCACCTCATCGTCGGGCCACGTCACGGCGTTGGCGATATGCCAGATCCGGCGGTCCGGATCGATCTCGACATCGGTGACTTCGGCCAGTACACGGTGCATCTCGCGGCGTGCGGACGGGTCGGCAGCGTGGTAAGCGGCCGACCGGGCCAGGGGGTGCAGAAACCGCACATCGGAGTCGATTTCGATCACTCGGGCGACCACCGCGGGCGCCAGCATGTCGGCAGTGATCCCAAGCCGGTCCGCGACGCGACCCAACACAGCGGCATCACCGACGGGCTCGGCCGCAGCGGCGAGGAGCAGCTGCCGAGTCGATTCGGGCAGCGCGCGAATCAACTCGACATAGTCGAGCTCGATTCTTTTGACCCCCGACGGGGTGTCGCCGCGGCGCAGCGCCCCGGCAAGTTCTGCGGCGGCACGATCATGCGGAAGTGAAACCAACGCAAGCGGATTACCCCGGGTCTCGGCGATGATCCGATCGCTGACGCGCGGGTCGAGTCGGGTCATCATCACCGTGCCCAGCAGGTCTCGCGCATGCTCATCCGACAACGGGCCGATCATGCGCTCGGGCAACCCGCTCAGCACGTCTACCCCGAGGTCACGGGTCGCGAACACCAGCCCGGCCCGTTCGGTGGTCAACCGCCTCGCCACAGCGGCCAGAACGGCCAGCGTCGCAGGGTCCAGCCAATGTGCGTCGTCGAGAACCCAGACCAGCGGTTCATCGCGGCAGGCGGCGGTCAGCAAATTCAAAACCGCTGACTGCACCAATTTTTCGGTCGGCGGCGCACCGGATCCGAGTCCCAGAACCACCACCAGTGCGTCGCGTTGGTCTTCCGGCAGCCCGGCGAGGTGGCCGAGCAGCGGTCGGCACAACTGCTGTAGACCGGCGAAGTCGAGGTCCATATCCAACGACACTCCGGTCACCCGTACCGATCGATAGTGCCCGACCCGCTCGAGAAGGTGGTTCAGCAGTTCGGTCTTCCCGACGCCGCGCTGTCCGCGCAGCACCAGCACCCTGCCTCCGCTCCGCATTCCCGTGACCAGATCCTCCAGAACCCGGCATTCGGCATCGCGTCCGATCAGGACACGCGCGCCCGCATCGTGAAAAGGTTTCCGCCACATACACATATCGACCGAACAGCAGCCGATTTTGTGACAGCCTCTACTTCCCCAGCTTCGCCGCGATGTGCCGACGGGAACGGATACCCAACTTGCCGAACACTTTTCGCAGGTGCCACTCGACGGTGTGAGCGCTGATGAACAGTTGCGCGCCGATCTCCGAATTGGTCAGTCCGTCGGCGGCGAGCCGGGCGATCTGCATCTCCTGCGCGGTGAGCGATGCGGCGTCGACCACCCGCCGGCCCGTTGCCCTGGCCGAAGTCGCTGCCCCCGCGGCGGCGAGTTCCCGGCGGGCCCGCTCGGCGAACCCGTCGGCGCCCAAGTCGCTCAGCAGGGTGTATGCCTGGCGGAGGCGTTCCCGCGCTTCGCCCCGTCGCTGTTCGCTCCGCAGCCACTCGCCATACACCAAATAGGCCCGTGCAGTGAGCATTCGGACGCCCGTACGCTCGAGAAGCTCGATCGCATCGCGATAGCGTTGCTCGGCGACCGGGCCGTCTGCCACCAGCGCGCTGACATAGGCCGCTGTGCCGCGCACCCAATCGGTACCACTCACCGCAGCAATGTCTTCGATGTGTCGCACCGCTTCGGCCGCCTCGGCCGGAAGGCCCAATCTTGCTGCCGCCTCGACCAACTCGACCATCGACCAGGTTGAGAGTCCAAGCTCCTGCGGGTAGGCGGACCCGCGGCGGGCCGCAGCGAGGGCCTCGTCATACCGGCCGAGCCCGTTGTACAGCACCGCGGCCGCCCATTCCGTCGCCGTCAGCGCCTTTCCCTCGCTGCGCAGCAACGGGTCGGAGGTGATCAGGTCGATGGCCTGCCGCGTGCGTGTCTCGTCACCGCGCCACGGTTCGACGACCACGGCGCCGTAGTGCGCGAAAAAGCTGCTTCCGGTGACCTCGCCCAACGTTGCCGCCTGAGCGACCAGCGCGTCGGAGGCCGCCAGGTCACCTGCATAGACGCGGTTCGACAGCCGCAGCAGCAGCGCCGACGGCAGGACGGCAAGTGCGCCGGCGTCCACAGCAAGCTCGACCAGCCTGGCCGACAGCGTGGACCAGGCGTCGAATTCCCAAGTGTTGTGCGCCAATCGGCACGCCAAGGGCAGCCAGCCCAGCCCGTCCGCTGGGGAGAATTCGCCTGTTCGATAGGCCGCGAGGGCACGATGAACCAGCGGCGCCCCCCGTGCGTAACCCGCAACCGTGATCCGGGAAACGCCTTCCAGGAGCAGATCTGAGCAAGCCGGGTCCGTGGGCCGCCGCATCGCCAGGATCGCAGCCGCCACCTGCTCCACGCCGACCTCATCGGGCAATCTGCCGGCGGTGAGGGCGGCGTAGAACGCGTCGCGGTAGGTCTCGGTCGCGAGACCACGGTCAACTGGCTCAAGTTGTTTGGCAGCAGCGAGCAGTGAGGGCAGGCCCGCGCTGGCACTGCGGAAGGCGAAGAGACTTCGTCCGCGCACCAGTTCGGCCAGGGCATGCTCACGCTTGTTCAACGGCAGCGTCGCGAGGTCGTCGAGCAGTTCAAGAGCCTCGCCGAACTCACCTGCTTCGCTCTTGGCCTGCGCAGCGGCCAACGCGCGGGAGCCACGTCGATGCGGATCAGGGGTCAGCTCTGCGGCCCGGTCGAGGAATGCCGCCGCCGCGGCAGCACCCCCGCGGGCGCGGGCGCGGGTGGCGGCCAGCTCGAGTGCGGAGGCCACCTCCTCATCGGGGTGCCCTGCGGCACTTGCCAAGTGCCACGTGCGTCGATCGGGATCGTGTTCGGGGTCGGTCGCCTCCGCCAACGCCCGGTGCACATGCCGCCGCTGCGATGTCGTCGCCGAACGGTAGGCCGCCGAACGGACCAGTGGATGCCGGAATCGGACCATGGTGCCGACCGTGAGCAGGTCCCCGGCCTGTGCTTCGGCGCCCGCGGCGACGATGTCGATATCCAACTGTGTGGCCGCGCGCCGCAGCAGCGCCACATCTCCCACCGGATCAGCCGCGGCGAGCAACACCAGAAGCTGGGCCTCGGATGACAACGAACCAAGGCGGCGCCGGAAGCCCTGCTCGATCTGGCCGGCCAGCGAATGGTCGTCGAGCCCGTCGGCAGCCACGGCCAGCTGCGCAGCAGTCACCTCACGTGGAAGTTCCAGGAGTGCAAGCGGATTCCCCTGGGACTCGGCCAGAATACGATCGAGCACCCGGTCGTCGACGCGGCCCGGGCAGCCCCGTGCCAGCAGAGTCCGGGCGTCGTGATCGCCCAGGCCCTCGATCCGCAGCGCGGGTAGATCCGTCAGGGCATCCCCCACGACGGGCTCACGTACCGCGAAGAGCAGCACCACCCGCTCGGCCAGCAGCCGGCGACCGACGAACGACAAGATCTGAGCGGAAATCCGATCCAACCATTGCGCATCGTCGATCAGACACACCACGGGTTGCCGCGCCGCCGCCTCCGCCAACAGGCTCAGGACTGCCAGGCCGACGAGGAACCGGTCCGCGGGAGTGCCCGCGCTGAGCCCGAACGCCGTTTCGAGCGCCGACCGCTGTGGGACAGGCAGCCGGTCGAAATGTTCCCGAAACGGCTCGCACAGCCGGTGCAGCCCGCCGAAAGCCAGCTCCGACTCCGCCTCGATCCCCGCGATGCGCACCACCTGGCAACCGGGCGCATCGTCGCCCACGTAGTCGAGCAACGCGGTTTTGCCGATACCTGCCTCGCCCCGCAGCACCAGTGCTGCACTGCGACCGCCCGCCACCGCCGTGACCATGTCGTCGAGAGTGGTGCGCTCCCATCGCCGGCCGACAAGCCGTCCCCGGGTTCCGTCGAGCCGCTCCATCTCCTCGACGCGAGGTGTCTCGACGGTCCAGGCCAACCGGCCTGAGGTTTCGGCCCTCATGCGGCCCGTGAGCCGGCGTACTCGCCGGTGAGGAGCCGCTCCAGATCTCGGCGGTCGCCGGTGCGCGCGGCCCGCAAGAACGCGTTGGCAAGCCGGCGGTGCGTGGCGATCAGGACCGCTGAGGCACGCTCACCGGTAACGAGCCGGGTCTGGGCCCGGCGGACCAGTTGCCGCGTGTTCGCCACACTCGTCCGCAGGAGCGCTGCGATGTCGACGTAGGCGTATTCAAAGCCTTTGCGCAGCACGTAGGCGGCCAGCTCCGCCGGCGTCAACCTCGCCATCAGCAGGGCAACCAGCTCCTCGACCAGAGCGGTCTGTTCGGTCCGCGACACGGGCTCGTCGTCGACGGTGTCGATCAGGTAGTCCAACGGCGACGCGGTCGGTGCCTCGTGGCGGTACCGGGCCGACTGGATGACGTTGATCGCGAGGTTGGTCGTGGTGGTGGTCAGAAATGCGGCCGGGTTTTCCACGATCGTGCGATCGGTGCGCTGCCACCGCAGCCAGGCCTCCTGGACCAGGTCTTCGGCACCACACACCTCGCCGGTGACTCGGTAGGCGATACCGAACAGCCGCGTGCGATGTGTGAGAAAGATGTCGAGAGCCAGGTCCAGTTCATCCGGTGTCGACATACCTCCACCCTGGATGCCACGGGGCCTCCGTCGCGCCACGGAACTGCGTGGTCGAGTCCGTGGGGTGTGCACCACGGACTACGCGGGCCGGCTACGTACCGGGGCTAGCCCGACGGTGCCAGGGCACCCGGCAGCTCGCGGCGGGAGCTGATGCCGAGCTTCGCGTACACCTTGCGCAGGTGCCATTCCACGGTGTGTGGGCTGAGGAAGAGTTCCGCGCCGATCTTCGGGTTGGTCATTCCAGCGGCGGCCAACGCGGCGATCTGTGCCTCCTGCGGGGTCAGACTGGTCGTCGGCCCGGTTTCCCGGCTTCGCACGTGCTCACCGGTGGCCAGCAGTTCGCGCCGCGCCCGTTCGGCGAACGCCGTGGCCCCCATGCCATCGAACATCTGGTGTGCGGTGCGGAGGTGCTCCCGCGCCAGTGCCCGCCGACGGTTCCGGCGCAACCATTCGCCGTACAGCAGGTGGGTGCGTGCCACCTCGACCACCACGCGGTCGCGGGCAAGTTCCTCGATGGCCGTGCGGTACAGCGCGTCCGCCTCGTCGCCGTCGGTGAGCAGGGCGCGGCTGCGCGCGCTGATGCCACGGGCCCAGCCGGAACCGGCCGCGCGGGTCAGTTCGACCAGACGGTCCAGCGATGACCGAGCCGCCTCGAGCTCACCGCACCGCACCGCGGCCTCGACATGCTCGACCAACGACAAGCCGGTGAAGTTGTAGCCGTCGTGCTCGACGCCCGCCTGGGCGACCGCGAGTGCCTCGTCGTACCGGGCCAGGCCGTTGTAGAGCAATCCCTGGATGTAGCCGGCGACCCCTAGCAGGGAGACCTCGCCGTGTTGGGCAGCACGGGCTTTGGCCTCGGCGATCGGGCCCGCGGCGCCCTCTTCCTCACCGCGCCACGCGGCCAGCACCAGCGAGGCATAGGCGTGAGGGGTTTGTCCGGTCGCCGCGGAGATCGCGTCGGCCTCGTCGATCATGCGGGCCGCCGTGGCGAAGTCGCCATGGTGGATGTAGACGCCGCCCAGGTAGATCAGCGCCGGCGGCAAGACACCGAGCGCACCGATGTCACGCGCGAGCCGCACGGCACGGGTGGCGAAGGAGTCCCACGCGGGCAGATCCCACCCGTAGTGGATGAACGATTCCAGCGCGACCGGCACCAGCAGCAGCCATCGCATCGTCGCCTCGCGGCTGTGCAGTTCCTCCTGCGCGAAGGGCTCGAAGGCCCGGCGCAACGCAGGCACGCCGGTCTCATAACCGTCGGCCAACAGGGTGGCAACACCGTCGAGCAACAGGTCCGCGGCCGCGGAGTTCGACGGCGGAGCGCCGGAAGCCCGGGCGGCGACTGCCGCGGCCTTGGCACCGGCCGCGCCGTGGACCCGGCCGGCGAAGACCGTTGCGCTGATCGCCTCCAGGTACGTCTCGCGGGCCAGCGGTGAGCCGGCGGCCGCGAATTGCGCGGCGGCGTCGAGCAGCAACGGCGCAGCTTCGTCACTACGACTGCGGCCGAACAGGATTCGGGCCCGCAGACGCGCCAGCCGGGCCTGGTCCAGCGGGTCGAGCGGGCACAAGCTGGCCATGGTCGCCAACTCGGTGGCACGATCCGGGGAGGCGGCCGAGAAATGGGCCTCGGCGGCGGCGAGCGCCCGTCGCCCGCGCTGCCAGAGGTCCGGGGTCAACTCGGTGGCGCGTTCCAGCAGAACCGCCTCGGCCGCCATGCCACCGCGCTGCCGCGCCCGGCCTGCCGCGTGGTCCAAACCCGCCGCAACCTCCTCGTCGGGCCCGTCGGCCGCCTCTGCCGCGTGCCAGGCACACCGGTCCGGATCGAGTACCGGGTCGGTGACGGCCGCCAGCGCCCGGTGCACGGCCCGGCGCTGCTCGGGATCGGCCTGCCGGTACACCGCCGAGCGCACCAGTGGGTGGCGGAACCGGACGGACTCACCGAATTCGATCAGACCGGCCGCCTTCGCGGGCGCGGCATCGGGCGCGATGTTCATCGCGTCCGCCGCGCGCACCAGTAGCCGCGCCTCCCCGATCGGCTCTGCTGCCGCGATCAACAGCAGCGTTCGGGTCTGCGCAGGCAGCATCTGGATGCGGTCGGCGAAGTCCTGTTCGACGCGGCTCGACACCGATTCACGAATTGTCGCAGTCCCCGTCTCGACGCCGTAGGCGAGCTCGGCGGCACTGCGGCCGCGGTAGAGCTCGAGCAGTGCCAGCGGATTGCCGGAGGTCTCGGCTACCAGCCGATCCCGTACCCGCTCCTCCAGCCGCCCCTCCACGGCGCCCTCCAACAGCTCGCTCGCCGCCGCTGGATCCAGCCCGCCGAGCCGCAGCTCGGGTAGATCCCTGAGCACCGCGTGGCCCTCCGGATCGCGCACGGAGTACACCATCGCGACCGCCTCGGCCAGCAGCCGGCGTGCCACGAACTCCAACGTCAGCACCGACACCTGATCCAGCCACTGGGCGTCGTCGACGATGACCAGTACGGGCTTGGCCTCCGAGGCCCGGGTGAGCAGGGTCAACACCGCCAAGCCGACCAGGAACCGATCCGGCGGGTCCCCCGCCGCCAATCCGAAGGCGACCCGCAGCGCATCTCGCTGCGGCTCGGGCAGCGCATCGATCGTGCTGAGAAACGGTGCGCAGAGTTGGTGCAGGCCGGCATAGGCCAGCTCCATGTCCGCCTCGATCCCGCGGGCGGTGGTCACGGTCATCCCCGCGGCCTGGGCCGCCACGTACTCCAAAAGCACCGATTTCCCGATACCGGCCTCGCCCCGGATCACCGCTACCCCGGACTCACCGCGGCGCAGCCCGCTGAGCAGGTCGGTCAGCTGGGTGCACTCGCGTTGCCTGCCAACCAGGTTGGGCAACGGGCTGGCACTCATGCGTACGGCTCCTGGCAGGGCTGGGCGGCACGGGTGTGCACGGCTGGCGAGAAATCTACCGGGATTGTCACAAACCGTGACACCGCCCGGTCGGTACTTATAACCGGCCTTCTGTCCCAGGAGATTCCATGTCACCCCGCGAACATCAGCTCGCCACGTCTGTCCTGGTGGTGGGGGTCGGGGCCGCCGGGTTGCGAGTGGCCATCGAACTCGCCGAGGCCGGGGTGGCGGTCACGGCAGTGGGCAAGCACACACCGGATGACGATCACACCGGTCTGACCCTCAGTGGGATCAACGCGGCGCTGGACACCGCCGACGGCTGGGAACAACACGCGGCCGACACTCTGCTGGAAAGCCGCCTACTGGCCGATCCTCGCACCGTGCAGCGGGTCGCCCAGGGCGCCACCCAAGGCATCCATGACCTGGAGCGCTTCGGCATGCGCGTCGAGCGACCCGACGCAGGCCGGGCCGCCGGGACCCATCCGTACCGGCGCAAGGCCGACGCCGGCGAGGTGCAACGCGTCCTGCGCGAACACGCGGTCCGGCTCGGGATCCCGACCCTCCCGACGGTTTATGTGACTCAGATCCTGGTGAACGACGGAGCGGTCTTCGGCGCCTACGGCTTCGATCTCGTCGACGGCGCACGGTATCTCGTGCACGCCGACGCGGTCGTCCTGGCGACAGGTGGCCACACCCGGATCTGGCGCCGGACATCGGCCCGCCGGGACGAGAACACCGGCGACTCGTTTCGCCTCGCCGTCGAGGCGGGCGCCCGGTTGCGAGACGCCGAGCTGGTGCAGTTCCGGCCGTTCGGCTTACTCGGTCCCGAGAACGTGGCAGGGACGCTGATCAGCGATTCGGTGTGCGAAGAGGGCGGTTTACTACTGAACACCGTCGGCGAACGGTTCATGACCCGCTACGACCCCGAGCACCTGGAGCGCGCCGGTCGGGACCGGGTCGCGATGGCGTCCTACGCCGAGATCAAGGCGGGGCGCGGCACCCGGCCCGGCGGGGTCTGGCTGGACCTGTCGCATCTGCCTGCCGAGAAGGTCATGACCCGACTGCCGCAGGTCTACCAGACCGTGTTGGAGCTCCAGGGGCGCGACGTCACCCGGGACCCGATCGAGGTGGCCCCGACCGCGCACTACTCGTTGGGCGGGATCGCTGACCGGCCCCAGGATCACGGCACCGAGATCGACGGGCTGTTCGTCACCGGCGAAGCCACCACCGGCTTGCACGGCGCAGGCCTGCTGGACGGAAACTCCTTGATCGCGGTGATGGTCTACGGCCGGCTGACCGGGCAAGCCGCAGCCGACTACTCGGCGCGGCTCACCGCCCAGCGTCGGTCACTGGCGGCGGTCCGTGAAGCTGAGGCGCGAGTCGACCGACTGCTGGCCGCCGATGGCAGCGAGAACATCCGCGGGTTGCAGCGTGCGGTTCGCAACCTGATGACCGAGCACGCCGGAGTGGTCCGAGACGAGGCCGGCCTGCTCTCCGGATTGGCAGCGCTCGGGGAGATCGAGGCACGCATGGCCGACGTGGGTGTGCACACCGACATCAGCGGCTTCGCGGACCTGGCACACGCCTTCGACCTCCGGTCTGCAGTGCTTTCTGCCCGTGCCACGCTCGAGTGCGCGCTGGAACGACGCGAGACCCGGGGCTGTCACATCCGTTCCGACTACCCCGATCTCGACCCTGCGCTGCAGGTGAACCTGGTGTGGTCACCGCACCACGGCGTGCGCCGCGAGCCGGTCGCACCGATCCCTACCGACATTGCCGAGTTGATGCAGTAGGACTCAGCGCTTCGGCTCGCCGTGCTCGGCCTCGGCCAATCGCTGGTGCAGACGCTCGCGAATATCCTGCGGGGTGTACGCATTTCGGCGGCGCTGATCACGCGCAACCATGACGCCGCCCGCCACGACCCCGGCGACACCGGCCAGTCCCACCCACTTCCACATGCTTCGCATGCACCCAGTGTGCATAAGCTGCGCTTGTGAAAGCGAACACCGTGTCGTTGACCAAGGCGCTCGAGGAGACCCGGACCGGTGATATCTGGCTGTTCCGCGGCGGCTCCGGACCAGACCGGGCGATCCAGACCCTCACCAACAGCCCGGTCAACCACGTCGGGATGACGGTGGCCATCGATGACCTGCCTCCGCTGATCTGGCACGCCGAACTCGGCGACAAGATGCTCGACGTATGGACCGGCACCAACCACCGCGGGGTGCAACTCAACGATGCCCGCGAAGTCGTCGAACGATGGGCGCACAGCTACGGGCAACGCTGCTGGTTGCGTCAGCTCACCCCCTTCGCGTCGCGCGAGCAGGAAGACCAGCTGCTCAAGGTGATCGCCCGGATGAACGGCACCGCCTTCCCCACCACCGCGCGACTGACCGGACGCTGGCTGCGCGGGCGGGTACCGATCGTCAGCGACTTCACCCGCGGAATTCCCTTTGTGCACAAGAAGGTTCGTGAGTCAGCCGACCGCAAGAAGGCGCGCAGCCGCCAGGTCGGGCTGGAGACCGCCTACTGCGCCGAAACCGTGGCCATCACCTACGAGGAGATGGGCCTGCTGACCACCGAGAAGCATTACAACTGGTTCGATCCCGGCTCGTTCTGGAGCGGCGATCAATTGCCCCTGGCCGTGGGCTACCGACTGGGTGACGAAGTCTCGGTAATCGTCGACTGAGACCGACATGGCCCGACGGGCAGTCGATTCCTCGGATCAACGAGCCCGCCCGGATCAATCGGGCAAGAGTGGTGCCCGGCCTGCACACGGTTCCCCCGCACGCGGCATTATGTTAATGTCCATTCTTGATAGATACGGGTCTCTATCAGGTCTGATAGTGGAAATAGAACACACTGTCGAGAATCTATGTGAATACATATTCACTCACCGGGGGCAGCGATGACGGGAACAACATCCAGGAACGGCAACGACGCAGCGGTCGATGACGAGGCGACCGAGGTCTACATCAGTCGAATCATCAAGACCCTGCGGGCCACCTTCGACAGCGGCCGGACGCGATCGGCGCAATGGCGATCAGATCAGCTGAACCGACTCGCACAGATGATGACCGACAACGAGACGGAGATCATCGATGCGCTGTCGGCAGATCTCGGCCGCGCGCCCTTCGAATCCTGGTTGACCGATATCGCGGGCACGGTGGCCGAAGCCCGTTACGCCGCAAAGCATGTCAAGCGTTGGATGCGCCGCGACCGGAGGATGCTCGAGTTGCCCCAGTTGCCGGGACGGGGCTGGGTCGAGTACGAACCCTACGGAACCGTCCTGATCATCGGGACTTGGAACCTGCCCTACCTTCTGACGCTCGGGCCCGCCATCGGCGCCATTTCGGCGGGAAACACCGTACTGATCAAGCCTTCTGAGTTCGCACCACGAACATCGCAACTGCTGGCCGAGCTTGTTCCGCGCTATCTCGATCACGATGCCATCGCCGTGGTCGAAGGCGCACGCTCGACCAGCGAGCTGTTGCTCAAACAGGAATTCGACCGCATCTTGTTCACCGGTGGCGCCGAGACCGGCCGCAAGATTCTCGCGGCGGCAGCGCGACATCTGACACCCGTCACTCTGGAATTGGGCGGCAAGAGCCCGGTGATCCTCGCCGACGACTGCGACGTCCATGTCGCAGCCTCCCGGGTCGCGTGGACCAAGCTCATCAACTCCGGCCAGGTATGCGTCGCCCCTGACTATGTGCTCGCTCACCGCGACGTCGCCGAGCGATTCGTCGACGGGCTGTGCGATGCCTGGGTTCGTCAGCGGGTGGACCAGCCAAAAGGCATGCGCGTCTTGAACCTCGACCACCTTGAGCGACTGAGTGAGTACCTGATCGAAACGCGCGGGGAGATCGCTTTCGGAGGCGGGCTCGACCGCTCATCACTCACCGTCGAGCCGACCGTGGTCCTCGATCCCTCCCCTTCAGAACCGCTGATGACCGAGGAGATCTTCGGGCCGATCCTGCCGGTGGTGACCGTCGATTCCGTTGACGACGCCATCGATTTCGTGAACTCTCGGCCGAAACCTCTTGCCGCGTACCTCTTCAGCCGATCCCGCGCGGTCCGCAATCGCGTGGTGTCCGAGGTGTCGGCAGGCGGAATGCTGATCAACCACGTGGCATTCCAGGCATCGACCACCCGACTGCCGTTCGGTGGCGTCGGCAACTCCGGGATGGGCGCCTACCACGGGCGATGGGGCTTCCAGGAGTTCAGCCATTCCAAGACGGTGCTCACCAAACCCGCCCGGCCTGACCTGTCCAAGATGCTGTACCCGCCCTACAGCGACCGGGCCTGGAAGCTGGCGCGCAAGCTGTTCTGACCGCTAGAGCGTCACCGGTTCCGGTCAGACCGTCCCGCGCGCGGCCCACGCGGTGGCGGTAACCGTGAAGGGGCCACTGCCGAGATGTTCGCGCGCCACCGATTCGAGTCGAGCACGATGGGCGTCGTCGAGGCTCTGAACATAGTCACCAGCCGGGCCGACACCGAATGTGTATGGCTCCCACCACTCCTCGAACGTCGGATGCACCACATCGGCGGCAATCGGACGCTCTTGCACGTCACGCAGTCCGGCGGCCTCGAATATCTCGGTCAGCTGCCCTCGGTGAGCACCGGAAAGTAGCGCTTCGTCCTCGGCGTCAGGTTCGATCAGGTGAACGGCCTCCCAGAATGGTGCCAGTGCGCCGGTCGGCCCGTCCCACACGCATGCTGCGACGATTCCGCCACGCCGCGTGACGCGGGCCATCTGCCCGATGCCGACCACCGGATCCGTCATGAAGTGCACCACCAACTGGGCGAGGGCCGCATCGAAGGCAGCCGCGCCATAGGGCAATTCCTCTGCCGTGCCCTCGCGCACGTCGACATCCGGGAAGCGCGCACGGATCGCGACGACGAACGGGGGTGACGGATCGATTGCCGAGACCCGGGCTCCGACCGACAGCAGATGCGCCGTCAGTGCACCCGGCCCACAACCGACGTCGAGTACGTTGTCGCCGGCGTTCACCCCGGAAAACGCCGCAAAGACCTTCGCAAGAGGCTCGGCGTACCGGCCCATGAATCGCGCATAGGCGTCCGGCGGAACCTCGAAGCTCACCTCGAAATGCTACGTCGGCATCGCCGAGTCACAGCCCGAATTTGGCCCGAGCAGCGTCGGTGACCGGCGTGAACAGGTTGACGAGGTTGCCGTCGGGATCCCGGAACATCAGCGCGCGGTTGCCCCACGGCATCGTCGTGGGCTCGGTGACGACGTCGTCCAACTGTCCGGCCAACCGCCCGTACTCGGCGTCCACGTCGTCGACTATGAATTCGACGATCGCACTTCGGTTTGCCGCGGGCTCGGCAGATCCTTGCCCGAACAGTGGAACGGTCTTGTCGCTGCCGATCGCCAACGTGCCCACCGGCGTCGGAATCTCGGCAAAGAGTTCGTTGCCCCATACCGCGCTGACCCCCGTGACCATCTCGTAGAACGATGCGAGCCGCTGAACGTCGGCCGTGATGATGCGGGTCGAAAGAAATTTCATGTCAACAACTCCTGGGGATTTGCGGTCACTGCGCCGGCGTGCTCGGCGGCCGGTACCGCAGCATGCTAGACACGCACTCCGACAAACCGGACGTAGCATCAGGTGCCGTGACCACCGAGAAGACCACCCCGGTTCTCGTCGTGCTGTCGGGGCTTCCTGGCGTCGGCAAGACCACCGTGGCACGGCACGTGAGCGCTGAAATCGGTGCAGTACATGTACGACTCGACACGATCGAAGCAGCCATGACGGCATCGGGATTCATCGATCGGGCCGGCGGCTGGGAGACTGTCCCCGATGCCGGCTATCGGATCGCCAATGCGATTGCCTCCGATTTCCTGAGCGCTGGGCATGACGTCGTGGCCGACAGCGTGAATCCGCTCGGCATCACAAGACAAGCCTGGGCTGAGGCCGCACGGACCGCGCGAGCCACACTCGTCGACGTCGAGGTGATCTGCAGTGATCAGAACCTGCACCGCAAACGCGTCGAAGCCCGTGCCTCAGACATCGATGGATTGACCGTGCCGACGTGGCAACAGGTCGAGGACCGGACCTATGAGCCGTGGGACCACGCGATTCTTCGCGTCGACACTGCGGCGGGAGTGGAGGCCGCGACCGCGGCCATCGTCACCGCGGTTCACCATGCACGCGCAGCCGCGTTCGATCCGCCGGCCGAACCCCGAATGTGAAGAGCGTTCGGCATCCCTGGCTTGTTTGTAACCTGTCGAGATGGACGAGGTTTCGGATGACGGGCCGTTCTTTCACGGCACCAAGGCAGACCTGCGGGTAGGCGATCACCTCACGGCCGGTTTCCGGTCCAACTATCGGCCCGAAATCGTGATGAACCACATCTACTTCACCGCGCTGCGCGACGGTGCAGGCCTCGCCGCCGAACTCGCTGCGGGCGAAGGGATCCCGCGGGTCTATGCCGTGGAACCGACCGGCGAGTTCGAGAACGATCCGAACGTCACCGACAAGAAGTTCCCTGGCAACCCCACCCGGTCCTACCGGACCAGGGAGCCGCTCCGCATCGTCGGCGAGATCACCGACTGGACGCGACTGACACCCGAGGCTCTGCAGATGTGGCGGGAACGGCTGTCCGCGATCCACGCCGAGGGCCGCGGCGAGATCATCAACTAGGTACGACCGAACGCTAACGCGGCATTCCGTGCCGAGAACACCGGGAGACACGATGGCCAACCGTTGGTCCGGAGTAACCATCGATTGCGCCGATCCCATTCGGATGTCGATCTTTTGGGCCGCCGTGCTCGGCATTCCCGCGTCGAGCGAACACGGAGATGATCCGGCCTGGGCGACGGTGGGCTCACGCGCGGGACGGTTTCCCCGCCTTACCTTCCAGCGTGTAGCTGAACCGAAAGCCGGAAAGGTGCGCATCCACCTGGACGTCGAGGTCGATGACATCGCCCCGGACGTCGTCAGGTCGAGGAACTGGGTGGACGCTTCTCCGGCATCCGGCATGACTACGACGAGGGCGTGGTGCTGAACATGCTGGATCCCGAAGGTCATGAGTTCTGCTTGGTCCAATACTTCGAGAACCACGTAGCGGACTGATCGTCTCAGCGCACTACCTGCGGTTTACTCTGACTGCCTCTTGAATGAGCGCTTTGAATGCGTCCGCATCCATCTCGTCATCTTCGCGCAGATCGATGGAACGTCCGACTGGCGCCTCGAGGCTCGCATTGAACAAATGGTCGGGGTCGTTCACCGACGAGCCTTTGGCGAAATTCACCTTGACTTTGCCCTTGTACATCTCCAGTGTGCAGATCAGGCCGTCGAGCGAAAACGCAGGCACACCATCAGGATTCGAGGGCTTGCGCCACTTGATCTCCTCGACGACGTCGGGTTCGGCTTGTTTGATCAGCGACCGGATCTCATCGACCCGATCGACTCGCCAGTCCCCACTCACAACCGTCAATGTACTCCGATCAACATAGGTGCCCACCCCGTCCCGATAACGTCGTTGCCATGGCAGACGACGATGTACGTACCGCACTTGAGGAGCACTGGGCGTCGTCCGATGTGAACGATTTCGACACTGAACATCGGATCTATCGGGCCGACGCAGTTCTCGAATATCCCCAATCAGGTGAGCGAATCCGCGGCCGCGACGGCATTCGGGCTTCGCGTGAAGCTCAGCCGAACGCGAAACGTTTCACTGTCCGCCGCATCCTCGGCGGCGGTGATCTGTGGATCAGCGAACTGGTCCTGACCTACGACGGACAGCCGTCCTACGTGGTGAGCATCATGGAATTCATGGACGGCGAAGTAGTCCGCGAGACCCAGTATTTCGGCGATCCATTCAGCCCCGGTCCATCCCGCACTCGATGGGTCGAATCCATCGGCTGATCCCGCGCATCACCCGTTCAAGGGGAACTCCAGCCTGTTATCTCACCAATCAACATTCGCCGGCGCCGGGCTTGGCACTTGATCGCCGGCCGCACGATTGCTGGGACGTGTGGCACGACTGACGCTCCTGCTCATCGTTGACTCTGCGGTCAGGGCGCAAAACTTCGAGAGCACGTCGCCATAGCCGCAGAGTCAGCGGCACTAGACGTTG
This sequence comes from Mycobacterium shunyiense, assembly GCF_058270075.1. Classification (NCBI taxonomy): domain Bacteria; kingdom Bacillati; phylum Actinomycetota; class Actinomycetes; order Mycobacteriales; family Mycobacteriaceae; genus Mycobacterium; species Mycobacterium shunyiense. The sequence goes on along the minus strand of NZ_JBZDPU010000040.1, from coordinate 874,926 downwards.
AATCTGAACTCCACCACGTCCCCGTCGGCCATCACGTAGTCCTTGCCTTCCATGCGGACCTTGCCGGCGGCCTTGGCCGCGGCCATCGACCCGGCCTCGACGAGATCGTCGAACGAGACCACCTCGGCCTTGATGAACCCCTTCTCGAAGTCGGTGTGGATCACGCCGGCCGCCTTGGGCGCGGTGTCGCCCTGGTGGATGGTCCAGGCGCGTGATTCTTTCGGCCCGGCCGTCAGATAGGTCTGCAGTCGCAGGGTGTGGAAACCGGCGCGGGCCAACGCGTCCAGGCCACGCTCGGTCTGCCCGATCGACTCCAGCAGCTCTTGGGCGGACTCGTCGTCGAGCTCGATCAGCTCCGATTCGATCTTGGCGTCCAGGAACACCGCGTCGGCCGGGGCCACCAGCGCCCGCAGCTCGGCCTGCTTCGCCTCGTCGGTGAGCACCGACTCGTCGGCGTTGAACACATACAGGAACGGCTTGGTGGTCATCAGGTTCAGCTCGCGAAGAATCGACCAGTCCTGGGCCGACGAGGACACGGAAAAAAGAGTCTTGCCGTCGTCGAACACGGCCTGCGCCGCGACCGCCGCGTCCAGCACCGGCTTGCGTTCCTTGTTGTTGCGGGCTTCCTTCTCGAGGCGCGGCACCGCCTTCTCCAGCGTCTGCATGTCGGCCAGGATCAGCTCGGTCTCGATCACCTCGATGTCCGACCGGGGGTCCACCCGCCCGTCGACGTGCACCACGTCGTCGTCGGCGAACACCCGCACCACCTGGCAGATGGCATCGCACTCACGGATGTTGGCGAGGAACTTGTTACCGAGACCCGCACCTTCGGACGCGCCCTTGACGATCCCGGCGATGTCCACGAACGTCACCGGAGCCGGCACGGTCTTCTCCGAGCCGAAGATCTCGGCGAGCTTGTCGAGCCGGGGATCGGGCAACGGCACCACGCCCTCATTGGGCTCGATGGTCGCAAACGGGTAGTTGGCCGCCAACACGTCGTTACGCGTCAGGGCATTGAACAGAGTCGACTTTCCGACGTTCGGCAAACCGACGATTCCCAGGTTCAGGCTCACAGAGAAGAGAGTCTAGGCCCGTGTGACCGGCACGCCAGCGCGAGCTGGCAGCACGCGGCCAGATAGAGCCGGTACGGTCAACGTGTGTCAGGACAGCGCGCACAGTCGGCAGTGCCGGCTGACCATCGCTCTGTACACCCGCGATTCGCTGGTGTGCCGTGGTGGGGAGCTGTCCTTTTGGCGGTCACGGCTACCGCGATCGGCTTTGCCTTCGATGCCGGTGCAGGCAATCGGGAGCTCAGTTCGGTGTTCGCGATCTGCTATTCCCTCGGTTGCATCCTGGCCGTTCTGGCCGTTCAGCAGGCCGGGCTGTTCACCGCGGTGATCCAGCCCCCGCTGATCCTGTTCGTCGCCGTACCCGGGTCCTATTTCCTGTTCCACGGGGGCGAGCTGCAGGGCGTCAAAGACCTGGCCATCAACTGCGGATATCCCCTGATCGAACGCTTCCCGCTGATGCTGTTCCTCTCGGCCACAGTGCTGCTGATCGGCCTCGGCCGGTGGTACGTCGGCCTGACATCGCGCAAGGACACCGGCGTGGACGAAGCGGCCGGCTCCGGGACGGCGAAAACAGCCGCGGCATCGCCTGTCGCGGGAATTGTGTCATCTGTCACAACGAAACTTTCCGGGCTGGTTCTCCGCAAACCCGCCACGGCGTCCACGCGCCGGGACCGGACGGCCGAGCACGACCCCGCCTCGGATATCCCGCCGCGGCGTCGTCCCTCTGAACGACCGACACGGCGACGTCCCGCCGGTGCCGAATCCGGCGCTGGGGTGGCAGCGGCGGCCGGAGCAGGCGCCGGGCGTCCCCGGGGCGAACGCAGGCCGACCAAACGCACTGCGCCGCCTCGCCCCCGCCCTGACCGCACGGCCACCGGCGATCTCGGCAACGAACTCGACGGCGCCATTCCCGAGCGGCCACGGCGGCCCCGGCCGCCGCGCTCGGCCGAGCCCGGGGCAGGCGAGCCGCGCCGGCGGGTACGCAGCCAGCCGCGCGAACCGCGCAAGCAGCCACCGCCCGAGCGGCGTGAGGCCGGCGCATTCGAGACCCCGCGTGAGCGCCCACAGCGGCAGCGTCGCCGATTCGACGACTATCAGCCGTTCGAGGAACCGTTCGAGCAGCCGAACCAGCCCCCCAACGGCTCGGGGCGCTCGACGCACCACCCGGTGTCGCGGGTGCGGTACCGCGGTGCCGACGACGAGGATCACCGCGTGGGGCACCGGACGCGACCGCGCTCGACCAAGGGTTCGACGCCCCGGGGACGTCACTCCTGGGAGTACGACGACTGAAGGCGGTTCAGCCGCCACCCCGGTTGCCCGGAATCAGGCACGCGGCGGGCGGATCTCACGCGGCAAGGCGAACACCAACGTCTCGTTGGCGGTGGTCACGGGCTGCACAGTGCCGTAACCGTATTCGGCAAGCCGCTCGAGCACACCGCGCACGAGCACCTCGGGAACCGATGCCCCGGAGGTGACGCCCACCGTGGTGACGCCCTCCAACCAGGCCGGGTCGATGTCTTCGGCGTAGTCGACCAAGTGGGCGGCGTCGGATCCGGCGCCGAGGGCCACCTCGACCAGTCGCACAGAGTTCGACGAGTTACGCGAGCCGACCACGATCACGAGCTCACATTCGGGCGCCATCGCCTTGACGGCAACCTGACGGTTCTGCGTCGCGTAGCAGATGTCGTCGCTCGGCGGATCCTGCAGCGTCGGGAACTTCTCGCGGAGCCGGCGCACCGTCTCCATCGTCTCGTCGACGCTCAGCGTGGTCTGCGACAGCCAGATGACCTTGTTCGGGTCACGCACCGTCACCTGGTCCACCGCGTCCGGATTGTCGACGACCTGGACGTGGTCGGGCGCCTCACCCGCGGTGCCGACGACCTCCTCATGACCGGTGTGACCGACGAGCAGGATGTCGTAGTCGTCGCGGGCGAATCGCTTGGCCTCGTTGTGCACCTTGGTGACGAGCGGGCAGGTGGCGTCGATCGTCCTGAGGTTGCGGGCGGCGGCCTCGACGTGCACGGTCGGTGCGACGCCGTGCGCCGAGAACACCACGATCGCCCCTTCGGGCACCTCGTCCGTCTCGTCGACGAACACCGCGCCGGCCTTGGCGAGCGTTTCGACGACGTGCACGTTGTGCACGATCTCGTGGCGCACATAGACCGGTGCGCCGTGCTTCTCAAGGGCGCGCTCGACGGTCTCGACGGCCCGGTCCACACCCGCGCAGTATCCGCGCGGTTCGGCCAGCAGGACTCGCTTGCCAAAGGCTTGCGAACCGCCACCCGACCTCACTGAGCTCGTGGCACCCGGGATACCCATGTTGATTGTCGGCGGCATGTCTCCAGGGTACGGGGCGACAATGCAACGGAGCCAGCCGTGGCTGTGGCTAGTCTGTGCACATGGGAACTGCACCGTACGGGGTCCGGCTGCTGGTGGGCGCGGCTGCGACCGCGATCGAGGAAACTCGCAAGCTGCCCCAAACCATCCTGACCTACCCCATGACGGTGGCCAGCCAGGCGGCCAACATCGTCATGCACGTCCAGCAGAACCTTGCCGAGCTCGTGGTCAAGGGCGACGAAACGCTCGAACAACTGTTTCCGCCCAAGGACGAGCAGCCCGAGTGGGCCACCTTCGACGAGGATCTCGACTCCGACCTCGACGGCGCGACGGTCGACGACGCGGAGACCACCGACGGCGACCGGCGTACCGAGGGCCGGTTCGCGCTGTACAGCACCGGGGAGCCCGAGTCCGCAGCTGGGACGAACGGCAAGTCCGCACGTGCCGCCGACGCAGGGGCCGCGCCGGACATCGCGGCCGAACTCGGGTACGACGCGCTGACGCTGGCGCAGCTTCGCGCCCGGTTGACCTCGTTGCGCGTGGCCGATCTCGAAGCGCTCCTGGCCTATGAGGAGGCCGGCCGGGCCCGCGCACCGTTCGTCACGTTGCTCGCCAACAGGATCACCCGCGCGACCGCGAAGTGACCGAACCGGGCCAGTCACCGGAAAACCCCTGGCCGGTCCGCGCCGTGGCGACCCGCGTCGCCAAGTGGATCGACCGGCTCGGCACGGTGTGGGTCGAAGGGCAGCTGACCGAGCTCAAGATCCGCCCGGACTCCAAAACCGTCTTCATGGTGCTGCGGGATCCGGCCGCCGACATGTCCCTGACCCTCACCTGCCCGCGCGATCTGGTGCGCAATGCACCGGTCAAACTGTCCGAGGGCACCCAGGTGATCATCTGCGGCAAGCCCAACTTCTACACCGGTCGCGGCACATTCTCGTTGCGGGTCAGCGAGATTCGTGCGGTCGGTATCGGTGAGCTGCTGGCCCGGATCGAGCGGTTGCGTCGGCTGCTGGAGGCCGAAGGACTGTTCGACCCCCGCCTCAAACGGCCGATCCCGTTCCTGCCCAACACCATCGGTCTGATCACCGGACGCGCGTCAGCCGCCGAACGGGACGTGACGACGGTCGCCACCACCCGTTGGCCCGCAGTGCGTTTCGCGATCCGCAACACGATCGTCCAGGGACCCAATGCCGTTCCCCAGATCGTGGACGCGCTGGCGGCGCTGGACGCCGATCCCGACGTCGATGTCATCGTCCTGGCACGCGGCGGCGGCAGCGTCGAGGACCTGCTGCCGTTCTCCGACGAGACGCTGTGTCGCGCCATCGTCGCCTGCCGCACCCCGGTGGTCAGCGCGATCGGCCACGAACCCGACGCTCCCCTGTCCGATCTCGTCGCCGACCTGCGCGCCGCCACCCCGACCGACGCGGCCAAGCGGATCGTTCCCGACGCCGCCGCCGAACAGGCGCTGATCACCGATCTGCACCGGCGCAGCGCCCGCGCACTCCGCAACTGGGTGCACCGTGAACAGCATCACCTGGAGCAGCTGCGCAGCCGGCCGGTCCTCGCGCAACCCCTGGCGGCGCTCACCGCACGCGCCGACGAGATCACGCGGGCCAGGGCCACCGCCCAACGTGACATCACGCGGCTGATCGCCGCGGAGGCCGATACCATCGGCCACCTGTCTGCACGGCTGACCGCGCTCGGCCCGGCAGCCACCCTGGCCCGCGGGTATGCGGTGGTGCAGACGGTTCCGACGTCGGGTGAACCGACAGTTTTACGTTCAGTGGCCGATTCGCCGGAAGGCACCCGACTGCGGGTCCGGGTGTCGGACGGAGTGATCACCGCCGTGAGCGACGGCAATGAGGGTGCAGCCGTGAGCGACGGCAATGAGTAGAGGGTGTGAGCATCGTGAGTATTAAGCCTATTAGTGAGTTGGGCTATGAAGAGGCCCGCGATGAGCTGATGGCCGTCGTGCAGCAGTTGGAGCAGGGTGGCCTCGATCTCGATGCTTCGCTCAACCTCTGGGAGCGAGGCGAGAAGCTGGCACAACGGTGCGAAGAGCACTTAGCGGGAGCACGCCAGCGCGTCGAGCGGGCGCTGGCTGCGCGGGAGGCCGAAGAAGATTGACCCAGCAACTATTTTTGCGCATCGCGCTCGAAACTGGAACCTGTTTCAGTTAAGCTGCCCGTCATGGGTGACGCATCTTTGACCACTGAACTCGGCCGCGTCCTGGTGACCGGAGGCTCCGGCTTCGTCGGCGCCAATCTGGTGACCGAGCTGCTCGACCGCGGATACGTGGTGCGCTCCTTCGACCGCGCGCCGTCGCCGCTGGCCGATCACGCCGGTCTTGAGGTCATCGAGGGCGACATCTGCGACAAGCAGACCGTGGCCGCGGCTGTCAAGGACATCGACACCGTCATCCACACCGCGGCCATCATCGACCTGATGGGCGGCGCCTCGGTCACCGAGGAGTACCGGCAGCGCAGCTTCGCCGTCAACGTCGAGGGCACCAAGAACCTCGTTCACGCGGCCCAGGAGGCGGGCGTCAAGCGCTTCGTCTACACCGCCTCCAACAGCGTGGTCATGGGCGGACAAGACATCGTCAACGGCGACGAGACCATGCCGTACACCGCCCGGTTCAACGACCTCTACACCGAAACCAAGGTCGTGGCAGAGAAGTTCGTGCTGGCACAGAACGGCGAACACGGCATGCTCACCTGCGCGATCCGGCCCAGCGGCATCTGGGGCCGCGGCGATCAGACCATGTTCCGCAAGGTGTTCGAGAACGTGCTCGCCGGACACGTCAAGGTGCTGGTCGGCAACAAGAACATCAAGCTGGACAACTCATACGTGCACAACCTGATCCACGGGTTCATCCTGGCGGGCCAGCATCTGGTCCCCGGCGGCACCGCACCCGGTCAGGCCTATTTCATCAACGACGGCGAGCCCATCAACATGTTCGAGTTCGCCCGTCCCGTCCTGGCGGCATGCGGCCGTCCGCTGCCGACGTTCTATGTGTCAGGACGCCTGGTGCACAAGGTGATGATGGCCTGGCAGTGGCTTCACTTCAAGTTCGCCCTGCCCGAGCCGTTGATCGAACCCCTTGCGGTGGAACGGCTTTACCTCAACAACTACTTCTCCATCGCCAAGGCCAAGCGCGACCTTGGCTACGAGCCGTTGTTCACCACCGAACAGGCGATGGCCGAATGCATGCCCTACTACGTCGACATGTTCCACCAGATGGAGTCGGCGAAGAAGGAGCCGGCCGCCGCGGCCGCTCGCTGAGCAGCTTCCACAATTCTCACGCCCACAACGACATCAGCACGACATAGATCGTCGTACCGGCCAGGATCGACAACAGCGCGCTGCCGCGCACCCAGTGCAGGGCTGCGGTCGACGCCACCGCGATGCCCAGCCACAGCAGTTGCCGGGTGCCGCCGTCGGTGTGGCCCCGCAAGGTATAGATCGCCAGCATGGCCATCACCCCGAGCGGCATGTGCGTACTGAGGTAACGCACCACGGTGCTGTGCCGCATCGGCGCGAGAACCGCGAAAGGCAGGGCACGCAAGGCCCAGGTGATGCCGGCCGCGACAGCCACCAGCAGCGCGATGTGGCCGGCGTGGTCAGGCATGACGACGCCGTTCGACGCCGAGTCGGGCCAGCAGCACCACCGTGAAGCCGGCGAACGCGCAGACCAGCAGTTGGCCGGGCACCAGCAGCCAGGCGACCACCGCGCAGCCCACTGCCGTCAGTGCGGTCAGCCGGTCGGGCCGCTGCCGGTACGCGTCGATGGCCAGCACGACGAACAGCGCAGTCAGGGCGAAATCCAGCCCCTGCAATCGTTCGACCGGCAGTGCCGAACCGATCAGTCCGCCCAGCGCGGCGCCGGTGACCCAGAGCGCCTGCAACGCGGCCTGCATCATCAGAATCGGCCGGCTCGTCCAGTGCTCGGCAGCCGGGCTCACCGCCACCGCGTACGCCTCGTCCGACAGCGCGTAGGTGCTGTAGAGCTTGCCCACGGGACTCTTGACGCGGTCCAACGGGAACGACAGCGCGTAGAACGCGTGCCGACTGTTCACGATGAACGTGGTCAATGCGACCGTGCCGAGAGGTGCCGCCGTTGCCGCCAGTCCCACCATCAGGAATTCCAGGGAGCCGGCGTAGATCACCGCGGCGAAGGCCGGCGCCCACCACCAATCCAGGCCCGCGTGGACCACCAGCAGCCCCAGAGCCATGCCCAGCGGAATGAACGCCAGGCCGATCGGCGCGGTCACCGACATGACCCCGCGCAAAGAGTGGTCGGACATGCCGAAGAGTGTGCCGCACCCGGGCGGACACCCTGGCAGCCCCGTTCAGCGGTACAGATGCACCGGGTGGTGCGTGGACTGCTCGATGCGTGCCGATGCGGCATGCAGGAGATCGCTGCCCAAGGCGATGAGGGCACGGGCCGCAGCGATCTCCTCACCGATCATCGGTGCGCCGGGGTCTTTCGGGTTGCGGTAGGCGTCGCCGGTGGTGGACATGGTGTCGTCGCGCACCTGCGCCCGGGCCGACGCGTGGGTGTGGACCTCGTCCTCGGAGAACTCGATCTCGACGAGCCACTTGTTGGTCAGATCCTTGTCGTACATGTCAATCACCCTCCACCTCCAAGGGTGCGCCGGATACGGCGTCCACGCCAGGGGTGGCGTCGCGATCGAGCCAGAGCGTGAGGACGAGGTGGCGGAGCATCGCCACGAACACCAGCGCCCACACCGCCAGCGCGATCCAGCTCTCGATGTATCCGATGCGCTCCACGATCGGCAACTGATCGGCCTGACCGAGGTAGTGGCCACCGACGCCGTACATGCCGAGCGGGAAGACCACACTCCACAGGGTGGCGTCGTAGCGCAACGGAATGCGATGAACCCAGTGGCGCCAGATCCCGGCCGCGATCAGCGGCGGGATGAGCCAGGTACCGAAGGCCCAGAAGAAGACCGACGTTCCCGCGATCAGGCCGCGCGTGGCCGCGACCATGGGCGCATCCGCCATCTCCACGATCCGGGCCCCGGCCACCACGGTGATGGCGGTGGCCCCCATCGCCACCCAGTACGGCGGCGTGAGATCGGTGGGCAGCAGCGGGTACACCAGCATTCGGACAGCCACGAAGATGCCGGCCGCGCCGTAGAGAAATATCCCGACCGACCAAGAGAACACCGCCAACAACGCCAATTCCGAACGGCCCACGGCTATTTCGGGTTGTAACGCCGCGGCCAGCACCGCGATGGACTGGCTGGCCACCACCCAGATGAACCAGGTGCCGTTGGCACTCTGCAGCACTGGCCGGACGGCTTGACCGAGAACCGCCGTCCACGGCACCACATAGCCCAGCACCATCCAGGCGACCCAGCCGATCGCCAAGAGTGTGAACGCCAAGCCGTAATGGCCGTCAGCGGCCAGTCGCGTCCCGACCACGCAGGTCGCGGCCACGAACGTGAACATGGCGAAACCGCGGCTCGGATCGGTCAGATCGGCCATGAACTCCCGGCGGAAGGCGACGATACGGATGACCGTCAGCGTCACCAGAACCACGTAGGCGATGCCCGCGATCCACAACAGCACCACCGAAACCGCATGCGCACGGTGGTAAGTCATTGCAATGGACATGATTCCGGTGCCCATGACGAGCGCGAAGTAACCGGGGTGCAGGGTGCGCACTGCCTCGCGGACTGTCGGCTCACTCATGGCTTTGGTCTTACCACCGCAACGCTGGACGAATGCGTAAATATCCGGCGACAGGCGGACGAAGCCGCGGCGAGCACGTCACAGAGCGCCTAAGGTCGGAAACGGGTCGGGGTGCATCTGTCGAGGCGAGGAGCCAACATGCCAAACGGCAAGCCGAACATTCTCGTGATCTGGGGCGACGACATCGGCATCAGCAACCTCAGTTGTTACAGCGACGGGCTGATGGGCTACCGCACACCGAACATCGACCGCCTCGCCAACGAGGGCATGCGATTCACCGACTCCTACGGTGAGCAAAGTTGCACCGCCGGCAGGGCAGCCTTCATCAGTGGACAAAGCGTCTACCGGACCGGTATGAGCAAGGTCGGCATACCTGGCGCCGACATCGGCTGGGCCGCCGAGGATCCGACGATCGCCGAACTGCTCAAACCGATGGGCTATGCCACCGGGCAGTTCGGCAAGAACCACTTCGGTGACCTCAACAAGTACCTGCCCACCGTGCACGGCTTCGACGAATTCTTCGGCAACCTCTACCACCTCAATGCCGAGGAAGAGCCGGAGAACTTCGACTATCCGCACGAGGATCGCTACCCGCGGTTGTACAACCTGGCCAAACCGCGTGGCGTCTTGAAGTGCAAGGCCACCGACACGGTCTCGACCGAACCCGATGACCCGAAGTACGGCGCGGTCGGCAAGCAGACCATCGAGGACACCGGCCCCCTGAACACCAAGCGCATGGAGACCATCGACGAGGACATCGCCGACGCGACCGTCGACTACATCAAGCGCCAGCATGACGCAGGCAACCCGTTCTTCGTGTGGTGCAACTTCACCCACATGCACCTCTACACCCACACCAAGCCGGAAAGTCGCGGGCAGGCCGGATTGTGGCAGTCGCCCTACCACGACACGATGATCGACCACGACCGAAATGTGGGCACCGTGCTCAACGTGCTCGACGAGCTCGGGATCGCCGACGACACCATCGTCATCTACTCCACCGACAACGGTCCGCACCGCAACACCTGGCCCGATGCCGGCACGACTCCGTTCCGCAGTGAGAAGGACACCAACTGGGAGGGCGCCTTCCGGGTGCCGGAGCTGATCCGGTGGCCCGGAAAGGTCAAGGCGGGCACGGTTTCCAACGAGATCATCCAGCACCACGACTGGCTGCCCACGCTGCTGGCCGCCGCCGGCGATCCCGACATCGCGGAAAAGCTCAAGAAGGGCCACAAGGCCGGCGCCGACGGGGAAACCGAGTACAAGGTGCACATCGACGGCTACAACCTGCTGCCCTACCTGACCGGCGAGGTGGACGAGAGTCCCCGGCGCGGATTCTTCTACTTCTCCGACGACGCCGACCTGGTGGCCATGCGGTTCGAGAACTGGAAGATCGTCTTCTCCGAACAGCGCTGCCCAGGCACGTTGCGGATCTGGGCCGAACCATTCACCCCGTTGCGAGTACCGAAACTGTTCAACCTGCGCACCGACCCGTACGAATACGCCGACATCACGTCGAACACCTACTACGAGTGGTTCCTGCGACACGACTACTTCGTGTTCTACGCGACGGCAATGGCCACGAAATTCCTTGAGACGTTCAAAGAGTTCCCGCCGCGGCATCCACCGGCCAGCTTCAGCGTGGACCAGGCCGTCGAGAAGCTGCACGCATTCCTGGCCAAAGACTGAGCGAAGGAGCAGACGGAAGATGCCCAACGGCAAACCCAACATCCTGGTCATCTGGGGTGACGACATCGGGATCTGGAACCTGAGTTGTTACAGCCGCGGCATGATGGGCTACCAGACGCCCAACATCGACCGGATCGCAAACGAGGGAATGCTTTTCACCGACTCGTACGGTGAACAAAGCTGTACGGCCGGTCGGGCTTCGTTCATCACCGGCCAGAGTGTCTACCGCACCGGAATGAGCAAGGTGGGTATGCCCGGCGTCGACGTGGGCCTTCAGAAGGAGGACCCGACCATCGCCGAGTTGCTGAAACCGTTGGGTTATGCGACCGGACAATTCGGCAAGAACCACCTGGGCGATCTGAACAAGTACCTGCCGACCGCGCACGGGTTCGACGAGTTCTTCGGCAACTTGTACCATCTCAACGCCGAGGAGGAGCCCGAGCACGAGGACTATCCCACCGAGGAAGAAGCACCTCTGCTCCGCAAGGCGCTGTTGCCTCGCGGCGTCATCCACTCCTGGGCCACCGAAGAGGATTCCGGCGAGGTCGACCCACGCTACGGACCGGTCGGCAAGCAGCGCATCGAGGACACCGGGCCGCTGACGAAGAAGCGGATGGAGACCGTCGACGATGAAACCACGTCAGCCTGTATGGATTTCATCAAGCGCCAGCACGAATCAGACACACCGTTCTTCGTATGGATGAACATGACCCACATGCATTTCCGGACCCACACCAAGCCGGAGAGCGAGGGGCAGGCCGGACGCTGGCAGTCGCGGTACCACGACACGATGATCGATCACGACGGCCACGTCGGGACATTACTCGACCTGGTGGACGAGCTCGGTATCACCGAGGACACCATCGTCATCTACTCCACGGACAACGGACCCCACGCCAACAGCTGGCCCGACGGCGCGACCACTCCGTTCCGTAGCGAGAAGAACACCAACTGGGAAGGTGCCTTCCGCATTCCCGAGATGATCCGGTGGACGGGGAAGATCTCGCCCGGTTCGGTCTCGAACGAGATTGTGCAACACCATGACTGGCTGCCCACATTTCTCGCTGCCGCGGGCGATCCTGACATCGTGGAGAAGCTCAAACAGGGCTACAAGGCCGGCGCCGACGGGGAAACCGAATACAAGGTCCATATCGACGGGTACAACCTGCTGCCCTATCTCACCGGCGAGGTCGACAAATCCCCCCGGCGCGGGATGATCTACTTCTCCGACGACGGCGATGTCCTGGGTGTCCGCGCGGACAACTGGAAAGTCGTGTTCATGGAGCAGCGCTGCCAGGGAACCCTGGAGGTGTGGTTCGAACCGTTCACCAAGCTGCGCGCCCCGAAGCTGTTCAACCTGCGCACCGACCCTTTCGAACACGCCGATGTCACGTCAAACACCTACTGGGACTGGGTGATCGATCGCCTGTACCTCATGTTCTACGCCGGGGCGATCGTCAATCAGTTCCTGGAAACCTTCAAAGAGTTCCCGCCGCGTCAGGAGCCGGCCTCGTTCACGATCAACCATGCCGTGGAGGAGCTCGAGAAGTTCCTGGCCACGCGGGGCGGCTGAGCGTGGCCGAACTGAAATCCTGGAACGATGGGCCTACGAAGTCGGCGATCGGCGACTTCGTGGGGCGTGTCACCGAGCAGGTGGCTCCCGAAGAGCGCGTCGCCGTTTTCGACAACGACGGCACGCTGTGGTGTGAGAAGCCGGCGTACATCCAGCTGGACTTCCTGGTGCGCCGACTGGCCGAGCAGGCCGCCGCCGACCCGGCGCTGGCGGCCACACAGCCGTATCAGGCTGCGGCCGCCGGTGATCTGGCCTGGTTCGGCGATGCCGTCACCAAGCACTACAACGGCGATGACTCCGCGCTCAAAATCCTTGCCGGAGGCATACTCTCGGCCTACGCCGGACTGTCTGTCGAGGACCACGCCGACCGGATCAAGGCGTTCTTCGCCGAGGCGCAGCACCCGACGCTGAGTCGTCCGTACACCAGGTGCGGCTATCTGCCGATGGTCGAGTTGCTGCGTTACCTGGAGGCCAACGGGTTCACCAACTACATCGTCTCCGGCGGCGGCCGCGATTTCATGCGCCCGGTGACAGCATCGATGTACGGCATCCCGCCCGAGCGGGTGATCGGCAGTTCAGTGGGGCTGGATTTCGTCGGTGGTCAACTCAGGACGACAGCCACCCCCGAGTTCCTGAACGACGGACCGGTGAAGGCGGTGCGCATCTGGGGGCGCATCGGGCGTCGGCCGATCTTCGCGGCCGGCAACTCCAACGGCGATATCCAGATGCTGGAGTACACCGCCGGCGGCGCGGGTCCGTCGTTGAGCATGCTGGTGCGCCACGATGATGTCGACCGCGAATTCGATTACACCGCAGGGGCCGAGAAGGTGCTGGGGCTCGCCGCCGACCGCGACTGGACGGTGGCGAGCATGCGCGACGATTGGACGACGGTCTTTGACTGATTACGCACCGAGGTCGTCGACTCTGCGTCCAGGGTGCCAAAGTGCGAGTACCCCTCGCCCTCACCGCAGAGTCGACGCATGACATCAGCCGATCTGGTGTGGATTCCGGCCCAGACGACGATTCTCGGCTCCGACGCGCATTACCCCGAAGAGGCGCCGGCACGCGAGGTTGCGACCACGGGCTACTGGATCCAGCGCCACCAGGTGACGAATAGCGAGTTCGCGCAGTTCGTTTCGGCCACCGGCTACATCACGGTCGCCGAACGTCCGGTGAACCCCGACGATTTCCCGGGCGCCCCACCGGAGAACCTCGTCCCCGGCTCGATGGTGTTCCGGCGCACTGCCGGCCCCGTGGATTTGCGGCACATCAGCCAATGGTGGGCATGGACGCCGGGTGCGTGCTGGAATCACCCACGCGGACCGCGCTCCTCACTGGCAGGACGCGAGCAGCATCCCGTGGTGCACATCGCCTTCGACGATGCCGCGGCCTATGCGGACTGGGCCGGGCTGGAACTGCCGAGCGAGGCCCAGTGGGAGACCGCGGCCCGCGGCGGGATCCCCGGTGCGGCGTACACGTGGGGCGACCAGCCCGAGCAACCCGGGCAGCGCCTCGCGAACTACTGGCACGGCGAATTCCCCTACCTGCCCGACACCGGTTATGGCACAACGAAACCGGTCGGCAGCTTCGAAGCCAACGGCTACGGCCTGTTCGACATGGCAGGCAACGTCTGGGAGTGGACCACCGACTGGTACGGCGAGGACCGGGCCACCACGCCATGCTGTGCCGCAGACACCTATGACCCCGATCAGCCCCAGTTCCAGATCGGGCGCAAGGTGATCAAGGGCGGTTCGTTCCTGTGCGCCGACAGCTACTGCATGCGCTACCGGCCGGCTGCCCGACGTCCTCAGATGGTGGATACCGGCATGAGCCACATCGGTTTTCGGTGCGTCAAACAACCTTAGCCGAACGCCGGAGCCACAAAGCGCCTCAACATCTCTTGCTCAGCGGCCTCGTCGACCCCCGGCCACACCAACAACGACAACACCAGCCGCACGATCCACGCCGCAGCCGCCGGGTCGTCCTCGCCGAGTCCGGTGAGTTCGGTGGCGAATGCGGCGGGGACCGGTGACTGTGTCAGATCCGCCATCCCACCCCCGCTGCGCAGTGAGCTGAGTAGTAGGCCGAACATCGGATCGGCCCGAATGTGTTGCAGTGCAACGGTGACAGCGACCAGCACCCGTTCTGCTCCGGTCAGGCCGTCGACCGCGCGACGCACCTCTCCCACGATCGATATGGCCAACCTGGCCAGCACAGCGTCGCGAATCTGTGCCTTGCCCCCGGCATGCCGGTACACCGTCGCGCGTGAGCAGTGCACCCGCGCCGCCAACGCATCGATGTCCAGCGCGTCCAGTCCGTCCCGGGCCGCCATCTCGGCCGCGGCGGCATAGATGCGTTCGGCAGCCTCGACACGTCGGTCGCCCCCGACCAACCAGTCTTCACGCCTGGGAGACATAGCAGCCAATTTATCGCATTCTGCGACAAAGTTCCCCAAAGTTCTCATCTCTCCCGCAGGTCACCGCGCGCGATTGAGACGCCCCCGCAGCTGGCACCCCGTCGGCGGATATCAACATGTGCCGGCACCGTTGACGGGCCTCGAACAGCCAGCCAACCTGGCCAAATGCTCCTGGCACACGAACTGTTCGAGCCCGCCTGCCTGCAGGATCCGTATCCGCTGTACGACCGCCTGCGGGCGCACGCACCGGTGGCACAGGTCGGCGGCTCACCGTTCTTCGTGGTGAGCTCCTTCGACGCCGTCCTCGAGGCCACCGCCCGCACGCACGACTTCTCGTCGAACCTCACCGCCACCATGTGGTCCCAGGCCGACGGCACCGTCAGTGCGTTCGGCATGGGCGAGCCGGGCGGCCCCATCCACGTACTGGCCACCGCTGACGAACCGGCGCACGCCGCCCACCGCAAACTGGTCCTGCCGCGGATGGCGGCGAAACGGATCTCTGAGCTCGAGCCCTTCATCGCCGCCACAGCCGCGGACCTGCTCACCGAGGCCGCCGGCGAGTTCGACTGGATGTCGGCCGTGGCCGACCGGCTGCCCATGGTGGTAGTCGCGCAACTCCTGGGCTTACCGATCGAAGACGTGGACCAACTCGTGGCATGGGCGTATGCCAGCACCCAGCTCCTGGACGGGCTCGTCGACGCCGAGCAGCTGACGGCATCGGGGATCGCAGCCGTCGAACTCGGCGGCTACCTGACCGAACGGTTCGTCGAAGCATCGGCAAATCCGAGCGAGAATCTGCTGGGCGACCTGGCGACCTACTGTGCGGCGGAGCGCGTGGACCGCGACACGGCGGTGTTCATGCTGATCCAACTGGTGGGCGCGGGAGGCGAATCGACGGCATCGTTGATCGGCAGCGCCGTCGGGATACTGAGCCGTCAGCCCGAGCTGGCGGAAAAGCTGCGCCAGGATCCCGCGATGATCGCGCCGTTCCTGGAGGAGGTGTTGCGGTTCGAATCCCCGTTCCGCGGCCACTACCGGCATGTGCTGGCCGATGCCGAACTCGCGGGCGTCGCGTTGCCTGCGGACAGCCATCTACTGCTGCTGTGGGGTGCGGCCAACCGGGATGAGGCAGTGTTCGAGGATCCGAAAGAGTTCCGGCTGGATCGGCCGAATATCAAGAATCACTTGGCATTCGGCAAGGGCGGGCACTTCTGTCTCGGGGCCGCACTCGCCCGCCTCGAAGCCCGCATCGTGATCTCGGCTTTGCTCGCCGACACCGACACCATCAGTCCAGCCGGGGACGCCGAATGGCAGCCCAGCCTGTTGGTGCGGCGGTTACGTCAGCTTCCGCTGAGTCTGCGGTGAACTGCCTGAAACTCAGGCAGCCTGCGCGGCGAGCGCAATGCTGTCGTCGTCGACGAACACCAGACCGCCGTCGTCGAGGTTGACTGCCCACCGGCGCGCCGGTTCGACAATTCGCTCCCCAGCGACCTCGACGGCGGTCCCGGCAAGGTCGGCGAAATCTTCGACGACAGTGCCGTGCAATTCGTCGTCAGTTCCCGGATACACGACCACCGAGGAACCCACAGCAACCTCTTCGGCAATTTCGCCGGAGTCGCTGTCGTTAACCCCCGTCACGACATCTTCGGACATCCCACACCTCCCCAATTACTGACGCGTGCAACCGAGTACATCACAAACGCCTGCGATTGGCTCACTTTCGATCGATACCTACAGCCACACCTTGCATACCTCTCGGGCAAATTTCCAAATCCGGCGACGACGACTGTTCGGGCAAATGCATCACAGTGGGGTGGCCAGCGTGTCCCCAGTCACACATAACGCCGCAAAGTGCCACTGGCCGATGCTTATGAGGCAACGGCAGCAACATTCGCCGATCCGCGGCATCTCCCAGCACGACGGATGGTCACCGGTTGCTGAGCAAACCCGGGCGAACGCCTGCCGATAAACGCACGATGAAGTTCCGGATCGCGGTGACACACACCACACCTGCGTTCGCTAGTGTTGCAACACGTTCTAGCGAGGAGGCCTATGTCCGACGCTGTTTTGGTTACCGGCGCGTTCGGTTTGGTGGGCTCGGCCGTGGTGAAGACGCTGGCCGCAGGCGGACGCACAGTGGTCGCGACCGATCTCGACGTGCCGGCCAACCGTAAGGCTGCCGCCGCGCTCCCTGCATCTGTAGAGGTGCGCTGGGCCGACCTGACCGACGCCGACGCCGTCGACGCATTGGTGGCGGCGGTCGCACCGGCCGCGATCATCCACCTCGCCGCCATCATCCCGCCGTTCTGCTACATGCGCCGCGGGCTGGCCCGGAAGGTCAACGTCGAGGCCACCGCATCGCTGCTGAAGGCCGCCGAAGCCCAGCCCACGCCGCCGCGGTTCGTCCAGGCCTCCAGCATCGCGGTCTATGGCGCCCGCAATCCGCACCACATCGACGGTGTACTGACCCCGGATACCCCGGTCAACCCGTCCGACATCTACGGCGCGCACAAGGTCGAGGCGGAAGCCCTGGTCCGGGCCTCGAAGCTGGACTGGCTGATCCTGCGTCTCGGTGGGGTCATGAGCTCAGAGTTCAGCCTCGGCATCGACGTGGACCTCATCTCGTTCGAGAGCGTGCTGCCAGCCGACGGGCGGCTGCAGACGGTCGACGTGCGTGATGTGGCGGCGGCGTTCGTCGCGGCCACCACGGTCCCGACCGAGACCGCCAACCACGAGGTGCTGCTGATCGGTGGCGACGCCGAGACGCACCGCCACATCCAGTCCGCAGTCGGTTCGCAAGCGGCTGCCGCGATGGGAATCAAGGGCGGCCTGCCGATCGGCCGGCCCGGCAACCCCGACGACGACGCCGCCTGGTTCGCCACCGACTGGATGGACACCAGCCGCTCGCAGGAGGTGCTCGGGTTCCAGCACCACTCCTGGCCGCAGATCTTGGCCGACACCAGGGCGAACGCCGGGCTGAAGCGGTTTCCGATCGGCCTGGCCGCACCCCTGATCCGTGCGTTCCTGCGGTCGAAGTCCGCGTACAAGGACTATCCGGGCAAGTTGGCCGACCCGTGGAATGCCATCGACAAGAAGTGGGGCGACCACCGACCGGATCAGGCGCCCGACGAGCGCTCGCGCGAGGAGACGACATGAGCAGCATGACGACGGAACGCGTCGCGATCGTCATCGGCGGAGCTTCGGGGATCGGCTGGGCCAGCGCCCAGGCCCTGGCCGCCGACGGCTGCCGCATCGTGGTGGCCGACCGTGACGCTGACGGAGCGGCGGCCCGTGCCACTCAGCTCGGTGCGCCGCACACGAGCCACTATGCCGACGTCACCGACGAGAGCTCGGTGGAGAAGCTGTTCGAGGCCGCGGGACCGGTCGACATCGTGCTCAACTGCGCGGGGTTCAGCAACGTCGGACTGATCACCGACCTGGCGGTCGAAGACTTCCGCTCGGTCGTCGACGTCTGTCTCAACGGCGGGTTCATCGTCGCCAAACACGCCGGGCGCAACCTGCCCGAAGGCGGTGTCCTGGTGTCGATTTCATCGCTGAACGGGCGCCAGCCCGCGGCCGGGATGAGCGCCTACTGCGCCGCCAAGGCCGGATTGTCGATGCTGACGCAGGTGGCCGCGCTGGAAATGGGACCACGCGGCATCCGGGTCAACGCGATCGCGCCAGGATTCGTCAAGACGCCACTGACCGATCCTGCGGCGATGATCCCCGGTGTGGTCGAGGAGTACGTCGAGAACACCGCGCTGGGCCGCAGCGGAACCCCGGAGGACATCGCGGCCGCCGTCGTGTTCCTGTGTTCGCCTCAGGCCTCGTGGCTGACCGGCGAGGTTCTCGATCTCAACGGCGGCGCGCACCTCAAGCGCTACCCGGACATCCTCGGACACGTCATGAAGCTGGCCCAGGCGTGACGAGCCTCGCCGGCAAGCAGGCGATCGTCACCGGCGCCGGATCGGGAATCGGCGCGGCCCTGTGCCGGGCGTTGGCCGGCGCCGGCGCCGAGGTGCTCTGCACCGACATCGACGAGGACGCCGCAGCCCACACTGCGGCTGCGCTCGGCGCCCGGTCGGCACGTCTGGACGTCACCGATGCGGCCGCGGTGCAAGCCGCGGTCGACGGCGTCGTGGACCGGGCCGGCCGACTCGACCTGATGTTCAACAACGCCGGCATCGTCTGGGGCGGGGACACCGAACTGCTGACGCTGGATCAGTGGAACGCCATCATCGACATCAATGTGCGCGGCGTCGTCCACGGTGTCGCCGCGGCGTATCCGCAGATGATCCGGCAGGGCCACGGCCACATCGTCAACACCGCATCGATGGCAGGTCTGGCCGCAGCGGGCCAGCTCACCAGCTATGTGATGACCAAGCACGCCGTCGTCGGGCTGTCGATGGCCCTGCGATCGGAAGCCGCCGCCCACGGCGTGGGCGTGCTGGCCGTGTGCCCGGCCGCGGTGGAGACGCCGATCCTGGACAAGGGCGCGGTCGGCGGTTTCGTCGGCCGCGACTACTTCCTGCAAGGCCAGGGCGTCAAAACCGCCTACGACGCCGACCAGCTGGCCGCCGACACCCTGCGTGCCATCGCGCGCAACAAGGCCATCCTGGTCAAACCCCGTCGTGCCCATGCCTCCTGGCTGTTCGCCCGCATCGCGCCGGGTCTGATGCAGCGACTCTCGATGCGGTTCGTCGCCGCACAGCGCGCCGGCCAGGCCGCGCACCGCTCGACTGAAGGCTCCAGCGTCACGCCAGAGTGACGCTCAATGCCGACCGTCACGCCAGCGTGGCGATAGGGTCAGCCCAACGGCGGGAAGGGGCCCGATGAAAGACGAGTTCAGCCTCACCCAGAAGCGGGCGCTGGCGGTCGTCACGGTGCTGGCCGTGCTGCTGGGCGCCTACTTCCTGCGTGGCTTCTTCGTCCTGATCGTGATGGCCGCGGTCGGCGCCTATCTGTTCACCCCGCTCTATCAACGGTTTCAGCGCCGCCTGGGCACCGGCCTTTCGGCCACGCTGACGGTGTTGGTCGCCATCCTGATGGTGATCATCCCGGTGTCGTTGGTGGTGTTCATGGCCATCGTGCAGGTGACCCAGCTCGTCAACACAGTCAGCACGTGGATCGCCGACACCGATGTCAGCACCCTCGGCGACCGGGCCCTGCAACTGGTCAACTCACTGCTCGGCCGGGTGCCGTTCCTGGACATCCACCTGACCGCGGATTCCTTGCGCGACACGGTGGTCAAGCTTTCTCAACACATCGGCGAATGGCTGCTGGGCATTCTGCAGGGCGCGGTCGGCGGCATGGTCGGCGCGATCACCGGATCGATCATCTTCCTGTACGTGTTCATCTCGATGCTGGTCAACAACGCCGAGATGGCCACACTGATCCGCCGGCTCAACCCGCTCGGCGAAGAGATCACCGATCTGTACCTGGCCAAGACCGGCGCCATGGTGAAGGGAACGGTCAAGGGGCAGTTCGTGATCGCGCTCTGCCAGGGTGTGGCCGGTGCCATCTCGATCTACATCGCCGGCTTCCACAACGGGTTCTTCGTCTTCGCGATCCTGCTGACCGCCCTGTCCGTCATCCCGCTCGGTGGCGGCATCGTGACCATTCCGTTCGGCATCGGAATGATGTTCTTCGGCAACATCATCGGCGGCATCTTCGTGGTGGTGTTCCACCTGCTGGTGGTCACCAACATCGACAATGTGCTGCGGCCGTGGCTGGTACCCAAGGCCGCCCGGTTGGATCCGGCACTGATGCTGCTGGCGGTGTTCGCCGGCATCTCGATGTTCGGCTTCTTCGGCCTGGTGATCGGGCCGGTGCTGATGATCATCATCGTCACCACGGTCAGCGTCTACCTGGCGGTGTTCAAGGGCGTCGAGCTGGAAACGACCGAGCCCGACGAGCCGGGTCAGCGGCCGTGGCGGCGGATGTGGGACTGGGTACAGAAACGGCTCGGGGGAAAGAAACCTGAACCCCGAGCCGAATCCAAAGCCACGGCCGAAGCCGAGAGCTAGTCGGTCAAACGCATTTCCCTAATTCGAGCACAGCCGCTCGGTCAGGAACGCGACCACCCTCTTGCGCGCCTCATATGCAGGATGCCCGTCAACCTCGCGCACCTGATCGGTGAGCACCGAGTGCGCCGATGCGGACAACCCGTCGGGATTGCCCTTCTTCGAATTGATCTCGATCACCTCGAACGCGTCCCCCAGGCGGGCCTTGAGGGTGGCGAACCGCTCCCCCGGCGCCAGTTTGTCCTGGCTGAACCGAAGGGCCAGTGCGCACAGCCCGTCATTGGCAACGCGCTGTTCGACGATCTTGAGCTCGGCCTCCGACATACCCGGATCACGTTTCTGCGCCGCGGTCAGGGCGATCGGCACCGACGGCTGACTGAGCACCGGGGCCAGCACGCTGTCGTCGACGGCCGCGGCGAGCGCAAAGCCGCCCGTGAAGCACTGCCCGATGACGCCGACGCCCTTACCGGGGGTAGTGGCGTTGAGATCGCGGGCCAGCGCCCGGAGGTAATGCGCGACGGGCCGGTCGGCATTGGTGGCGAATGCCGCAAATTCCTTTGTCACGCAGGCTTTCAGCATGACCGGGATGGCGCCAGGGCGGACGGCGGAGGCACCGGGGGTGCCGAACAGCGACGGCGCGGCCACCGTGAAGCCGTTGTCCACCAGATGGTTGCCCAGCGCGAGTACGCCGGGATGCAGGCCGGGAATCTCGGGGATCAGGACCACGCCGGGGCCTTCGCCCTTGCGGTAGACGTCATAGGTCTGATCGGCGGCGGTGAAGGGGGTAGCGGTCCACCCGGTGAGATCTGCAACTGGCGACGACAACACGGGCTCCATCCGTTAGTGCGTCACGGCCTCTTGATCGGCAGCGGCGACTGCTTCTGCGTCGCACTCGCCAGCGTACGGTACTCATCAGTACCACCGGCGCCGGTGATCGCAACCTGAGCCGGTCCGCTCAGCTTTGTCGTCCACACCGGTTCCGGGTCGCTGCTCTCGTAGACCACCCAGGTCACCCCGTCGACGTCCTGGGTACCTGCCGCATACGAGTCCGGCTTGATCGAGGCCACCAGGGCGGCCTCGTCGGCATTGCTCTGGGTAAGGCTCAGGTACTTGCCGGTGGGGGCCAGATAACCGATGCGTGAGGACACCGCGCGGGCGTGCTGGCCGTCGGGCAGCGTCAAACCGCCGTCGATGCCGTGGCGACTGCCGGAGTTGGGCTGCCAGCCCTCGGGCAGCTGAGGCAGGCGGATCGGGATCTTCAAGGTGTCGGCGTCGGCCTGCAGCGCGGCCGGCGCATCGAATTCGGGGGCCGGACCGGCCCCGGGCCCACCCGCCTGAAACGAGCACATCCCCAGCATCCCCGCGAGCACGATGCAGGCCACCACCAGCGGCGCCATCGACCAGAACATGTCCCGGCCGTCCTGCAGCAACCGCGACTTTTCCGGCTTCGGGACCGGGGTTGGCTGAGACGTCGGCTCGGAGGACATGTTCGTCAGTATCCCAGCTCCCAAACGCTGACCACGTTCTGGGACAATCTGGGCCATGAGTCCCACGCGGGGGGAAGCCCCGGATCGCAACCTTGCCCTTGAGCTTGTCCGGGTGACCGAGGCCGGCGCCATGGCGGCAGGCCGCTGGGTCGGCCGCGGCGACAAGGAAGGCGGCGACGGGGCCGCTGTCGACGCCATGCGTGAGCTGGTCAACTCGGTGTCGATGCGCGGTGTCGTGGTGATCGGCGAGGGCGAGAAAGACGAAGCCCCGATGCTCTTCAACGGTGAAGAGGTCGGCAACGGCGACGGGCCGGAGTGCGACTTCGCTGTCGACCCGGTCGACGGCACCACGCTGATGAGCAAGGGCATGCCCAACGCCATCTCGGTGCTCGCCGTCGCCGAGCGCGGTGCCATGTTCGACCCGTCCGCGGTGTTCTACATGAACAAGATCGCCGTCGGCCCCGAGTGCGCCGACGCGATCGACATCACCGCCCCGATCGGCGAGAACATCCGCCGGGTGGCCAAGGTGCGCGGCGCCTCGGTGAGCGATCTGACCGTGTGCATCCTCGACCGTCCGCGCCACGCCCAACTGATCGACGACGCTCGCGCCGCCGGCGCCCGCATCCGACTGATCACCGACGGTGACGTCGCAGGCGCCATCTCGGCCTGCCGCCCCAACTCCGGCACCGACATCCTGGCCGGCATCGGTGGCACCCCCGAGGGCATCATCGCCGCGGCCGCGATCCGCTGCATGGGCGGCGCGATCCAGGCCCAGCTGGCCCCCACCGACGACGCCGAACGCCAGAAGGCACTCGACGCCGGCTACGACCTGGACCAGGTGCTGTCGACCGACGACCTGGTCTCGGGTGACAACGTCTTTTTCTGCGCCACCGGCGTCACCGACGGCGATCTGCTCAAGGGCGTGCAGTACTACCCGGGCGGGTGCACCACCCAGTCCATCGTGATGCGGTCCAAGTCCGGCACCGTCCGGATGATCGAGGCCTACCACCGGCTGACCAAACTCAACGAATATTCCGCCATCGACTTCACCGGCGACAAGACCGCCGCCTACCCGCTCCCGTAACTCGCCAGAAAGGGCAACATGAGCACCGATACCGACGGAGCTGTCGAGTACCGCATCGAGCACGACACCATGGGCGAGGTCCGGGTGCCGGTCAACGCCCTATGGCGGGCGCAGACCCAGCGCGCCGTGGAGAACTTCCCGATCTCCTTCCGTGGGCTGGAGCGCACCCAGATCCGGGCACTCGGCCTGCTGAAGGCGGCGTGCGCGCAGGTCAACAAGGACCTGGGCCTGCTGGCCGCCGAGAAGGCCGATGCCATCATCGCCGCGGCCGGCGAAATCGCCGACGGCCTGCACGACGACCAGTTCCCGATCGACGTGTTCCAGACCGGCTCGGGCACCAGCTCGAACATGAACGCCAACGAGGTCATCGCCTCGATCGCCGCCCGCAACGGCGTGACGGTTCACCCCAACGACGACGTGAACATGTCGCAGAGCTCCAATGACACGTTCCCGACGGCCACCCACATCGCCGCCACCGAGGCCGCTGTGCGCCACCTGATTCCGGCGCTCGAGGTACTCCATGAGTCGCTGGCCGCCAAGGCCAAGCAGTGGAAGACCGTGGTGAAGTCCGGCCGCACCCACCTGATGGACGCGGTGCCGGTGACGCTGGGCCAGGAGTTCGGCGGCTACGCCCGTCAGATCGAGGCCGGCATCGAACGCGTCAAGGCGACGCTCCCCCGTCTCGGTGAGCTCGCCATCGGCGGTACCGCCGTGGGCACCGGCCTCAACGCCCCCGACGGTTTCGGCCCCAAGGTGGTCGAGGTGCTGGTCAACCAGACCGGGCTGGCCGAACTGCGCACCGCCGCAGACTCGTTCGAGGCTCAGGCGGCTCGCGACGGGCTGGTCGAGGCGTCCGGCGCGCTGAAGACCATCGCCGCCTCGCTGACCAAGATCGCCAACGACGTCCGCTGGATGGGCTCGGGCCCGCTGACCGGCCTGGGCGAGATCCAGCTGCCGGACCTGCAGCCGGGCAGCTCCATCATGCCGGGCAAGGTCAATCCTGTTCTGCCCGAGGCGGTTACCCAGGTGGCCGCACAGGTCATCGGCAACGACGCTGCCGTCACCGTCGGCGGCCTGTCGGGTGCCTTCGAGCTGAACGTCTACATCCCGATGATGGCGCGCAACGTGCTGGAGTCGTTCACCCTGCTGTCCAACGTGTCTCGGCTGTTCGCAGAGAAGTGCATCGACGGCCTGGTGGCCAACGAGGAGCACCTGCGCACCCTGGCCGAGTCCTCCCCCTCCATCGTGACACCGCTGAACTCGGCGATCGGCTACGAGGAGGCCGCCAAGGTCGCCAAGCAGGCGCTGAAGGAGAAGAAGACCATCCGCCAGACCGTGATCGACCGCGGCCTGATCGGCGACAAGCTGAGCGAGGCCGAGCTGGACAAGCGCCTCGACGTGCTGGCCATGGCCAAGGTGAAGGACGGCGAGTAACCCTCACGTTTCTCTGCGCGAGCAGACGCAAAACTGCCTCTTTTCGCTTGAAGAGGGGCAGTTTTGTGTCTGCTCGGCGAAGGAACTAGTCGGGAAGTGGTGCGGCCCAGCGCAACACGGTTCCGCCACCGGGCCGGTCGGTGATGGTGAACTGACCGCCCGCACTCAACGCACGGGCCCGCAGATTCCCCAGACCGCTCTCGGTGATCTCGGCGGCGATCCCGCAGCCGTTGTCCGACACCTCGATGGACAGGTCGTCGGCCACCTCGACGAGAACGGCGAGTTCGCTTGCCCCCGAGTGGCGTACCGCATTGCTGATCGCCTCACGCAGCACCGCCTCGGCATGATCGGCCAGAGTCGCATCGACCACCGACAGCGGGCCGACGAACCGTGTGCTGATGTGTATCGGCGCATCGGCGAACTGGGCGATCACCTCATCGAGCCGCTGGCGCAGCCGCGTCGTGCCGGCATGGGCACCGTGCAGGTCGAAGATCGCGGTCCGGATCTCCTGGATGACCGCCTGCAGATCGTCGACGGTATCGGTGAGCCGCTGCTGCACCTCGGCAGAATGCGCCCGCGGGATCGTGCCCTGCAAGGACAGTCCGACCGCGAACAGGCGCTGGATCACGTGATCGTGCAGGTCCCTTGCGATCCGGTCGCGATCGGCCAGGATCTCCAGCTCACGTACGTCGCGCTGGGAACTGGCCAGCTGCCAGGCCACCGCGGCCTGGTCGGCGAAAGCGGCGGCCATGTCCAGTTGCTCGGCGGTGAAGCTCTGGGCGCCGTCTTCGCGCACGGCCACCAGCACGCCCGCCACGGTGTCGGTGGCACGCAGCGGCAACACCAGCGCCGGGCCACCCGCGCCGTCCAGCTCGAGGCGGTCGAGCCGGTGCGGGGTGCCGTCGTGGAACGCCGCGCCCACCGCGCCCTCCGCTGCGTGCGGGCCCACCGGGATCGAGTCGATCGTGGTCGGACGCCCTGCCGTCGCGGCGACCACGAGGGCGTCGGCTTCGGCGGCGGGAACGTCGCTGCCGGGCACCGCAACCACGATGCGGTCGGCGCCGGTCAGGTTGAGCGCCTCGTCGGCCACCATCCGGAACACCCTGGCCGGGTCGGTGCCGCCGAGTAGTTCGGTCCCGATGTCCCGGGTGGCCGCGATCCAGGCCTGCCGGTCGCGGGACAGCTGGTAGAGCCGGGCGTTCTCGACCGCGACTCCTGCGGCTGCGGCCAGGGCCTCCACCAGCACCTCGTCGTCCTCGCTGAACGGCTGCCCATTGGTCTTCTCGGTGAGGTATAGGTTGCCGAAAACCTCGTCGCGGATGCGCACCGGGACGCCGAGAAAGGTCCGCATCGGCGGATGGTTGGGCGGGAATCCGACTGAGGCGGGGTGGTGGTGAATATCGTTGAGCCGGATGGGTTTCGGATCGTCGATCAGCACGCCGAGCACACCTCGTCCTTCGGGCAGATGCCCGATCAGCGCGCGGGTTTCGTCGTCGATGCCCTGATAGACGAACTCGGTCAGCTCGTGGTCGTCGCCGCGTACTCCCAGTGCGCCATAGCGCGCGTCGACCAACTCGATCGCGGTCCGAACGATGGTGCTCAGGGTTAGCTCGAGGTCCAGGCCCGAGGTCACTGCGAGCATGGCCTCCACCAGGCCGTCGATCCGGTCGCGGCCGGTGATGATCTGCTCGACCCGGTCCTGGACCTCGGTGAGCAGTTCGCGCAGTCGCAACTGCGAGAGGGTGTCCCGCAACGGAGGAGTTCGCTGTTCATCGTCGGGGTGCGCACCATGACCAGTCACGTCCACCATGCTGGCACTACCGGCCGCAGCGCACCAAGCTCGTCCAACGTGTCACCGCGCAGCCGGCTCAGGTCCGAACCGGAACCTGCGACCGGTGACCCGTACGGGTGACACCCGGACATAGTGCGTCTTGGCCGTCGCCGTCCATGGCAGTAACTGCGCCCGCTCGGCTTCGTCGAGCTCTTCGTCAGTACGCAAAGTACGTGCAACGCCCCGTACGATCACGCTCCAGCCTTCGGCCGAGTTGTGATCGTCGGCTTCGAATACCACCTGATTGTTGATTGCCGCACTGATCAGTTTCGTCCCCGCCGCGGTGCGGAACAGGATCGTGCGGTTCTGCACCACGAAGTTGACCGGGAAGATGTGCGCTTCGTCGTCTACCGCAGTGACGAGCCGCCCCAGGGCCACGCTACCCAGCAGGTCCCAGCTCTCGCGCTCGGAGAGAATCGCGACCGGCTCACTGCGCGTTGACATTCCGGTTTTCATGACACGACGTTATTGCGGTGCGGAGCGCACCGCCATGGACGAAAGCCCCATCCTTCAGGGACCAAAGACCCTGGTATCACTCGTGATTTCGGCGATCCAGGTTCGAGGCGAACACCGCCGCCTGAGTGCGGCGTTCCATGCCCAGCTTGGCCAGCAGCCGCGACACGTAGTTCTTGACGGTCTTCTCCGCAAGGAACATCCGGGCCGCGATCTGCCGATTGGTCAGCCCCTCCCCCAGCAGGTCGAGTAGGACCCGCTCCTGCTGGGTCAGCCCGGCCAACGGGTCGGACCGCTCGGCGTCGCCGCGTAGTTTCGCCATCAGCGCCGTGGCGGCCCGATTGTCCAGCAGCGACTTCCCGGCCCCGACGTCCTTGATCGCCTGGGCCAGTTCCATCCCCTTGATGTCCTTGACGACGTAGCCGCTGGCGCCGGCCAGGATGGCGTCCAGCATGGCCTCGTCGGAGGTGAACGACGTCAACATCAGGCAGCGCAGATCGGGCATGCGCGACAACAGGTCCCGGCACAGTTCGATGCCGTTGCCGTCGGGCAGACGGACATCGAGCACCGCGACGTCGGGCTTCAGTGCCGGAACCCGGGCCAGGGCCTGTGCCACCGAGTCGGCCTCGCCGATCACGTCGAGCTCAGGGTCGGCGCTGAGCAGGTCGATCAGCCCGCGGCGAACCACCTCATGGTCGTCGACCAGAAAGACTCTGATCATCCCCCGAGTCTCACAACCGATGGCGCCGATCGCAAGTGAGCACGGCACAACCCGAGTGCGCCAACGCCGCCTGCAACCCGGCCGAATCGGGGTGGTCGGCACCCAGCACGAGCAGCTGAGCCGACTCTGGGTGCGCCGTCAGGTATTCCGCAATGTTGCTGTAGCCGTCGATGCTCTGCACATCGAGGTCCGGGGATCGTTTCAGCGCACGGGCCAGGCGGCGCTCGAGCTGTGCCGCGGACAACCGGTCACGCTCGGCGACGGCGGTCGCGTCGTACATCTCGCGATGCCGGGCTCCCCAGGTGGTCACCACCCGCAGTGCTGCGCCACGGCGCACTGCCTCCTCGATCGCGACGTGCAGCGCATCGTTGCTGGCGGTGCGGCCGTCGGCTTCGACAACGACGGCCGCACCAGCGGCAACAGGTGCGGTGGCGTGGGCAGGGGCGATCAGGGTGTCGGTCATGGTCAGCTCCTATTCGAAGGTCAGGAAGGTGTCGACGGTGCGGCGCGGGGTCGGCGGTGGCGCATCGCTGAGGGTCGGGGCGATGCCGATCCGGACCAGCACCTGCGGGCAGGCGTCACGGTCGATCAGCGTTCCGATGATGTCGCGGCTGGCGTGCAATTCGGTCACATGGCTCACGGGGCAGGTGCTCAGTCCCGTCATCGTGCATTCCAGCAGCAGCGCCGAGAGCGCCTCGCCGGTGTCGAGGGCGTCAGCCCGGCTGTACCCGTCGGTGGACAGCACCACCAGGGTGGCCGAATCGTCGTGGACGGAGGGGCGTCGGTCGCTGTGCGAGGTGACCGGGAAGGTCCGCGCCACGGCGACCCGCTCACTTTCCGCAGCCGAGATCAGTGCGCTCTGCGGGATACCGTCCTCGGTCGCGAACGGAGTTGTCCACCAGGCAAGTTCGGAATGGTAGGCCGAATCGTAGAGACGCAGCGTCTCGGTCAGCGCCGCCGCCTCGGCCACGTCGGCACGCATCACCTCGGCCAGCACGTCGAGGTGTACCGGGCCGTCCTCCAGCCTCGCCCGCAGCAGCACCTCGAAGGAATCCCAGTCCGCATACCCGGCCATCGGCAGCCGGTCGGTTCGCCGGGCCAGAATCGCATCCGCCCGCCGGCGATGTGCATCGGTGACGAAGTCCATCGGCGAGAACTGCAGTGTCGCCAGGTGATCGAGGTCGTTCGGATTGGGGAACCGGTCGACACTGGTGGCCCAGCCGGCCGCGGCCATCGCGACCCGCAGATGATCCAGCAACACCCCGCAACTGATGACCGCCTCACGCGACGATCGATCGGTCGCGGTCACCACGCGACTCGGGTCCAGGTGCAGATGTACCCCGCTGCCGTCGGCCACCAGCCGCCACGGCTGGGTGTTGTGCAATGACGGCGCACGCGATGCCAGCTGCACCGCATGGGTGAGGGTCGCTGAATCGAACATCGTCTTGGCCATGCTTCAAGCCTCGTCGTGCCGAGGCCCGTCGGTTAGGGTCTTTGGTCCTCAAACCGACGCGATGTGCGTCTCACGCCCCGTTGTTGGGGCCTCCCGAGTTCGCACCGGGGATGTCGGTGATCGGGAAGTTCGGCATCGGCGGAGGCGACGGCGTCGCGGGCAGCGACGGGATCTCCTCCGGCGGAATGTCCTTGAGCGCCTCGGCAGGCGGCACGGGCGGACCGTTCTCCCGGCTGCCGTAACTGGTGCCCGGCTCGCGCTCACCGAGCATGTGGCTCACGGTCACCAGGTGGTAGCCGTTGGCCTTGAGCACCGGGATGAACTGCTCCACCAGGTCGACGGTGGACGAGTAGGTGTCGTGAAAAAGTACGACAGCACCCGGTTTGATCTGCGTCATCAGCATGTAGCGGGTCGCGGCGATGTTGGCGTCGTTGGCCCAGTCGAACGGGATGACGTCCCAGTTGATGTCAGCCAACCCCTGCTTGCCGGCCTCGGCGAGCACCTGGTCGTTGACCAGCCCGCCCGCGGTGCGCACGAGCTTCGGCCGCTGGCCCGTCGCGGCCTCGATGGCGTCACTGGCCTTGCTGAACTGGGCCGGGATCTCTTCGGGCGGGATGGTCGTCATGTTGGGGTGTTCCCAGGTGTGGCTGCCCAACTCCATACCGGCGTCGACCACCCGCTTGGCACCCTCGGGGTTGGCGGCGACCTTGTTTCCGATCTCGAAGAACGTCGCCTTGGCGTCGTTGTCCTTGAGGATCTGCAGCAGCCGGTCGGTGTATGGGCCGGGCCCGTCGTCGAACGTCAGCGCGATGCACCGCTCGGTCGCGCAATCCACGTCGTCGGGGTCGTCGCGGCGGATGTGCCCGGTGAGCGCCCCCACCACCAGGACCACGACGGCGGCGACCACGCCGACCACAGTCCACCGCCATGCCTGACTGTTGGGGAGCCTCGCCACCCCGGCAGCCTACCGGCTGGCGATCTGTGGAGTCTCAGCCGTGGTTGGCACGGCTGAGACTCCACAGATCACTCGGAATCAGGGCAGCGCGCCCGGACTGAACTCCTCCAGCATCTCGGTCACCAGCGCAGCGATCGGCGACCGCTCGCTGCGCTGCAGCGTGATGTGGGCGAACAGCGGGTGCCCCTTGAGCTTCTCGATGACGGCTGCGACACCGTCATGGCGGCCCACCCGCAGATTGTCGCGCTGGGCCACATCGTGGGTGAGCACCACCCGCGAGCCCGCACCCAGCCGCGACAGCACGGTCAGCAGCACGTTGCGCTCCAATGACTGGGCCTCGTCGACGATGACAAACGAATCGTGCAGCGAACGGCCCCGGATATGGGTCAGCGGAAGCACTTCCAGCATGCCGCGGGAGAGGACCTCTTCGAGCACCGCCGGGCTGGCGAGCCCTTCGAGGGTGTCGAAGACGGCTTGCGCCCACGGGCCCATCTTCTCGCTCTCGCTGCCCGGCAGGTAGCCGAGATCCTGACCGCCGACGGCGTAGAGCGGACGGAACACCACCACCTTGCGCTGGGTTCTGCGCTCCAGCACCGCTTCCAGGCCGGCACACAGGGCCAGCGCGGATTTGCCGGTGCCGGCTTTGCCACCGAGCGACACGATGCCGACAGACTCGTCGAGCAGCAGATCGAGGGCGACGCGTTGTTCGGCTGACCTTCCCCGGAGGCCGAACACTTCGCGATCACCACGCACCAGCTGCACCCGTTTCTCGGCGTTGACCCGGCCGAGCGCCGACGAGCTACCGCCCAGCAACCGAATACCGGTGTGGCAGGGCAGATCCCGGGCATCGGCCAGATCGATCTCGCCGTCGGAGAACAACGTGTCGATGTCCTCGGCCGCGACGTCGAATTCGGTCATGCCCGTCCACCCGGACACCACGACATCCTGGGCGTGGTACTCGTCGGCGGCCAGGCCCACCGCGCCGGCCTTGACGCGCAGCGGGATGTCCTTGCTCACCAGCGTGACATGCTTGCCCTCGGCTGCGAGATTCGCAGCGCAGGCCAGGATCCGGGTGTCGTTGGTTTCGGTGCGGAAGCCCGAAGGCAAGACGGACTGGTCGATGTGGTTCAACTCGACCTGTAGCGTGCCGCCTTGCGCCCCAACGGGAATCGGCTGATCCAGCCTCCCGTGCTCAAGCCGCAGATCATCGAACATCCGCAGTGCCTGCCGGGCGAACCAGCCCAGCTCGTGGTGATGCCGTTTGGCCTCCAGCTCGCTGATCACGACCAGCGGGACCACCACTTCATGCTCGGCGAACCGGGTGCATGCCCAGGGATCGGACAGCAACACGGATGTGTCGAGCACATAGGTACGGACAGGCAGATCAGTCACGTGGCGCTCCTAGAACCCGCGCGGCCCCACACGAGTTGCTCGGTGGACACTGCGGCACCAGGACCGGAGCCGGTCCTCTCGTGATCAAACCGATCGGTACCGTCCGGACAGCAGAGCATGTCGCTAGCCATCGGATTCGACGCTACTCCCGCCGTGGCGGGGTTGCTGGCTGGCGCGCCGCGTGAATAACGCCCGGCGAGTTACGCCTTGATGAACTCCTGGAGCGTTGCCTCGTCGGCCAGTCCCCACGCGGTGATCCGGTCGGAGATGACCTGGGCCAGAGCGGCCTTGTCGAAGATTCCGGCCTCGGCCACCACCGCCACCTTGTCCTGGTAGGCGTCGATGTCCGCGCCGATCACGTCGAGCTCACGGGCGCGCGCGGCGATGGCCGCCACGGTCTCGTCGCGATGGGTGCCCAGCAGGTGCGACACGAGGTTGGCAAAGAACAGCTCGTGGCGCTCCTCGTCGAGGACGATGCGGTCGACCATCGAACCCAGCACCGGCTCGGTGATCTGAGCGCGCAGGTTGCGGGTGTACACCGCGTGGGCACGCTCGAAGAACGCCATGAACACCAGCGTCTCGATCTGGCTGTAGCTGTCGGCGCGGTAACCCTTCATCACGTGCTCGACGCGGACGTCTTCGTTGGCCGTCGGATCGATCTCGCGGGTGACGACGAGGTAGTTACGCAGCGCCACGGCGTGCAGGTGCTCCTCAGCGGTCCAGCGACCCAGGAAGCGGCCCCACTTGTCCTCGAGAATGAAGTGCTCGACCAGTTCACGGTGATAGCCCGACAGGTTGTCCTTGGTGATCAGCAGGATCTCCAAGGCGTCGGTGACGGTCTTGGGCAGTGTCACCTGCGAGGGATCCCAGTCCTGACCACCGAGGAACGCGAAGTTCTCGCCCTGGTCGAACGGCACGTAATCGTGTGCGTACCAGAGGTCCTCGGTATCCAGGTGGCGACGCAGCTCGGCTTCGACAACGGGCTCGAGCTCCAAGGTCAACGCATTAGCTACAGGTTTCTGTGCCATGAGGTAACTGTAACCGAGGTTTACAGGTTTCTAAAACCCGGGCCACGTGTGATGTCGCCCGCGCCGACTCAGAGAGTGAGGCCCGGGTACAGCGGGTTGGCGTCGAGCAGCTCGGCCGAGGCCGCGTGCACGCGCTCGGCGGTGCCGTCGGCCAACTTGTACTTGGCCTTCGAGGTGCCCTCGGCCTGCGTGTTGGACAGCACGTCGACGATCAGCTCGGCCACCCGGTCGAAGTCGTCGGCGCCGAATCCGCGGCTGGTCAGCGCCGGGGTGCCCAGCCGGACGCCGCTGGTGTACCAGGCGCCGTTCGGGTCGGCCGGGATGGCGTTGCGGTTGGTGACGACGCCGGCGTCCAGCAGAGCGGACTCGGCCTGACGGCCGGTCAGGCCGAACGAACGCACGTCGAGCAGCACCAGGTGATTGTCGGTGCCACCGGTGACCAGGCCCGCGTCGCGCTTCACGAAGCCGTCGGCCAGCGCCTGGGCGTTGTCAGCGACCTGCTGGGCGTAGGTCTGGAACGCCGGCTGGCGTGCCTCGGCCAGGGCGACGGCCTTGGCCGCCATGACATGGCTCAGCGGGCCGCCGAGCACCATCGGGCAGCCCTTGTCGACTGCGGGGGCGAATTCCTCGGTGGCCAGCACCATGCCGCCGCGCGGGCCGCGCAGCGACTTGTGGGTGGTGGTCGTGGTGACGTGGGCGTGCGGCACCGGGTTCTCGTCACCGGTGAACACCTTGCCGGCCACCAGGCCGGCGAAGTGCGCCATGTCGACCATCAGGGTGGCGCCGACCTCGTCGGCGATCTCGCGCATCTTGGCGAAGTTCACCCGGCGTGGGTAGGCCGAGTAGCCGGCGACCAGCACCAGCGGCTTGAACTCGCGGGCTGCGGCGGCCACGGCGTCATAGTCCAGGAAACCCGTCTCGGGGTTGGTCCCGTAGCTGTGCTGATGGAACATCTTGCCGGAGATGTTGGGCCGGAAGCCGTGGGTCAGGTGCCCACCGGCATCCAGGGACATGCCGAGCAGACGCTGGTTACCCAGCTTGTTGCGCAGGGTCTCCCAGTCCGCTTCGGAAAGGTCGTTGACGTGCTTGGCGCCGAGTTCGGCCAGGCCTGGGGCCTCCACCTTTGTGGCCAGGATGGCCCAGTAGGCAACCAGATTCGCATCGATGCCCGAGTGCGGCTGGACGTAGGCGTACGGGGCGCCGAACAGTTCGCGGGCATGCTCGGCGGCCAGGGCCTCGACGGTGTCGACGTTCTGGCAGCCCGCGTAGAAGCGGTGCCCGACGGTGCCCTCGGCGTACTTGTCGGAGAACCAGGTGCCCATGGTCAGCAGCACCGCCGGGGAGGCGTAGTTCTCACTGGCGATCAGCTTGAGCGAATCCCGTTGATCGGCAAGCTCTTTGCGGGTGGCTGCGGCGACCCGGGGCTCGACGGACTCGATGACCTGCAATGCGGCCTGGTACGCGGCGCTTGAAGTATCGGCGTAATCGGCGCCGGAAGCCGCGGGCAAGGTGAAGGACGGGTCTGCTGCCATGGCATTCAGCCTAGTCGGAGCGGGTCAGCTCGACGGTCCCGGGCCGGGTTGGCCCGGTGGGTATCCGGGGTAGGGATGGGCCGACGGGTATCCGGGATACGGATAGGGCGGCTGAGTCGGCGGCGGGACAGCGATGCCCCGGGTGAGCTTGGTGAGCAACACGAACCAGGCGGCAACCCCGACGATCACCGATCCGGCCCACAGCAGGTTGCTGAGGGTTTCCATTCGCGGTCCGTCACCGACCAGCTTCATCAGGACCGACGGGAATGCGCCGGGGCTGTCTCCGCCGTCGACACAGGCGAGCCCGGACACGAACATCGACGCCCACAGGATGACCTGGGCCCAGGCCTGCCCGGAGGTGAGCTCCCCCTCCGGCTGCTTCCGCATCAACCTGCTCGTGAATACCAGGCAGAGTGCCAGCCACGGTGCGGCGAGGACGCCGAACACCACCATCCACCCGAGCTGCACGAACAGTCCCCGGCCGATCACCATCCACGCCAGCAAGAGCATGTTGAGCGGCATGGCCAACGCGGGGACGTACAGCCGAAACTCAGACACCCTCCGAGCCTAGGCCCGCAATGTTTACGCGAGGAGCAGCTCATCGCTGGAGGCGTCGGCGGTCAGATCAGTCGGCGGTGTGGTTCCACGCGCCACCGGCCTTGCCGTTGGCATAACCACCACCCGGCCACCCCTTGCTCCAGTCGTGACCGGCCCAGGCACCACCGGGCCAGCCCTTGCTCCAGTCCCAGCCGGCCCACGCGCCGCCGGGCCACGGGCTCACCAGAGGAGGCTTCGGCGGGGCCACCGTCTCGCCGTTCAAGACCACGACGGGATCGGCATTGGCCACCATCGCAGGTCCGGCCAGGCCCATCGCGGCTGCCGCCACCACCACACCGGCCATGCGCTTGACCCGGTTCGGTTTCGTGCTCGTTGTAGTCATGTCGACCCCTTGCTGCCGCCCGGTACGTCGCACGATGCTCAGCAAATATTTTACGCTTGGGCGGCGAGCCCGATCAAGGCATCGCGACCGCCGAACCCAGGGCCTGACAATCAGCGAATCAAGGTCAGTATTTGTCTTTTCAACTGCATTTTTCGGGAAACGCACCCACCGCAGGCGCAACAGGTTCGCGGTGACTGGGCCTGAACGGCAGAGATCGCATCAGCAAATTTTGCAGATTACGGCGCCGACGACTGGCACCACGCCGAAAACCGGGCGGACCATCGTTTCGCCCGGTTTCGCGGTTGTCAGCGGTGATTCCAGGCGCCGCCGGCCTTGCCGTGGATGGCAGCGCCGCCGCCCTTGCCGTTGGCCAAACCACCACCGGGGTATCCCTTGCTCCAATCGTGGCCGGCCCACGCCCCGCCGGGCCACGGGCTGACTAGGGGAGGAATCCCGACTCCAGAGCCGCCAGAGGTGGCGGCGTCGGCAATGCCCGAGATGACGGACGTCACCGGATCGCTACCGACCTTGGTGAACGGAGCCTTTTTGCCCCCGGGGCTGACCGGCGCCACCGGATCGCTGCCGACCTTCGTGACAGGTCCGGCGGCATTGGCCACCGCACCCGAGCCGAGGATCCCGGCGAGCGCCACCGCGCCGGCCGCCACGATCACGCCGGCCATGCGCTTGGCCTTGTCCAGTCTTTCCCTTGCCGCCATGGTCATTTCCTTTGCCCGACCCGGTAGTGCCACCAGGCCCTATGGCAACAATGTTACCGATCGGTAACTAAGACAATCAAGCACTTGAGACCACCGTCATATCGGTGAAGCAACGCAACGCAGGACACCTTTTGGCAAACGCCAGACGCCCACGGTCGAGGCGTTGAAATCGGGGTGACCAATTTGCTGTCCGGCCGGCGGAGGCCCTAAGCGCGCAAGGTTGACGGGATCAGCGGCTCATCGAGCAGCCGGCCGAACCGCTCCGTCAACGTCACCCCGGCGGGGCGGTCGTCCAACCAGCCGCGCAACAACCGGTACCCCTCGATGTAGGTGCTGGTGTAGGCCCGCCACAGCGGCGAGGACAGGAACCGCAGCGACTGCCTGGCCCGATCGTCGTCGACCAGCAGCCAGCGCTTGAGGAACTCCACCACCTCGTCGACGTCGCGATGCTCGTCGTGCAGCATCAGCGCAGCGTCCTGGCGCACGTCGGCCAGCCCCGCCACCGCCTCCGAGATCGACTCGGCACGCTCCCCGTCGAACCGAAGGCCCAGATCGGCATAGATATCGGCCGCCCATGCGCCCCAACCCGGCCCGACAATGGCGTGCAATGCCAGATCTGCCAGGCCCTCGGCCATCAGGCATTGCGGGGTGTTGACGAGGAAGATCGTCTGTTCGAGTTCACCGTCCCGCGCGACCAGCCCTGATTCTTTGCGGCAGTGCTCGGTGTGATGGCCCGGGTATGACTCATGGGCCACCAGTCGGGGCAGGTTGGCCATCTGTTGTTTCAGATCGGCATTGACCGCGACGGTGGACTTGTAGTCGCCCAGGTAGTAGTTGAACCCCGACCACGGCTTGTCGGTGACCACCTCGTACGTGATGGTCTCCGCCTCGGGCAGCGGATACGCGGCGCGCACCTTGTCGCGCAGTGCCGAGGAGAACGCGTGGATGCACTCCTCCAGCCGGGCCGGAGGGATCTCGTCTCCGGTGCGGTGCGCCTGGATCCGCTCGGCCAGTGGGCCGGTGCCACCGAGGGCCTCGTCGAGCTGGACGTGGGCCTGCCGGTATTTCTCCGGATCGCCCTTGCTGATCCGGACGTCGAAATAGGCCTGCACCTCGTCGACAAAGCCGACCTGCTCACCGGCGAACTTGCGGCCCGCACAGTTGAGCGCCCTCAGGTGCGCGGCAATGTATTCGGCACGGTCGCGGTCGAGGTCGTCGGGGATCTGGGCCAGCAGCCGGTCCGCCTGACGAGCGAGGTCGGCCGGGTCGGGCGCAGGCTCGTTCTCGACCACACGACGCAGCTGCGGGTCGCCGGTGAACGAATCGACGTAACCCTCCTCGACCCGGTCGAAACGCAGTCCGAGGAGCAGGTACTCGCGAATGAGAGTGGCCGAGTCCGTCACTGTGCCGGTTCCGGAGCCCGTCTTTTTCTCGATCCCGTTAGCCATGCCCCCAACCGTAGATGTAAGACTGATCGGATGCCGCGGCCGAGCGAGCCGAGCCCCTATGTGGAGTTCGACCGAAGTCAATGGCGTGCACTGCGCATGTCGACACCGCTGAAACTCACCGAGGACGAACTGCTGCGCCTGCGGGGTATGGGCGAGAAACTCGACATTCTCGAGGTCGAAGAGGTCTACCTGCCGCTGGCCCGGTTGATCCATCTTCAGGTCGCCGCCCGCCAGCGACTGTTCGCCGCGACCGCGGAGTTCCTCGGTGAGCCACAGCAGAATCCGGACCGACCGGTGCCGTTCGTCATCGGCGTCGCCGGCAGTGTCGCGGTCGGGAAGTCGACCACGGCCCGTGTGCTGCAGGCCCTGTTGGCCCGCTGGGGCCACCACCCCCGCGTGGACCTGGTGACGACCGACGGGTTTCTCTACCCGAACAAAGAGCTTCACCGGCGGAACCTCATGCACCGCAAAGGTTTCCCGGAAAGCTATGACCGACGCGCCTTGATGAGGTTCGTCACCGCGGTGAAATCCGGTGCCGACGAAGTCTGCGCGCCGGTGTACTCACACCTGCTCTACGACATCGTGCCCAGTGAGAAGCAGGTGGTCCGGCATCCGGACATCCTCATCCTCGAAGGCCTCAACGTCCTGCAGACCGGTCCGGCCCTGATGATCTCGGACCTGTTCGATTTCTCGGTGTATGTCGACGCGCGCATCGAGGACATCGAGAAGTGGTACATCTCGCGGTTCCTGACGATGCGCTCGACGGCGTTCGCCGACCCGGCATCGCACTTCCACCACTACTCGACCCTGACCGACGAGCAGGCTGTGTTCGCGGCCCGCGACATCTGGCATTCCATCAACCGGCCCAACCTGATCGAAAACATCCTGCCGACCCGGCCGCGCGCCACCCTGGTGCTGCGCAAGGACGCCGACCATTCGATCAACCGGCTGCGACTGCGGAAGCTCTAGCCGGTCCCGGCCGGCGTTGCGACCAGCGGCCCGCAGCGCACGTCGAAGCGCTCCCGCACGGTGTCCAGGGTGCGACGCAGATGCTCGCGGTCCCGGTGATGGGTCGCCATGAAACGGGCAGTGGCCGAGAGCTGGCGCGGCATCGGATACCAGCGGTTGTAATCCAGGCCGCACTCACGGAACACCTTGACCGGCACCGCATCCGAGATGAGACTCAGGTTGTGCTGAGCCAGGGTGAACATCGCATACAGCACCGCTGTTTTGGACTTCTGCGCCAAGTCCTGCAGGTCGAGTTCGTAGAGCGGCACCGTGTTCAGCTTGCCTAAAAACATCAGGTGCGTCGCGAAATAGCCCGCGAATGACG
The DNA here is from genome assembly GCF_058270075.1 of Mycobacterium shunyiense. Taxonomy (NCBI): domain Bacteria; kingdom Bacillati; phylum Actinomycetota; class Actinomycetes; order Mycobacteriales; family Mycobacteriaceae; genus Mycobacterium; species Mycobacterium shunyiense. The sequence goes on along the minus strand of NZ_JBZDPU010000040.1, from coordinate 836,287 downwards.
TCAGATGCATGGTGGCCGAACGTATTTGAATCGACAAGATGGAGCCGTCACCGGAAACATACGGCTCGTACGGATGCTCACCTTTGGAGAGATACCCGGTGCAGTTCACGATCCAGCTGCCCGGTGCGACGGTTTTCCTGGCCCCGCTACGCAACACCAGATCGGCCGAACCGTTGGTGTCGACCACATCGACCAGATGGTCCATCACCACATCGTTCAGGCCCGCGACAATGGCGGCGTTCTCCGCCTCCGACAGGACCCCCGCCATGAAATGGGTGGCCTGCGGGGTCGGAGAGGTGCCGTAGTTCGACCGGTACCACCGGGCGACGTCGTCCTCGTTGGTGCCGTCATAGAGCCGGGTCATGTCGATGGACATCTTGGTCAACGAAACCCCGCCCGACCAGCGCCGGGCACCGGCAGGGAAAAACCGATCCCGGCTGGAGAAGAAGGTGCCCGAGCCCGCCACCATATTCACCTCGCGCCCTGGACTCGACGTGATCAACGCGTGCGCGGTGTCCATGGCGGTCTTGCCGCTGCCGATCACCCACACCGGGGTATCGCTTTCGTGTATGTCCCCGGAGCGGACATCACACGAGTCCGGTGACACCGACTGCACCCGATCGCTGGACAACTCCAGTGCGTCGTTGGGAGTCACCCGCACGCCGTACGCCTTGATCAATCGCTCGGCTTGGATGGTGTGCAGTTGCCCGTCCGCGTCGCGGCAGGTGACCTGTACGGCACCACCGCCGGCATCAGCGGACTGGAAATCCCAGCCGTAGCGTTCCTCGACCCGCACCCGTTGCTTGATCTGCTGCAGGCAGTAGCCGAAATGATCGAGCACCTCGGGTTTGGTGGCCAGATAGGAGGGCTCACGGCCAAGGGTCCATTTGATGTTGCCTGCAGTGAACATCGGATGGGGCTGGTGCAGCCGCACATACGGATACGTGTCCACCCACATTCCACCGACCCGGGGACGACGGTCGATCAGGATGATCTTCTGATCGGGTCTGAGGTACGTGCTGGCCACGAACAGCGCGTTCATGCCGCACAGGCCGGCACCGACAATGCAAACGTCACAATCTTCTGGCATCGCGAATCTCCCGGGTAGCGCCGTTTGAGCTCAGTGTGGGCGCGTGCGGTCGCCGCGCCATGAGTAGTGCGCTACCCGAGTTTCGAAGGGTGGATGGCTCAGGCGCGTTCCCAGCCGCCCCAGTCGTTGCCGACGAATCGTTGCCCGTCGGGAATCACGAAGTGGTGCAGAAACACCTGGAGCGCGGGCTGCATCCGCTGGTGCAGGTCCGTCATCGCGTTGACCAACTCGGGGGTCATCGGGTCCTCCCCCTCCGGCTTCTTCGGGGGGATCAGCCCCAGGTGGAGCGCCATCTCCAGCTGGTAGAAGGTGAAATCGCCGTACGGCCGCTTGGGATCACAACCGGGCACCTCCTCGTCGAAGTAGGGATCGGACAGTTCCCAACGCATCTGCGCCAGCAGGGTGCGGTGCTGATCGGTGAAGTCGAACTCACCCGACTCCGGCAGTTCTTGGACAAAGAACGAGTATTCATGGTCGGCCGGCGGCCGCTGATATCCGTATTCGCCTGTGGCACAAGCACCGAACCCGGTGGCGATGCGCAGCAGATCGATATCGTGGGGTTCGGTCTCCCAGTCCGGCGCAAAACATGGTGCGCCTACCTCGGTCCCGTCCCAGCCAACCCGTACCGCTCGAAGCCGCTCGGTGTGCTCTGTCGCCCACTTCAAGTCCACCCGGCCATTATCGGTGACAGACAGCGCCCAGAGCCTGGGCTCTGGGCGCTGTACCGGCTTACGGTCAGGCCGGGATCCGCCGGACCCCGACGTACTGCAGCTCGGCCATCGCCAGCGTGTAGAGGCCGGCGCCGATGACGACCACGACGCCCGCGGTGGTCAGCGCCATCGTGAAGACGGCCACCAGAGCGATGACGGTGCAGGCCGCGTTGGCGATCACGGTGCCGATACCGGCGGGGCGCACCCGTTCGATGCCGGCGAGGGCGAACACGGCGATTCCGTAGACCACCGAGAAGATGCCGACGCCGTACTCGACGGATTTCGGCAGCCCGGTGAGATCGGCGAAATATCCGGCCGCAGCCAGCAGAGCGATCCCGCTGATACCGACGAGGACTGCGTCGAGCCGCATGGCCAGCCGCAGTAGCGAATCGGTTGCCTTCGTCGTGCCTGCGTATCCGGCGGAGGTGATGGCGGACATGATTCTCCTTCTCTGATGGTGATTACTTGTCGTGCATTCACTTCGAGCGGTGGAGCACGGTGCGGGGATACACGCCGTAACCTCTTCCGGCGGGCACCCCGCACCGGCTCGGGAGGGAGTCACGCCAGACGGCGCACTCCGCGGTATTGCAGCCACGCCAGTACTGCGGTAGCACCGACAAATCCGAGAACCAGTTCGATTCCGGCACCGGTCAACGCCAACCAGCCCGCCACGATGGCGACGACCGTGGTGATTGCGAAGGCCACGTTGCCGGCGAGGACGCCGATGCCCACCCGCCGCACGCGCGGGGCGGCGGCGAGCACGTACAGCAGGGCGCCGTAGCCGACCAGCGCCGCGCCGACGAACCAGCCGGCGGTTGCCGACACGCCCGCGATGCGGGCCAGCTGATCGGCAGCCATGGCCACCAGCAGTCCGACGCCGGCGCAGACGGTGGCATCGGCGCGCAAGGCGAACCGCAGCAGGGAATCGTGGATGGCCGATCCGGCGGTGGGGTCGGCCAATGGTTGGTTCAGGGTGGCGGTCATGTCGGGCTCCTCGGCGATGAGGGTGTCGATTGGTGGAACACCTCCGACACTGCTCACCAACCGCTGCCAGATCGACACCAAACACTGCCAAGCACTGCCAAGCCCAGGTCAGCGCGGTGCGGGCGTCAGTCGTTGGCAGCGACCAGATCGCCGCGCAGATCCGCCGCGATCACGCGTGCCGCCGCGTTCTGCCAGTTGTGCAGGGAGCGCTGCGGCACCTCGGTGACCAACCACTGCCAGGCCTGCCGAGCCACCGGGTCGAGCCCGGCGGCGGTGGCGTTCTGCGCATAGGCGCGGACCCCGACGACATATGGGAAGTAGAGCGAGTTGTAGTGGCGCCACTGCTCGGTGGTGCCGAAGTCGCCGCTGTCGCGCGGCTTGAGCGCGGCGATGCGATCGGCCAACAGCGCCTTGAGTTCGTTGGCGCGTTCCAGCGGCTGATCCGGTGCCCCGCGTCGAGCCAGACGGTCGTCGATGGCGGGCAGAGACGTCAGCGGGCTGGCGACCAGCTTGGACAGATCGCCGTAATGGCCGAGTGCGCGTCGGGTGAGCCGGGCGAAGGCGTCGTCGTCGATACCGCCCAACGGGTGAGGAGATCGCAGCGGGAGCGCGGCCTCCGTCTGGCGCAGGGCTTCACGATCGGCGCGCAGGTCCGGAGACCTGGAGAAGGCGAGCCGGTCGAGCAGGCCGGCCAGCGGATCGGCCAGCACCTCCACCGCGACGGCGACGGCCAGGCTGGTGAACAGCAGGATGGTCATGACGGTGCGGCCGGTCCCGGCGTCGAGCACGACCATGCCGATCAGGGCCTGGGCGGCGAACGGAACTGCGATCACCAACGTGCCGATGATCGAGCGGCGCATGTCCGCGCGTAGCGCCTGGCCCTCGTCGAAGGCATCCCAGATCGCGACCGCGACGCCGAGCAGGGCGACGTCGAATCCGGTCGATGCCAGCGCGAGCCAGCTCGGCACCAACCCGAGCGGGATCACCAGGATCGCGTTGCCGAGGGCGAAGAACAGCGTCGCGACGATGATGAACCCCACCACCGACCCGGGCTTGGCGCCGCCGAGGACGGCCTTGACCATGGCGCCCAGCGAGGACAGCGAGATCACCGCGAACATCACCCAGTGGCCGGTCCGCAACGGCCCGTCGACGCTGCCTGCCAACCCCGCCCCGGCGAAGGCCAGGACGGCCACGGCGAAGATCGCCGCGATCTCACCGGCCCGGGATCGGAACGTGTCGGCCGGGCGCGCGAGTTCCACCATGACCGCGAACCAGGCGATGCCGGGCAACGCCACCAGGTAGATCTCGATGCGGCTGAGCATTTCCGAGCCGGTAACCAACCGGACCGCGTCGAGCGCGACCACGAGAGCGAAGCTGGTCAGCCCGAGCGCGGCGAGAACCAGGACGGGCTTACGCGGGTCGCGGGCGAGCAGGTAGAGACCCAGCCACCAGCTGAGCGTGAAAACCACTGCCGACAGCGCAGCCATAGGTTCAGTTTGGCACTACTTGCCGAATCTGCGGTGGCGGGCGGTGTAATCGCGCAGGGCCCGCAGGAAGTCGACGCGCCGGAAGGCCGGCCAATACGCCTCGGTGAACCACATCTCCGAATATGCGCTCTGCCACAACAGGAATCCGCTGAGCCGTTGCTCACCTGAGGTGCGGATGACGAGGTCCGGGTCGGGTTGGCCCGATGTGTAGAGGTTCTCCGAGATGCCCTCGACGGTGACAGCTTCGACAAGTTGCTCGGCGGTGGCTCCATTGGCCAGTTCCTTCGACAGCAGCGAGCGCACGGCGTCGACGATCTCCTGGCGGCCGCCGTAGGCGACGGCGACGTTCACATGGAATGAACCGGGCGCGTTCGATGCCGTGCTTTCTACGGCCTCGCGCAGTCGCCGGGCCGGTTCCTCCCCCAACAACTCCAGGTCACCGACGGTACGCACCGTCCAGGTGTTCGTCGGGGCGCAGATCTCCTCGACCACATCGGTGATGATCTCGAGCAGGGCCGACAGCTCTTCCGGATCGCGCTGCAGATTCTCGGTCGAGAGCAGATAGACCGTCGTCATCTCGATGCCTGCGGCCTGACACCAGCGCAGCATCTCGGCGATCTTGGCGGCACCCATCCGGTAGCCGATGCTGACATCGTCGTAACCTGCGTCACGCGCCCAGCGGCGATTCCCGTCACACAGCACCGCGATATGGCGTGGCAGTTCGGATCTGGACTGCGCCAGTTCCTGACGCAACCGCATCTCGTAGAGCCGATAGGCCGGTTCCTTGAGCCGCGGGGGAATGATGTCCACGAGAGTCCAGACTACTGTGAGCGTCGGGGTACACCACGGTTCTCAATGGAGGTGACATGACTGCGCCGACGGGTAGCACCAAGCCCTACCGCTCTGCGGCCGCGCTGAACCGGCCGGCTGAAGATCTTCCGGAAGCGGTGGCCGAAGGCGTCGCCCAGTTCCTCGGTAGGCCGCGCGCACGGGGCTGGATCCATGTGTATTCGGCGGTCATCGCGTTCATCGCCGGGGCGGCCCTGGTTTCGGTGTCGTGGTCGCTGGAGTCCACCCGCGCAGGTCTGGCCACGCTGCTCTACACGTTCACGATCGTGGCGATGTTCGCCGTGAGCGGTACGTATCACCGGGTGACGTGGAAGTCGCCGAACGCGCGCAAATGGATGAAACGCGCCGACCACTCGATGATCTTCATCTTCATCGCGGGCAGCTACACCCCGTTCGCATTGCTGGCACTGCCCGAATCCAAAGGCATGGTGCTGTTCTGGATCGTCTGGGGTGGGGCGATCGCCGGCGTGCTGCTCAAGATGTTCTGGCCGTCGGCACCACGCTGGCTGGGCGTGCCGCTCTACATCCTGTTGGGCTGGGTCGCGGCCTGGTTCATCGGGCCGATCATGAACGGTGCCGGCGTGGCCGCGGTGGTGCTGCTGATCGTCGGCGGCGCGCTGTACAGCATCGGCGGCGTGCTCTACGCGCTCAAGTGGCCCAACCCGTGGCCGACGACATTCGGCCATCACGAGTTCTTCCACGCCTGCACGGCGGTAGCGGCGATCTGCCACTACATCGCCATGTGGTTCGCGGTCTTCTGAGCCCACGAAAAAGCCCCGCACCACCGAAGCGGTGCGGGGCTCCGCAGACACTGCTAAAGCTGCGTGATGTCAGCCGCCGACCAGTAGGCCTTCATGCCGGTGATCTTGCCCTCGGCGTCGAACGTCATGACCTCCATGGGCTCGATACGCATCGCCCCGCCGACGACGATCGCGAACAGGAAGGCCGCCTCGTGTCCGCCGGGACGGAACTTGAGCAGCTCGGTCGTGATCTCGGCTCCCGCCGCGGTCAGGTTCTTGTAGAAGCCCTCGATCGCCTGACGACCGATGTGCACTTCACCGCTGCCCACCGGATCCTCCAGCGTCGCGTCATCGGTGTACAGCGCGGCGACCTCGGCAGCGGACCCGCCCGCAACGGTGTCGAGATAGCGCTTGACGAAGGACTCCAGGGCTGCAGCATCGTGGCTCATGGCCGCGAGGCTACACGGCGCCACTTCCGCCGTCCGGCGGTTGACCGCCCAGCGAGACAGCCAGAGCTTCGACCGTGGTGACGGGCAGGTCGCAGACCGTCCCACGGCACACGTACGCGGCGTCGGCGCCGTCCACCCGGTCGCGTCCTCGAAGCAACGGCGACGAGTCGGCGGTCCCTGGGGCACCGCCGACCACCAGCGCCCCACCGGGCGCCAACCGGCGCGCAGCGTACAACAGCGGCGACGACGGATCCCCGGCCACCGCGATCTGGATCGGCCCGCGTACCTGGGCTTCGGCCACGGCCAGCCAGTGCCCGCCGGAGCGGGCCGCGCGGGCCAGGATCGGCGTGGCCGAAGACAAAGTCGCTTGCGCCGCATCGACATAGCGCTGCGAGCCGGTCAGGTATCCCGCCGACTGCAGGGCCTCGGCGATCAGCGACGCGCCCGACGGTGTCGCGCCGTCGATCGGGTCGGCGGGACGCACCATCAGCTGTTCGGCGTCGTCGGCGGTGTCGAACCAGCGGCCCGGCTGATCGGGGTCGGCGAAATGTTCGAGTGCGACATCCAGGAGCCGCACTGCCTCGTCCAGTCCGAATCCGGTGAGTTGATGCAGGGTCAGCAATGCGGTGGCCAGCGCCGCGTGATCCTCCAGGATCGCCGCACTCTCCCCGACGACACCCCCAAGGCTGGCCCGGCGTAATCGGCCGTTCACCACGTGCAGATCCAGCAGCCGGCTCGCACATTCGACTGCCGCAGAAAGCAATTCAGGGCTTTCGAGCGCCACCGAGGCTTCGGCCAGCGCGGTGATGGCCAGGCCGTTCCAGGCGGTCACCACCTTGTCGTCGCGGGCCGGCTGAGGACGCGACGCGCGGGCCGCCAACAGCGTCGTGCGCACCGACTCGAAGCGGGCAGTTTCGTCCGGATCGCGGTGCAGTTGCAGCACCGAGGCGCCGTGTTCAAAGGTGCCACGCTCGGTGACCCCGAAAAGTGAAGCCGCCCAAGCTCCGTCGTCCTCACCGAGGACGGAGCGCAGTTCGGCCGGCGTCCACACGTAGGTCAGCCCTTCGCGGCCACCGGCGTCGGCGTCGAGCGAGGAGGTGAACATGGCACCGGCACCCAGATACGCGATGAGGAACCCAGCTGTCTCGGCAGTCACCCTGCGCGCCAACGGATCATCGGTCCGCCGGGCCAGATGCGCATAGGCCCGCAACAGCAGCGCATTGTCGTACAGCATCTTCTCGAAGTGCGGCACCACCCAGTGCGGGTCGACACTGTAGCGGGCGAATCCTCCGGCCAGCTGGTCGTAGATGCCACCGCGGGCCATCGCCGCGCACGTGCGCTCGACAGCCGACAACGCCGCCACCGACCCCGTGCGTTCGTGGTGGCGCAGCAGCCCTTCCAACAGGGCCGAGGGCGGGAACTTGGGCGCACCGCCAAAGCCGCCGTGAAACACGTCCTCGTCATTCAGCACGGCGGCCACCGCGTGATCGCACAACTCGGGCCCCACCGGCGCCCCACCGCCGGGCAACCCGGCCGACATCGAGCGCAGCTCGGTGGCGATCTGATCGGAGGCGCGCTCGACCTCGTCGCGCCGGTCCCGCCAGGTTTCGGCGACGGCGTCCAACAGCTGCAGAAACCCGAGCTTCGGGTAGTAGGTGCCGCCGAAGAACGGCCGACCATCCGGGGTGAGGAAGCAGGTCATGGGCCAGCCGCCCTGCCCGGTCAGGGCGACGGTGGCGTTCATGTAGACCGCGTCCAGGTCGGGACGTTCTTCGCGGTCGACCTTGATGCAGACGAACCCGTCGTTCGCGGCCGCTGCGACCTCTGCATCTTCGAACGACTCATGCGCCATCACATGGCACCAATGGCAGGCCGCGTATCCGATGGACAGCAGGATGGGGACGTCCCGGGAGGCCGCTTCTGCGAGCGCCTCGGGCGTCCATTCTCGCCAGTGCACCGGGTTGTCGGCGTGCTGGCGAAGGTACGGGCTGGTGGACCCGCCGAGCGTGTTACCCGCTACCCGGCTCACGCGGCTGACTCTGGTGGTCATCGGCGATGTTCTCGACCGGGTCGCCGTCACCGGCACCGTCGGCAGTGCCCTCGTCGGCGGCCTGGTCGGGTTCGGGGTGTTCCCGGTCGAAGGACTCGGGCAGCTTGCGCAGGTGGCGGTTCATCGACCAGACCAGCGCGAAGGTGCCGATCAGCAGCGCGACCGTGACGAGCAAGCCGAGCGGAGTTGCCTTACCGAACTCCGGCCCGGTATTTCGCGGCTCGTCGGCGAGCAGTGTGATCACTGCGGTCAAAGTGTCGATCATTTCTCAATCCCGGTGAACAGGTCGTCTTCCGGCAGATTCACCGGGACACGCGACCGCGCCAACTCGAACTCCTCAGTCGGCCAGAGCCGCTGCTGCCACTCGATCGGCGCATGGAAGAAATCGCCTTTCGGGTCGATCTGGGTCGCGTGCGCGCGCAGCGCGTCGTCGCGCTGACTGAAGTACTCCGAGCATTCAACACGGGTGGTGACCCGGTTGGCGAACGGGTCGTGGTCCGGGTCCCAGTGTTCCAGCCATTTGCCGAAGGGACCCTGCCGACCGTACTTGGCGAACTCGTCCTGCAGCAGCTGCATGCGCTCACGCAGGAAGCCGTGGTTGTAGTACAGCTTCGAGACGTTCCACGGGGCCCCGGCATCGGGGTACAGCCGGTAGTCGGCGGCCGCCTCGTAGGCCGCCACCGAGACCTCGTGGCACCGGATGTGGTCGGGGTGGGGGTAGCCGCCGTTCTCGTCGTAGGTGGTCAGCACGTGCGGCTGGAACTCGCGGATCACCCGGACCAGGCGGCTGACCGGCTCGGCAAGCGGCACACGCGCGAAACAGCCGTCCGGAAGCGGCGGCAACGGATCGCCCTCGGGCAGGCCCGAGTCGACGAATCCCAGCCAGTGGTGCTCGACGCCGAGGATCTCGGCGGCCTTGGCCATCTCGTCACGGCGCACCTCGCTGATCCGGCCGTGCACCTCGGGCAGGTCCATCGCCGGATTGAGTATGTCTCCGCGCTCGCCGCCGGTGAGCGTCACGACCATGACGCGCACACCTTCGGCCGCATAGCGCGCGGTGGTAGCCGCACCCTTGCTGGACTCGTCATCCGGGTGGGCATGCACCGCCATCAACCGCAGTTCACTCATTTCGCTTTCATCTAACTACGGCGTCCTCTTACCTAATCCCTGTACCCAAACCTTCAGCCCGGTCCCTGGGCTGCGGTGACGGTTTCGTCTGGCCCTATAGTTCCAGTTCTGATGATCGAACGCCCCGCCGCCCGCTACGGATCCCGCCAATTGTCCCGCCGGACCCGGCGATGGATCACGTTCGCGCTGGTCGGCGTGGTGGTGGTGGCCGGTGTGATCCTGGCGGTCGTGGCCTTCCAGCGGTTGGGCACCGGCGAGGTGAAAGGCGAGCTCTCGGCCTACGAGCTGATCGACAACCAGACTGTGTCGGTGACGATAGGGGTGACCCGGCCTGATCCGTCGACGCCGGTGGTGTGCATCGTTCGGGCCCGCTCGATCGACGGGAGCGAAACCGGGCGACGCGAAATCCTGGTGGGTCCGTCCGATCAGCGGGTGGTGCAGGTGACGGCCGAAGTGAAATCCAGCCGACCCCCCGTGATCGGCGATGTCTACGGTTGCGGGACGGATGTGCCGTCCTACCTGGTAGCGCCCTGAATTTGACGTTCGCAACAAACGTCGAACAGCCATTACATGAAGATTCGCCGGCTACTCGGTGGTACGATTGTGCGATACACGGTTCCTCGCTGGGGCCGTGTATTGCTGCATTAGCACTCAGTTAGGTGCGTACGTCCGCGGCAATACATGCGCATGCCCCGGCCCGGAAACGACGGACTTCGTACGCGAGGGAAGGCGCAAGAGCGCCGCGAGGGCAAGCAAGACAGAAGGAGCACAAGAACATGACCGATACACAGGTCACCTGGCTCACTCAGGACGCATTCGACCGGTTGAAGGCGGAGCTCGATCAGCTGATCGCCAACCGGCCGGTGATCGCCGCCGAGATCAACGACCGTCGCGAAGAGGGCGACCTGCGCGAGAACGGTGGCTACCACGCCGCCCGCGAGGAGCAGGGCCAGCAGGAGGCCCGCATCCGCCAGCTGCAGGAGCTGCTCAACAACGCCAAGGTCGGTGAGGCACCCAAGCAGTCGGGTGTCGCGCTGCCCGGTTCGGTCGTCAAGGTGTACTACGACGACGACAAGAAGGACACCGAGACGTTCCTGATCGCCACCCGCCAGGAGGGCATCAGCGACGGCAAGCTCGAGGTGTACTCCCCCAACTCTCCGCTGGGCAGTGCACTGATCGACGCCAAGGTCGGCGAGTCGCGCACCTACACCGTGCCGAACGGCAACACCGTCAAGGTCACGCTTGTCAGCGCCGAGCCCTATCACGACTGACGGGTCGGCACGGGGCAAGCAGTACAGTCGGGGAAATGGCGCAAATCGCCGAAGACCTGTTCTTGCTGTTGCTGGACAACGCAGCCGCGCAACCCGCACTTGATCGGCATCGCAGGGAGAAAGTACTCAGCGCGGCCGTACTGCTGGATCTGGCGTATGCCTGCCGGATCCGCCCTGCCATGGCGGATGAACCGATCGAGGCCGGCCACCTGGTCGCGCTGGCCGGCGATTGGCCCGCCGATCCGGTCGGTGACCCGGCATTCGAACTTCTGCAACGCCGGCCGCTTCCGGCCGACACCGCACTGGCCAAGCTGAGCAGGCACTCCCAGACCAACCTGGAACAGCATCTCGAACGGATGGGTCTGGTCCGCCGGGTCCGCATGCCCGGTAAAGGCTTCCCGGGTAAGCCGGCGTACTGCTGGCCGTTGACCAGCCGGGAGCGGGTCAGCCAGGCGCGGGCAGCGCTGCTGGCGGCGCTGTTCGACGGGCACAACCCGGTACCCGCGATCGCCGCGATCATCTGCCTGTTGCATGCGGTCGACGGCCTGGGCGCGATCCTCAGCCTCAACGACCGGGGCTGGCGCTGGGTGCATGCCCGGTCCACCGAAATCGCGACGGGCATCTGGGTGGACGAGACCGCGTCGGCACTGCCGGAGATGAATCTGGCAGTGACGACGTCGGCGTTACGTCCGGCCCTGATGTCCTAACCGCGGCGTTACTTGCCGAGGGCCTGCTCAAGATCGGCCAGCAGATCGGCGGCATGCTCGATTCCCACCGACAGCCGCACCAGGTTGTCAGGCACCTCCAGCTGCGAGCCCGCGGTCGACGCATGCGTCATGGCCCCTGGGTACTCGATCAGCGACTCCACGCCGCCGAGCGACTCGGCGAGAATGAAAAGCTCAGTGCGCGAGCACAATTCACGTGCCGCTCGGGGCCCACCACGTAGCTGCAGGCTCACCATGCCACCGAAGCCCGACATCTGCCGCGCCGCCACATCGTGGTTGGGGTGGCTGGCCAGGCCTGGGTAGAGCACGGTCTCGACGGCTGGGTGCCCGTCGAGGAATTCGGCTATCAGTGCAGCGTTTTCACTGTGCTGACGCATGCGCAGCACCAGCGTCTTGAGCCCGCGCATGGTCAGGTACGCGTCGAATGGCCCAGGCACCGCACCGGCACCGTTCTGCAGGAATGCGAATGCCGCGTCGAGTTCCTCGTCGTTGGTCAGCAGCGCGCCGCCCACCACATCCGAGTGCCCACCGATGTACTTGGTGGTCGAGTGGAGCACGATGTCGGCCCCGAGCAGCAGCGGCTGCTGCAGCGCAGGCGAGGCAAACGTGTTGTCCACCAACACCTTGACCCCGGAGGACGACGCGAGCTGGACGATTCCGGGGATGTCGGCCACGCTCAACAGCGGGTTGGTGGGTGTCTCGACCCAGATCAGCCGGGTCCGCGGGGTGAGGGCCGAACGCACAGCGTCCAGATCGCTCAGCGGGACCGGGGTGTGGGTGACGTTCCACTGCGAGAACACCTTGTCGATGAGGCGGAACGTGCCGCCGTAGGCATCGTCGGGAATGACCACGTGGTCGCCCGGCCGCAGCACCGCGCGCAGCGCACAGTCCGTGGCGGCCATGCCCGAAGCGAAGGCCCGCCCGTAGGCGGCTTCCTCGACCGCCGCCAGCGCCGCTTCCAGAGCCTGCCGGGTCGGGTTGCCGGTGCGGGCGTATTCGAATCCGCCGCGCAGACCGCCGACGCCGTCCTGGGCGAAGGTCGAGCTGGCGTAGATCGGGGTGTTGACGGCTCCGGTGCCCGGGTCGGGTCGGTAACCGGCGTGGATGGCTTTTGTGGCCAGACCGTGCCACCTGCGCTGTTCACTCATAACGTGTCGAGCCTATCGGGGCGGGTACGCGTAGGGGTTGGGACCGCCCTGCGGGCCGGGAAACGCCGTCGGAGAAGGAGGTGGAGCAGACACCGGGGCAGGGACACACACCGTCGTGAGCGCCTTGTCGGCGATGGTCTGACGCTTGCCGTCCCACAACGGCATCAGGTAGCCGATGTAGAAGAAGCTGTCGAGGACATGGGCGAGCTGGCGCACCAGCGACATGCCGAAACCGATCGGCTGGCCGGTCTTCTCGCTGACCACCTTGAACTTCATGACCTGCTTCCCGAGGCTCTGCCCGGTCTTGCCCTGGCGGTACCCGAAGTTCCACACCGGAAAGGCCAACGTCACCGCAAACAGCACGAACATTCCCAGGACCAGGAATGCGACGGCACCGCCGGACGGCTCACCGGATGAATCCACCGACGACGCGACCGCCGCCGCGATACCCATGAAGACGCCGTATCCCACGAAAAAAATCACCAGGAACGGAATCTGATCGATCACCGAGGCCAGCACCCGGTCCAGCCAGGGCGTGTAGGCATTCGGATTCGTCGCCGGCTGGCCGTAGTTCCACTGCGACGACGGTCCCGGTGCCGGGTAGGGCGACGGGCCGGCCGGCGGATAGCCGGTGGGCCCGGCACTGTACGGACTGCCCTGCGCCGCACTGGGGTACGGGCTCGGGTACGGATTCATTCCCGGGGTATTGGGGCCGGCGATGTATCCGGGGCCGGGCGGCGGCTGAAATGTCATGCGCAAATGATGTCATGCGCCAAAGCGCCCACGGCGCAGGCATTTCTGCCGTACGCGCCGTGGGCGCTGAGGTCGGTTGTTCTGCCTATGGGGTCAGCGGTGCCACCGGGCCACCGCTGAGCCGACGCCAGGCGTACACCTCGATGAGGAGGATCAACGGAACCGCCACGATGAGGCCGAGGCCGCAGGGAATCGCGCCGATGAAGGCGATGACACCCATCACGAGCGCCGTCAGCAGCACCGTGCCGAAATTGGCCTTCGCGAGGTCGAAGCTCGCCTTGACCGCATCGACGCCGCTGAGATTGCGGTCCACCGCTGCGACCGTGGTGAACAGAAACAGGACGGCGAGGACTATCGAAGCGACGAACGACAACGGAAAGGCCACGAACGCCCATGCGCCCAGTAGGAATGTGGGAGCAAACAGCACCAGGTTGACCAGGAACGAGATCACACCGACGATCACGGTCGCGAGGATCACGTTGCCGACGTTGCGCGGTTTGAAGAACGAACCGATGGTGACCGGCTGGCCGTTGGCGATGTCGAGCAGACCGGCGGTGTACCCCGCTGCGATCCAGCCGCTGACTACCAAGAGCACGATCGAGCCGATGAACATGACGATGCTGCCCCCGGTCCCGAAGTCGCTCGAGGCCGAGTAGCTGAAGCCATCTTGATAGGACTCGTAGCTACTGGTCGAGTCCGGCGACATCGCATAGGCGATGCCGTAGAAGACGCCGTAGACGGCGCCAGCGATCAAGGCGTACACCACCGTCGGCACGATCAGCTCGGCCGGATGCTTGAGGAACTTGTTCCAGGCCCACGAGAAGGCGTCACCGACGCTGTACGGCGCACCGCCGAATCCGGGTGCGCCCGCGGGCGGGTAGCCAGGGGCCCCGTAACTGGGCGGCGGGTAACCGCCCGGCGATGGGTAACCGCCCGGAGGCGGGTAGCCGCCGGGAGGCGGTGGATAGCCACCACCCTGAGGCGGCGGGGGCGGGTAACCACCGCTTTGCGGCGGGGGCGGATAGCCACCCTGCTGCGGCGGTGGCGGGGGCGGGTAGCCGCCACCCTGCGGCGGAGGCGGCGGCGGATAGGCACCACCCTGCGGCGGAGGCGGCGGTGCGAAACCGCCGTGCTGGGGCGGAGGCGGATAGCCACCCTCCGGCGGCGGCGGGTAGTTCCCGGGCGGGGGCGGTTGATCGGTCACGTCGAAAGCTCTCCTCATCTCGGATAGCGCTCCGCGGGCGGACGCTACGTTCTGCCAGCACCTATACAGACAGACTGCTCCACAGGCAGATTACGCATCGCCAACGCCCTTTGGCAGAACAACACGAGCGTATTCGCCGGGCACAGTGGGCCGGTTCTCACCGCGGGCAGTGATGCTGTCTGAGTTTGCTAGCCCGAGGCGAACTCACCCTAGCTGAGAAGTCGCTGAAGACAAGGCATTCCACGCGAAGGCGCGCAATTCGCCCTGACTAGTGCCTGCCGCTGCCCTCGGACAGGAACCCGAGCAGATCGTGGCGGGTGATCACACCGACGGGCTTGCCCTCCTCGACGACCATCACCGCGTCGCAGTCCCGCAGCGATTTCGCCGCCGTGGAGACCAACTCTCCCGCGCCGATCAACGGCAACGGCGGGCTCATGTGTTCGGCCACTGCGTCGGCCAGCTTCGCCCGGCCCTCGAACACCGCCGACAGCAGCTCCCGCTCGGACACGCTGCCGGCCACCTCGCCCGCCATCACGGGAGGTTCGGCCCCGACCACCGGCATCTGCGAGACGCCGTATTCGCGCAGGATGCCGATCGCATCGCGCACCGTCTCGGAAGGGTGCGTGTGTACCAGGTCGGGCAGCGCCCCGGATTTGCCGCGAAGGACATCGCCGACCGTCGACTGCTCGATCGAACCGTCGAGCCGGTTGCGGAGGAATCCGTACGACGACATCCACGCGTCGTTGAAAATCTTTGAGAGGTAACCGCGTCCACCGTCGGGCAGCAGCACCACGACAACCGAGTCTGGTCCGGCCGTGCGGGCCACCTCGAGTGCGGCGACGACCGCCATACCGCAGGATCCACCGACCAGCAGCGCCTCTTCGCGGGCCAGCCGCCGGGTCATGTCGAACGAGTCGGCGTCGGAGACGGCGATGATCCCGTCGGGAACCGACGGATCGTAGGCGGACGGCCAGAAGTCCTCACCGACGCCTTCCACCAGATAGGGCCGCCCGGTCCCGCCGGAGTACACCGAGCCCTCCGGATCGGCACCGATCACCTGAACCTTGCCGTCCGACACCTCTTTGAGGTAGCGGCCCGTGCCGGTGATCGTGCCGCCGGTACCGACCCCGGCCACGAAGTGCGTCACGGTGCCGTCGGTATCGGCCCAGATCTCCGGACCGGTCGTCTCGTAGTGGCTCTCCGGCCCCATCGGGTTGGAGTACTGGTCGGGTTTCCAGGCGCCGTCGATCTCCTCGACGAGGCGGTTGGAGACGCTGTAGTAGCTGTCCGGATGATCCGGTGGCACCGCCGTCGGGCACACCACGACCTCGGCGCCATAGGCGCGCAACACATTCTGCTTGTCCTCGCTGACCTTGTCGGGGCAGACGAAGATGCACTTGTAGCCGCGGGTCTGGGCGACTATCGCCAGCCCGACGCCGGTGTTGCCGGACGTGGGTTCGACGATGGTGCCGCCCGGCTTGAGCTCGCCGCTGGCCTCGGCGGCGTCGATCATCTTGGCCGCGATGCGGTCTTTGGAGCTGCCGCCGGGGTTCAGGTACTCGATCTTGGCCAGGACCTTGCCCGAGCCTTCGGGGACAACGGAGTTCAGCTCTACCAGCGGGGTATTGCCGATGAGCTCACTGATGTGCCTGGCGATGCGCATACGTCAATGGTCTCAGGCCCGCGAAACGCTTACCAGGTGGCCTCTCGAATGTATTCGCCGATCTGGCGCAACGAGCGCTTCGCTTCGGACACCATCGGCGACGCGAGCTGGAAAACGTGCATCTGACCGGGCCAGATCCGCAGCTCGACGGGAACCCCGGCAGCGGCCAGCATGTGCGCGGCCTTTCGCGCATCGCTGAGCAGAGCCTCCGAGCCTGATGCGTGGATCAGCGTGCGCGGCAGACCGGGCTCGATGTGGTCGAGGGGTTCGTAGACTTCTTCGCCCTTGCGCCCGGCGGCGCGCTCGATGAGCTCCACGAGGGCGTCGAACGCCTTGGCGGGGAACATCGCGTCGGTGTGGATGTTCGGGTGGTTGGCCCGTGACTCGTTGTCGATCTCGAACAGCGGCGACATGGTCACCAACGCGGCAGGCATCTCGCCCTCGTCGACCAGGCGCTCGGCCAGTGCCAACGACAGGTAGCCGCCCGCCGAGTCGCCGGCCAGGACGATCTGGTCCGGCTCATATCCACGTAGCCGCAGCCACTGGTAGGCGTCGTAACAATCTCCGATCGCGGTGCCCACCGAGTGCTTGGGAACCATCCGGTAATCGACCACGAGCACCGGGCTGTCGGCGTACTCCGACAGCGCCGTGACGATCCCCGAGTGCGTGTTGGCCCCGCAGGCGAGGAACGCACCGCCGTGCAGGTACAGAATTACGCTGCGCTTCCCGTCGGCGGGAAGTACGCCATCGGCCCGCACCAGCTGCGCGGTGCAGTGGGGCAGCGCGATGGTGGCCTTGATGGTCCCGGGCACCGGCCGGATCAGCCGGGCGGCGAAATTGACCAACCCGAATGGCCACGGCAGATGCGGCACATGGCTACCAATCGCCAAGGTCGGCTTGATTGTCAGCGTGGCCGCCAGCGAAGCCAATCGGCCCGCCAGGCTCGGTCCGTCCTCGACCACCTCGACGGGCGCGCCGTCACTGATCGGGAACCTACGCCCGCGGTGGGCCCTAGCTGGGCTTATGCCAGCATGATGCGACCTGGATACCTTGCTCGGTGCAGTCATCGTCACCACTTCCTACGTCTTTGTAGTGCTAGGTGAGCTTCGTCACTCAGACAACCCGGGTAACTTAGCTTGACATCCGTAAACAGTTCAACAGTCAAATAAACTGAATTGATACCGGACTTGATACAGCACTGTGATCGGCACGCTGCGCCGCCACGCGGACAACCTGTCTCATCCGCCTAAACTGATCTGGTGGGTCCAAGCCGAAGTGCTCCTCACGTGCGCGTCCCGCGCCGGTCGACCATCGCCCTTGCCGCTGCGGCGACGCTGGCTTCTACGGGATCGGCCTATATCGGAGCCCGCAACCTGTTGAGCGGGCAGGCCAACCAGGCGCGTCAGGTCATCCCCAAGTCCTGGGACATCCCTCCCCGCGCGGACGGCGTGTATCTGCCCGGCGGCGGGCCCGTCGAGAAATGGGAACGCGGAGTCCCCTTCGACCTGCATCTGATGATCTTCGGCGACTCCACCGCCACCGGATACGGCTGCCGGGTGCCCGACGAAGTGCCCGGGGTGCTGATCGCCCGCGGCGTGGCGGAGCAATTCGACAAGCGGATTCGCTTGAGCACCAAGGCAATCGTCGGCGCCACCTCGAAGGGGCTGTCCGGTCAGATCGACGCCATGTTCGTCGCGGGCCCACCGCCGGATGCCGCCGTGATCATGATCGGCGCCAACGACATCACCAAACCCAACGGCATCGGTCCGTCGGCCCGCCGGGTCGGCGACGCGGTGCGCCGGCTACGCGCGGCAGGTGCCGTCGTCGTGGTCGGCACCTGCCCCGACTTCGGGGTGATCAGCGCGATCCCCCAGCCACTGCGCGCGTTCGCCCGCCGTCAAGGCCTGCGACTGGCCCGCGCCCAGGCCGCTGCGGTACGCGCCGCCGGCGGCGTTCCGGTGCCGTTCTCGGATCTGCTGGCTCCGGAGTTTTACAAGGCCCCTGACCTGCTGTTCTCCGAGGACATGTTCCATCCGTCGGCAGCCGGGTACGCACTGGCCGCCAAGCAGTTGCTGCCGGCGGTGTGCACTGCTCTCGGCGACTGGGACGGCGACGAGGCGCTGGAATCGGGAGCCGCCGACACGAGGACACTGTTGACCCGCCTGGGCGGTGTCAGCAGGCTTTGGCGCCGCTCAACCGGGGTGCCCGCACCCATCGTGGTGCACGCGGGCTAGTTTCAACTGAGTTTTCTAAGCCATTCGATCAGCAGGAGCCGTCATGCCTGAAGCCGTCATCGTTGCCACCGCCCGCTCGCCTATCGGCCGCGCCGTCAAGGGGTCGCTGGCCACCATGCGCCCCGACGACCTCGCCGCGCAGATGGTGAAGGCCGTTCTGGACAAGGTGCCCTCGCTGGATCCCCGCGACATCGACGACCTGATGATGGGCTGCGCCCAGCCCGCCGGTGAGGCCGGCTACAACATCGCCCGCGCCGTGGCCGTCGAGCTCGGCTACGACTTCCTACCCGGCACCACCGTCAACCGGTACTGCTCGTCGTCGCTGCAGACCACCCGGATGGCCTTCCACGCCATCAAGGCCGGCGAGGGTGACGTGTTCATCTCCGCCGGTGTCGAGACGGTGTCGCGCTTCGGCGTCGGTGCCGCCGACGGCGCCCCGAACTCGAAGAACGCGCTGTTCGAAGAGGCCCAGGCCCGTACGCTCACGCAGGCCGAGGGCGACATCAAGTGGCATGACCCGCGCGAAGACGGCCTGATCCCGGACGTCTACATCGCCATGGGCCAGACCGCCGAGAACGTCGCCACCTTCACCGGCATCAGCCGTGAGGACCAGGATCACTGGGGCGTGCGTTCGCAGAACCGCGCGGAGGAGGCCATCAAGAGCGGGTTCTTCGAGCGCGAGATCGTTCCCGTCACGCTGCCCGACGGCACCGTGGTTTCCACCGATGACGGCCCGCGCGCCGGCACCACCTACGAGAAGATCAGCCAGCTCAAGCCGGTGTTCCGGCCCAACGGCACCATCACCGCGGGCAATGCGTGTCCGCTGAACGACGGCGCGGCCGCGGTCGTCATCATGAGCGACACCAAGGCCAAGCAACTGGGCCTGACCCCGCTGGCCCGCATCGTCTCCACCGGGGTGTCCGGCCTGTCGCCGGAGATCATGGGCCTGGGCCCGATCGAGGCCATCAAGAAGGCGCTGGCCAAGGCCGGCAAGAAGATCTCGGACATCGACCTGGTCGAGATCAACGAGGCGTTCGCCGTGCAGGTGCTCGGTTCGGCTCGTGAGCTCGGCATCGACGAGGACAAGCTGAACGTCTCGGGCGGCGCGATCGCGCTGGGCCACCCGTTCGGCATGACCGGTGCCCGCATCACCGCCACGCTGCTGAACAACCTGTCGACCCACGACAAGACCTTCGGCATCGAGTCCATGTGTGTCGGTGGCGGCCAGGGTATGGCGATGGTCGTGGAGCGTCTCTCCTAGTTCAGCTTTGGCTCTGCGCTGAGGGCGCAAAAGTGCGAGTAGCTCGCGCCCTCACCGCAGAGCCAATGGCGGCGCAACCTGATCCCATGCACGGCGCAGCCGCCACATGATTTCCGGCCGACGATGGCCCGCCGCCACTCGGATCGTGGTCCAGCCGGCCTGGCTGATGTACTCGTGACGGACGATGTCGTAGCCGAGCGCATCGGCATGCTGGATCCCGTCGTACTCCAACGCGAGCATGTGCTCCTCCCAGCCCATGTCGAGGTAGTAGCGCGGTCGGCCATTCTGACCGAGCACCGGAATCTGCGTCTGCGGCCGCGGATATCCCTCGTTGATGATCATCAACCGAAGCCAGGTTTCCTGCGGCGACTGTGCCCCTGGGTCGTAGAGGTCCAGGGCCGTCTCGAGCTGACGTAGACCACGTACATGGGCATGACAATCCGCCAGCGCCAACACATCAGCTGCTTTCAGCCCCGTCGCATTGCCCAGCGCGTCGAGCCGAGCCACCGCCTCCCTCAGGGTTCCGCGCCGGCCTATGTCGAAGGCCGTCCGCTCCGGCGTGGTCACGTTCAGCCCGTCGCGCCGTTGCGACTCCCCCGGTAGCAGCAGGTCAGCACGGGTGATCACCCGTTTCGGCGCCCGCGCGTTCGCCCAGATCAACTCGACGGGAATGTCGTCATCGATCCACTTGGCCCTATGCCAGGCGGATGCCGTAAGCCCCGCGACCACCGCTTCTCGATGTGACCACAACCATGCTGCCTGCGTTCGGCGCCGCAGATTCGGAGCAATCCGTTTGTCCAGGTACACATTTGGCATCAGCGGCCGGTAGTAGCGGCGCAATTCATGGCGGTTCAGTGCGCCACCTGCCAGAGCCTCGCTGCCGATGAAGGGATCGCTGCCGATATCCATGGCGCCAGGCTGGTTTGAGCTGCCGACACCCGCCTCAGCCCAGGCCACGCGATGGCCTGACCTTGTGCATGAAGCTCGCTGTGGGGATAACCCGCGCTGGTTGACCCAGTGCTGGTTCACTCTGCGCCCACGGCGCAAAAGTGCGAGTAGCGAACGCCCTCAGCGCAGAGTCAAGCCCGCCACGACCAGGCACACAATTCACTCTGCATCCACGGCGCAAAAGTGCGAGAAGCCAACGCCCTCAGCGCAGACCCAACCTGACCACAGCACAAAAGAAAAAGGCGCCCGCAATCGCGGACGCCTTTCTCGGGGCAGGGTTGCTAGTCGTTGTTGAAGTACGACAGCAACCGGAGGATCTCGATGTACAGCCAGACCAGGGTGACGGTCAAGCCCAGGGCGATGCCCCATGCGGCCTTCTCCGGAGCACCGGCGCGGATCATCTGGTCAGCAGCGTCGAAGTCGATCAGGAAGCTGAACGCCGCCAGGGCGATCACGAACAGCGAGAACGCGATGGACAGGCCGCCGCCGGAACGCAGGCCCAGGCCTTCGCCGCCGCCCACACCGAACATCGCGAGTACGAAGTTCACCAGAATCAGCGCAAGGACACCGAACATCGCGGCGACGATCATCCGGGTGAACTTGGGCGTCACGCGGATGGCGCCGGTCTTGTAGACCACGAGCATGCCGATGAACACACCGATCGAGGCCACCACGGCCTGGAAGATCATGCTCGGTCCACCGCTGGACACCAGGTTGGCGAACAGGAACGACGCCGCGCCGAGGAACAGACCCTCCAGCGCCGCGTAGGTCAGCACGATGGCCGGGTTGTCCTGCTTACGACCGAAGGTGGCGATGAGCACCATCACCAGACCGCCGAGGCCGCCGATCAGGGTGAACGGCATCATCAGGGCCGTGTTTCCGGCCACTAGGAAGTAGGACACGACCGCGACGGCCGACACGACGGCCAGCGTGATGCCGGTCTTGGTGACGACGTCATCGATGGTCAGCGGACGGGAAACGCCGGTCTGCGGCTGTTCCAGGTACTCCTGCGCGTAGGGCTGCGCATGCACCTGCTGTGCACCGAAGCCGCTGGCTCCGGTACCGAATTGTGCGTATCCGCCCTGCGTCTTGGGCAGGCTGCGGAATACCGGGTTGCTGGTTTCGCGCACCGTCGGGTCCTCTCTGATGAGATGTGTTCGAGTACGAACTAGTAGCTCAACGATCAATGTTCCGGGCGGGTTCCCGTGGAGGCGAAATGACTCCCAGGAAACTGACAGGTTTGATCTTGGGGCAAACCCTACCCGTAGCGCACCACAACTGGGGGACCGAACTAGATTGCATCTCGTGACAGAAAACGAGGACGTCCTAGTAAGTGTCCGCAACGGCGTCGGGATCCTCACGCTGAACCGGCCCAAGGCGATCAACTCGCTCAACGATGCGATGGTCGCGGGCATCTCCGAAGCGCTGCATGCGTGGGAGAACGACGATGCGGTTCACACAGTTCTGCTGACCGGCGCCGGCGAACGCGGCCTGTGCGCAGGCGGTGACGTGGTGGCGCTCTATCACAGCGCCCGTGAGGGCGGCGAGGCCGCGCGACAGTTCTGGTACGACGAATACCTGCTCAACGCCTATATCGGCCGTTACCCGAAGCCGTATGTGGCGGTGATGGACGGCATCGTCATGGGCGGTGGCGTCGGCGTCGCATCCCACGGCAACATCCGCGTCGCGACTGACACCACGAAGATGGCGATGCCCGAGGTCGGCATCGGCTTCATCCCTGATGTGGGCGGGACCTATCTGCTCTCGCGCGCCCCGGGCGCCCTCGGGCTGCACGCCGCGCTCACCGGGTCCCCGTTCTCCGGGGCCGACGCGATCGCCATGGGCTTCGCCGATCACTATGTGCCGCACGACCAGGTCGCCGAGTTCACCGCGGCCGTGGTCAGCGACGGCGTGGAGAAGGCCCTCGCGGCCTACGCCGTCGAACCGCCCGCCAGCCCGCTGGTCGAGCAGCGCGGCTGGATCGACGAGTGCTACGCCGGCGACACCGTGGCCGACATCCTCACCGCGCTGCGCGGCCACAGCGCAGGGCCGGCCGGCCACATTGGCGGCACCGCCGCCGAAGATGCCGCCAACCTCATCGAGACCCGCTCCCCCGTTTCCCTGGCCGTCACGCTGGAAGCGGTGCGCCGGGCCGCCAAGCTGGAGACACTGGAGGACGTGCTGCAGCAGGAGTACCGGACCTCGTGCGCGTCGGTGAAATCGCATGACTTCGTCGAGGGCATCCGCGCTCAGCTCGTCGACAAGGACCGCAACCCGCAATGGTCCCCCGCCTCGATCGCAGCGGTCACCACCGCCGACGTCGAAGCGTATTTCGTTCCGGCCGACCCCGATCTGACCTTCCAGGAGGACAACCAATGAGTGAGTTCGAGACGATCCTGGTGACCCGTACCGACCGGGTCGCCACCATCACGCTGAACCGGCCGAAGGCGCTCAACGCGCTCAACACCGAGGTGATGACCGAAGTGACCACGGCCGCAGCCGAACTCGACCGCGACCCCAGTGTCGGCGCCATCATCGTCACCGGCAACGAGAAGGCGTTCGCCGCCGGCGCGGACATCAAGGAGATGGCCGAGCTGTCGTTCGCCGACGTGTATTCGGCCGACTTCTTCGAGCTCTGGTCGAAGTTCGCAGCCACCCGCACCCCGACGATCGCCGCGGTCGCCGGTTACGCACTCGGCGGCGGCTGCGAGCTGGCGATGATGTGCGACATCCTGATCGCCGCGGATTCGGCGAAGTTCGGTCAGCCCGAGATCAAGCTGGGTGTGCTGCCGGGCATGGGTGGCAGCCAGCGGCTGACGCGGGCGATCGGCAAGGCCAAGGCGATGGACCTGATCCTGACCGGCCGGACCATCGACGCCGTCGAGGCCGAGCGGGCCGGCCTGGTTTCCCGCCTGGTGCCGGCGGACTCGCTGATCGACGAGGCCCTGGCCGTGGCCGCGACCATCGCCGGGATGTCCCTGTCGGCCTCCCGGATGGCCAAGGAAGCGGTCAACCGCGCCTTCGAGGTGAGCCTGGCCGAGGGTCTGCTCTACGAGCGCAGGCTGTTCCACTCGGCGTTCGCCACCGCAGACCAGAAGGAAGGCATGGCAGCGTTCTCGGAGAAGCGCGCCGCCAACTTCACCCATCGCTAAGGTCGACGGGTGACCGAGACCGCCGAACCCGAGGCCGACGCACCCGAAGTCCAGTCAGGTGAGGCAGACAAACCTGTCTGGTGGGCGCGTCATTACACGTTCTTCGGGACGGCGGTCGGTCTGGTCTTCGTCTGGTTCTCGCTGACTCCGTCGCTGCTGCCCCGTGGCCCGCTGTTCCAGGGTCTGGTCAGCGGCGCGGCCGGCGCCACCGGTTATGGGCTGGGCGTGTTCGGGGTGTGGCTGGTCCGCTACATGCGTTCGGCGGAAACCAGCCCGCGGGCACCGAAGTGGGCATGGTTGTCCCTGCTGACCGTCGGCATCGTCGGCCAGATCCTGATGATCGTCTACTTCCACGTCTGGCAGGACGAGATCCGCGACTTCATGGGGGTGCCCCGGCTGACATTCTGGGATCACCCGCTGACCGCGGTGCTGTCGCTCGTGGTCCTGTTCGCGTTCGTCGAGATCGGACAGTTGATCCGTAAGCTGGTGCGGTTCCTGGATCTCAAGCTGGATCGCTTTCTGCCGCCACGAGTTTCGGCCGTTGTCGTGGTGGCGTTGCTGCTGGCGTTGAGCATCGCGCTGCTGAACGGTGTCGTGGTCCGGGTGGCGATGGACACCATCAACCGGACCTTCGCGGCGGTCAACGACGAGAGCGATCCTGACTTCGCCGCCCCGATGTCGCCCCTGCGCTCAGGCGGCCCGCAGTCATTGGCCGATTGGGAGTCGCTCGGCCATCAGGGGCGGGTGTTTGTCTCGGCAGGCCCTACGGTGCAACAACTTTCGCGGTTCACCGGCAAGCCCGCGATCGAACCCATCCGCGCCTATGCGGGTCTGCATTCCGCTGACGGCATCAAGGCCACCGCGGCCCTGGCGGCCCGAGAGTTGCAGCGCACCGGCGGCCTGGACCGGGCGGTGGTCGCCGTGGCGACCACGACGGGCACCGGCTGGATCAACGAGGCCGAGGCCTCTGCCCTGGAGTACATGTACAACGGCAACACCGCGATCGTGTCGATGCAGTACTCGTTCCTGCCGAGTTGGTTGTCGTTCCTGGTCGACCAGGAGAACGCACGGCAGGCCGGGCAGGCGTTGTTCGAGGCGGTCGACGCCCTGGTTCGGGCGATGCCCGAGAACAAGCGCCCCAAGCTGGTGGTGTTCGGGGAGAGCCTCGGATCGTTCGGCGGTGAGGCACCGTTCCTGTCGCTGAACAATCTCGTCGCCCGGACCGACGGCGCGCTGTTCTCCGGCCCGACGTTCAAGAACACGATCTGGACGACGCTGACCCGCGACCGCGACGCCGGTTCGCCGGAGTGGTTGCCGATCTATGACAACGGCGAGAACGCCCGGTTCGTTGCGAAGGCCGAGAATCTGAACCGGCCCGATGCGCCGTGGGGTCACCCGCGCGCGGTGTACCTGCAACACGCGTCCGACCCGATCTCGTGGTGGACGCCCGACCTGCTGTTCGCCAAGCCGGACTGGCTGCGTGAGCCCCGTGGGTACGACGTGTCCCGCCGGATGGAATGGATTCCGGTGGTGACGTTCCTTCAGGTCTCGGCGGACATGGCAGTGGCCGTCGACGTTCCCGACGGCCACGGGCACGTATACGTCCAGAATGTGGCCGACGCCTGGGCGGCGATCCTGCAGCCGCCGGGGTGGACACCGGAGATGACCGCGAAACTGCGGCCCATGCTGAGCAGCAACGAGAACGCCTGAGCGCCAGGCGTTTACACCTGGCCGGCCGCGACCAACGCGTGATAGCCGCCGACGACGTCGGTCGAACGATGCAGTCCGAGGTCGACGAGCGCGGCCGCGGCCAGGCTTGACGTATAGCCCTCCGAGCACAGGATCACCCAGTAGACGTCGTCGTCGACGGCCTCCGGTATCCGCGCGTGACTGGTCGGGTCGCAGCGCCACTCGAGCACGTTGCGTTCGATGATCAGCGCCCCGGGTACCGACCCCTCGGCGGCACGCTGGGCGGCCGGACGGATGTCGACCAGGACGGCGCCGGCGTCGAGCGCCTCGGAAAGGTCGGCAGCGGGCAGCCGGTGCAGCCGGGTACGGGCCTGCTCCAGCACGGTGTCGATACGGCTCATGGCATTCACTCCGGCGCGTCGGTGAGCTCGGTACGGTTGCGACGCAACGTGTTCTGCGGCGTCACCTCGTAGTAGGACATCGCCGTCAGCGGCGGCGAGTAGGCGTGCACACTCAGCGTCGGTCCGGAAATCGCCGCCGGTGCATGCACCACGTCATGCACCCACCCCAGCGGGAACGCCGCCTGATCGCCGGCGGTGAGACGACGCCTCCGGAGCAGCTCACCATCCCAACGGGTTTCGCGCAGCGCACCGGACACCACGGTCAGCGCCCCCAGCGAGCCGCCGTGGTCGTGCATTTCGGTCGATTTGTCAGGCACCCAGCTGATCAGCCAGACCTCGACTTCGTCGTCACCCGACAAGCGGGTGTACCAGCGGTCGTCCTTCGGCAGCCCGCGCAGCAACCGGTCGTAGCGGCCGGACAGCACATCGTCGGCAGCGCGGTCGGTGGTGTGCAGCAGGTCGGGCAATCGCAGCCGGGTGGGCGCCGAGACGGCAGGAACGGGCGCGAGCGTGGACAGCATCAGAGAAACTCCAAGAATGACGGCGGAACAGGGCAGACAGGCGCGCTAGCGAGCCCGACAACACTCCTGGAATCCGGTCCCTTCCGTCATGGCCGCCAGTGTTGCATAGATTGGCGGGATGCGCCGTTACACGTGGACCACCCGCTTGACCGCCGGAACCGTCGCAGCCGCCGGTCTGAGCCTGCTCATCGGATGCTCGACACAGGCCGACAAGGATCAGTCCGGGGAGTCGGCGGCACCGTCGTCGCAAGCCACCGCAACCACCGAGGCAGCGGCCCCGACGGTCAAGCCCGGCGAGATCGCGACGTCCCCCGGCGGGGTCACGACGGCGGTCGGCGCCGACGCCCAGTCCACCGAAGAGGAGTATTTCCAGGCCTGTCACGCCGCCAAGATCTGGATGGAGGGCAAGGGCGGGGACCTCAAGGCACAGATCGAGCCCTACCTGGCGAGCCTGCAGGCTCCGGGAGCCGCACCTGGTCCGGGCACCTACAACGTGGCGTGGCCTGAGCTGGAGCCGGGCCGTCAGGCCGCGGTGATCGTCGCGGCGCAGGCGGCGGCCGACGAGCTCTGCAGCTAGGCATCGTCAGTTCGAATCACGCTGCGGTAAATCCCCCTGACTACCCTGGGCAGCCACCCAGGCGCGGCCGCGC
Source organism: Mycobacterium shunyiense (assembly GCF_058270075.1). Classification (NCBI taxonomy): domain Bacteria; kingdom Bacillati; phylum Actinomycetota; class Actinomycetes; order Mycobacteriales; family Mycobacteriaceae; genus Mycobacterium; species Mycobacterium shunyiense. The sequence goes on along the minus strand of NZ_JBZDPU010000040.1, from coordinate 809,180 downwards.
TCGACGGCGGTGTCGAGCGCACCGAAGATCCGGTCGTCGGCCGGGACGATGCCGTCATCGCCCAGCAGGTCGTCGAGTCCCCCGCGCCGCAGCACCTCGGCAGTGCCGGGGTTGACCCCGGAGATGATGAGCTTGCCGTTGTTGGCCGTCAGCTGGCCGGCCCAGCGCCGCAAGGCTTTGATCGTCACCGACGACGGCACGTCGGGCAGCGCCCGCAGGCTGAGCACCACGACGGCATTGGTGGTGCCTTCGGCGCGCGGCCAGGTTTCGTCGATGCGGGCCACTTCGGCGAAGAGCCCGACCCCGGCGTAGTGCAGCACGGTGACGTCGTTGCTCGCGCACTGCTCGGGTACGGGTGACTGCTGCCAGCCGCCGTCCGGGTCCGGAGTCAGTGCCATCAGCTGCGCGGTCTCGGCCGCCTTGGCGCAGTAGAGCACCAACGAGGTGATCACGCCGATCAGGATCGCGGTGTGCAGCGGCAGCTGGGTGGTGGCCGCGAACGTCACCAGCATCGCCACCGCCGACAACGGGGCGACCCGCAGCACCAGCTTGATGTCGGGCAGCCGGCCGACCACCAGTTCGGCGCCGATCACCAGGATCAGCCCGCCGATCACCGGCATCGGGATGATCTCGGCGGCCGACCCCGCGACCAGCACCAGCACGGCCAGCCACAGCCCGGCGAAGATGCCGGCCCACCGGGTCTGGGCCCCCGCCGAGGTCGCCACCCCGGTCCGCGACAGTGAGCCGCCGGCAGGCAGCGCGCCGAACAGCCCGCCGGCCACATTGGCCGCGCCCTGGGCCAGGAAATCCCCGTTCATGTTGGTGCGGCTGCCATCCGGGTTCGGCACCGCCGCCGAGATTCCGGCGGCCTGGGCCAGCGCGACGAGTGCCACGGCCACGCCGCCGACGATCAGTTCGGGCATGGCGGCGAAGTTCGGAACGGTCACGGGCGGAAGCGCATTCGCGATCGATGCGATGTCGCCGACGGTTTCGACGTCGATGTGCGCAACGGCCACCACCGCGGTCACCACCACGAGCGCGAGCAACGTCGCGAAGGATTCGAGCGGCTTGATGAAGTGGAACACCGCCCATACCGCCACGGTGCCCAGCGCTACGCCAACGGCCGCAGGGTGCCACAGCCCGATGTGCGCGAGCGAGTCGATGAACTTGCCGATGGTGTTGCCGCTGTCGGGTTTGTACCCCGTGGCGTCGCCGAGGACGCCGGCGATGATCTGCAGGGCAATGCCGGTGGAGAAGCCTGTCATCACCGCGTTGGAGACGAAGTTCATGATCGAGCCGAACCGTAGGAGACCGAACAGCAGCATCACGACACCGACCACGAGGGCCAGTGCGGCGACATTCGCCGGGTCTGTCGGGTCGAGGCCGGCTTCCTTGAGCACACTGCGCGACGTCAGGGCGATCGCACTGGTCAACGTCGTCACCATCAGCACCGTGCGGGCGAACAGTGATCCGATGATGCCGGGCATGACACCGGCATAGATGCCGGTGACCGGGTTGAAACCGCCGATGCTGGCGTAGGCCATGCCTTCCGGAATGGAGAACAGACCTGTTACCAGGCCCGCGATAACGTCACGAGGCTTGGGACGGCCCAGTTTTCGCGCGAATGTTGGCGCAGCCACGGGTCAACCCTGCCACGGATGCATTCCGCGTGGCGGGAGGTCTGGCCGAATCGGCGCTACGGGTAGAGCCCGCGCAGTTGTCCGGCCTGGGCAACACGTTCGACCGCCAGGCAGGTCGCGGCGGCTCGAAGTGGTAGGCGCAGTTTCTCGGCGTGGACGCTGACGTGCTCCCAGGCGGTCAGCATGCGTTCGGCCAGTCGGGCCTCGACTTCGTCGGCGCCCCACCAATAGGCCTGATTGGCTTGCACCCACTCGAAATACGACACGATGACGCCGCCGGCATTGGCCAGGATATCGGGAACCACCAGTGTTCCAGCCTCATCGAGTAGCCGGTCGGCCTCCGGCGTCGTGGGACCGTTGGCGCCTTCGACGACGATCGAGGCCTTGATCTGCGCTGCATTACCCGCATGGATGACCCCTTCGACCGCAGCCGGAACCAACAGGTCGACGTCGGCGCCGAGCAGATCCTCGTTGGTGGTCGCGTCGGCGTCCGCAAAACCGATCACCGAACCGGTCGCGTCGACATGGCTGGCCAGCGAGGCGATGTCGAGGCCGGAATCTGCTCTGATGGCGCCGTACTGGTCGGATACGGCGACCACGCGCATGCCCGCATCCGCCAGAAAGCGTGCTGCGTGCCGGCCAACCTTCCCGAAGCCCTGCACCGCCGCGGTGGCACCGTCGGCGCGGATGCCTCGAGACCGCAGGGCGGCCAGCGCGACATGAACGACCCCGCGCGACGTCGCCGTGGCGCGGCCCAGAGAACCGCCGAGGCTCACCGGTTTTCCGGTGCTGACACCGAGAACAGTGTGCCCCTTCTGGACGGAATAGGTATCCATCATCCAGGCCATGGTCTGCTCGTCGGTGCCGACATCGGGTGCGGGGATGTCATGGTCCGGCCCGATCAGCGGACTGATCTCACTGGTGTAGCGACGGGTGACCCGCTCCAGTTCCGAGCGGCTGTACTGACGCGGATCGATGCGGATGCCGCCTTTCGCGCCGCCATAGGGCACGTCGAGCAGCGCACACTTCCACGTCATCCACATCGCCAGGGCACGGACTTCGTCGAGTGTCACGTCGGGGGAATAGCGCAATCCGCCTTTCGCCGGACCGCGAGAGACGTTGTGTTGCACCCGATGTCCGATGAGGAGCTCCATCTCACCGGAGTCCCGATGCAGCGGTACGGCCACGGTGAGCTCACGTCGCGGGTTGGCCAGCAGCTCGTACGTGCCGTCGTCGTAGCCGAGGATCGTGACAGCGTCGTGCAACTGAGCACGCGCGTCGTCGAACGGATTTCCCGGGGTGGCCAGCTGGGCGGGGTCGGCCGCAGTGTGTTCGATCGTGGTCACGCCTTCTCCTGTTGTCGGTTGACCTGATGCCAGAACGGTAGGCATCCGGGGCCTGGCCCAGCAGTGCCGATCTGCACATCTTCAAAATGACTGACTGTGCAACCATGCCAGCCCACGAATATGGCCACCCTGCCCGCTCAGCGGCACAGGACAGGCCGAAATATCCTCGTACTGATGTTAATTGGCATCGCCTGCGTACGGCGCAGCCAGAACTCGTCTCAAACCATGTTCTAAGACTTTCGGTAGCGGCGCCGCGGATCCGGGTCGAGGTGGTGACCATCCCCCTCAGGTGCTTCAGAATGGTCATATGCGTGTTGCTCTGGCCCTCGGCAGTGGTGGTGCCCGTGGCTACGCGCACATCGGAGTGATCAACGAGCTCTGCGATCGTGGTTACGAGGTCATCGGGGTGTCCGGATCATCGATGGGCGCGCTGGTCGGCGGCCTGCACGCGGCGGGAAAGCTCGACGATTTCTCCGACTGGGCACGGACTTTGACCCAGCGGGCGGTGTTGCGGCTGCTGGACCCGTCGATCACCGCGTCCGGCATCCTGCGTGCCGAGAAGATCCTCGACGCGGTCCGCGACATCCTCGGCGAGGCCACCATCGAGGATCTGCCGATCCCCTACACCGCGGTTGCCACCGATCTCATCGCGGGCAAGTCGGTGTGGCTGCAACGCGGCCCGGTGGATTCGGCGATCCGGGCATCGATCGCCATCCCCGGCGTGATCGCGCCGCACGTCCTCAACGGTCGTCTGCTCGGGGATGGCGGCATCCTCGACCCTCTTCCGATGGCGCCGATCGCCGCGGTCAACGCCGACCTGACGATCGCGGTCAGCCTGTCCGGTGGCGACCCGGGCACCGCCGCGGCCACCCCCGATGACCCGGAGCGACGTCCCACCGCCGAGTGGCTCAACCGCATGATGCGCAGCACTTCAGCTGTGCTGGATACTGCCTCGGTGCGGTCGGTGTTGGACCGGCCGACCGCCCGCGCGGTGCTGAGCCGTTTCGGGGCCTCGCTTCCACCCGAGGACGGTGTTGAGTCCGATGAGGCGGCCGATGCTGTCGAACCTGTCGCCGCCGAAGACACCAGCGCCCCTGTCGAAGCCCCCGATCCGGTCGAGGTTCCGCGTCTCGGCAGCTTCGAGGTGCTGAACCGTGCCGTCGACATCGCCCAGGCCGCGCTGGCCCGGCACACGTTGGCGGCCTATCCGCCCGACCTGCTCATCGAGGTGCCGCGCACGGTGTGCCGCAGCCTGGAGTTCCACCGCGCCGCAGAGGTCATCGATGTCGGCCGCGAGTTGACCGCGCGCGCACTCGACGGCTGATCAGCCCGCGAGGAACTTCGCGACCTCGGCCGCCAGACGCCGTCCCTGTGCCCGTCCGGCCTGTGCTGAGGGCACCCGGCAGGCGGGGTCGAGCGGGTTCTCCCCGAAGGCGGCCAGGGACTCGTCGTCGGCGAAGATCCCGAGCGATCGTCCGGCGAAAAGGTCGATCTCCTGCGCGGCGCCGGTCCCGAATGGCGACGGTGTCGAGCGGCCCTGCGGCACCAGGGCCACCACGGTGTCGCAGTCGGCGGCCAGCACCATGTTGACCGCACTGCCGATGCCGCCGTCCATGAACCGGCGGCCGGCTATCGTCACGATCGGCCACACCGCGGGCACCGCGCAACTGGCCTCCACCGCGTCGACCAGCGACACTCCCGAGTCCCGGTCCAGCGTCACCAGTTCGCCGGTATCGATGTCGACGGCCGAGATCCGCAGCACCCGAGAGGGCCAGTCATGCGACGGGAGGCGCGCTTCGATGACCTTGCGCCGCACGGCCGGATCGACCGTCGCGGCGCTCAGTGCAACGGCACCGATCTGCTGCAGCTTCTGCGCCTTGGTGGTGTTGGGTGTCAGCACGGCCTTGACGAACAGGTCGGTGACGGTGTCGATACTCACGCCGGGATCGAGTTCGGCCGATTCCGCGCCGATCTGGCGCTCGAACAGCTCCTCCAGAGGCAGCCCGCTGCTGATCTGCGCGGACACCGTCGAACCCGCCGACGTTCCGACCAGCACATCGGCGGCCAGCAATGCATCGGCTGTTTCGGGGGATTCGTCGGCGATGCCCTGCAGGATGCCGGTTTCCCAGGCGATGCCTGCGATACCGCCACCGGCGAGGACCAGTGCGCGTTTGGAAGTCACGACAGTCGAGTGTGCCAGGGCTCCTCGAGGGGCAGCTACGCGTGCTGCGACGCGGCCGCCTTCTCGGACAGGTCGTCGCGGTGCAGCACGTAACGCGGCGGGTCCGGAAATGCCGGCTGCCGGTCGATCCGCAGGTCCGCGTCGACATGAACCAACTCGCCGGGGGCGATGAGCTGCCAGTCCTCACCGTCCATCGGTTCGCTGGCGAACACCACCGATGGCTGGGAGGTCAGGTGCTCGGATTCGGCACGGATCCGAGCGCTGCGCAGGCGGAGACGGCGCTGTGCCGGGTTTCTGCGGTCGAGCACGTACAGGTCGTGGGTATCGGGGTAGCGCAGGGCCCACATGTCGGTTGCCGTGCTGAGCAGGAGGTTGACGGCGTAGATCGGCACGTTGTCGGCCAGCCAGCCGATGGCCTCGACGACGCCCGCGCCGACGTCACCGTCGTTCGCCCGGACGGCTGCGGTGATGAGCGCGAAGACGCGTTCGGAGTCGGTCTGGCCTTTGACCAGGTCTGCGGCTCCCAGTTCTTTCAGCCGCTCATCGAGGGCCGGCAATCCTTCGACGACGCCGTTGTGCGCGAAGATCCGGCCATCCTGGAGGAAGGGATGGGTGTTCGCAACGTCGAGCGCCCCGGTCGACGCGTAACGGACGTGCGCGATGAACGTCGTAGCGGTGACATCGTGCGCCTCCGTGGCGAATTCGGAATCCTGCCAGGCCGCGACGGGCTCCTTGTGCAAGACTCCGACGCCGTCGGCCCCGAATACGCCCAGGCCGGTACCGTCGGGGTTGTGCCTGCTCTGCTCGGCAAGGTTGTCGGGCGCGTCCAGTAGCCAGAAGGTCGCCGGCACGAGCCGGCGCCCGGCGTGCAGACCGAACAATCGGCACATGCCCTCAGCCCACCCGATGAAGTGCCATGATTTCCGATAGTAGCCGGGTAGAAGAAGGGGACGCCATGACATCCGATCTTGGGCCGACCATGCGGGCCGAGCGCTTCTACGCTGACACCAAAAGAGTTGTGGTGGAGGATGTTCCGATCCCGGAACCGGGGCCGGGCGAGGTTCTGGTCAAGGTGGCGTTCTGCGGGATCTGCCATTCCGACCTGAGCCTGATCAACGGCACCTTCCCGGCGCAGGCCCCGGTGGTGACGCAGGGCCACGAGGCGTCGGGCACCATCGCCCGGCTCGGCCCCGGCGTCACCGGTTGGGCCGAGGGCGACCGCGTCATCGTGGCGGCGGGCCGGCCCTGCATGGAATGTCCGAACTGCGCTCGCGGCGACATCGCCAATTGCATGCGAATCCGGTTGATGGCCTTCGCTTATGACGGGGCATGGGCCGAATACACGTTGGCGCAGGCGGTCGGGCTGACGCGAGTTCCGGACAACGTGCCACTGGAGCAGGCCGCGATCCTCGCCGACGCGGTGTCGACGCCGTACGGCGCTGTGGTGCGCACCGGCAAGGTCGGGATCGGCGAGTCGGTCGGGGTGTGGGGACTGGGTGGTGTCGGTACGCACATCGCTCAGCTGGCGCGGTTGGTGGGCGCGGTGCCGGTGGTGGCCATCGATATCAAGCCCGAGGTGCTGGAGCGCGCGCTGGAGCTCGGCGCCGATTATGCGTTCGACGCCGCCGACGAGCGACTGGGCGAGAAGATCGCCGACGTCACCGGCGGCCGTGGTCTGGACGTGGCGTTCGACGCGGTGGGACTCAAGTCGACGTTCGAGCAGGCGCTGAGCCAACTGACCGTCGGCGGCCGACTGGTCGCGGTCGGGATGAGTGCCCAGGAGCCGACGATCGGTCCGACGTCGTTGTTCGGCCTTACTCAGAAGCAGGTGCTCGGCCACCTGGGCTATCAGAACGTCGACATCTCCACGTTGGCGACGCTGGTGTCGCTGGGCCGTCTGGACCTCTCCCGCTCGATCAGCGAGATCGTGTCGCTGGAGGATATTGCCCTCGGCATCGACAAGCTGGAGCGCCAGGAGGGCAATCCGATCCGGATCCTGGTGCGGCCCTGAGGGGCTACGCGCCGAATCTGAAGACATGTGCGAGTTTTCGCGAAAATCTCGCACACAAGCTCAGGTTCGGCGGGCCTTACCCGTGATAAGCGGCAGATCGGGGTAGGTGACGACGCCGGGCTCGGCCTCGCACACCGCGGGCACCGAGTTGACGCAGTGCGCGGCGGTCGCGACGACGCCGGACTCTGGGCCCTCCTCACCGGCCTCGGACTGGAAGCCCTTGATGATGACGGTGAAGTCCGGGTTGCCGCGGACCTCCATCTCGTAGCGCTGCCCAGCCGGCCCGAAATTCCATGCGGGGTCGAGGTTTTCCTCCCCCATCAGCCAGTTCACAGTGACCCGCACGACGGGTTCGCCGTCGACGAGAGCCTCCCAGTGGAACTTGCGGCCTGCCACCTGGCCGGGTTCGATCACGCCGATCGGCGAATCGATGGGCGCGGTGGCCACCGCGATCTCCTGGGTGGCGCGGATCCGTGGATCGATCTTGAACCCGATCTGGTCGACGACCATCTTGACGGCCTGGATGAAGCCGCCGTCGAGCATCTTCTGCATCGGCCCGCTCAGCGCGGTGTCGGGGGTACCGCCGAATCCCATGACATGACGCACCACGTCGGGCGCGTCATAGGTGCGCAGGTCGGAGAACTCTTCGGCACGAACGAAGTTCACCCCCGTCGCCATCGCCGAGAACACCAGCGGGAACTTCTCGCTGATCCCGCCGGGCGCGATGCCGGTGCCGTGCAGCGTGGCATTGCCTTCCAGTGCCGCGGCCCGCATCGGTGCGGCCTGCTTCTCGCTCGGGTACAGCCAGCCGACCGGGGTGATCACGTTCTTGCCCGAGCGCAGCAGCGCGGCCACCTCGTCGGGGTTCGGGATCAGCGGCGAGTAGATCACCGCGTCCGCGTCGAGTGCCAGGATCTCCTCGGTGCTGTTGGTCGCGGTGATCCCGATCGGCTCGGTGCCGATGAGCTCGCCGACATCCTTGCCGTTCTTGGCGTCCGAGTGCACCCAACAGCCGACCAGCTCCAGGTCAGGGTGTTCCAGCACGCCGTTGATCGCGGCCACGCCGACGCCACCGGTTGCCCACTGCACGACTTTGAGCGTCAAGACCCCTCCTCGGCGAAACTAGAACACGTTCTACTGGTCTACACCACCCTCGTCGTCAGCGGAAGTACGTCCCCGCCGCGCGGCGTACGAGACGGCGAGCACCACCAGGACCGCGGGGAGAAATGCCGGCACGGTCAGCAGCAGGGAATGGTCCGCGAGGTAGGTCATGCTCCGTGGACGAGACAGCCCGGCCAAACGTGACTGTCACATCCCGGCGGGCTGTGCCGTCTGATGGTGATGCAGATGAAATTCATTCAGATCGTCGTGGTCCTCGCGGCGTTGAGCATGCTGGTGACCGGGGTGTGGATGCGTATCGACCCAGCGTCGTTCGCCCAATGGGCGAACTGGCCCAACCACGTCCACTTCCTGCACGATGCCGGCGTCTTCCAGATCGGCATCGCGGTGACCATGCTGTTCGCGCTCTGGTGGCGCGACGTGATCGCCGTGGTGTTGACGGGATTCCTGGTGGCCAACACCCTGCACGCGGTCAATCATTTCTTGGACCGCGACGGCGGCAATCCGGCCAACTGGTGGCAGCTCGGGGTGTTCTCCGTGCTGGCCGGGGCAGCGCTGGTGGTGCGGCTGCGACAGCTCCAGTTGAAGACGGTTGACCCGGTTTCGCGATGAAGTATGTTCCGTTGCATGGCTAACAAAGTGTTCGTCGTCGGTGTGGGGATGACGAAGTTCGAGAAACCAGGTCGGCGCGAGGGTTGGGATTACCCCGACATGGCGCGCGAGTCGGGCACGAAGGCGCTCGAGGATGCCGGCATCTCCTACGACCAGGTGCAGCAGGGCTACGTCGGGTACTGCTCGGGTGATTCGACCTCGGGCCAGCGCGCGCTCTACGAGCTCGGCATGACCGGCATCCCGATCGTCAACGTCAACAACAACTGTTCCACCGGCTCGACTGCGCTTTATCTTGCCGCACAGGCAATTCGCGGCGGCCTGGCCGAATGCACCATGGCGCTGGGCTTCGAGAAGATGCAGCCCGGCTCGCTTCAGGCGGGTGCGCAGGACCGCGAGTCCCCGCTGGGCAAGCACGTCAAGGCGCTGGCCGAGATCGACGAGTTCGCCTTCCCCGTCGCACCGTGGATGTTCGGCGCCGCCGGCCGTGAGCACATGAAGAAGTACGGCACCACCGCCGAGCATTTCGCGAAGATCGGCTACAAGAACCACAAGCATTCGGTGAACAACCCGTATGCGCAGTTCCAGGACGAGTACACCCTCGACGACATCCTGGGCGCCAAGATGATCTCCGATCCGCTGACCAAGCTGCAGTGCTCCCCCACCTCCGACGGGTCGGGCGCGGCGATCGTGGCCAGCGAGGCATTCGTCGACAAGCACGGCCTGGCCGGCCAGGCCGTCGAGATCGTCGGGCAGGCGATGACCACCGACTTCGCTTCGACCTTCGACGGCAGCGCCGCCAATATCATTGGCTACGACATGAATGTCCAAGCCGCACAGCAGGTTTACGCGCAGTCCGGTCTCGGGCCCGAGGACTTCCAGGTCATCGAGCTGCATGACTGCTTCTCCGCCAACGAGCTGCTGCTGTACGAGGCCCTGGGCTTGTGCGGTGAGGGTGAGGCCCCACGGCTGATCGACAACAACGACACCACCTACGGCGGTCGCTGGGTCGTCAACCCGTCCGGCGGGCTGATCTCCAAGGGTCACCCGCTGGGTGCGACGGGCCTGGCCCAGTGCTCCGAGCTGACCTGGCAGTTGCGCGGCACTGCCGACAAGCGTCAGGTCGACGGAGTCAACGCGGCCCTGCAACACAACATCGGCCTCGGCGGCGCCGCCGTCGTGACGGCCTACCAACGCGCCGAGCGCTAGGGCTCCTCCCGCTCCCCCGCGAAACGGCATTCCAGCAGGTCCATACTCGGACTTTTCCTGCTGGAATGCCGTTTCGGCGCTCAGGGGGTGAACATCGCGTCGACCAGACGGCGCAACACCTGCCTGATCTCGCGGCGGGCCTTTTTCTGATCCTCGGCGGTGGCGATGGCCATGGCCGCCTCGTCGAGCGCACCGATCAGCACATGAGCCAGCGCCCGCACCGGCTGCTTGGCGAGCTGGCCTGCCTTGATCGCCTCGGCCAGCAGCTGCTCCGTCATCCCGAGGCTGTAGCGCTGCGCGACGTCGCGGAAGCCCGCCCAACCCAGCACACTCGGGGCGTCCAGCAAGACCAACTGCCGCACCTCGGGATCACCGGACACCTCCAGCCAGCCGTCGACCGCGGCCCGGATCGCGTCGGCCGGTGTCGCCGCACCCGATGCCGCCACCTCGGCCGCCAGACGGCCCATCACGTCCTGCTCCACCACCTCCACCACCGCGAGGAAAAGCGCTGCCTTGTCAGCGAATTGGTGATACATCGCCCCACGGGTAACCCCGGCGGCCGTGGCGATCTCCGGCGTGCCGACCTCGGCATACCCACGTTCGCCCCACAGTCTCCTGGCGGCAGCGATCAGCGCCTCGCGGGTCGCCGCGGAACGCTCTTCCTGGGTACGTCTCTTGTTTTCCATACACCCTGTTGGTAAGTTACGGACACGCTGTTTGTAAATGTGTATCGAGCTGGGAGTCATCCATGTCGACCATTGAGATTAACGCCGGAACCATCCATTACGAGGAATTCGGACCAACCGACGGTAGGCCGGTTGTCTTCGTGCACGGCTACATGATGGGCGGTCAGCTGTGGCGGCAGGTCAGCGCCCGACTGGCCACACAGGGCCTCCGCTGCATCGTCCCGACCTGGCCGCTCGGCGCGCATCCCGAACCGCTGCGGCCCGGCGCCGACCGGAGCATCACAGGTGTGGCGAACATCGTCGCCGACACCCTGACCGCGCTAAATCTCGACGACGTCGTGCTGGTCGGCAATGACACGGGCGGCGTGGTCACGCAACTGGTCGCGGTGCATCATCCGGAGCGAATCGGCGCTCTCGTATTGACGAGTTGCGATGCGTTCGAACATTTTCCGCCGCCGATCCTCAAACCGCTCATCGCGGCGGCGAAATCCAAGGCACTGTTCCGGGTCGGCACCCAGGCCGTGCGGATCGCGGGCGTGCGCAAGCGGGCATACGCCGGGCTGGCGCACTCGAACATCGACGCGCTCACCCACGAGTGGGTGCGTACCGCGCTGTCGAATCCCGCGATCGCCGAGGATCTCCGGCAGTTCACGCTTTCGTTGCGCACCGAGGTCACCATGAAGGTGGCCGAGCGGCTGCCCGAATTCGACAAGCCGACACTCATCGCGTGGTCGGCCGACGACGTGTTCTTCGAACTCGGCGACGGTGAACGCCTCGCGAAGATCATCCCGGGGGCCCGCCTCGAGGTCATCGACGACGGCCGCACGTTCTCGATGGTCGACCGACCGGACCGGCTCGCCGATCTGCTGTCGACCATCGCAGTGCGGGCCTAGCGGTCCCGTCCGACGCGCCCCGTCGCCCCTCCCGCCCCGTTGTCACGCTGGAGTGGCTGTGGACGTCGACAGCCACTCTGGCGTGACAGGGCGGGGTCGGGCCAGCGCGGTTAGTCACCCCAGCGTGACGCTCGGGCTCGAGAGCCACTCCAGCGTGACAATGGCGGGGACGACGGACCAACGGAGAACTACAGCGTGACCACTTCATAGGCACCGTCCGCGTGACGGGCCCGGATGGTCTTCTTGTCGTACTTGCCGACGCTGGTGCGCGGCACCTGCTCGATGAATGTCCACCGCTCGGGCAGCCACCAGCGAACCACCTTGTCTGCCAGGAACTCCCTCAGTTCAGCCGCTTCCGCCGAAGCGCCCTCGTTCAACACCACGACGGCCAGCGGGCGTTCCTGCCAGCGCTCGTCGGGCACCCCGACCACGGCCGCCTCCAGCACCGCGGGGTGGGCGATGAGATGGTTCTCCAACTCCACCGAGGAGATCCACTCGCCGCCGGACTTGATGACGTCCTTGGCGCGGTCGGTCAGCGTCACGTAGCCCTGCGGATCGATGACGCCGACGTCTCCGGTGCGCAACCAGCCGGTGTCGAACTTCTCGGCGTCACGGCCCAGGTAGTAGGCCCCGGTGATCCACGGGCCCCGTACCTCCAGTTCGCCGACCGCGGAACCGTCGCTGGGCAGCGCGGCACCCTCGTCGTCGACGACGCGCACCTCCACGCCGCACATCGGCCTGCCCTGGCTGACCCGCATCTCCCACTGCCGTTCCTCGGACACCCCGGGCAGCGGCTTGGCCACCGTGGCCAGCGGCGAGGTCTCGGTCATCCCCCAGGCCTGCTGGATGTGTACGCCGTAGGTCTCCTGGAAGGTCTTCATCAGGGAGAGCGGCACGGCCGAACCGCCGCAGGCGACCAGTCGCAGCGACGAAATGTCATGTCCGGGATTCTTTTCCAGGCAGTGCATGACGTCGTTCCAGATGGTCGGCACCGCACCGGCCACGGTCGGGCGTTGCGTTTCGATCAGATTGATCAACGAGGCGCCGTCCATGAACCGGTCGGGCATCACCACGTTCGCGCCGGCCATGAGTGCCGCATACGGCAGGCCCCACGCGTTGGCGTGGAACATCGGGACGATCGGCAGCACGGTGTCACCACAGCTGACGTCGAGCGCATTGGCGGTGCAGGTGTTCAGCGCATGCAGGTAGCTCGAACGGTGGCTGTACACCACGCCTTTCGGATTTCCGGTCGTGCCGCTGGTGTAACACATTGCCGCCGCGGAGTTTTCGTCGATCTCCGGCCAGTCGAATTCTTCTGGCTGCCCGGCCAGCAGATCATCCCAGCGCACGACCGTCACACCCGTCAACGCCTCCACGTCGCCCTCGCCCACCATGACCACGGTGTGCACGGTCTCCAGCAGGGGCAGGACCGGGGCGAGCAGCGGCACCACGGAGGCGTCGGCGATGACGACCTGATCGGCCGCCTCGTTGGCGATGTAGGCGATCTGTTCGGCCGACAACCGGATGTTCAGGGTGTGCAGCACGGCGCCCATCGCGGGCACGGCGAGGTAGGCGGCGAGGTGCTCGGTGTTGTTCCACATGAAGGTGCCGACGCGCTGGTCTCCGTCGATCCCGAGCCTGCGCAGACCATGCGCCAGTTGGGCCGCCTGTCCGCCCAGCTCACGGTAGTTGATCGTGCGATAGCGACCCTCGCCGCACGCGGTGGTCACCGTCCGGTCGCCATTGACCCCGCAGGCGTGTCGCAGGATCGCGGTGATCGTCAACGGCCAGTTCTGCATCGTGCTCTTCACGGGCGCGATGCTATGCGGTCTTTCATCGACGCCGGCGGGAACGTTTCGAATTTCCCGAACGATGTATGTAGGGGAAGATGGACTGACCACAACGGAAGGACGTGTCCGATGCGCACGAAGTCGCTGCCGGCGGCAGTCGGGCTGGCTGTGTTGGGCGTGGTGGGCGCGTCGTCCGCGGTGGCCTCGGCCGAGGAGACGGCGCAGGACACGATCAACCGGCTGCAGTCCGAGGGCTACACCGTCACCATCGACAAGATCGGGACCGCGCCGCTGGACCAGTGCACGGTCACCAGCGTGCGCAACCCTCAACAGGTCAGCCAGTTGGTGCCCTACGTCGGGCCGGGGCTGGGCGGCGATCGGATCCTGGTGCCGTCGGTCACCAGCCGGACCGTGTCGGTGTCGCTCAACTGCCAGCGCTGACGCTCACCTGGAGCAGTCCAGTGACACCGTGATGGTTCGGCGCACCACCACGGGTACGAGATCGAAATCCTTCGCGCCGTTCTTGCCGAACCGTTCGACCCGAATGAGCCTGGTCTGGGTCTGTGGATTGCGGATGCTCGTGACGGTGCACCGGTCCAGTGGCGCACTGCCCACCCGGTCGATGTTGACGTAGAAGCCCTCGGCTTCCAGCAGACCGATCGTCTCGACCGCGGAATCGGCATATGCCGGCACTGCCGGCGCCAGAATCGTGCTTACTGCCGCCCCCGACGCGGCGAGCATGATGATTGATGCTCGCATGGTCGTGTCTTCTTTCTTGTCGCATACACCTTTTCGGTGATGTCCTGCCCGTTGTTACGGGCCAGGCTCGGCGCCGGTTCAACGCGAGAGGCCCGGCCGGATGTACCGGCCGGGCCTTTTGCCGTGAGGCTAGACGCGCGCAGGTTCGGCGGCCGCCGCGGAGTGGTCATCGACCATGGTGAGCTCGTCGAACGGGTCGTCCCCACGCAGCACCGCATCGACCTTGGCCTTGTCCACGGTGTGCGTCCACGAGCCGACGAGCAGGGTGGCCACCGCGTTACCGGAGAAGTTGGTCACCGCGCGGGCCTCGGACATGAAGCGGTCGATTCCGACGATCAGTCCGACCCCGTCGAGCAGATCCGGGCGGTGCGCCTGCAGACCGCCGGCCAGCGTGGCCAGTCCGGCACCCGTCACACCGGCGGCTCCCTTCGACGCAACGATCATGAACACCAGCAGGCCGATCTGCTGCCCGACGGACATCGGGGCGCTCAGCGCGTCGGCGATGAACAGCGCAGCCATGGTCAGGTAGATCGCGGTGCCGTCGAGATTGAACGAATACCCGGTCGGCACAACGACACCGACAGTGCTGCGGTCGACGCCCAGGTGCTCCATCTTGGCGATGAGGCGCGGCAGCGCCGACTCCGACGACGATGTCGAGAAGATCAGCAGATATTCGCGGGCCAGGTACCGGACCAGTTTGAAGATGGACACACCAGACACCGCACGCAGCAATACACCGAGCACGCCGAACACGAACAGCACACAGGTCACGTAGAAGCCCAGCATCAGGGTCAGCAGCTGCGTGACGGCTGTCCAGCCGGTCTGTCCGACGACGTTGGCGATCGCGCCGAAGGCACCGATCGGCGCCAGCCACAGGATCATGATCAGCACCTTGAACACGAGCTTCTGCAGGTGCTCGATGCCGCGCAGGATCGGTTCCCCGGCGCTGCCCATGCCCTGCAGCGCGAATCCGACCAGCAGCGCCACGAACAACGCCTGAAGCACGCTTCCGGCAGTCAGCGAGGAGAACAGCGTCTCCGGGATGATGCCCTGGACGAAGTCCATCAGTCCGCCGGACTCGTGAGCTTTCTCCGCGAGTTCGGCGCCCTTTCCTGCCGAACTTTCGGTCAGGTGCATGCCGCTGCCGGGGTGGATCAGGTTGCCGACCACCAGCCCGATGGTCAGCGCGATCGTGGACATCACCAGGAAGTAGCCGAAGGCCAGCCCACCGACCTTCCCGACGGTCGCGGCCTTGCGCACCGAGCCGATGCCCAACACGATCGTGCAGAAGATGATGGGGCCGATCATCATCTTGATCAGGCTGACGAACATGGTGCCGAGTACACCGACGCTCTTACCGACCTCAGGTGCGACGAGACCGACCACGATGCCGACGACGACGGCCGCGATGACCGCAATGTAGAGCCAGTGAGTGCGGTCGCGACGCGGCGGGGACGCCGGCTCTGATTGCGGGTCTACGGACACGGTCATCGGTGCCACCTCCAGTTGACTTCGAATGCGCTGTTACAAGCACCTTCGACCATAGGGTGAGCCAGGTCACGTTTTAGTTCATTACGTTCACGCAGCGGTCCGGTCCCCTACGCGAGCGGCTTCGGGGACCGGACCGTCGATCAATCGCTCAGATGCCCGCGCAGAGCGCGACGAATGGGATCGGTGCGCAGATACCGACCGAGAAGTAGGGCGTGATGTCGCCGTTCCACGCGGGTGGAGGGGGTGGCGGCGGCGGAGGGGGCGGCACCTGCGCCGCCACGCAGGTGTTCGACGGCGGGTCGAAGACGGTGCCCGCCCCGCACTCGGTCGCATTGCCGACCACCGGGGAAATCGCCGTCACCACTGCCAGTGACGCAACCGCGGCCATGATGATGGTTGTCAAGCGATGAATCACGCTCATCGCAGGTCTCCCTTGGATCTACCCTCGACCCCTGCTTATGGTCAGATTCTACGACTCCGCGCCCGCGAACAGCAGCCCTGAATTGACGGCCGCGAAGGTGGCAGAAGTGCCGGCGCGAACTCGCTACCAGCGGATATCCGCGCCACTTTTTGGGAAGATTGTTGCCTTCACAATCGGAGGTGCGGTGACGCGTTGGTGGCGACGACTGTCGGGCCGAATCTGGCCGCGCTCCTTGGCGGGGCAGGCCATCGCCCTGCAGGTCCTGGTGGTCGCAGTGGTGGTGCTGGCCGGCACGGCGCTGGCCCTTATCGATGCCCGTCGTGACGGTGAGGACGCGGCCCGGCAGCAGGTGATCGGCATCGCCACCACCCTGGCGGATTCACCGTCGACTGCGGCGGCCATCGAATCCGGCACTGCGACAGAGGTTTTGCAGCCGGTCACCGAGGCGGTGCGTACGGAGACGGGCATCGCGTTCATCACGATCATGGCGCCGGACGGCATCCGGTTCACCCACACCGATCCCAGCCAGATCGGCGGCCATTACCTGGGCACGGTCGAGCCCGCACTCCGCGGCGACACCTTCAGCGAGGTCTACACCGGGACGCTTGGCCCGTCGGTGCGCGCGATCGCACCGGTGCGTGGTCGCGACGGCCGCATCGTGGGCATGGTGTCGGCCGGGATCACCCAGCAGACCCTGGGCCAGCGCTGGCGTGCGCAGATCCCGGTGATCGTTGCGGTAACCGCTGCCGCACTCGGGATTTCGCTGATCGGGGTGTTGGCCATCCGGCGCAGGCTGCTGCGTCAGACGCGGGGGCTGCGACCCGACGAGTTGCGGGTCATGTACGACCACCACGACGCGATCCTGCATTCAGTGTCCGAGGGACTCATCGTGCTCGATCGTGACGGTGTGGCGCTGGTGAATGACGAAGCCCGCCGTCTACTGGGGCTCGCGCCGGGGCCGGTGCGGACACAGGACCTGCCGGAGTTTCTGCGCACCAACGCACCTGGAGCGCGCGACGAGTTGCACGTCACCGGGGACCGGGTGCTGGTGGTCAACCGGGCACTGGTCGCCGGTTCGGGATTCGGCGCGCAGGACCGAAGCGACCGGGGGGTCATGTCCGAGGTCGTCACGATCCGTGACCGGACCGAACTCCAGGGCGCCCTGGGTGAACTCAGCTCGCTGCAGGTCCTGACCGACTCGCTGCGGGCACAGGCGCACGAGTCGGCGAACAAGCTGCACACCGTGGTCACCATGGTGGAGATGGGCCGACCCGAGGAGGCGGTCCGGTTCGCCACCAGCGAGTTGGAGTTGTCCCAACGCCTGGTGGACCGATTGTCGCAGGCCGTGGGCGAACCGGCTCTGGTGGCAGTGCTTCTCGGCAAGACCGCTCAGGCGGACGAACGTGGGATCACGCTGACCGTCACCGAGGACACCCAGTTGTCCGCCGACACCGTACTCTCCGGACCGGAGATGGTGACGGTGCTGGGTAACCTGATCGACAATGCCATGGATGCGTGTGACCGTGAGGATCCGTGGATCGAGGTCACGGTGAGCCAGGACGATCGCGAGTTGTTGATCCGGGTCGCCGACAGCGGAGACGGGATGGATCCGGACACCTTCGAAAAGGCAATGCAGCGCGGATATTCGACGAAATCGGATGCGTCCGGCCACGGGCTGGGCCTGGCTCTGGTGGCGCAGACGGTCAAACGACACGGCGGGACGCTGCGAACCGACGTCACGTACGGCTCCGTGGTCACGGCAACGGTGCCGCGATGATCAATGTGCTCATCGTCGAGGACGATCCGTTGATTGCTGAGGCCCACCAGACTTATCTCGGTCGTCTGGAAGGGTTTTCGGTGACCGCGGTGGCACACACCGCCCGCGACGCGATGCGGGCGGCAGCCGGGGCCGGGGCCTCGGAACATCCGGTGGACCTGGTACTGCTGGATCTCGGATTGCCCGACGCGAGCGGAATCTCGCTGGCATCCGGGCTTTCCGGGCTGCGGCCGGCACCCGATATCATCGCGATCACCTCCGAGCGCGATCTGGAGATGGTGCGCGCCGCGGTCGCCCACGGCGCCCTGGCCTACCTGCTCAAACCGTTCACCTTCGCGGCCTTTCGCGATCGGCTGGAGCGCTATCGCCGTTATCGTTCGGCGCTGCCGTCGGGGACTGATGCCGCCAGCCAGGCCGAGGTTGACCGGGCGTTGGCCGAATTGCGAGTTGCCTCAAGCGAATCTGTCAGATCTTCCGCAAAGGGTGCGGCGCCGCAGACCACAGAAGGTATTGCCGTGGCTGTGCGCGACGAACCCGACGGCCTGACCGCCGACGAGGCGGCCAAGCGGGTCGGAGTGTCACGGGTGACGGCGTGGCGCTACCTCGAGCGTCTGGCCGATGAAGGCACCGTCACCCGCACTACGGATTACGGCAAAGCCGGGCGGCCGCGCACCCGCTACAGGTGGCGTTGAATCAGACCCCGGCCGGCGCCAGCGCGGGCAGGTGGTGCATCTCGACTGCATCCGTCGACGCCAGCTGCGAGTACAGCGATTCGGCGACGTCGAAGACGTTGACCTGGCCCGCGTAGTCGGCGATGTAGAGCCGAGTGCCGTTGTCGCGCAAGGCGACCGCCGCAGGCTGGGCGTGCACGTCGATGCTGCCCTGCACCTCGCTGGTCAGCGTGCACCAGACGATCACACGGTCATAGTCGACCACGTACGCGCGGGTGGTGTCAGGGCTCAGCACCAACTGGGTCGGCGCCCCGCCGATCTCGACGGCGTCCACCACGGTCCCGGCGGACAGGTCAACGGTGTGCACCACACCGCGATGCGCCAGGTCAGAGGTCAGCACGTAGGCAACGCCGTCGCCGATCGCGATGTCACGGATCGGTGCGCCGATCCAGACCGTTGCCTGCGCCTGAGCGGTCTCGGTGTTGACGACGACCAACCGGCTGCCACGGAAGTCCGAGGTGGCCACGTACAGGCGCTTGCCGGTCGAGTCGATCTGTAGGGCGTCGAGGTTGACACCCGCGCCGGTGGCGATGTCGATGGTGCCGACGCGCTCGGCGGTGGTGTCGATGACCGCGATGTCGATGCGCTCGTGGCCCGCGCGGCCGGCGAACACCCGCTTGCCGTCCGGGCTGATGGACAGGGCGGTGACGCTGAAGGCCAGCGGGTACTCGTTGAGCACGGCACCGGTGATGGTGTCGACCGCCGCGATCGCGTCGTGCCCGGGAGTGGCGACGCTGACGTAGGCACGGTCATCCGCGACGACGACGGCAAAAGGGTCTCCGGCGAGACGGACCGAGCCCACGACACCCATGGTGTGAGGGTTGATCACGGTCAGGCTCTGCGCGCCGGTGTTGGTGACCACCACGGTGTCACGCTCGGGATCGACTGCGATGTCGCCGATCGGCCCGCGTCCGACTGCGGCCAGTCCGGCCACATCGATGTCGTCCAGCGCACCGTCGAATGCGACGCTGCGAGCAGTCGAATCGTCGATGGCGCGATCATCGTGGCCAGCGCGCAGCGCCGTGACCAGCGCGCGCAGGAAGTTGTTTGCCATCGTTATCGGCACCTCCGCCGGCAAGGCTGTCACCGGCTCTAGATTTCAGGTCGATCTGCGCCGGGAGTGGCGCGGTTGCATTGAGTCTAGCGACGAAACCGACAGGTCCCGGACGACTTCACAGCGAATAAGTCGCACAGGCCAATTCTCTCTCAGAATGCGCTTAGGAAATTCTTCGTTATCGACTCGTTACCTTTTGGACGCATTTGATTAAAACCCTGTTACCAGCGACTTCGCAGGCTCGGTTAGACGTGGCACATTTCACGAGCAGCGGGACCGTCAATAGCAATTCTTACCATCGCCGGCAAAAGTGAGCGGTAGATCACACTGCGACACGCCAGCAAACTTTCCAGAGCGTCAACACCGGGCAGGCTGCGGTGACGGCCGATATGTGTTACTGCTGTGAAAGATGAGTCATGCCGCATGGGCAGTTCGCTGTCGGCAGCAACTACCCCGCCACCGGCCGAACGACGAGACTCACTTCGCACGATCCGTGCCGGGCGTCGGGCCGCACCGAAGCCGCGTATCGACCGCCGATGACCTCGGCGTTCAAGTCGATCACTTCCTGGATCAGGCCCTGCTGGATGCCGCGCACGACCTCGGGCGAATCCACCGCGACCTCGGCCAGCGGGCAGGTGCAGATCTCCACGGACACCTCACCGAACGAGGTGAGCACTGAGCGGACCTGAAATCCCAGCTCACTCAGGGTGGCCACCACCAGGTCGGCGATCGACGTCTCACTGCGCCGGCGCGCTACGCGCACTCGCCGGGCCAGATCGGCACCGATTCGCAGTGCCCGCACTTCCCGTTCGGCGGGAGTGCCGCCGAGGTGCGCCGCGAACAGCGCGACGATGTCGGCGTAGTCGAGTCGTGGGGCGATCTCGTAGGTCAGCCGCGGTCGTCCGACCCGCCCGCCGCCGGATGCCGCCCCGCCACGGCGGATGATGCCCTGGTCTTCGAGGGTGCTGAGGTGAAACCGAGCGGTGGTGACGTGGATCCGCAGTGTCTCGGAGATCTGTCGGGCGTCCACCGGGCTGTCTGCGGCACGCAGCAGGTCGAGAACCCGCTGCCGCTGCTGGCCGACTGCCCGATCCGATTCGATGCGTTGACCGTGCCGGGGCATGCCCACATCATGCACGGCGGCGGGCCGCCCGTCCGGCACGGCGGCGGGCCGCCCATCCGGCACCGCGGCAGGAGTCATTTCGATTCTGCGGCAGGCACCGTGGCGACGATCGCCACCGCGGTCAGATGATCGCGGTAGCGGGCGAAGGTCTTGCGCATGTGGAGAACCCGCTTGCGGGCAGCCGGATGCGTCAGCACGTTGCCGACGATGCGCAGCGCTCCGAGCAGGCCTTCGTCGGCGATCACCCGGCGCGGTTCCAGCAGCGCCATCGGGGCACGCTCAACAGTGACCACCTCGAATCCCGCGCCGGTCAGCAGCTCGGTCCATTCGGCCACGGTCAGCGGCCGGGCGTTGACCTTGATGGCGCGGGCCATCTGGCGGCGGATGTCGTCCTTGATGTCGTCGGCGAGTTGGTCGGGCATCAGGCCCAGTTCGTGGATGGCGTAGCGCCCACCGGTGCGCAGGACCCGGAAGGCCTCGTCGACGATGGCCTGTTTGGCCTTGTCGCCCTGCATGGTCAGCATGGCCTCGCCGACGACCACATCGGCCGAACCGGCGTCCAGTCCGGTGCTGGCGGCGTCGGCGGCCACCAACCGGCCGCCGGTGTCGGCCACCACTTTCTGCAGCGGGCCCGAGGTGGTCGAGCTGTCGTCGACGCCGACGTACGAGCGGGGCCCGCATGCGGCGATGTCGGTGGCGGTCCGGCCAAGCCCTGGCCCGAGTTCAACGACGTCGGCGCCGCTGATTCGGGCCGCGGCGAGCAGTCGGGTGGTCAGCTCCAGCCCTCCGGGCCGGAGCACCCTCTTGCCGAGCCGGGCCAGCAGCCAGTGCCCGGGCAGATCGGCATCGGACCGTTGCGCCAGCGGCAGATCGTTCTTGCCGGTCATCTCGTGATTCCTCCTCTGCGGGCCATGCACCACGTACTGCACAGCGGGACAACGGAAAACAGGGCGCACGTGTACGCCAGGGCCAGGTCGGGTCCCCATGGCGGGTTCAGGACGATGTCCTGCCCGGTGGCGAAGACCCCGTTGAGAAACGGCATGAACCGTTGCAGCGAATAGCCGCCGGGCAGGTAGCCGACGGCAGTTTCGATGACGTACACCCACAACAGGATCACTCCGACGGCTGCGGCCGGTGTTCTGATCACCGCACCCACTCCGAGCCCGAGACCCGCCGCGAAGAACGCGTAGACGGGCACGGTCCACAGCAGACGCACGCCATGCGGATCGGTCAGCGAGACCTGTCCGTAGACCGAAGTCGACACCCAGGGCAGGGTGACCAGCACCAGCACCACCATGGCTGCCGCCACCACGGCCCCGAGTAGTCCGTAGAACAACCACTTGCCGGCAAGGGCCACCGATGCACGTGGCAGTGCGAATCGCACGTATTGTTGTGCTCCATAGCGGAATTCGTGGGCCTGGCCGTGGGCTGCCGCCAACGCGGCCAACACGACGGTCACGGTGATCACCCAGTACGCGGCGTTCGTGGTCGACACCTGCTGGACATAGCTCTGGCCCGGGATGCGAGCGAATCGTTCTGCGACATAGGCGATCAGGTATGTGATCACGGCGGGAAGGATCGCCGCCGCCGGCACCAGGACGCTCCACAGCGGCCCGCGGCCGCCGGTGCGGATCATCTCGGCGCGCATGCTGCGCAGCACCGTCCCGCTCATGCCGCGGCCATCCGCAGGAGCAGGGCCTCAAGGTGCTGACGCGGATCTGCACCGGCGGGCAGGATCTCGTCAAGGCTGCCCGCTGCGGCCACCCGCCCCCGTTCCATCACGAGCAGCCGGTCCGCGGTCAACGCCACCTCACCGAGCAGATGGCTGGCCACCACCACGGTCCGGCCTTCGGCAGCCAACTGCCGCAACAACTCCCGCAGCCAGACGATGCCGGGGACGTCCAGGCCATTGACGGGTTCGTCGAAGATCAGCGCCCGCGGTTCGGCCAACAGAGCGCTGGCGATGGCCAGCCGCTGCCGCGCGCCCATCGACAGCTGCGCGATGCGTCGGTGCCGGAGTTCGGTCAGCCCTACCAGCGCCAGCACGTCGTCGATGCGCCCGCGGGCGATGTCGCCCAGCGCCGCCAGCCACGACAGGTGGCGCTGGGCACTGTGTCGCGGGTCCATCGCCATCGGGTCGAAGTGCACACCGAGCATCCGCATCGGTTCCGCGCAGTGATCAATTGGATTCCCGCACAACGTCACTGTGCCGCTGTCGGCACGCTCCATGCCCGCGATCACACGGAGCAGCGTGGTTTTTCCGGCACCGTTGAGGCCGAGCAGCCCGGTGACCGTACCGGCGGGGAAGGAAGCGCTGACATCGGTCAGCGCCGGCGTGTTCCCGAACGCCTTGGTCAACCCGCGGACCTCGATCATCTCCGGATCACTGGAAATTGCACGGAATGGGCAGGCCCAGGGTCGAGATGCCGTTGCACATCGACTTGCTCGCCAGCTTCCACTGCCCGTCGATATAGCGCCATTCGCCGGGTATCTGCAGGGTGGGCTGGCCGACGCGACTGCCGTTGATCACCGCGGTGTGACTGTTGCCGTCGTGGGTCTCGGGCCCGGTCACCACCGCCGAGCCTTTCGGGGCGCGAAAAATCCCGATCCGGTAGACCATCTTCGGCACGATCACCGCCCGTGATCCGCCCTCCAGCTGTGCGGCCTTGACGTGATCCGGCGCCTGACTCGCCACGAGTAGCTGGATCTGGGCATTGAGTTCCTCCAGCGCGGGCACCGGCGCCGTGATGGCGAAGTCCTCGGCGCTGGCGAGGGGCGCTGTCACCACTGAGAAGGGCACAACAACAGCACTGGCAAGCAGGCAGATCAGGCGCTTCATCAGCGGTTCCTTAATTTGAAGGAGAAGTATCCGGTTAACCATAGAAGTTTGGTTAGCCTAAGACAACACCTTCGTCAGGAACGCGGGTGAGTAAGTTTGCGCGCAGGGGTCAGAGCCGTAACGCAGCTGCGGTGGCGGGGCCGACGATGCCGTCGACCTTCAGCCCGCGGGTACGCCGTTGGAACTCCTTGACCGCGGCCTCGGTCTGCGGGCCGAAGACTCCGTCGACCTCGAGATCCCCCGCATATGCCGCGTAGGCGGACCTGAGCCTGCGCTGCAATGCGGCAACCTCGGGCCCCTCCATGGGCCGATACAGCAGCACATCGGTGTACTGCCCCACGGGCACAGGCGGTCGAGGCGTCGGTGCCGGCTTCCCGACATCGCCGATCTGCGCCTGGATGTCGGCGCGCAGGATGTCCATGTCGATGGCGCCCGGATCCCACTTGCCTTGCGCGCGGCCGGCGTATTCCTTGTGCCCTATGGTGCGTTCAGAGCTCTGCGCCAACCGGCGGTTGATCGCGGCGCAGCACCGCACCAGAGCGAAATACTGTGCATCAGGCCAATTTTTGCGATGCGGTGCCGTCGGACTGGTACCGCTGTTGGCGCACTCGATACCGATCATGTGCCAATTGCCCATGTTCGTCGGCAACCACGGATACATGCCGACACCGGCATGCCAGGCCACCCCGAGCGCCACGACCGTCACCGTTCCGTCGCGCGCGATGTGCAACTGCGACAACGGTCCGGGAAGGTCCGGACGCCCATTGGCGATGGATGCAGCGGTGGCGGTGTCCGACCCGGTGTGATGCACCATCACCCCGCGGATGTCTTTGA
This sequence comes from Mycobacterium shunyiense, assembly GCF_058270075.1. Lineage (NCBI taxonomy): Bacteria > Bacillati > Actinomycetota > Actinomycetes > Mycobacteriales > Mycobacteriaceae > Mycobacterium > Mycobacterium shunyiense. Next base: position 784,666 of record NZ_JBZDPU010000040.1, on the reverse strand, counting down.
AATCGCCGTGCCCCCGGGTGCGCCAACCGGGGTACTCGACAAGGTCGATACCTTCGGCTCGGAGCACGTCGGCCAGCCAGACCGGATCCCCGGTCCATCGTCCTGTCTGTGGCACTGAGATTCCTTTTCCTTCCATAGCAAACGATCGGTGACCCCAAGCCTACGCGCGCGGACCGACAGTTCCTCACCCTCACCGAAGCGGTCAGACAGGTTATGTGTCAATATATTTGCCCACAGGAACACCACCTGCACAGCATCCAGGCAGCACGTTCGCCCACAGCACGGCAGGCAAACATACCTGTCTGGTTGCGACCACGCTTTCCGTCCGCATCGGCGGCCAGATGTGCGAGCATCTGCGCATGGATCCGAAGGACGACCCCGAGGCCCGCATCCGGGAGCTCGAGCGCCCGTTGGCTGATGCCGCCCAAGCGTCCGAGTTGGGCACCGGTAAGACCGTTCGCCCTTCCGGTCCGCCGCCGACCCAGCCGTGGACCAACGCGTACCCGCCGCCACCCCCGGGCCCCCCGGCTCCGTGGCCGGGCTACGAGCCCTACCCCACCCCGCCGCAACCGCGACGCACTTCGAGCGCCACCCCGTTCTTCGTCCTGTTCGGCGCACTGACGGTGATCCTGGTCGCCGGGGGTATCGCCGCCACCGTGATGTTCAGCAATACCGGCGCAGGCACTGGCGACACAGAAACGACTGACACCGACTCGTACTCGGACAGCCAATCGACCACCATCCGGCAGACCAGCATCAACGGGGTACCGGTTCCCGGCCCTGTTGCGCCGACGCAGGTTCCGGCGGGAGAGACGGTGATCGTCTCTGGCATCAACGAGCATCGGACCGTCGAGTGCCGGGACAACACCGTGATCGTGAGCGGCATCGAGAACGAACTGGAGATCACCGGTCACTGCGTGGGCCTTACGGTGTCCGGTGTCAAGAACGTCATCACCGTCGAGTCCGCCGACGCCATCGGCGTGTCAGGATTCGAAAACCGCGTCACCTACCGCAGTGGGGAACCCGAGGTGAGCAATTCGGGTCAGTCCAACGTGGTCGAGGCGGGCTGATCGGGTTCGGCCCGACGGTCGAGGCGCCGGAAGAATTCATCGAGCAGACCCACCAGCGGTGCCGGATTGTCCTCTGGCACCCAGGCATAGGAGTCGTCGATGAATTGGAGTGCGGCCTGCGGCAGCGTCTGCGCCAGACGCGAGGCCCCTTCGGCGGGGAAATAACGCTCCTCGCGTGGCCAGACCACGAGCGCGGGTCGATCGTAGTCGGCCAGCCGGGGCGAGTACTCCGCCAGGTACGCCGGCGACAACTCACCGAGGAAACGCCGGAAATCGTTCCGCACCAAAGGATCACTGCGGAGCGGCTGCAGGTAGGAGGCCATGATGTCGGCCGGGATGGGACGCTTGGTCGCGCCGCCATAGGTGATCCGGAGACGTTGCACGGGTTTCAGACCGATCAATGCCGACTGCAGCAGTCCGGCACCGGGCAGCGAGGCGAGCCGGGACAGCAGTTTCACCGGCCACGGATCGGAGTCGAAGGCGTTGGTGGCGACGAGCACCAGGGCCTCGACCCGCTGCGGGTAGCACGCGGCGGCCACCTGGGCGATGTCGCCGCCGTAGCCGTTGCCGACGAGCACTGCCTGCGGGATCTCCAGAGCGTCGAGCAGGTCGATGACGGTCCGGGCCAGCCCGGGCAGGGTGAGATCGGCGTCGGGCAACGCCGGGGTGTGCGATCCGAGCGCCAGATCGGGCGCGATACAACGGATTCCGCCTCCGAGGCCGTCAGCCACGTGACGCCAGACCAATCCGTTGGCAACAAGTCCGTGCAGCAGGACGACCGGGCGGCCGTCACCGCATTCGCGCACGCCGACCGGACCACAGGGCAACGAGACCGTCCGCCGGGAGCTGAGTGTGTCCATCTGTCTGTCCTCTCGCCGCGAGCATCGGACATAAATCAATACAGACTGTATGCAAACACATCATTGGCAGAACATCAATACATACAGCTTGTTAAAATTTCCCCGTGAGTGAAGATGGACGCGACGGCCGCGAACAACGCAGTGAGGCCACCCGCTCGGCGCTGGTCGCCGCGGCGCGCTCACTGTTCGTCGAACGGGGCTACGCGGCCGTCTCCACCGGGGACATCGCGCGCGTCGCGGCCGTGACCCGAAACGCCCTGTACTACCACTTCCCCACCAAGGAGGCGGTGTTCCGAGCGGTCTACGAGGATGTGGAAGGCCAATTGGCACAACGGGTGCTCCCCGCGGCGCTGGCCCATGCCACCAGCCGCGGCCAACTCGAGGCAGGCATCGAGGAGTTCCTTGACGGCTGCCTCGACCCCACCGTGGCCCGAATCAGCGTGTTGCAGGCGCCGGCCGCACTGGGATTCGCTCAGATGCGCGAGATCGACAACCGCAATTACCTCGGCGCCCTGCGCGACGGCATCCGCAGCGCCGTCGAGGCCGGTGAACTCCCCGACCTTCCCGTCGAAACCCTGGCGTCGATGATCATCGGGGCGCTGGACGAGGCGGCCCTGCTGATCGCGACCGCCGACGATCCGGCCGCGGCCCGGCGCGACGCGGGCGTGGTGGCCCGGGCACTGGTCGACGGGCTGTTCGTCGGCTGAGCTACAGCACCTTCGACAAGAACTCCTGAAGCCGAGGATGTTTCGGGTTGTCGAACACCTCGGACGGCGAGTCGTCCTCGACGATGTTGCCGTCGGCCATGAAGATCACCCGGGAGGCCACCTCGCGGGCGAAACCCATCTCGTGCGTCACCACCACCATCGTCATGCCACCCTCGGCCAGGTCACGCAGCACCTGCAGCACGTCGCCGACCATCTCAGGGTCCAGCGCGCTGGTGGCCTCGTCGAACAACATGATCGACGGGTTCATCGCCAGGGCGCGGGCGATCGCGACGCGCTGCTTCTGACCACCCGACAACGTGGCCGGCTTGACCTTGGCCTTCTCGGCGAGCCCCACCTGGGTCAACAACTCCATGGCCCGTTTCTCGGCGGCGGCCTTGTCCATCTTCTTGGTCAGCAGCGGCGCCAGTGTCACGTTGTCGATCACGGTCATGTGCGGGAAAAGGTTGAAGTGCTGGAACACCATGCCGATGTGCTGACGGACCTTGTCGAGGTCCACCCTGCGGTCGGTGAGGTCGAAATCGTCGACCGTGACCTTGCCGGCGGTGATGTCCTCGAGCTTGTTGAGGCACCGCAGGAAGGTGGATTTGCCCGATCCGGACGGGCCGATGACGCAAACCACCTCACCCTTGCTGATCGTGGTGTCGATGCCGTCGAGCACCACCAGGTCACCGAACGACTTCTTCAACCCCTCGATACGGATCTTGACGGTGCCCTCCGGCTCGGCGGCCGCGGCTTCCGGTACCAGTTGGGTCATTTCACCATCCGTTTCTCGAGCCGGTCGGAAAGTTTCGTCAGCGCCATGATGACGATGAAGTAGATGATGCCGATGATCAGCCACATCGTGAACGACTGGTAGTTGCGGGCGATGATCAGCCGTCCGGTCTGGGTCAGCTCGGCGATGCCGATGACCGACAGGATCGAGGTGTCCTTGAGGGTGATCACGAACTGGTTGACGTACGACGGGATCATGGTGCGAATGGCCTGCGGCAGAATGACTTTTCGCATCGTCGGCAGGTACCCGATGCCCAGGCTGCGGGCCGCCTCCATCTGGCCCTTGTCCACCGACTGGATTCCGCCGCGCACGATCTCGGTCATGTAGGCGCCGGCGTTGAGCGAGAGCGTGATGATGCCCGCGGTCAGCGCCGTCATCTGGAATCCCAGCGCGGTCGGGATGCCGAAATAGATGAAGAATGCCTGCACCAGAAGCGGTGTGCCGCGGAAGATGTCGACGTAGGTGGTGCCGATGGCCCGCAGCACTATCGACCGTGACACCCGGAAGAGACCGAAGATGATGCCGAGCACCAGCGCGATGGCGATGGACACCACCGTCAGGATGAGCGTCATCTTCAGACCGGCCATCAGGAACGGGAAGGTGCTCTTGATCAATCCGAAGAACGAGTTGTCGGCCTCGGCGGCGCCCTCGCCGAGGTACTTCTCGACGATCTCGTCGTAACGGCCGGAATCCTTGAGTTCCTTGAGACCCGCGTTGAACTTCGTCAGCAGTTCGGCGTTGCGGCCCTTGTTCACCGCGAAGCCGTAGCTGGAACCCTTCTCCTTCGGCGTCACGGTCTTGAAACCGTTGCCCTGTTGAATGCCGTAGGCGAGCACCGGGTAGTCCTCGAATACCGCCACCGAGTTACCCGTCTTGACTTCCTCGAACATCGACGCGGAATCGGCGAAGGAGACGATCTGGAAGCCGTACTTGTCCTTGATCGACTCGGCGAACTCGGCGCCCTGGGTGCCGTTCTTGACTGCGACCCGCTTGCCCTTGAGATCGGCGTAGGACTTGATGTCGTCGTTGCCGGCCAGCACGGCCATCTGCACCCCGGACTCGAAGTACGGGTCGGAGAAGTCGAAGACCTTCTTGCGTTCGTCGGTGATCGACATGCCCGCGATCACGCCGTCGGCCTGATTGGCCTGGACGGCCTGCAGTGCGGCGTCGAAGCCCAGCGGTTTGATCGTGATGTTGAACTTCTGATCGGCCGCGATCTCGTTGATGAGATCGATGTCGATGCCGACGAATTTCCCGTCCACGTCCTGGAATTCGAACGGCGCGAACGTGATGTCGGTGGCGACGATATAGGTCTCGCCTTCGGCGGCGGCACGGGCCGGGGCCAGCATCGCGGCCCCGACCAGCCCGACCAGCAACGCCACGACGGCGGCCAGCAGCCGGTGCGGGGACCGGATGACTCCGGCGATGCCCTCGCCCGACGCGGATTCGGCTCTCATCGCCCAGTCTCCTATCCAGGTGTGGAAACGACGAGTTCTCACGCTATCGCCGTCACTGCGATTAGGGCGGGATTTACCGGGGCACGGTTCGGCGACTCGATGGAGTCGCACGGCCGGGCTGCGTGCCGCCCTGGACGACGCGCGCAGCTGATGTCACCACCGGTCGCGGTCTCGCTGGGGCGGGTGTGTGAGCCACAGGAGCACACCGGTCGCCGAATTGTCCTGTGCACGAGGATAGTTGCGCGGGCAACGTCTCATTCACGCCATCGGCTGATGGCAACCCGCGTGGTGGGCTTTACAAATCATCCGAGCTGTCCATCCCTGCGCCGCGAGAACCCGCTCTGTAAAAGGACGTTCAGCTGCAGATGCTCCTTATTGAGGTAGTGGACTACGCGTGAGGAATGACTCCGGTCAGTCGTACGTTGCCTTCATGAGAGCGTTGGAGAGCAAGACGCTCGGTTCAGAGGAAGTTTCGACATGAGCGTTTTCCATTCGGTTTCCGCCGTCCGACGCGAAGCCTCAGCACACACCCCGACGCGCCGGCACACGCACGAGCCGGTGCTGATCACCGAACAGCAGGTGCTGTTCAGTACGGCCGCGGCAGCCGGCGCCCATCCGCACCACAACGTCATCACGATGATGTCGCGTGCGGTGGCCTCGGTGACGGACCACTGGCGGACGCACCGCGCCCGCCCGCACTACCCGTCGCACTACAGCTATCTGGAGAACAGTCTGATGGCGCGGGAGATGGACCGGCTCTGACCGGCGGGCCCGCTCACCCGGCCAGTGCGACCGGCCTGATGACCTCGGAGTATCGCGACGCGTCGCCGGCGATCACCCGGCTGTGCCGTCCGTGGATATCGACGGGGATGTCGCCGGCCAGGGTGATCCGGCTGAGCCGGCGGAATTGGTCGTCGTAGTCGGCCACCGCGTAGTGCTGGGTGGCCCGGTTGTCCCAGATCGCCAGGTCCCCCAACTCCCAGTTCCATCGAATCGTGTTCTCCAGCTTGATGACCCGGTTCTGGAGCAGTTGGAAGAGGGTGGCCGACTCGGCGGGACTGAGACCCACGAACTGTTTGATGAAGTGCCCCAGCAACAGCACGTGCCTGCCCGTCTCGGGATGGACCCGCACCACGGGATGCTCGGTCTCGTAATACTCGGATTCGAACTCTTCGCGGTACTGACGGTGACCGTCGGCCACAACGGGCTGGCCCTCGTGGTCGACCTGATCGCCGGCCGTGTAGTCGTACTGGTTGGTGTGCACGGCCCACAGGTTCTCGACCAGCGCTCGCAACGGCCCGGGCAGCCGGTCGTAGGCGACCTCGGTCGACGCCCACGTCGTGGTGCCGCCGTACTCCGGGAGCGTGACCGCCCGCAGCAACGAGGCCTTCGGTATGCGGTCGACGAAGGTCACATCGGTGTGCCAGCTGTTCGCTTTGTCATACCGCGAGTCGATCGGCAGGATCCGGTCGCCGCGCGAGGTGACCGTCGGATGCGCGCGGGTCGGGGTGCCGAGCAACCGCGCGAACGCCCACTGTCCGTCGTCGTCGAGGTGGTGTTGGCCGCGGAAGAAGATGACCTTGTGTTCAAGGAGGGCATCGTTGATCGCGGACACCGTGGCGGCGTCGAGGTTGCCGTTGACGTCGATTCCGTCGATGCGGGCCCCGATATGGGCTCCGAGCTTCACTACACGCAGAGTGGACACCCCGTCACCATCGGCGATGGGGTGTGGCAGCACCACGGTTGCGCTCACTACGAGCGCAAAGCGTTCGAAGGTCAGTCGATGCGGATGACGTAGGTGCCGTCGTCGTCGCGCTCGATCTGGCCGTCGAGGGCATTGATCCACACCGGGGTGTCCCGTCGCGAACCGAGGAACGCGCTCTGTACGGAGCCCCCCGGCTGCAGGTCGACATTCCACTCGTCGTCCTGGGCGACGATGGTGAGGAGCTCCTCGCCATCGGCGCGACGGATCGAGATCACCTGGCCGTTGGAGTCCAGATCCTCCAGACCGGCATCGTCGTCATCGAGGTACTCATCAAGCTCAGCGTCATCGAAGATCTCGGCGTCCGAACCTCTGACATCGTCATGCACGCCGACGACTGTACTCAGCATCACGTCCACCGATGCAGACCCCGGCGGATTGAACCGCTAACGTGCATCCGACGTTTACAGGCTGTTCGCCCGGGGAACAAGGAGTCCCGCTGTGGCGTTGGCGAGAAACATTGGTCTTGAACTTAGGAGGATCATTCATGGCTACCGATTACGACGCCCCGCGCGTCAAGGAGACCGACGAGCCCGCCGAGGAGTCGCTGGAGCAGCTGGCCACGCGGCGCACCGCGGCCGACACGGCGGTCATCGACGAGGACGAGGTGGTCGATTCGTTCGACCTGCCCGACGCCGACATCTCCGGCGAGGAGCTGAGCGTGCGCGTCGTCCCGAAGCAAGCTGACGAGTTCACCTGTTCCAGCTGCTTCCTGGTGCAGCACCGCAACCGGTTGGCGCTGCAGAAGGGCGAGCAGCAGCTCTGCGTCGAGTGCGTCTGACGCAGAGCCGGACGGCGGCCTGACGGCCGCACGTGCCCTAACGACAGCAGTTGGGGTCGAGCACGGAACACAGCGCGACGAGCGAGTCCCGGCGCGGGCGGTGGTAGACGTTCATACCGCGCCGTTCTGACTCCACCATGCCCGCCCGCCGCAATTGGGACAGATGGTGGCTGACGGTGGATTCGGCCAGGCCGACCGCAGCCGCGAGATCACACCCGCAGACTTCTCCGGCCTCGGCGCTGAACAACAGCGACACGAGCTTGACCCGCACCGGGTCGGCCAGCGCTTTCAGCCGTAAGGCAATCTCCAGCGCTCCGCCGTCATCGATCGGTCCCGCAGCCACAGGTGTGCAGCAGACCGGTTCGGTGGTGTCGACCACCGGCAACGCCTTGGGCATGGATCGATTCTGCCAGAGGACATTGACATATGTCGAAGAGGTGGCATTATCGATGCTGCCCGATAGTTCGACATATGCCACAGAGGTCCGGAGGCTGCCATGTCCCGCGCACAACTCGCCTTGAACGTCGATGATCTCGACGAGGCGATCACGTTCTACTCGAAGCTCTTCGACACCGCGCCGGCGAAGGTCAAGCCGGGCTACGCCAACTTCGCGATCGCCGCACCCCCGCTGAAGTTGGTACTCATCGAAAACCCCGGTCACGGCGGGACACTCAACCACCTCGGCGTCGAAGTCGAGTCCAGCGACCAGGTGCACGCCGAGATCGCGCGCCTGACGAACGAAGGCCTGTTCACCGAGGAGGAGATCGGCACGACCTGCTGCTTCGCCACGCAGGACAAGGTCTGGGTGACGGGGCCTGCCGGCGAAAAGTGGGAGGTCTACACCGTTCTCGCCGACTCAGAGTCCTTCGGCGCGAACTCCCCCGCCCTCAACAGCCCCGAGGCCGGCGGCACCTGCTGCACATCGTGAACCAGGCTGTCACTTCGCGACTTTCCACGCTGGACCGACTGCTGCCGGTATGGATCGGCGTGGCGATGGCGGGAGGTCTGCTGCTGGGCAGACTCGTCCCCGGCGTCAACACTGCCCTGAATCACGTTCAGATCGACGGCATTTCACTGCCGATCGCCCTGGGCCTGCTGATCATGATGTACCCGGTCCTGGCCAAGGTGCGCTACGACCGACTGGACCGGGTGACCGGTGATCGCAAGCTGTTGATCAGCTCGCTGGTCCTCAACTGGGTGCTGGGTCCCGCCCTGATGTTCGCGCTGGCGTGGCTCTTTCTGCCGGATCTACCTGAGTACCGGACGGGCCTGATCATCGTCGGACTGGCCCGGTGCATCGCGATGGTCATCATCTGGAACGACCTGGCCTGCGGCGACCGTGAGGCCGCCGCGGTACTGGTCGCCCTCAATTCGATGTTCCAGGTGCTCATGTTCGCCGTACTCGGCTGGTTCTACCTGTCGGTGCTGCCGGGCTGGCTCGGGTTGGAACAGACGAGTATCGACACATCGCCGTGGCAGATCGCCAAATCGGTGCTGATCTTCCTTGGCATCCCACTGCTGGCCGGGTACCTGTCACGTCGAATCGGTGAATCCGCGAAAGGCAGGGACTGGTACGAAACGACGTTCCTGCCGCGTATCGGCCCGTGGGCCCTGTACGGACTGCTGTTCACCATCGTGGTGCTGTTCGCGCTTCAGGGTGACCAGATCGCCACTCGCCCCTGGGACGTCGCCCGCATCGCGCTGCCGCTGCTGGCGTACTTCGCGATCATGTGGGGCGGCGGATACGCACTGGGCGCTGCGCTGGGGCTGGGCTACGAGCGCACCACCACCCTGGCGTTCACGGCCGCAGGCAACAACTTCGAACTGGCCATCGCGGTGGCGATCGCGACGTACGGTGCCACCTCCGGCCAGGCCCTGGCAGGTGTCGTCGGCCCCCTGATCGAAGTGCCCGTCCTCGTGGCGCTGGTCTACGTGTCACTGGGATTGCGGCGCCGGTTCGCAACCGCAGGAGACGACCGTCCTGTGAGGAGAACTCGATGACCGAGCGCGACCGCCCCAGCGTGTTGTTCCTGTGCACCCACAACGCAGGCCGGTCCCAGATGGCGATGGGCTACTTCACCCACCTCGCCGGAGACCGAGCGTCCGTGTTCTCGGGCGGCTCGGAGCCGGCTGACGAGGTGAATCCTGCCGCGATCGCCGCCATGGCCGAGGTCGGTATCGATATCGCGCACGAACAGCCGCAGCGATGGACCGACGACATCGTCGAGGCGAGCGACGTCGTGGTCACGATGGGGTGCGGAGACACCTGCCCGTACTTCCCGGGCAAGCGCTACGAGAACTGGGACCTGGCCGACCCGGCCGGCCTCGGAGTCGAAGCCGTCCGTCCGATCCGTGACGACATCGAACGACGCGTTCGAGTCCTCCTCGGCGAACTCGGACTCGGCCCCGCCGACTGATTTTCCGGTGCCCGATGGCGATGGTGGCCTACCGTGACATTCGTGACTGAAGCCGCCATTCGCCAGCGCATCGCCGAAGGTGTGAATGCGATCCGTGCGCGCGATCTGGACACGCTCACGGCTCTCTACGCGCCCGATGTCGTGTCTTTCGATCTCGGGGCACCGCTGCGCTACGCGGGTGACGACAACAAGCGACGGGCCTGGCAGGAGGTCTTCACCGCGTACACCGGGCCGATCGGCTACGACGTGCACGAGCTGACCGTCACCACCGAGGGCGACATCGCGTTCGTGCACAGCCTCAACCACGTCCGCGGCACCCTCGCCAGTGGCCGTGACACCGACATGTGGGTGCGATGGACGGCATGTCTGCGTTGCGTCGACGGCGTCTGGCGCGTCTTTCACGACCACATCTCGGTGCCCGCGGACCTCGAATACGGCAAGGCCGTCCTGAATCTGACGCCGTGATCTGCCAGAACCGCCCACACCGGCGCGCGTAGTTCCTATCCTCAGACCTGCAGACCGACAACGACGTTGGAGGCGCAGATGACCGAGGGCGCGACGGCAGAAGCTCGACATAGCGAGCACAGCTACCACTTCGACCGGCACACCCCGCAGTACCGCGACCAGTTCGAGCCGATAACGTCGGAGATGCTGGGCTCCTGTCCGCTCGCCTGGACCGACACATACGGCGGACATTGGGTGGCCGCCGGCAGCAGCCAGGTCTTCGAACTGGCCCGCTGCCCACACATCTCGAATGACAACGACGTCGTCGGGGAACGAAAAGGCTATCGGGGCATCAACATTCCGCGCGGCGAGGTGAGCACGCAGTTCCGCGGCGGCATGCTGGAGATGGATGATCCCGAACACCGTTCCTACCGGACACCGCTCAACGGCTACCTGTCACCGGCCGCGGTCGCGCGGTGGAAACCGGTCGTCGACGAACTCGTCAGGGCGTGTCTGGACGAGAAGATCGAAGACGGCAGTATCGATTTCGTCGACGATCTGGCGAACATCGTGCCGGCTGTGTTGACGCTCGGACTGTTGGGCGTCCCGCTCGCCGAATGGGAGATCTACTGCGAACCCGCACATGCATCGGTGTACACCCGGGCCGACTCCCCCGACGCCCAGCGCGTCTTCGACCTGTCAGTGGCTTCAGCGGTACACATGATGGGGCACGTCGCGGTGATCCGCGAGGATCCACGTCCCGGACTGATCGACGCGATGGTCCAGATGCGCATCGACGGCGAGCCGGCTCCCGATTCGGAGATTCTGGGCATGCTCATGCTCCTGATCGGCGGAGGTTTCGACACCACGACGGCGCTGACCGCGCACTCGCTCGAGTGGCTTTCCGAGCACCCCGATCAGCGGGAGCGGTTGAGCCGGGACCGCGCTTTTCTGCTCGACCCGGCGACCGAGGAGTTCCTGCGGTTCTTCACCCCTGCCCCGGGGGACGGCCGCACGGTCTCCGAGGACATCGAAGTAGACGGCGTGCCGCTCAAGGAAGGTGAGCGGCTGTGGTTGTCCTGGGCGATGGCCAACCGCGACCCACGTGTCTTCGAGAACCCGAACGAGCTCATGATGGACCGAACGGGTAACCGCCACTTCAGTTTCGGCTTGGGCGTACATCGCTGCATCGGCTCGAATGTGGCGCGGACGGTGTTCAAGTCGATGTTGACCGGGGTGCTCGACCGGATGCCGGACTACCGATGCGACCCGGCGGGCGCCGTCCACTACGAGACCATCGGCGTCATCCAGGGCATGCAGCACCTGCCCGCGACATTCACCCCGGGCCGGCGGACCGGTCTGGGCCTGGCCGAGACCCTGAAGAAACTGCAACGGATCTGCGACGAGCAGCAGTTGGCCGCGCCGATTACCGTGCACAAGGCCACTGCGGTCATCGACTGAAAGCGAATGACATGACAGCCTTGATCCCTATGCGACACCTGATCATCTCCGCCTGCTGCGGCATCGCGATGGTGGCGGCGACTGCGGTCGCCGCCCTGCCCGCCCCGTCGGCCGTGCTGGCGGCCTGCCCGAACGGCGAGGACAACGACACCTATACCCAGAATTGTGTCCCCTATCTGGTGCCGAACTCACCGAGCGGCAACAACCTGTGCCCGCCCGGGGTGAGCGGCACGGAATGTGGTTCGTCAGGAATCCAGGCGATTCCTACTGCGCCGGTCGCTCCGACGGGCCCCAAGCAGGGGCTCGAAGACGTGAGCACGCCCGACTTCTGACAGCCGGCACCAGCCTGGGCGGTGAGATTCCGAAGCGGACGGCGGCAAGGAGGATCATGACGACCGGGTCCCACGGTGAGATCCAGCTCGACAATGAGTGGTTCCGCGTCACCAAGTGGACGATCGACCCGGGCGGCGCGATACCGATGCACCGGCACGATTACGAGTATGTGGTCGTTCCCGTGGTCACCGGCACCATGCATGTCGTCACTGCCGACGGCTCCGAGATCGTCGCAGAACTCGTAGCCGGGCAGAGCTATTCACGTCCCGCAGGCTCCGAGCACACCGTCGAGAACCGCGGCGACCGCGATCCGATCATCTTCGTCGAAGTCGAGCGACTGGCCTGACGCGTCAAACCCGCACTCATATGAGGCGCAGGCACGAGAAGGCGGCACCGGGCCACCCCGATTGCCGGTCGCGTCCATGTGACGCAAACATCAGCACCAATGCTCCCTGACAGGCGGTTTTCCCCCGAATCGGGGGACGACGTGCGGTCAGCGCGCTCATAATCTCGTTGCCATGGCGCACAACGGAAACAACGACTGGACCCAGCCCGCTGCTCTCGCCCTTCCCAAGGAGGGCTACTTCGAACTGACCCGCGGGCGGTACGGCCCGGTCTTCCCCCGCACTCCCGCGTGCTACGGCTTCAACATCATCGCGAAGGTGAAGGACGGCCCCGAACACGAAGACGCCATCCGCGCCCACGGCAAGAGCATCGAGGCGGCCGTCGCCGCGCAGCCGGGCGTGCTGGCCCCACTGAAGCTTCACTATCTGCGGTGGAATCTGTTCGATGTCGGGTCGGGTCTGCATTTCCAGTACATGGGCATCTTCGATACCGACTTCGACAAGTACACCGAGGACGCCGTCAAGCTGTTCAGCTCGACCGGCATCACCACTGCATTCACCCATCTGGAGGGCTTTCCGGCGGACTGGAAAACCAATCCGGAGGCCTTCATCATGTACGTCCGCGACCACCAGGTGCCCAGCTTCCTCGAGTACGGCGAGTACCCGTACGCCACCTCCGACGAGGTCAAGAAGGCGTTGCGACTCAAGGCCGCGTTCGCGGACATGTTGGATCAGATGCAGTGACCATGGATGCAATGACCGACCTCGAATTCGACGACATCCAGCACATCATGCTGACCGGGACACCGCATTTGACCGGCCGGTATGAGTTCCTGTCCTTCGACACCCCCGAAGCGGGGCGGGCCTGGCTGTCCGAAATGGTGCCGCTCGTGCAGTCGGCCACCGATGTTCGTGAGACGGTCAACGTCTTCAAACGTTGGGTCAACCTGGCCTTCACCTGGAATGGGTTGCGCGCGTTGGGTCTGGACGAGGAGTCGCTGGCATCGTTCCCGGGCGAGTTCCGCGAAGGGATGGCGTCGCGGGCGGACATCCTCGGGGACACCGGTGCCGCCGCACCTGAACACTGGCTGGGCGGGCTCGCCGACGACGATCTGCATGCCATCGTCATCCTGTTCGCCCGGGACGCGGCGGAACGCGTGCGGTGCGTGGGCGAACACGACGCCCTGCTGGCCCGCTGCCCCGGGGTGCGGTCAATGTCGCATCTGGATCTGGCCGCCACCGCTCCGTTCGAGTACGACCACGATCACTTCGGGTACCGCGATCCGGTGTCGCAGCCGCAGATGAGGGGTTCGGGCGAGGAGTTGATACCCGGTGCAGGTGGGTATCTGGCACCCGGCGAGTTCCTCCTCGGCTATCAGGACGAGGAGGGGTTGGTCGCGAACCAGCCCACACCCGAGGTGCTTTCACGCAACGGCAGCTACCTGGCGTACCGCCGCCTGGAGGAACACGTCGGGATCTTCCGGGACTACCTGAAGCAGAACGCCGAGGACGCCGACGGCGAGGAGTTGCTGGCCGCGAAGTTCATGGGGCGGTGGCGCAGCGGCGCGCCGCTGGTCCTGGCACCTGAGCACGACGACCGGGAACTCGGTGCGGATCCGATGCGCAACAACGACTTCGACTACGGCGAGATGGATCCACACGGCTACGCCTGCCCGCTCGGCTCCCACGCCCGCCGGCTCAACCCACGCGATACCGAGCCGAATCCCAATCGGCGAAGGCTGATCCGGCGCAGCGGCACCTACGGACCGGCACTCCCCGAAGGTGTTGCCGACGACGGAGTCGAACGCGGGGTCGGGATGTTCCTGATCTGCGCCAGCCTGGTGCGCCAGTTCGAGTTCGCGCAGAACGTCTGGATCAACGACGCGGCATTCAAAGATCTCGGCAACGAACACGACCCCATCTGCGGCGTCCAGGACGGCACGCTGGACTTCACGATTCCGAAGCGTCCGATCCGGAAGGTGCACAAGGGGTTACCCGCGTTCACCACGCTGCGCGGCGGGGCCTACTTCTTTCTGCCCGGCCTGAGCGCGCTGCGTTACCTCTCAAACCTTGAGACCCCAAGAATGAAGGAGTCAGCATGACCACGCCCGCCCGCACCTATAACCAGGCGCACATCACCCGCCCGCACAACGGCAAACGGCGGGTGTCGATCTACTGGTCGTGGAGCTACCCGTGGGAGGCGCAGCGCGATTCGGCACTGCTGTACAACCGGTTCTCCACCATGACCGAGGTTCGTCTGGCGACCTGGCCCGCCTACGCCGGACCCGAGTACGACCCGCGCGACTTCCTGCAGGGCATCGACGGAACGCTGGAACTGTTCCACCGGTCGTCCCTGAATTTCCAGGAGGTGGCCGGTGAGGCGACCGGACATCCGGTGGCGGTGTTCCAGCGGGTCGACCAGGCCGGGTACCGGTTGCCCATCGATGAACGCATCCTCGACGACACCGACACCCTGATGATCTTCGGCCTCGACCACCTGCTCGGCGAGGAGGATGCCTTGCCAGAGGAGATCGCGGCGATACAGCAGTGGTTGCGTCAGGAAGGCAAGTGCCTGATGCTCGCGCCGCACCACGACGTCGGGTTCACCGACGACAAAGAGCAGCAGCAGATGGAGTATCTGCACCACGGTGACCCGCTGACGCCGCGCGTCCAGCGGTTCAGCGGCTACGCCCGGTCGCTGCTGACCGGGCTGAACATCCCGGTGCACAACACCTGGGGCCTGCGTCCCGCCACGGTCGAGGGCACCAAACAGATTGTGCCGCTTACTGGTTTCCGCGATCTGGATTCGGCCGGCTTGCTGCGCGACGTCACGACGCTGGCCTTGCATCCCCACTTGCCGCACTACGAGCTGACGGCTCCCGAGGGGCCGGACCTCCGAGTGCTCGGCCGGCAGTTGATCGACCAGACCCGGCCCCACCCGTTCACCTTGGCGGGCAACACGGAGTTCAACGCATTGATCCACATGCCGCCGTCCGGTGACCGCGCCGGCGACATCGTGCTGGTCGACTCAACCCATTTCACCACCCTGTTCGGCGCGAGTGACAGCCTGAAGTCCTTCTGGCGCAACCTCGTGACGATGGCCTGACCGCAGTGAAGGTGACAGATCTGCTGTTGCAGGGCTCGAATATCGCTGTCGTCTTCTTCGTCGTGTCGAGCACCCTGGCCGTCGGTCTGAGCCTGACCGTCAGTCAGATCCTCGCGCCGCTCAAGAACATTCGCCTGGTTGCGCTGTCGCTGGCGGCGAACTTCGTGCTGGCGCCGCTGGCCGCGTTCGGGCTGTGGCGGGTGTTTGATCTGGACGAGCCGCTCGGGATCGGGTTGCTGTTGTGCGGGCTCGCGGCGGGCGCACCGTTCCTGATCAAGCTCGCCGAGTTCGCGAAGGCCGACATGGCCTTCGCGGTGGGCCTGATGGTGCTGTTGATGGTCATCACCGTGGGGTTCGTGCCACTGGTCCTGCCGATCTTCGTCGCAGGCACCGCGGTCAACCCTGCCCAGATCGCGGCGTCGCTTGTGGTGCTGATGCTCATCCCGCTGGCCGCGGGCCTACTGCTGCGGGCCCGCGGTCCGGGGGCGGCCGCCCGCCTCCGGTCCGTGGTCGGCAAGGTGTCCACCATCAGCATGGTTCTGGTGATCGTGCTCACCATCGCCGCCCATTTCAACAGCGTGCTATCGGTTTTCGGCACCTTCGGCATCTTGGCCGCCGTCGTGTACACGGTGATCTGCGCCGGCGTCGGTTGGCTGCTGGGCGGCCGCGGGGCTCGGGATGTCCTGGCGCTGGGTACCGCTCAGCGCAACGCCGCCGCGGCGTTCGTGGTGGCCGGGCAGAACTTCGACGATCCGAAGGTGGTCGTGATGATCACCGTGGTGTTGATCGTGGAGTTCCTGATGCTGTTGCCGTTCTCGCGGCGGCTCGCACGGTCTCGCTGAGCAACCCGAGCCGGTCGGCCTCGGTCACCGCGGCAGCGCGGGACGAGACGCCGAGCTTGCGGTAGATCGACTTCGCCTGGCTCTTCAGGGTTTCACGGCCCAGGGACAGCTCACCTGCGATGCGCTGCAGCGACAGATGGGTGGCGAGGTACGGCAGCAGCCTGAGCTCGGCCGTCGTCAGCGCCGGCCGAGCACCACGGGCCGCCCGGGTCGCCGACAAGGCCTGGATGCGGTCCAGCCATTGCCCGATGCCGACGGCCTCGGGTTCACGCCGGTATGCGCGTTGCGCCTCGCCCAGGTGCCGGTCGCACAGCTCGGTGTCGTCGACCTCGACGGCCGCACCGGCGACCAACACATGGGCCGTCAGGGCGGTGCGGGCGGACAGATCGCCCAGCCGGTCGAGGAGCCGCTCGGTCGCGCGGACGGCCGATCGTGCTCCGGCCGCGTCACCGCGCCGGGCGCGCACCAATGAGTCGACCGCGTAGACCACCACCATCGGCACCATGTCGGACAAGTCGCGTGAGTCGACGATCATGCGCGCGGCGTTGGTGTGGGAAACTGCGGCCGACAGGTCTCCGTCACCGAGGTCCAATGCGGCGAGATGCGCCAGCACGGCGGCCTGGAATCCGGGGAGATCTTCGATTACCGGCAGTGCCGATTCCAGTGTGGCCCGCGCCTCCCCGGGGTCACCGAGCATGGACAGCGCGGCACCCTTCATCGTGGTGGCCGCGCCCCACCACGGGTTGACCAGGTGATCACCTGCGCCGCAGACTGTTTCGGCATGGCGAATCACCTCGCCTACTCCACCGACTCCGAGCAGCGAGCCGATCAGCGCGGCAGCCACCTCGACCGACGGTGTGCCGTCGGCGAGCGGCCCACCGGAGTCGGCCGCCGCGGCGGTCAACAGGGACCGCTGGATCAACTCGGCGTCCCCGGTCATCACGCCGAGCCAGGCCCGCGCGATCGCAGCGTCCGGGTAGTCGGTGAAGGTCCGCTCGTCGATCAGGCTGAGCCGGCGGGCCAGAACACCGACCCGGCCGTCGAAACCCAACCGCACCGCGTCGATCCCCACCAGTGCTGCGGCCTTGGCGCGGTCGCCGGCGGCCAGGGCCTGCGCCAGCGCTCCGTCGACGTCACCGGCCTGAGCCAGCCGATCGGACGCGCGCGCCGCCAACTCCCGGAACCGGTCCGGATCCCGGTCACGTAGGCGCGCGCGCAACAGGTCACCGAAAAGCTGATGATAGCGGTACCAGATGCCTTGGGAGTCAAGGGGAACCAGAAACAGGTTGCCCGATCCGGTAATTGCCTCAAGCATCGCAGCGGAATCGCTTCGGCCCAGCAGCGCGTCGAGCTCGCCGGCGCAAAAGCGGTCCAGGATGGCCGATTCCGTCAGAAACGTGACGGTGTCGGGTTCGAGCTGGCTGAGCACTTCCTCCACCAGATAGTCGGCCACCAGCCGGTGCCGGCCGGTCACCGCCTCGGCGGGGGCGCCATCGCGCAGCGCCAGGGCCGCCATCACCACCCCGGCCGCCCAGCCCTCACATTTGTCGAGAACGCGTGCGATCGTGGCCTCGTCCATCCCGGAACCGAGGGCCGCGAAAGCAGCGGCGCCTTCGGATCCGGACAGCTTCAGCTCCGGAATTCCGATGTCGACGACGTAGCCCTGCAGCCGGCGGCGGGCCAGATCGAGTGCCGGAGCCTGCCGGCCGACCAGCACCAACGTCGTCGAACTCGGGGCAAGGTCCACCACGGCGCGCAGGGTGTCGACCGCGGCGCTCGCCGACAACTCGTGGACGTCGTCGAGCACCAGAACGACGGGCCCCGCGGTTTCGAGTGCCTGGACGAATGCCGACGCCAATTGGGTCTCGGCCCGTCCTGCGCCCTGCAGGTACTGCAGCACCGCCGGATCGATCGGCTTGACCTGGTTCAGCGCTGTGGCGAGATGCAACAGCAGATGCGCGGGGTCGTTGTCGAGATTGTCGAGCCGCGCCCATGCGAACGGGCGTTCGTCGGCGTCGTCCCACTGCGCCACCGCAGTGGTCTTGCCGTATCCCGCCGGTGCGGTGACCAACACCAGACCGGTGCGGTCCTGCAGCAAGCGGGTGATTTCTGGACGGGGAACACCGGCGCGTGCGGTGGCAGGCCGTCCGACGGTCGCCACCGGAATGTGCGCCGGCCAGGATCCTGCTCCCACCTGGGCATACTAGGTCAGTGGCGCCGGAGCGCGCCTGTCTGCACGGCAGGTCCGGCGCGGATCCGTCAAAGATTTTGACGGGGCAGGACAAACGCGGTCACCGTCAGAAATGCCAGCGGGTGGTCTTCACGCGCTGCTGGAATGCCTCGAGCGCTGCCAGGTCCTTCTTCATCAGCGGCTTGTTGACCTTCTCGGTGAAGAAGTCGATCAGCGGACCCGCGAAGAACGCGGTCATCACGGTCCCGATGCCAACCTGCCCGTGGAACGCCAAGGCCAATCCGACGAACGCGAGGTCCTGGGCCACCCGCACCACCCGGTACGGCAGGCGGGTGTGGTCGACGATGATCGGGGCGATCGCGTCGTACGGGGCGTTGCCCAGCGCTGCGGTCATGTACATCGATGCACCGGCGGCGAACAGCGTGATGCCGACGAGGAACATCCCGGTCTGCAGCACGCGTCCGGGATCGGCGGGAACCAGTGGGCTCAACAGGGCCGAGAACCACTGAATGAAGTACCCGGTCATGACCATGTTGATGATCGAGCCGATCCCGATGTACATGCGGCCGAAGAAGAAGACCGGGATCAACAGCACGGCGTTGCTGATGAGCTGGTACGTGCCGAGGTCGAGACCGATCGTGTTGCTGATGCCGATGTTGGCCGCGGTGTAGGGATCCACACCGACCTGGGCGACGCGCAACACGGCCGACCCGAAACCCAGGACCGCAACACCTACGAGTGCCCAGAACGACCGTCGCCAGTAGTGCATTTTCTGACCACCCACAATCCACGACTATCGCAGAGCGAGGTGGTCATTCACGGTCGACGCGTAGGAGTCCGTTCTACGACTGCTTGGTCAGCGTGAACGAGAACCGCTCGCTGCGCTCGGCCGGGCCGCAATCGCTGGCCTCCCAGGTGGCGTAGCCGGTACCGGTGAGTGTCTCGTCGTCCCAGGAAAGCGTGCGTGAGGCGGTCAGCGGGGCGCCCTCACAGGTCCCCGCGTCGGTCCAGGGGCTCACCATCGTCCAGCGTCCGCCGTCCAGGTGGGCCTGCCCGCCGTATGGCGCCCAGGTCGCGCCGCCGGTGGCCGCCACGTCGGCGCAACCCTGGCCACACGACGTCACGGTCCAGGTGCTCCACGTCGACGGGCCATCGTGGTCATAGCGATAGGTGCCGTTGAGTTCCTCGGCGAAAGCCGGGCTCGCGAAACCGACAGCGGTTCCGGCAAGAACCATCGCCGGAATAAAGCCCATGACAAGTCTCACGATCGCACTCCCCTGAAGTCGCCCCGACCCGGTGCCCAAAATTGACGCGGAGAGCATCTCACACGAACGTGACTTGGGCACAGCAGAATTGGCAGTGCGGCGACTCGAACCGGCGCGGTTGAGCAGCGATCGCCTTAGCTGGCAAACCAGCCGCGGGTTACCGGGATTCGACCTCGGATTCGACCAACCCGGCGCTGCGGGCGTTGACGACGACGTGTTCCCAACTCGTCGCCACGGCCGCGATCACCGTGATGGCCGTCGCGAAGCCGGCCAGTGAGGCCAGCACCGCGGCCCACTCTCCGCTGGTGGCGACACTGAGCAGGAGCGCGACGAACGCTCCGGCGAGTACCAGCCCGGCGGTCAGCGCACTGCGCCCCCGTGTGGCCCGGCGCAAAGAATCGATCAGTGTCATGCAACCCACTGTGCCCGCGCTGACTGAGCAGGGATGAAGCGTTTCCTATGGAAATCTTCTGAAGTGAACTTCCCCCGGCAAAACCCTTGATTCCGCACTCACGCACGCAGCACGGCTAGGGTGGTCCACCATGGCCAACTTGGATCGCCGAAAAATGATGATGTTGTCAGGTCTGGGCGTGATGGCAGCGGCAATACCCGCCCCGCAAGCCCAGGCCCTCCCGACCAAGCCCCTGACACCACCTGTTCCCGCGCCGTCAGCGCCACAGGCCACGGTGAACTACGTGTTCGCGGACGAGTTCGACGGGGCTGCCGGCTCGTCGCCGAATACGTCGAAGTGGACCATCGCGAAGGCCCGGGAGACCATCAAGGACCCCACCTACTGGGAGGTGCCCGGCCGTATCGGGCAGTACCGCGATGACCGCAAGAACGCCTTCCTCGACGGCAAAGGGAATCTCGTCATCCGCGCCACGAAGGAAGGCGACACCTACTACGGCGCCAAGCTGGCGAGCGTGTGGGAGGGCGGCCCCGGGCATACGTGGGAAGCCCGGATCAAGTTCAACTGCCTGACCGCGGGCGCCTGGCCGGCCTTCTGGCTGGGCACCCTGGGCGAGGGTGAACTCGACATCGTCGAGTGGTACGGCAACGGCAAGTGGCCGTCGGCCACCACCGTCCATGCCAAGTCGAACGGCGGCGAGTGGGAGACCCACAACATCGCTGTCGACACCGGCTGGCACACGTGGCGCACCCAGTGGGACGCGAACGGCGCCCGGTTCTGGCAGGACTACACCGAAGGCGCGAAGCCCTACTTCGAGGTCTCGGCGAGCCAGCTGCCGGACTGGCCGTTCAGCCAGCCCGGTTACACGATGTTCGTCGTCTTGAACCTTGCGGTGGCAGGTTCGGGCGGAGAAGACCCCAGCGGCGGCACCTACCCGGCCGACATGCTCGTGGACTACGTCCGCGTCTGGTAGCCGCGGTAGCGCAACCGCTACTTGGGCGTGATGGTCTCCGCGAACGTGCCGTCACCCTTGTTCAGCCAGCTGATGGTGCCGTGCTGAAATTCGGTGACCCAACCGCCGTTGGCGACATCCGGTCCACCGCCGGTCTCGTCCTCGTCGCCGGTGGGGAAGCCCAGCTTGCCCGCCGGACCACCGTTTGCGGTGTAGACCCGCAGGATCTCGCCCTGCACCACGTGCGCGCCGGTCGACGGTGACGAGAAGATGGTGCCGTTGGCGAATGCCTGCACGGTGCCATCGCCCACCTTCTCCGGTTGCGCTGTCGGTAGCCCCAGCTTGGCTTCGCCGCCGGCATCGGAGTACTCCTCGGCGATGGGAGCGTCGAGTACCACCTCGCCGACACCGGGCGCATTCACGGTGCTGGGCGCGCCTTCGACAGCCGACGAGACCGCGCTCGAAGCGGAGCTGGCGCCCTCCTTGGCCTTGCTCGTGCCGGCATCGACGGCCGACGACGCGGCACTCGTCGCGCTGGACAAGGCGTCCTTGGTCTGGTCTTTTGCTTCCTGCGAGCACGCAATGGCCGTCGCGCCGGTGATGGCGAAAGCTGCAGCTAGCGCACCTGTGCGTTTGATCAGCTTTGGATTCATGTCCCGAACGTAACACCGGCGATACCGCGCTTTCAGCAAATGCCGAGATCCAACGGCGACGCCACCGCGGCTATCGTGAGGTAACGGCGAACGGAGGGCAGATGAGCTCGGGGACCCAACTCGACCGCACGGGTGCTGTGACCAGCGTGACCGAACACGCTGACCGCTTCACCATCGACGTCGATGGCAGGACGGTCGGGCTCGCCGATTTCCACGACCGTGACGGGCAGCGAATCTTTCCGCACACCGAGGTCGACCCGCAGTACCGCGGCCGCGGACTGGCGACGATCCTCATCGCCGAAGCCTTACGTTCGACGCGTGCCGCGGGGCTGCGCATCGTGCCCACCTGCTGGATGGTGGCCGAGTTCATCGACAAGCATTCGGAGTACGCCGACATCACCGACCGGTGAGAGTCCGCCCTCGGCGGGATCAACGCCGAGGCCGGCTAAACCTCCATCCGTGAACCGATGATCACGGTGCGGTCCGCAGGCAGGTTGAAATAGCCTGCGGCATCAGCCGTCAGAAGCGCGGTGGCGATGAAAATCCTTTTGCGCCAAGGCGCCATGTTGCGGTCGGGGCCCGCGACCAGTTCGAGATGCGACAGGAAGTACGAGGCGTTGTCGAGGTCGACGCCGCCCTCGGTTTCCGATGCGGGCACCAGTTTCAGTGCGGCGGGAACATCCGGCCGTTCCATGTAACCGGCGTGGATCGTGACGTGCAGAATGCCGTCGTCGCGGTAGCCGAGATCATCGACCGAAACGCGGTTCTCGTCCGGCACGCGCGGAACGGGTTCGGTCTCCACAGAGGCGATCAGGACGTGGTCGTGCACGACGTGGTTGTGGTCGACGTTCGCGCGCATGGCCAGCGGCACCGTGTCCTCACCGCGGTTGAGGAACACCGCCGTCCCGGGCATGCGGGTCAAAGGTGGCTGTTGGTGGGCGATCTCGTCGACGAACGGGCGCAGTGGTCCTTCGATTTCGAGGCGTGAGGCGGTCACCAATGCCCTACCGCGCTGCCAGGTGGTCATGACGGTGAAGGCGACGACCGCGATGACGAGCGGCAGCCAGGCGCCGTGGACCAACTTTGTGAGGTTGGCGGCGAAGAACAGCAGATCGACCACCAGCAAGGCGCCGCCACCGAGTACCAGCACCCACAACGGCCATCGCCACTGCTGCCGGGCCAGATACAGGAAGAGCAAAGTGGTGATGGTGATCGTGCCACTCACCGCCATGCCGAATGCAAAGGCCAGGGCCGCAGACGATTCGAACGCGAAGACGAGGGTCAACACCGCCACCATCAGCATCCAGTTGATCCACGGCACATAGATCTGGCCGATCGTCGACGCCGAGGTGTGCGCGATGCGCAGCCGCGGCAGGTACCCGAGCTGCACTGCCTGCGAGACCACCGAGAACGCTCCGGTGATGACCGCCTGCGACGCGATGACGGTCGCCGCCGTCGCCAACACCACCATCGGGATCTGCGCCCATTGCGGTGTGAGGAGGAAAAACGGTGCGCTGGACTTGGTCTCGTCGGCCAGGATCAACGCGCCCTGCCCGAAGTAGCTCAGCACGCAGGCCGGCAACACCAGACCCAGCCAGCCGACGGTGATCGCCCGTCGCCCGAAGTGGCCCATGTCGGCATAGAGCGCTTCCGCACCGGTCACCGACAGCACGATCGCGGCGAGCGCGAAAAAGGCGATGTGAAAGTGGCCCGCCAGAAAAGTGATTGCGTACCAAGGGGACAGCGCAGCCAGGATTCCGGGGTTGGCTGCAATACCGGCGACCCCACAGGCTCCGATCGCGGTGAACCAGGCGATCATCACCGGCCCGAAGAATCGACCGACGACCGCGGTGCCCTGCCGTTGAACGAGAAAGAGCCCGACGATGATCACCGCGGTGATCGGCACCACCCACGCTTCGAGGCCCGGTTCGATGACCTTGAGCCCCTCCACCGCCGACAAGACCGATATCGCGGGGGTGATCATCGAGTCACCGAAGAACAGTGCGGCCCCGAACAATCCGAGCGCCGCCAGAAACCATGTGGTGCGCCGACCTCGAGTCCCGGTGCCGCGGCGTAGCAGCGTGATCAGCGCCATGATGCCGCCCTCACCGTGGTTGTCGGCGCGCATCACGAGGGTCACGTAGGTCAGGGTGACGATCAGCATCACCGACCAGAAGACCAGCGACACGACGCCGTAGACGTTGGCGTCGTCCAGCGGTACCGGGTGTGGATCCGTCGGATTGAACACCGTCTGAATGGTGTAGATCGGGCTGGTGCCGATGTCGCCGAACACGACGCCCAGCGCACCGACGACGATCGCCGGCCGCAAAGGGTGAGCGGTGGTGGGCACGAAGGTCGACCGTCCTGTCAGAGTTGGATGAACTCAGATGCTTCGCTGATTCTGCATCCAGACCCTGTGACCGCGCTCAGGTATCGGTACCGACCAGAGTCATGATGGCTTCGGTCAACCGGTCCAGGTAGTCGTCGTCGGCGTCGACCTGCATGACCGACTGGCGCCAGTACAGGGCTCCCCCGATCATGTCGAGCGCAACATCGATGTCGGCGTCGTCGGCGATCTCGCCGCGCTGCCGGCCTCGCTCAAAAAGCTGAGCGGCCTTGAGACGCCGGGGTTCTCGGATCTGGCCGGCGATCGTGGCTGAATAGTCGGGATCGCGGGCGGCCTCGGCGAGCAGGTCCGGGATGATGGTGCGGGCCAGCCGATGCGTGAGCGCCTCGCGTCCGTTCCGCAGGTAGGCCCGGATGTCGCCTCGAAGGGTGCCGGTGTCGGGGACATCGATCGCTGCAACGGCCACCTTGGTCACCAGGTCGACGGCCAGGTCCTGCTTCGATTTCCAGCGGCGGTAGATGGCGGCCTTGCCGACTCCGGCCCGCTTGGCGACGGCGTCGACGGACAGCCGGCCGTAGCCGACGGCGGCCAGTTCCTCGAAGAACGCGGACTCGATCGCGGCGGTCACATCGTCGAGAAGGACGGGACCGCCGGAGGTCCGGCGCGCTGCTGTGGCCACGAGCCGATTCTACGAGACGGAACGGTTGCGTTCCGTTTAATCACGATCTAGCCTAATCGAGACGATGCAGTTCCGTTTCGTTAAGGAGAAGCCATGAAGTTCCTGTTCGACGACGAATCGTTCTCGTTCGAAACGCTTCGCGCAGCCGGGTACGCCAATGCCGGCGGCGCGGATCTGGGCGAGATCCTGGTGACCGCCCGAGCCATCCCCGAGGGTGACGAGGCCGCCTGGCATCGTGAATGGAAGGCGACCGCGCAGCGGGTCGAGGCCCTCGGCCGCCAATCGCTGGCCGCGGAGCATACGGTCAGCGCGCGTGAGGCGCTGCTGCGGGCGTCGAACTACTACCGCACCGCCGAGTTCTACCTCCGCGAGAATCCCTCCCATGATTCCGAGGCCAAGGAACTGTTCAACCGCTCGCGCGAGACGTTCCTGGAGTCAATGTCATTGTTCGGCTTCGGTTTCGAACGCATCGCCATCCCGTACCAGGACACCACGCTCCCCGGGTACCTCTACCGCGTCGACGACTCCGGAATCCCCCGCCCCACTGTCATCTTCAATGGTGGGTACGACTCCACCCTCGAAGAGTCCTACGTCGCACTCGCGGCCGGGGCCCTGGTGCGCGGGTACAACGTGCTGGCATTCGACGGACCCGGTCAGGGCGCCACATTGCGTGAGCAGGGCCTGACGTTCCGGTCCGACTGGGAGGCCGTGCTGACCCCGGTGGTCGACTTCGCCCTCACTCGGCCTGAGATCGCGCCGGAGGCGATCGGTGTCTTCGGCTACAGCCTCGGCGGTTATCTGGTGGCCCGCGCAGCGGCCTTCGAGAACAGGCTCGCCGCCGTCATCCTCAACGACGGTGTCTACGACTTCCACTCGGCCTTGACCAACATGATGCCGCCGTTCCTGTCCAAGTGGGTCGATGAGGGCAATGACGAGGCCGCCGAGGCGGTGCTCGGACTGCTGATGGCCGTCAACACCCAGACCCGCTGGGCGGTGCGAAACGGGCTGTGGTCCTTGGGAATCGACTCACCGGCCGAGCTGGCCCGGGCCTTCAAGGCCTACACGATCGCCGAGGTGGCCGACCGCATCACCTCCCCGGTCCTGGTGCTCGACGCCGAGAACGACCAGTTCTTCAAGGGTGAGCCGGCGCGGGCGGCCGAGGCGATGCTCAACGCGAAGACCACCCTGGTGACGCTCTACGAGGCCGACGGTGCGGGTGAGCACTGCCATATGGGTGCCGCATCGCGCGCGAACCAGGTCATGTTCGACTGGCTCGACGAACAGTTGGGCGCTCAGGCTTGAGGGGTCACCAAGTATTTCTCGCCGGTGGCCTTCTGCAGGTAGCTGTTGAACGCCTCGGGTTTGAGCATTCCGGCCAGTGAGACCTCTTGGGTGTACGCGCTCGCGAACGTCGTGGTCAGTTCCGCGGCGACGCGGGCGCGCAGCCGGGCGATGGTCTCCGGGCCGGCGCCGGCGAGGAACGGAGTGAGCAGCCAACCCCCGACGCCCCAGGCCATCCCGAAGTTTCGGGTCAGCACGGTGGGGCCGGTGTCGAGGCTGCCGTAGATGTACACCTGCTTGTGAACGCTCGACCCGTAGCGGGAGTACTGCGCGGCAGTCGCGTTGGCGGCCCGCTCCATGCCGTTGAGAATCTGGCTCGCCAACGTGCCACCGCCGGTGGCATCGAACGCCAGCGTCGCCGACGTCGCCTTGAGCGCCTCGACGAGATCCGTCTCGAACGACGGCGACGACGAGTTGCAGACATGGACCGCGCCGAGGCCGCGCAGGATCTCTTCCTGTTCGGCCTTGCGGACGACGTTGACCAGCGGCACCCCGTCAGCCAGGCACGCCTTGACGAGCATCTGGCCGAGGTTCGACGCCGCGGCCGTGTGCACCAGAGCCGAATGCCCTTCGCGGCGCATGGTTTCCAGCATGCCCAGCGCCGTCAGCGGGTTGACAAACGACGACGCACCGTCTTTGGCGCTGGCCCCCTCAGGAAGAACCAAGCACGCCTCGGCCTTGACCACCCGGTACTGCGCGTACATCGCGCCACCGGCGATCCCGACCGTCTTACCGAGTAGCGCTTGTGCCTGCGCCGACTCCCCCGCCGCCACCACCGTGCCCGCGCCTTCGTTGCCCACCGGAAGCGAGATGCCGACGCGTGCCGCCATCCCGGCCAGTGCCCCGTCGCGCAGAGGCGCGGTGACGACGGGCCGGTCCGGCGTGCCCGCGACCGTGGCCGCCGACATGTCGGCGGCGCTGGGAATCAGCAGACCCAGATCCGACGGGTTGATCGGCGAGGCTTCGACCCGGACCACCACTTCGTCCTGCGCCGGAGTGGGCACCGCAACCTCGTGCAGCGACAACTCGAGCGTGCCGTTATCGGTCACCAGCGACCGGAGTTCCAGGGCAGTCTTGGGCAGGGCTTCGGTCATGCTTGAACACTACGTCGATCACGCTGAGCTAGACCCGTTGTTCACCTCAGCGGTAGCCGGCAAGACCGTCAACAAGTTCTTCCTCGTCGCCGTCGCGGATTGCGTAGAGGGCTTGTTGCAGAGCGAATGTCTCGCGGATGGGGGCAATTCGATCGGCGAGCGCACGGCTTGACCAACTGCGTAGGGCGAGTACTCGCTCAAGAAACTCGCGACCGTAGCCGGCGCTGATCGCTGCGAAGTCCTCGGCCTGGTCACCGAGGGTTACCTCGTCCCAGTCGATGACTCCAGAAAGGTGTGGCACGCCATCCCGCCACTCCCACAACACATTCTCAGCACCGAGGTCACCGTGTACGACTGCTTGGGTGAGATGGGGAAGGTCGTCGAGTGCTGCGAGTTCTCGCTCAGCCCGTAGGCGCCCGTCGCCGGACATGAGCCCGAACAGCTCCGCGCGTACGCTCTCGGCGAATTCGCGCCATCGGCCTTCCGGGGCCTCAGGGAGCTCTGCTCGGACTGTCTCGTTGGTTCCTGCTCGGGCCAGAGCCGACAGCAACGTGGCGTACTCCCCCGCCACGGCTTCGACCACCCGGTCATCTTCGAGCGCGTCGTTTTCAAGCGGTTCCCCGGGAATTCTGCTGAGCAGTAGGAATGGCGTCTCATCCGCACCGCTCTGGAGGAGCGGTTCAGGTGTGCGGAAACCGAGCCCGAGGGCGGCGAGTGTGCGTAGTGAGGTCGCCCGCCCGGGCAGCCGGTCAGCTGCAGCGCGGGTGCGAGGAAGACAAACGACACAATCCGCTCCGATGACGACGATGTGGAATTGCCCTTGGCGTACCGAAAGGTCGTCGGGATGGTCGTCGGGCAACAGACGACGCAGCAGAGTTCGGTGTGCCGCAACGACGCTCATGAACCCCATGGTTCCACCCGGCGAACGCTACGAACGACTACGCAAGGTCGGCTACACCGAACATTTGTCCCCGGTGAACAGATCACAAGTCGTCTGTAGGCCGTTGAGTACGCCGGCGGGGATCGCGGAGATGAAGTCAGTGGCGCTGATGGCGTGCAGTGACGTGAGATCAGTGGCTTTTTGCGTGCCGATCAGCACCGCCACGGCGTCGCCCTTGTCGGTGGAGATGGTGAACGAGTCATCGCCGTCGCCGTACTGCCCGGCGCAGTCGGTGTGGCACGTCCCGGTGGTGGGGTCGATCTTCTCGTCGAACATGTCGTTGATCCACCCGGCGGACAGCTCACGCACGGCCAGCGGGTTCTGCGGCTGCGGGAACCCGGCGATGAGGTAAGCGGTGGCCTGAATCAACGGGTTGCCGCCCTGCATCGGGTCCATATGTACGCCGCCTTCGAGCACCACGCCGGTGAACTGCCCGGGTCGGGCTTCCGTGAGCTGGTCGTTGACGTCGCTGAACACGTTCAGGAAGTTCAGCGGCGCACCGATCTCGTAGATCGGGATGTAGTCGTTCGGGTCGTCGTCACTCGGGTCAGCGGTCCCGTTCGTCTCCAGTTGGTCGAGCCGCTCCATGGCGTCGGGAATGATCGAGCCCATCGGCACCGCGTCGTAGATCACCACGCCGGCAAGGTCGTTGGGCGCATCCAGCCCCTGATCGCGCCGGCGGGTCAAACCTTCGGCGTAGTACCCGGCGACCCCAGGGGCGAACCCGCCGCCCAACGAGTGTCCGACGAGGACGAACTGCGTCGGCACATCGAGATTCTCCGGCCGGCCGGCCTTCAGCTCCGCCGTGTCCATGCTGGCGTTGAGGGCGGTGCGGTCAGGATCGAGGAACAGCTGGGCGACCGCCTCGTGCAGATTGTCTCCACCGAGCCACATGCCGTCGGCCTCGAAGGGGTTCGACGTGAACGTGGTGGTGACGACGATGCTGTTGGTCGACTGGGCCAGATAGGAGGCGGTGTAGCTGTAGAGCGGCCCGTTGGCCAGGAAGCCGTGCTGCAGGTAGATCAACCGGGTTGGTGGCTCACCGTTGGCGGATGTGGGGAAATACCAGTTGGATTCGACTTCATGGCCTTCGGAGATCACCAGGGTGGAGGTGCTGACCTCGACCGAGTCACGCAGGCCCGGCGGGACCACCGGGTCGCCACCGACGATTCGTTCCAACGCGGCGACGGTATCGAACACGACACCGGTGATCACCGACAGCGGCTTGGGATAGTTCTGCGGTTCGGGATTGAGCGTCAGGGCGCCGAGGCTGCGAATCACATCGTGGATCGCCTCGATGGGATCACCGTGGGCCGGGGTGGCCGCGGCGAGGTCGACTACGCCTTCGGTTTTGGACTGTTCCGGGATGGCCGACTTCAAGACGTCCCGCAGCGTCCTCGTGACCTGGATATCGCGTTGTTGGGTTGCCGGTGCGGCACCCTCCACCGACGGATGGAGGCGCTCACGTTGCGCGGCAATGGCGGACCTGATGCTTATCGGCGGCCGGACCCGCACCTCGACGTCGCTCGAAGGCGCTTCAGCGTCGGGGCCGCCCACGACGCTCACCGGGTTCCGCTCGCCGCGGGTCGCCTGCCGAATCTCGTTGCGCACCTTGGCCTGGACTGAATCGGCGAGCTGGCGGATGGGCCGTTGAGTTTCAACCCTGCGCTGTTTGGTCGTGCGCTGGGTGTCTGTGGCCGCCGTCGATAGCGCCGCTGTCGGCCGCGGCTTCACCGCGCGTGGTTTCGGTTTCTGCGTTTTCTGGTTGGACGCGTTGTGTGTGGCCGCCGGCTTCGCATCGCGCTTTGACCCGCCGTCATCGTCGGCGTGTGCTGTCCCTGCGCCGGCGAGTACGGCCGCCGATAGTCCGGCTGTGAAAACTCCAGCACCCACCCACGCTGCGACACGCGTCATTAGTCCCCCCGTTACATCGAACTCGACCTTTGTCACGCTAGCGGGGGTCGGCGCTCCGTCGGACGGGATTCGGCGAGATCGCCTCGAG
Source organism: Mycobacterium shunyiense (assembly GCF_058270075.1). Taxonomy (NCBI): domain Bacteria; kingdom Bacillati; phylum Actinomycetota; class Actinomycetes; order Mycobacteriales; family Mycobacteriaceae; genus Mycobacterium; species Mycobacterium shunyiense. Next base: position 754,416 of record NZ_JBZDPU010000040.1, on the reverse strand, counting down.
AGCCCTAGCCGAGTTCGAGCGAATCACGCGACATCCGGAAAAAGTGTCCGGTGCCGGTGTCGGTGCAGGTGACACCCGCGGGTTGCGACTCGCACTTCATCGGTCCGGCCGAGCGCGTCTGACCGTAGGCCAGCGTGGGCATTCCGTTGTCGAAGATGGTGTCGCCGTGGCAGTGCACCTCGGGAGTGCTGCCCGGTTTCAGGCTGACGCGGTCGCCCCAGTCCAGATGGCAGTCCGCGGGCTTGGCCGGCGGGGTGTAGGTGTGGTCCCGGATCTCGCAGACGACGCCGTTGCTGCCGTCGAAGCCGTTCGGGACCAGGCACCAGATGTTGCCCGACGGGGTGACGAACTTGGGTGGTGGCGGGCAGGCGTTCGCGGTGGTGGGAAGGGCGATGAGGGCGGCCGCCGCGGTGACGAACGGGATGAGGTGACGCGTTTGTGTGCTCATGGCGTCGAGCATGCGGGGACCGTCTTGCAGAATTCTCAATGGAATCTTGTGCTGAGTTCGTCGGCGGTGGCGGCCGATTCGGCGACGAGTTCCACTCCCCAGGCGAGCGCCGCACCTCGCCGCATGGCTTCGGCGTCACCGCTGGTCAGATAGGTCCTTGCGGCTACTGGGCCCGTCTGTGCGGGGGGATGGCGCGCGGCGATCGCGGCGGCCAGCCGCTCGACCGGGTCGATCAGCGTGGCGTCGGGCAAGGCGTCGGCGAACCAGTCGCTCGCGGCCGGGTAGTGGGTGCACGCCAAGACCACGGCCTGGGCTCGCTGCAGCGGGGCCACGATCCGGCGCAGGTCGGCGACGAATCCCGGTGAGCCGCTGCGGCCCGCCTCGATGTGGGCCGACAACGGTTGCGCCACCCGGGACAGCACCTCGCGACCGGGCCGGGCCAGCCCGCGCCGGTAACAGCCGCTGGCGATGGTGCGGCGCCCGCCGACGACACCGACGGGTCCTCGGACGTGGTCGGGCACCGACGCCAGGCCGTGACCGATGATGCCCTCCACCGGAACCGGCGCCCGGCTCAGGCGCGGAGCCACCGTGCTCGCCGCATTGCAGGCCAGCACTACTTCGGTGGCCCCGCGGCGAGCGAGCTCGGAGACCACGGCGCCGAGCCGGGCCGTCAGGTCCGGGCTGCGCATCCGGCCGTAGGGCGTGACTCCGGCGTCCGACCAGTACAGCACCGGCAATCCGGGCACATGCCGGTCCAGTTCACGCACCAGCCCGATGCCACCGATTCCCCAGTCGACGATGCCGAGGCACACAGGCGGCGTCATGGGTAGGTGAGCGGGGCCGTGAGCCCCTTGTCGAGGGGTCCGGAGTCGAAGGCCATCACCCGTTGTGACGGCGTCGCGGTCAGCAGCCGCAGCTGGGTGCCGGGGAACCGGCTGGCGAAGTACCAGCGGTACTCGTGTTCGGCGCGGATCGGATTGTGCCGCAACATCTCCCGCCATGCCGGATGGCTGGCCAGCGCGGTCAGATCGGCGGCGAACTGCGGTCGGGCCCGACGGGTGCGCACGTGCTCGAGCGCCGACCGGGCCAGCACCGGGAGTTCGCGAACCCGCATCGGGTGCTCCACCATGTCGACCACCCAGAGCTGTCCGCCTGGCGCCAGTACCCGGCGGATCTCGGCCATCACCGGATCCCAATCGAGATATCGGAACGACAGAAAGCAGATCACCACGTCGATGTGATCGTCGGGGAGGTCGAGCTGCGGACCATCGACAGCGGTGAACCGCAGCCGGGAGCGATGCCGGCCACGGTTGCGCGCCTGGGCAAGCATGCCCGAGGAGATGTCCACGCCGATGCCGAAGTCGAGGACGTCCTCGTCGTCCAATGCACGCAACAACGCGCCAGTGCCGCAGCCGATTTCAAGTACCCGTAGCCCCCGCCCGAGCTCAGCCCGGGCGTGTGCGGCGCGTTCGGACACCCACCGCCACTCGGTGCCGCGCACCCTGATGTCGGCGTACGCACGGTCATAGAGTTCGGCCACCGGATCGTACGAGCCGACGGAACCGGCGGGTTCGGGCAGGCTGAGCACCGGTGGCTGCGCTGCGGCTCCGAGGTACTTGCGGGCGGCGCCCAGTGGCCCGTGCGACTTCCGTCCCGGCACGTCGATCAGGTAGAGGTCGGGGCGGGTTACGGGACGGCCTCCCGCCCAGGAGAACCGGTCCTTGCGCGTCGACACCGTGGTGTAGTTGCGGTTTCCGAACGCGGGTACGCCGAACACGTTGGCGAAGAACGGCGCGAACCAGCGTGCGGTGCGGCAGGCATGAAAGTAGGCGCGGCCCGTTTCGGTGAACGGGATTGTCATCGAACGCCATTCGTGCGGTGAGAACTGCTCGGGCCAGTCGGTCGATCCGAACATCGGGCCGTACATTCCGGAATGGCTGATGAGGTGCAACTGGTCGATGACGCGGCCTGCCTCGGTCAGTCGGGTGAGCTGCGCGGTGAAGTCGGCCTTGTGATGCAGGCCCGACATGATGATCTCGGCATCGGGATGGGCGGCGGCCAGCTCACGCGCCATGGTCGCCGCGGCCACCGCGAACTCTGCCGATCCGCCCCGGTAGTGCGTGGTGTGGGCCACCCAGATCACCGGGGGCGCCAGTGTTTCGGGGGATATCTGGGCGAACGGGACGCGTGGGTGCGGCTCTTGCGGAATCCAGGCTCCATAGTTGCCGACCAACTCCAACATCTCGGAGCGATCCAGATCGAACACCCGCATGCTGGTCGCGGGCGGACTGTAGAAGTGCAGGGTCAATCCCCCATCCAAGCCGGCCATATCGTGGATCACCTCGCTGGTGATGCTCGTGACCTCGCAGGTGTGGTGCTCGGTGCTGCTGATGACGGACAACCGTGGACCGTCCCAGTCGAAGCGCCGCTCCTCGAACCGGCCTTGCAGGACGATGACGAAACCCCCTGCCCCGCCGTGGTCGTGGGGTGCGCAGCGCTGCCCGGGTCGCCACCGGGCCAGCATGATCTCGACCTCGTCATCGACGCGAAAGATCGTCCGGGAGTAGGGCTCACCGTCGTTCGGGTCGGCCGCCATGGCGGCCAGCGCCGTGCGCACACCGGTGACCCGGGCCAACAGGTCCGGCCCCGGGACCTCGCCCCTGGCCGCGACGCCGGCCAAGTCGTCGAGCAGCGAATCCAGTCCGGCAGCGTCGTCGTACCGAGCCGGGAGGTGCGAAATCGTGGTCATGCCGGAACGATGACGCCGACACCTTGCAGGATTCTCAACGGATCCTTGCGGTAGCGCCGCCCGGCGTCACAATGGGATGCGGACCGCGCCGAACACCGGGAAGGCAGGCGATGAGCGACACTGTGCTCGGGTTCGGCCTGCTGGGGCCGCTGCAGGTCACCGTGGACGACGCGAGTGTTGCGCTGGGCACGCCCAAACAGCGTGCGGTGTTGGCATTCCTGCTCATCAACCGCAATCGGGCGATCAGCACCGAATCGCTGATCGACGCCGTCTGGGACGGCGAACCGGTGCCCGCGGCCCGCGCCACCATCCACACGCACGTCTCCAACTTGCGCCGGCTGCTCCGCGGCTCCGACCGGGATACGCATGCCACGCTCGTCAAAGCGGCTCCCGGTTATCGGCTCAACGTAGCTGCCGGCAGGTGCGATCTGGACCGGTTCATCGCCGAGAAGTCCGCGGGGATAACCGCCGCTGCGGCAGGGCGGTTCGAGTCAGCCGGCACGCACCTGGCCGCAGCGCTGGCGCAATGGCGTGGCGACGTCCTCGAGGATCTCCGCGGATTCCGATTCGCCGACACCTTCGCCGCGGCCCTGACCGAGGACCACGTGGTGGTGCACACCAGCCGTGCCGAGGCCGAGATCGCCTGCGGACGCGCCGCAACCGTCATCGCCGATCTCGAAGACCTCGTCGCCAGGCATCCGTACCGCGAACCCGTATGGGCTCAACTGATCACCGCCTACTACCAAGCGGAGCGGCAGTCCGATGCGCTGGAAGCCTATCGGCGCGTCAAATTAGTGCTGGCCGACGAACTCGGCATCGACCCCGGGCCCACGCTCAGCGCTCTGCATGCGCGGATCCTGCGTCAGGAGCGCCTCGACATCCGGCAGGTCGCCATGGCCACCGCTGCGCGCACCGTCAGCGCCGGACGCACCGCCGTCGGCCGTGGTGCGTCGGCCGCCGCGCTGCACGATGCCGACGGACGCCGATACCCGTTGAAGCCGAACGTCACCCGCATCGGTCGGCTACCCGACAACGACATCGTGCTCGACGATGCCGAGATCAGCCGCCACCATGCCGTGATCATCGACACCGGAAGCAGTTTCGTCATCACCGACCTGCAGTCGGCCAATGGTGTGCAGGTGCGGCAGGAACACATCCATCCCAGCGCCACCGTCGGCGATGGCGACCACATCCGCATCGGCGGCCGCGAGTTCACCTTCGAACTTCAAAGCGCTGCACCGTGACATCGATGCGCAGCGGTCGGTTATGGGCTCTCATCGCCGTCTTCGCGACGCTTGCCCTTGTCGCAGGGGTCATCGTCGGCACACACCTCACCCGGCGCCCGAACACGGGCCGCTCTGCCCCCACCGCGTCACTGGCCGCGGAGTTCACCCAGTTGGAGACCGGACTGCACGCCACGGCGGGGATCGCGCTGAGTGGCGTCGGTCCCGGGCAGGTACCAATGTCGTTGGGCGACTGGCAGAGCGGCCCCGCCTGGTCGACGATCAAGGTGCCGCTGATCATCGCCGCGCTGCACGCCCAGGTGCCGCCACAGATCACCGAAGCGATGACCGCGGCCATCACCCAATCCGACAATGCCGCCGCCGAGACGATCTGGGAGAGCCTGGGCACCCCGGCCGAAGCTGCCGACAAAGTCGAGGCGGTGCTGCGGCAGGCCGGTGACCCGACGATCGTCCAATCGCAACGCATTCGGCCCGAGTTCAGCGCGTCGGGACAGACCGACTGGCCGCTGGCCGACCAGGCACGGTTTACCTCGGTGGCCGTGTGCGACAAGGCGAATGCTCCGGTGTTCGACCTGATGGGCCGGGTCGAGCCCGATCAGCGGTGGGGTCTCGGCACGATCGGGGGCAGCCGGTTCAAGGGCGGCTGGGGCCCGTCACCCACGGGCGGTTACCTGGTGCGTCAGATCGGGGTGCTGACCACCCCGACCGGAACAGTGGCGGTGGCGCTGGCCGCGTTACCGCACTCGGGGAAATTCGAGGACGGCACCGCCGCACTCACCACGATGGCCAACTGGCTGCGACAACGGCTGGCCGCATTGCCCGCCGGTGACTGCCCGGCTCACCAGAGGTAGACGCGGGCGTTCTTGCCGCCCGTGCAGGTGATCCAGTTCTCGCCCGAGGACTGCTGGCAGTGCATAAGGAAATTGGAGCCGTCGCACAGTGCACCGGGCACCCTGCCGCAGTCCACGGCACCGGGGGCCGACACCGCGCGCGGCAGCGGGCTCGCGTTGCCGTATTCGGCCCAGTACGACGTCAGCACACTGTTGGTGAAAAGGCATGAGGTTTCCGGTGTTCCGCGTCCCGCGCGGCTACCGAACCCGCTAGCGGTGGTGGCTGCGAAACCGTCGTCGCAGGTCTGGTGCAAGCTGCTCTGATCGGGACCGGTAACCAGCGGCGGCAGCGGACCTCCGTCCTGCCCCGGATCCTTGCCATACGCGGAAGGCGGTGTGTCCGAGGGCTGGCCGACGTCGGTGGCAAGCATGCCGATCACAACGCCGAGGCCGCCGAGGATCAGCGCGGCCGCCACGGCGATGACGGTCGGCAGCACCCAGCCACGCCGGCGGGGCTCGGAATGGGCGGGCTCCTCATGTTGGACCGGCGGTGGACTGAACGTGGGGGCGGCGAGCGTCGGCGCCTGGTGCGGCAGGGTCGTCGGCGCCGAGCCGGCCTGCAGCGCACGTTGGGCTGCCCGGCCCAATGCACCCGCGGACCCGTACCGGTCGTCGGGGTCCTTGGCCATGCCCCGAGCCACCACATCGTCGAGAGTGGAGGGCACCGCGGGATTCGTGACGCTGGGGCGCGGAGGCGGTGCGGAAATGTGTGCTGCGAGCAGATTTTCGAGGTTGTCGCCGGGGAACGGAGGATAACCGGTCAACGACTCGTACAGCACGCACGCCAGCGAGTACGAGTCGACCGCCGGCGTCACCGTCTGCCCCGTGAACCGTTCGGGCGCCATGTAATTCATCGTGCCGATGCGCGATCCCTCGGTGGTCAGCCGGCTGTCGCCCTCGCTCTCGGCGATACCGAAGTCGACTAGGTAGGCGAAATCGGCCGGCGTGACGATGATGTTCTGCGGCTTGATGTCGCGGTGGATCAACCCCGCCGCGTGCGCAGCGTCCAGGGCAGCCGCGATCTGGTTGATGATAGCCACCGCGCGCGCCGGTTCCAGCGGACCGTCGGAGATCAGATCCGACAGCGTCGCACCCTGCACCAACCGCATGTCGATGTAGAGGCTGCCGTCGATCTCGCCCCAGTCATGAATGGGGATGACGTGCGGTTCCTGCAAGACGGCCGCCGCATGCGATTCCCGCTGGAACCGGGTACGGAAGATGGCGTCGTTGGAGTACTGATCGGCAAGGATCTTCAAGGCCACGGTCCGGTTCTTGTCCGCATCGAAGGCCTCGTACACCTCCCCCATCCCGCCCTTGCCCAACAGGCGTGTGATCGAGTACTTGCCGAACGTCGTACCGACGCGCGAATCCACTTCCAATCTCCCCTGATCGTTCGCTATAGACGCAGTATCGCCTGTGAGGCCACGCGATGCAGATGATTACCGACCATGTCTGGTCAGGGGCTTCCGATCGCGGGCACGGTGTCAGGTCGGCCTTTCGGCTGTTGGTACCCGGGGCAGGCTATCTCGATCTTGACCTGGCGCCACCCGTGCCCTTCCTCGGCAGGCATACGTCCGCTGACCGTGTAGACGTCGTCGACCTTGATGGCCGTCATCTCCTGCGAGTCCTTGGTGAATCCACTGCTTTCGGGGATATGGAAGCCCGCTGCCGTGACGACCAGGCGGTGTGTCGTCGCCAGCATGAGCCGCACACTCTGTCGGTGATTCGTCGCCGACGGCGAGGCATAGATCAGCAGGTTGCCGTCGGGGAACCGGGTGCAGGTGACCTGCGCGGCCAGGGTGTGGGCATCACCGTCGATCACGATCTTCACGTCGGACAGACCGACCCCCGACGTACATCCCGTCAACAGTGCGATCGCAGCCGTCGGCGCCGCGATACCGGCCCGGGCACGCATTTGTGCAGTATGGACCGGCTGTAGCGCGGGTGCGACCGGAATGCGGGACCCGAGAATTGCGTAGCCGACTACGCTACGCATCTCTCGTTCCCTGCAGGACCCTTGACAGATGAGCGTGCAAGATAGCGACGCCCGGGACGTCAATCGGCTGGCACCGGACTACCTGGCGCACTGGGTCGTCAAAACTGCGCGCAGTCTTGACGACCCAGCCCGGCGCCAAAATGCGGCGTGCGCTGACCTGGAAGACGCTTTGAGGTGGAACACATGAAGATCGGAAACTCGATGATCAGGCTGACGGGTGTGGTCGGCGTACTGGTGGCCGGCGTGTTCGCGTCGGTGACAGGCTGCGCCGACCCGTCTCCCGCGGCCCCGGCCGCCGGCAGGTCGGTCACGCTGCAGGACTTGCTGTCCGCACCGGTGCCCGCGCTGTGCCAGCACGACCCGGGCAACCTGGTGAACGGGCAACTACCGCCGCAGGATTCGCATCCCGGTTCGGTGAGAATCGCCCAGAGAAACGACGAGCCGGACCGGAGCTACAAGGTCGCGTTCGGCAACCTCACCGGCGGCGCCAACACCGATGCCGCCATGGTGACCGACTGCAGCGCCGGTGGGGTGCCGTGGCCAGAGACCGTGCAGCTCTACACGGCCGGGCCGACGCTGTTGGGTGGGGTGAACCTGGGCGACCTCACGCACAGCCGCGAGGTTGTGACCGACCTGTCGATCAGTGATGGTGTCGCGCACGTGAACTGGCTGGCCAACGGACCCAACGATGGCGAGTGCTGTCCCACCATCAAGATGGCTGCCGATCTGCGGTGGGATGGCTCCACCGTGAGCGCCCAGAACGTCCGCCGGCTCAACTGAGCCGAGCATCAGCCCGCGAGTCTGAAGTTGTGTGCGAGTTTCGGCCACAATCTCGCACACAAGCTCAGGTTGGGCGGTTCGGCTAGACCTTGCCGGCCGCGAAATCGGCTGCCTGCGCGACCTTTCCGGACTGCACATAGGACACGTGGGCACCCATGTCCCAGCCGCCTTCCCAGCAGATCGGATCGCCCTCGTTGCACTGGGCGATGGAGTTGGCCGTGTACTGCGGTGCCAGCATCGGCAGCGTCTGCCCGGCGGCCAGAAGTCCCGAGAAGCTGGTGAGCGGTGTACCGAACAGTGCGGTGGCCGCGACATGGTCGGCGACCTGAGGAGACGCCTCGTTGGTGGCCTTTTCGATGACCGCCGCGCCCTGCGAGTAGCCACCGAGCACCATCTTCGTATTCGGACAGCTGGCGGCGACGGACTCGATGAGGGACCGCGCCGCGTCAGTGCCGGCCGGGGTGCTGGTGTTGAAGTCGTTGGTCGCCGGGTAATCGACGGCGGTTCCGTCGACGGTGCGCGGCGCCACCCGCGCACGCAGGTCGTCGACGAACGGACCACCGACACTGCCCAGGCCCGGGGGCTCGTTGGTGCCGCGGGCGAACACCACCTCGACATCGGGACACGGTGCGGCTTGGGCCGACGCAGACGCAACCACGGGGACAGCTGCGGCGAATGCCGCGAACGCCAGAATCAATGCAGGCTTACTGGTCATACCCACCGATCGTAGGGCCGTTCCCCCGATCGGTGAACCACCATGTATGAGGGGTTCGGGGTGACCGATGTGAAGCGTGTCGTCATCACGACCCGCGCATGCCGCGACGGTCTAGCGTGAGATTCCGAGTGCCTCGAAGATCTCGGCGAGTTTGGCAGCAAACTGCTCTGCCAGCTGCCGGTCGATCGTCGCCGACGTGACTCGGATGCCATGCCGGGGCCGGTACGGGTCCACTGCGAAAAGCTGACTGGACTGCACCGCCCAGTTGGCTCGCGCCAGCCGTGTGACCACCTCGTCAACGCTCTCGGCGTTGGGAAGATCGATCCACATGTTGAGACCATCAGGCTTACCTGCCGCCGTAATACCTTCTGCTGCAAGTGCTTTTACCAGCATCGCGCTGCGTTTGGCGTACGCACGCCGAGCTCGTTCGACCCCGGCCAGCACCTCGGGATCAGCCAACAGATAGGCGGCAGCATCCTGCAACACATGGCTCACCCACGTCTTGCCTGCGCGCAGTCGTGCGCCGAGGATTTGTGCGGTCTGGGCGTCGGAGGCCACCACTGCCAGTCGCAGATCCGGGCCGAGCGGTTTGGCGAGCGAACGGATCAGCGCCCAGTGTTTTGTACTGTCCGGGGTGGCCCGGTGGTACCGCGACGAGGACACGATCGACAAGTAGTCGTCTTCTATCACAAGGACTTCCGGATAGTCGGCCAAGACCTCCCGTAATTCCGCGGCGCGAACCGCGGTGAGGCTTGCGCCTGTCGGGTTGTGCGCCCTAGGGGTCAGGATCACCGCCCGCGCTCGGCGCTCGGCGAGTGCGACGCGCAGACCCTCGGCCGTCATCCCATGCTCGTCGAGGAAGACCGGGGCCCGCCGATAACCGTTGAGGCGCACGGTTCCGATGCTGGACAGGAAGCACGGGTCTTCGATGGCCACGGCATCGCCGCGGGTCAAGCAACTGTTGAGCACGCGCTCCACCGCGTCGACCGCACCGTGGGTCACCGCGATTTCAGCCCCGGAGACGTCGCCCTCGAACATCGCGGACCCGACTTTCAGCAAACCAGCGCTGATGGGTGGTGCTCCGTAGAGCACCGGGCGGTAATCCATCCGGTTGAGCACCTGCCGTAGGTCTGGCAGCAAATCCGGATCTGGGTTGCCGCTGGCCAGGTCGACCAGGCTCGGCTCCAGCGGATACTCGGTATCGAGTTCTGGGATCTTGGCAATGGTGGTACCCAGACGCCCCTGACCTTCGGCCACTCCGGCCGCCACCAACTGCCGGTACGCGGCTGCCACGGTGTTGCGGTTGACGTCGAGGTCGGAGGCCAAGACGCGAATCGGTGGCAGCACGAAACCCGGTTCGAAGTCCCCTCGGAGCACCAAATCGCGGATACTCTCGGCGATCGCATTCGCAGTCGTGCCCCTAATAGCACTCACATGATGCACCCTATCTGGCAAGGCTCGCAGGCAGCGTCGCAGCGGGCCACCCGGTACGACCATTGACATACTTCGGGCCACGACAGGAATGCCCGCCTTCGGCAGAGCAATTGGCCCCCATAGCGCTCGGCGAACGCCTGCCCCACCGCCCGGCCTCCCTCCAGCAACCCTGCCCGAGCACCGTGACCGCGCTGCCATTCGGCCATCCCGGCCACGACGACCGAGGGTATGTCGCCCCGCGAAGCACTCCGACGCATCAGTCGCGGATCCGTTGACCCCGAACAAGCTGGGAATGACCTGGACGTTTCCTATGGACAACCTGTGTGATCACTCCCATATTTTGTCCTATGACAAAGACTGTTAGGTTCGCAAGGGTAACCACTTCGTGAACATCAGAAAGCACTCAGATGGCCTTCGAGCAAATAACGTTGATTCGAGTTTGTACAGCCGCGGTATCGGCAGCGGCCGCAGCGTCGCTTTTCACCGGGTTCCATGCACACGCACCCGCCACGGACAGCCTGCCCAACGGCGACTGCGAGGGCGCCATCTACTGCGTCACCGGCGGAACCAATCCGTGGGTCCCCAACGGCACCAACCCGTTTGTGCCTTGGGGCACAAACGCATCGCAGTTCCCGGGCGGTACGGACGGCGGCCAGCCGAACCTGCCGTTCTGAGACCGCTTCGCAGCCAACAGCTTTCACAGAACAGGAGAACGATTGATGTCAGCTCGTCACCCGGGCGCTCGACGCCCTATAAGTCGCCGCAGAACACAGTTGTTGGACTGGCTCGGAGATCAAACTCGGCTCGATCGTCCCAGCTACCGCCTTGAGAACGTACTAACCTTCGGGTTCAACGCATTCGGCGGTGCCCGCAACCAGGTTACTAACGCACTCAACGGCGTGTGGCTGGGCCATCCCGTCCATCCCCCACTGGCGTCACTGTCCAGCGGTGTACTGGGCGCCACCGTCGCCCTGGACGCATACCAGGTCACCATCGGACGACGGGCGAACGCGATCGACGCGTCACACATGGCTCAGCACACCTTGGCACTGGGAATCCTGGCCAACCTCGGGGCGGCGGTGACCGGTGCCACCGACTGGCAGCACACGCACGAACAGGATCGCCGAATCGGCCTGGTGCACGGCCTGCTCAACCTCACTGCCACGGCGATGTACGCGCTCTCGTGGACCGAACGTCGACGGAAGCATCACCTGCGCGCATCACTTATCAGCGCTGTCGGTTACGCGATCTCCATGAGCAGCGGAGTCCTTGGTGGCCACCTGGTGTTCGCGTCCGGAGTGGGCACCGACCAGTCCGGTCCTCAATTGGAGTCCGCGCAGTGGGTGCCGGCACTTGCCCAGGATTCCCTGCCGGACCAGGGTCTGCACCGGGTCGAGGTGGACAATGTGGGAGTCGTGCTGTTCCGCTCCGAAGACGGCATCCGCGCGGTCGGAGAATTCTGCCCGCACCTGGCCGCCCCCATGGCCGATGGCTGGGTGGACCGCGGAAAGATCGTATGCCCTTGGCACGGTTCGCAATTCGATCCGGAGTCCGGTGAAGTCGTGCGCGGGCCCGCCTCGGCTCCGCTGCCCTGTTACCAGGTCAGGACCCGGGACGGCGTGATCGAGGTACGTGCCACTTCCGAGCAGCCCGTCGACGACGAGTCCGTGGTCATCGAGGCCTGCTTGGCCGAGGCGTACCTCACCGACGACAACAGCGAGGCCACCCTGTGAACGCCTACGACGTGCTGATCGAGCACCACGAACTGCTGCACCACCTCGGCGAGGAAATGCTGGCGGCAACGCCGGGGACCGCAGAGCGCCAGGTCTGTATCGACCGGCTCCTCATCGAGTTCGACATCCACATGCGCATCGAGGACGACATCTACTACCCGGCTCTCGAGGCCGCCAGCACGCTCATCGCGATCGCACACGCTGAGCACCGGCAGATCTATGACCAGCTCGCCGTCGCTCTCCGAACCTCGTCAGATTCTCCTGATTACCAACAGGAGTGGGAGAGCTTTATGACGGTTCTACTGGCACACGCCATCGAAGAAGAGCGCGATCTCATCCCCCCGCCTCCCCCGATTCTCCTCACTGAGGACCAACTGGAGCGGCTGGGGCTCAAGATGATCGTGCGGATGCGGCAGTTACGCGATTCGACCTTCGAAAAGTTGCACGTGAAGGCCCGGGCTACGTTACTCAGAGCCTTCTGACGGTAGCGCGGAGAATGAGCAGCCTCAGCATATGGCAGAGCGCCGGCATTCCCGTCCACGGTGCCATGCACACAGACTCCCGCCGGCAACTCGTCAACCGCGCCGACATCGAGCAACTGGTCCGCGTCTTCTACACCCGGGCTCTCTCGGACAAAATACTGTTCAAATATTTTTTGGAGCTCCGGTTCGGTGAACTGGAGGACCACCTACCGAAAATTGCCGACTACTGGGACACCAAGCTGTTCCATACCGCGCGATACCAGGAAAACTCACTTCAGGTACACCTGCGGCTCAATGCACTACATGAGTTGCAGGACACTGACTTCCAACGCTGGATTGAGCTCTGGCAGGCAACTGTCGACGAGCTCTTTGTCGGAAGAACGGCCACTAAGGCCAAAATCATCGGCGCTCAGATGTGTTGCATTTTTTACGCACGCATAACCGGCACGCATTCACCTGAACTCGAAGGTGTGCTGCTCACGATCGCCGCCGAGGAGTTAACCGAATAATAGGAGAGAAAATGAATAAGCTATTAGGCTGTGCGACAGCGGTTGTGGGAGTGCTGGTCGCGGGCGGAATGGTGACGTCGCCCCCTAGCGCAACCGCAGCCACCAGGGCAGTCCCTGCCCCGAACAGCATCGATAACCTGAACTGGCTCAATCATGTCCAGCAGAGGGGGCACCCACCCGTGGCCGACCACAGTGTGCGTCAACGGGAGATCACCGTGCGCACCTACGATCAAGAACACCCGCGCGGCCAGCACTGACCAGTTGACCGCTTTTCCGGGCACGCACTCCGGAGCGGGCTACACCGTTGACACCGTTCACGTTGTTGAGGTCGACCGAATCAGAACGACACCCGGAGTCTGTCAACCCTCGGGCAGCTTTCCCGACGCGACGCGCTGCGTTACGCAACCACCGTGTCGGTGTCAGCTGCGCTGGGTTGGCAGTCGTAGACATCACAGCAGCGCCCGGGCGCCTGCCGACGCCCCCGACCCGATCGACTGCGCTGCGAAACAGATTTCGGCCGGGCACATCCGACCCGGTGAGTACGCCGCCCACCAAAAGCATTTGGCCGCGCCGTATCCAGCGCAATCCCATCACGGTGGATCACACTGACAGGAGTTCGTCAATTCGACTGGCACTTCAATAAGAGAGGTGCACAACGTAGTTCAGGCGCCATTGGCCACCGGGTAGGGCGTGACAGACAGCCGGGGTGTGACTTCACCACAGACATGCCGCGTTGATCGATTGAGTAATGAGTCGCCGAGAGGCACACGGGATCCGTCCTGCATGCGGTCTCGACGTGGAGTACGGAGGTTCACAAGCCATGTCACAACCCAAGGTTCGGATCATGACGGCCCTTGCCGCGATGGCACTTGCCGGTCTCGCCACCACGGGGGCAGCAAAGGCCCTGAGCTACAACGACATTTCGAGCAACGGTCCGATGACCCTGGGCGTGACCATCACCCAGCACGCCGACGGCCACCCCACTCTCCCCAAGGCGCGCCCCGACATCACCGGTCCTGCGCCGTTGCCGCCCGAGTTGATCGGCATCCCCGAGCGCTGACGTCGGCGGTCAAGCGGAGAGAACAACGGGGCCCGCGTGAAAACCCACTTCATAGCGCGTTGCCGCCCCACGGTCGCGGAAGACCGAGCCCACATCCCCGTCAGGGAGTGGACAGCTCGGCCACATCTCGGACCCGGGGCGCATACCGAACGGCGCGGGTGCCGTCACGTCATGGGCGGTCTGGGTAACGCCGTCATACCCACCGATCGTAGGGGCGTTCCCCCGATCGGTGGACCCAGAATTCCGGCGATTCATGGTCTGACCAGCGGACAGACTCGGCGTCGCGCAGACGGGATGGTGTTTTCAACACACCAACACCCACCGAGGGGAACACCACATGACCACCACGAACAACACCACCAACCGCATCGGCCTCGTTCGCCGCGTCGCACTCATCGCCGCAGCGGCGGCCGTGCCGGTGATGGGACTCGCCGTCGCGCCGACCGCCGGCGCAAAGGTCCCGGACTTCGGTCCATGCGGAAACGTGAACGACAAGGTGGACCTCTGGAAGGACGTCAGGTACGCCACGCCGGCACACAAGGACGGCGCGATCGACGTGGTGTTCCCCGGCGGCGACAAGTCCCGCGGCTACGCGGTCCGGCAAGGCCACCACCCCGCCCAGCTGACCGACCTGCTGGTGATCCCGACGGCACGCGAGACCGGCATCGAATGCGACAACCTGACGGACGCCGGCGCTCCCCACTACTTCAAGGACGCCTTCGAGCAGGTCAGCATTCTGCCGCCGGGCAATCAGGGTCAGGCCCCGGACTGGGCGTTGGGCATCAACTCCGCCGACAACCGCGGCCAGGATCAGCTGCACATCCACGTGACCCTGCTCGACCCCACCGCCCGCGCCGACATCGACCAGGCCGTCAAGAACCACAAGGTCACCAAGGATGAGAAGGCCTGGAAGACCTCGGCGATCGGGGTGCGGGGCCACACCCAGGCGGGCCCGATCGAGAAGAGCGCCCACGGCTACCGCGCCTGGAACACCGACAACATCGACCAGAACTTCTTCGCCACGCTGAACAGCCAGATCGTCGCGCCGATCAAGAAGCAGGACCCCAGCTTCGGGATGGGCAACGAGACGGTGCTGATCACCAAGAACCACCAAGGCCCCGGGTTCATCGTGCTCGCCAGTGACGAGAAGTCCGGCATCACCCCGGCCGGCGTCAACAACATCGAGCGGTTGCTCGACAAGGGCTGAGCCTGTCTGCAAGCCCAGCGGCCACCCGTGTGTGCGGGTGGCCGTTGGTGTTGTGGCGGTCGGACTCGAACCGGCCTCATTCGCGGCTGTTGAGCGTCTCCTTGATCTTGGCGATGGCGAACCCCCAGCCTTGTTCGACGGTCGGCTTGGGCGGCACCGATATCTCGTCGGGATTCGTCCGGATGTCCAGTAGTGCCGGGCCTTCATGGGCCAGCGCGGTGGCGACTGCCGCGGCGACGTCATCCGGACGAGTGACGAGCTGAGCGTGTAGACCCATCGCGGTGGCGACTGCGGCGATGTCGGGGTTGTCCAGCTGGGTACCGTGCTCGGGCAATCCGCTCTGCTCCTGTTCGAGTTTCACCATGCCCAGTCGGTTGTTGTTGAAGACGACGAATGTCGCGGGCAGTGAATAGGTGACCGCGGTACGCAGGTCACCTAGCAGCATCATCAGTCCCCCGTCGCCGCAGAATGCAATGACCTGTCGGCGGCGGTCCAGCGCCGCGGCACCAAGAGCCTGCGGCATCGCGTTGGCCATCGATCCGAGGTTGAAAGAGCCCAGAAGCCTTCGTCCTCGGCGCATCTCGACGAAACGCGACAGCCAGACCGCCGACATGCCCGTGTCGGTGGTGAAGATTGCATCGTCGGCGGCGGCCTCGTCGACGGCGGCTGCGACCAGTTCGGGCCGGATCAACTCATCGGGGTTGTCGAGGTGCTTACGAATTCTCCCCAGCAGTTTGCGGTCGTGGTCGGGTTCGGCCAGCCGGCGTTGCGCAGCCCGCCACGTATCGAATTCGGCACGGTGATGATCCAGGAACTTCGTGCCCTCCCGGCGCTGCAGCTTCGGAAGCAGCTGGGCCAGAGTCCCTTTCGCATCGCCCACCAACGCGGCGCTGACCGGCAATCGTCGGCCGATGTGTTCGGGCCTGTGGTCGAGTTGCACGACTTTCTTGTCCTGGGGCAACCAGTCCCGGTAAGGGAAATCGGTACCCACCAACAGGAGGGTGTCGGCTTGATGCAAGGCCAGATGGGCTGCAGGGTTACCGATCAGCCCGGACTGGCCGATCTGGTAAGGGTTCTCGCCTTCCAGCCCCTCCTTTCCTTTCATCGTGAGCACCATCGGTGCACCCAGGGTGGAGGCGACCGACAGCACCTCCTCGCGGGCGTCACGGCCTCCGCATCCCACCAACATGGCGACGTTGCCCGGGGCGTTTAGGAGTGAGGCTGCCGCGTCAACATCGTCTGGCGCCGCGACCTGGCCGGCGCGTGGAAACGCGAAAGACGCCAGATAGTCGCCGGTCTCCTGGTCACCGATGTCACCGGGCACCGTCAGTACGGCGACGCCGCGACGCGCCAGCGCCGAGTTGACCGCCTGCTCCAGCAGAAACGGAAACTGAGCCGGCGCGGTGACCGTGGCGTGAAAGACCGCGACGTCGGCGAATACCGCGTCGTTGTCGATCTCCTGGAAGAAACTGCTCCACATCTCCGAGGTGGGCACCTGGCCGCAGACAGCAAGCACTGGGGCGTGGGACTTCTTGGCGTCGTAGAGGCCGTTGAGCAGATGCAGCGAACCCGGGCCCACTGTCCCCATGCAGACACCGAGCGAGCCGGTCAGTTGGGCCTGTGCGCCCGCGGCGAACGCGGCGACCTCTTCGTGTCGGACGCCGATCCATTCCAGTTCTTCCTGGGTACGGATGGCATTCGTGATCGGGTTGAGCGCGTCACCGACTACCCCCCAAATCTGCCGGACCCCCAGTTCAGCGAGGGCCGATACAAGGGCGGAAGCAACGGTAGGCATGGCAATCCTTCCAGCAGATATCAAATACGTTGTGTCCCGACAGGTGCGAATGAATCCGGCTCCGCGGCTTCCCAGTCCGCCCGCCAGCTCTCCGGCGGTTCACTCAGGAGCACTTTGGCGGGCAGCCACTCGAACAACTCGGCGTAGGACCGCTGTTCGGTCGCGGACACGCGTTTCCGCAGCAGGTGAGGCGAAAGCTGGGCCGGGTCAGTGATGCCCATCGACGCCATCAGGCGCATCGCCTGCGCCACCGTCGCACGCTGATACCGGTACACCCGTTGGCTCTTGTCGGCGACGTCGAGCGCACGTGCCCGCCGCGGGTCCTGAGTGGCCACCCCGACCGGGCAGTGGTTCGTGTGGCAGCGCTGAGACTGGATGCAGCCGGTGGCCATCATCATCGAGCGGGCCGCATTGGTGTAGTCGGCGCCTTGGATCAAGCGCTTGACGATGTCGGTGCCGGTGGCCACCTTGCCGCTGGCGCCCACCCGGATGACGTCACGCAGCCCGGTGCCGACGAGTGCGTTGTGGACCGTCATCAGGCCGTCCGTGAGCGGCAAGCCGACATGGTCTTCGTATTCCAGAGGTGCGGCCGCAGTCCCGCCCTCGGCGCCGTCGACAATGATGAAGTCCGGGGTGATCCCCTCGGCGAGCATCGCCTTGCAGATCGCCAGAATGTCGACTCGCGAGCCGACGCACAGCTTGAACCCCACCGGTTTTCCGTCGGCCAGTTCACGCAGCCGGGCGATGAAGCCGATCAGTTCCCGTGGGGTGTGAAACGTCGAATGCGCTGCCGGGCTGACGCATTTCTGCCCCGCCGGCACGCCGCGATAGCGGGCGATCTCCTCGCTGACCTTGGCGGCCGGCAATACTCCGCCCACGCCCGGCTTGGCGCCCTGACTCAACTTGATCGAGACGCACTTGACGGCGTTATGGGCGACCTTGTCGGCGAACTGATCCGGATCGAAGGCACCGTCACGCGTACGGGTGCCGAAGTAGCCGGAACCGATTTCCCACACCACGTCGGCGCCGCCCAGATGATAGGGCGTCAGTCCGCCTTCACCGGTGTCGTGAGCGAAACCGCCGAGTTTGGCACCATTGTTCAACGCGCGTAATGCATTACCCGACAGAGCACCGAAGCTCATCGACGAGATGTTCATCAACGCCATGTCGTAGGGGTGCCGGCAGTCCGGGCCGCCGATGCGTACCCGGAACGGTTCCAGAGGATCCTCGATCGGTGCCGTCGAGTGCACCAGGTACTCGTAGCCCTCGACGTGGATGTCGCGCTCCGTGCCGTAGGACAGCTCGGCGGCGGTGCCCTTGGCCCGTTCGTAGATCAGCGACCGCACGTCCCGATCGAACGGACGTCCGTCGAAGTTGCGCTCGATGAAGTACTGCTGCAGCTCGGGGCGCAGTGCCTCCAGCAGGTAACGCATATGCCCCACGACGGGATAGTTGCGCAGCACAGAGTGCCGCCGCTGGATCAGGTCATACCAGCCGACCACTGCGAGCAACATCGTCACGGCGGCCAGGATCCACCAGCCCCACGACCCGAACACTGCCACCGCAGCCAAGACCGCTGCCAACACCGACAATGCCGCTACGGCGCCGAACCGGATCATTGCGGAGGCATACCCGCCGTCAGCGGATTTCAGGCCCGCACTTGTGACCGCACAGCGAACCCACAGCAGAGATCCGCTTACCTGGGGTGGGCGGCCAGTTCAGACTGCGATCCGGTCAGCGCGCGGCACCCGCAATTGTCAACAGCAGAGCTGCCTCGTTGTAGGGAAATGCTCTGTAGAGCGGCCGGGAACTGGGTGTAACGAGGGCCGCGGCTCCGGCCTTGCTCACCACCCGTGGGTTGGTGAGCGGTATGGCCCGTCCCCGCTTGTGCAGCACCGTTGGTCCGCCGGCCAGTACGTTCTTCAACCAATCCGTCTGCTCGCCGTAGCCGACGAGGATGGCGTAGCCGTCGTGGGTCTTGAACACCAAAAGGGGCGTTCGATACCGCTTGCCCGACTTCCGCCCGACATGCTCGAGCGTCCCGAGGCTCGGAAGCCACGGTGTGATCGCGCGAGCCAGCGGATTGGTCACATGCTTGTTGAAACGTGCGATTCGCCGAGGGACGCGCATTCTCGGAGTCTAGGTGTTGATCCAGGTCGTGACTGGCCACGGCTCGGTCGGCCTGGCCGTTACACAGGCGGTTCATCCGCAGCGATATCGGTGCCCCCAGTCGGACTCGAACCGACACTTGGCGGATTTTAAGTCCGCTGCCTCTGCCAATTGGGCTATGGGGGCGTCGCAGGAGAGCATATTTCAGGTCGGTTCGCCCTCATCAGACCGCCCCGAGTACCCGAAGCGGCGATCACCCCAGCTCGACGACGATCTTGCCGAACGGACCGCGATCGAGATGGTCCAGCGCCGCCGATAGCTCGTGGAATGGATAGCGCGCACCGATTACGGGTTTCGTCTCCGTACTGTCGATGGCGCTGACCAGGTCGCTGAGTGCGCGCCGATGCCCAGTGCCGATCCCGTGAATTGTGATGTCCTTCATCAGGATTGGCATCACCGGCGTGGATGCTTCGAACCCGTCGAGCGCCCCGATGAGATGGATGTGGCCACCGACCGCGACGACTTGCGCCGCCTTACCGAGATGCCTGCCGCCGACAAGCTCCAGCACGTGATCCACACCGCGGTCGCCCGTCAGCGCGAGGATGCTCTCGGCCCAGTCCGCGCTGCGCCGATCTACGACATGGTCGGCGCCCAACTCTAAGACTCGGTCCAGTTTGTCCGCACTGCCCGACACGATGACCTCGGCGCCGTGCATCTTCGCGATCTGTACTCCGAACAAGGCGACGCCGCCGGTGCCTTCGACCAGCACCACGTCGCCGGCCCGCACATGGCCGCGTTCCACCAGCCCGAACCACGCCGTGAGCCCGGCCACCGGCAGCGTGCTGGCCTCTGCCGGTGACAGGCTCCGCGGAGCGCGGACCACCCAATCCTGCGGCATCGCTACATATTCGGCGAGCACTCCGGGGTAGAACCCGCCGAGCGTCCAGTACGAGGGCGTCCGCGCATCACCTGCCCGGGCGCCGTCGAGCCAGTCCGGGGTGAATACCGAGATCACCTGGTCACCCACGCTGAACCGGGTCACCGAGTCTCCGGCCGCGATGACTGCCCCGGCGAGATCGGACCCCGGCGTGAAGGGGAATTCCAGCGGCAGCCCGCGGCCGGTTTCGATCACCATCTTGTCGCGATGGTTCAAGGAAACCGCAGCCACCTTGATCAGAACTTCGTCGGGACCGGGCTGAGGAACGTCCACCTCCCGCAACTGGAGCGCGTCGCGACCAATCCCGCCCATCTCCCACCGGCGCATGATTTCAGCCATGAGCCGCTGCAACCGGGGCAAACACCCGCATATTCCCGCGGAACGCTGAGCCGAGTCCTCAGCCACGACCTGCGCAGGAGGGGTTGCGCAGGTTTGGTTGAATGTGTCCCAGGGGTGGGACAGCGAGGGGGCCGCATATGCCGAGCAGTATCGCGAATTCGATTGCCGTAGTTGCCGAACGGATCGCGGCAACACTGGGGCCACGGGCGATGCGGGTGATCGCCCGCTTCAACAAGTACGTCACCAATCCGCTGCAACGGCTGTGGGCGCCGTGGCTGCCCTACATGGCCGTCATCGAGCACACCGGCCGCAAGTCGGGCAAGCTGTACCGGACCCCGGTCATGGCGTTCGTTGACAACAAGTCGGTCAGGGTCGTGCTGAACTACGGCGAGCACTCGGATTGGGTGCGCAATGTCCGGGCTGCGGGCGCCGCTGAAGTGGTCCATCGTGGTCGGCGCTACCTGCTGACCAATCCCCGCATCATCCCGGCGAGCGACCAGAAGGCTCGGTTGGTCGCCACGTTGGCGCCGCGAGTCTGAAGTTGTGTGCGAGTTTCGGCCAAGATCTCGCACATAAGTTCAGGTTCGGCGATCCCACCACCGGGCGTAGGCTGCGCATATCCCGACTCCCGGGAGGCTGCGATGCCCGAACTGGCCATCGAACTGCGCGACGTCGTGCGCGAGTACAAGGTCGGCGGCCAGACGGTGCGTGCCCTCGACGAGATCACCTTGCACCTCAACGGCGGGCAGTTCGTGTCGATCATCGGCCCCTCCGGTGCAGGTAAGAGCACGTTGCTGCACCTGCTGGGCGCGTTGGACTCCCCCGATTCCGGCTCGATCACCTTCGACGGCGAAGAGATCGGGCGCCTGGGCGACGAGCAGCAGTCGGCCTTCCGCCACCACCGGGTGGGGTTCGTGTTCCAGTTCTTCAACCTCCTGCCCACCCTGTCAGCCTGGGAGAACGTGGCCGTCCCCAAACTGCTCGACGGGGTCCGGCTCGGCAAGGTCAAACCACAGGCCGTGGAGCTGCTGGACCGCGTCGGCCTGGGCAACCGGACCGAGCACCGCCCATCCGAGCTGTCCGGCGGACAGATGCAGCGCGTCGCGGTGGCCCGGGCCATGATGATGGACCCGCCGCTGATCCTCGCCGACGAACCGACGGGCAATCTCGACTCCACGACGGGTGCGGCGATCCTGACCCTGCTCGGCGAGGTCGCCCACGAGGAGGGCCTGGGCCGGCTGGTGGTGATGGTGACCCACAACGCCGAGGCCGCAGCCGCGACCGACCGGGTGATCACACTGCAGGACGGCCGGCTCGGCTCCGACGAGATGTCGGTGGTGCCGGGCTCGGTCTGATGTTCTTCGCGCGAGCGCTCATCACCAGACTCGCAGCCGCAGCAAGTCGGCTCCGAGTGTTCAGCCTGCGCGAACTGATCGTGCACCGGCGGCGCACCCTCGCCTCCATCGCCGTAATGGCCGTGTCGGCAATGTATCTCGTGGCGATCCTCGGCATCTTCGGGTCGATCACCGGATCGGTCAACCGACTGGCGGACGGCGTCGCCGGTATCGCCGCCCTCGAGGTTTCGGGTGTCACCGACGCGGGGTTTCCCGAATCGGTAGCAGCTGACGTCGCCAAGGTCCCCGGCGTCGCGACCGCCGCCCCCATGATCCGCATGACCGCGCCCACCGCGACCGAACCGGTCCTGCTGTTCGGTGCCGACGACCGCAGTCGCGCGCTGGAAGGCGCCCTCAAAGATGCGGTCGGTGTCCAAGTTCAAGCCCCCACCGCAGCCGAGGGTGTCCGCGTCGGGCCTGCCGTCGGGCACGCGAAGGGCGAGACGTTCCAACTGGGCTCGGGCTCAGTGACGGTCTCCGAAGTCCTTGAGGGCAAGCAGCTCGCCGATCTCAACGGCGGCCACTACGTGCTGGCCCCACTCCCCCTGGCGCAGAAGGTCACCGGCAGACTGGGCCAGCTCGACTCGATCCTGATCACCACGACACCGGGCGCTGACCTCGCCACGGTGCGAGATCAGGTCACCGCGGCAGTGAACGGTCGGGCCCTGGTCGCCGCCCCGAGTTCGCGGGCGGCCCGCGCCGGTGACGGCGTCAAGTTGATGAACTACATGGCGTTGATGGGTGCGGCGGTCGCGCTGGTGGTCGGAGCGTTCCTGATCTACACCACGATGACGATGGCGATAGCCCAACGCCGCCCGGTCATCTCTATGCTGCGGGCCATCGGCGGCCGACGCGCGACCATCGTCCGCGACATGCTGGCCGAGGCCACGATCCTCGGGCTGATCGGCGGCAGCATCGGCTCACTGCTGGGAATTGTGTTGGGTCGCCTGGCAATCGGCCGGCTGCCACCGACCATGACCCAGGGCCTTGAAGCGCGCATCGAGTACTGGCTGCCCGGCTACGCGATCCCGATGGCCATCGCCGCCACGGCGCTCACGAGTGTGGCGGCGTCGGCGATGGCGGCGCGGCAGGTGTACAAGGTCTCGCCGATCGAGGCGCTGGCCCCGGTCGGAGTATCGGCGGCGGACAACGTGCCGCGCTGGCTGCGCATCGTCACCGGCCTCGCGGCGATAGCGGTGCTGGCCGCGTCGGTCCTGATCGTGTTCTACCAACCGGGTTCGGTGGCGTTCGTGGCGATCGCGGCACTGTTCACCGCGCAGATCGCGCTCGGCTTCGCGCTCGCCGGCCCCATCGTCACAGCCACGGCCGCCGTGGCGCGCCTGTTCGGATCGGCCGGTGCACTGGGTGCGGCGACCGTCGAGCGGGCACCACGGCGCGTGTGGGCCACGGTGATGACGGTGCTGATCGCCGTCGTGACGACCGTGGTGATCACCGGCACGAACAACGACATGATCCGCTCGGCCCGCGATGTCTTCGCCCCGGTCGCCGACGTGGACGTCTGGGTGAGTGCCAACCCGCCCGACGAGTACGCCACCGGCCTTCTGCCGCAGGGTCTTACCCAGAACGTCACCGAGGTGCCCGGAGTCGCGAACGTCACCGAAGGTGCCCTGGGCTTCGCCGTCGTCGGCGGTACCCGCGTCATGCTCGACGGTTTCGCCCCCGGCAGCCACGACGCCCTCTTCCGTGCCCTCGACGACCAGACCCGCAACGACGTGCTCGCCGGTCGTGGTGTGGTGCTCTCCCAGAATCTGGGCAAGACGCTCGATGTCCGCGTCGGCGACGACCTGCAGCTGCAGACACCGCACGGCCCCCAACAGGCGAAGGTACTGGCCCTGGTGCCCTACTTCTCGACGGTGATCGGCACGGTCGGGATGGGGCTGGACCAGATGCGCACCTGGTTCGACCGACCGGGGTCGACGACGTTACAGGTCACCGCCGTCAAGGGAACCGATCCCGATCGCCTGCTGGCCAACGTGAGTCACGTCGTCCCCGCGCCGAATCACGCCTACGACGGCCGCACCGCCCTGGCCGGTCTCGAAGCACCGCTGCACCAGAGCATGCTGATCGCCAATGCGGTGTGGATCATCGTGGTGTTCGTCGCCGCCGTCGCGCTGTTGAACACCCTGACCCTGTCGGTGCTCGAACGGCGCCGCGAGATCGGGGTGCTGCGGGCGATGGGATCCAGCCGCCGCTACACGCTGGCCATGGTGCTGGCCGAGGCAGCCGCCATCGGCATCGTGGGCGGCATCCTGGGGCTGCTCGTCGGGCTCGTCGA
This sequence comes from Mycobacterium shunyiense, assembly GCF_058270075.1. Classification (NCBI taxonomy): domain Bacteria; kingdom Bacillati; phylum Actinomycetota; class Actinomycetes; order Mycobacteriales; family Mycobacteriaceae; genus Mycobacterium; species Mycobacterium shunyiense. The sequence goes on along the minus strand of NZ_JBZDPU010000040.1, from coordinate 730,299 downwards.
TCAGTGGCTGTTCAGCCTCGTCAGCGGCGACATCATGAACTTCAACGTCACGTTCCGGCCGAGTCCGATGGCGCTGGTGTTCACCCTCGGTGCGCTGGCGATCAGCCTGCTGGGCTCGCTGCCACCGGCGCGACGGGCCGCGCGGCTCAACATCATCGAGGCCGTCAGCGTCGAATAGTCGCGACCCCCTGCAGATGTGGTGTGCACGGCGGCGGCACCAGCGTCCGCCGGGTACTGCGCAGCCCACCGGTGTCGAACCCGGCCGCTGCGATGGCGTCGACGGTGCGGCGGTTCGGTTCGCACCCCGATGACAGCCACGCCCACGGCCTGGCGATCAGGTCCTGGAAGCGCCCCATCAGGCCCTCGCCGCGGACATGCTCCAGCACCACCAACCGGCCATCGGGCGCCAGTACGCGCCGGATCTCACCGAGTGTGGCCGCCACGTCGTCGACCGAACACAACACCAGGCCGACATGGACCGAATCGAAACTGTTGTCCGGAAACGGAATCGACTCCCCCGCCCCGTCGACGACATCCACCTCGACGCCGTGCCGCCGGGCCAGGGCACGCGCCATCCGCCGCATCGCCGGCTCCGGCTCCACCGCGGCGACCGACGTCACCGCCCCCGGGAGGAACAGCAGATCGGTCCCCGGCCCGACGCCGACCATCAACAACCGCCCCGTCGCATGGCTCATCGCCGACCGCCGGTAACGGCGGTAGAACAGCCTGTCGAATATCGGCATACCGAGCCGATACACGTACGGGAACAACGGATTACGGTGCTTCAATACTTACTGCCCAGATCCAATCGGAAGGGTGGATATTCGTCGCTCATCAACGACACGTACACGGCCACACGGTAACGCCACCGGACCATCCCCATCAGAAGATCGAACATGTCTTCCGACACCGTCCCCCGGGCCAACAGCCGCACCGCGGAGATGACGCACAGTACTTGCAGCGGCGCTTCCATCGCCCAGCACATGATGATCTGCGGCAGCGCCAGCAGCCACCACTTGACCAGCACCGCCCCTCGGGACAGCTGCTCGGGATAGGAAACCTCGAGATCGCCGGGATAGTCGGGATCAGCTTTGAGGGTGAACGGTGGATATTGGTCGGTGGTGTTCATCGGGAAGCGGTAGTTCATCACCCGCCACGACCACCGCAGCACGCCGACATTGAAGTCGAACAGGGGCCGCGGGTACCGGCCGGTGAACAGGATCGTGACACCCGCGGCAAGCGTCACCAGCGGGTACACCAGGTAGAGGCCGATCAGGATCGGATAGTGCGGCACCGCCAGGACGCACCATTTGACCAGCCACAGCCGGCTCGACGGCGCATCGATCGCGCCGCGCACGTGTACCACCTCAGCAGGCATGTTCATCCCTGCCGGTGATCGTCGTCGCGGCCAGGTCCCGGTCGATTCCCGCGGCCATCCGGCGGTGACTCACCACCCGCAGGAACGTCGCCAACACCCAGGTCATCATCCGGTTCGGCACCATCGCGGCGGGCCGCAGCACGGCCTCGCCGTGCGACACCTGCAGCGAGGCGACCCGGGACACCGCGGCGACCCGACGGCGGCGAGTGTTCTCGTACCAGCGCAGAGCATCGGAGAGATCGCCGTGGGCGCCGTGCTGGAAATCCGAAACCGCCTTGCACAGCACCATCGTGTCGAGCAGTGCCTGGTTGGTCCCTTGCGCGAGCGTCGGCGGCATCGTGTGGGCCGCATCGCCCAACAACGTCAACACACCATGGCCGGGCCGGGGAATCGGATGCCGGAAATGCGGATAGGGCGAACGCGCCAGATCCTCGTCGGTCAATGCCGCAAGTACCCGGTCGACCAGTTCGGACCATCCGGTGAAATTGCCGCGGATCACCTCGATCGGGTTCTCCGGCCTGACGAAGTCCGGCGACCATGGCAGGTCGAACCACCACTGCACCTCGGTGTCTCCGGCCGGCCAGAGGCCGAGGTTCCCGCGCTCGCCGACGATGACGAAGGCGACGTGCCGATCAGCCTCATCCGGAAGCGCGGCCAGCCCTTGCCAGCTGCACCAGCCCGTCGGCTCCGCGTGCGGTGCGCCCACGATCTCGCGGATCTTCGAGTGCAGGCCGTCCGCGCCGATCACCAGATCGCCTTCCGCGCAACTGCCGTCGGCGAAATCGAGGCGAACACCGTGGCTGTCGTTCGCGACGCCGACCACCTGCGTGTTGCACCGAATCCGTTCAGCCGGAAACCCTTCCAGCAGCCGTTCGAGCAGAATCCGACGCGGGACCATCCGGACCGGCGCACCCATCCGGCTCACGATCGCGGCCACGTCGAGGGTGGTCATCGGGCGCCCCGTCGAGGTCACCACCCGAACGGTGGCCAACTCCTGGCCGGCACCGTCCATGTCGACGCCGAGCTGCCGCAGCACCGATTCGCCGTTCGACCAGATGGTGACGGCACCACCGCCGGCCCGCACCTCGGGGCGCTGCTCGAACACCGTGACGTCATGCCCGTCGCGCAGCAATCCGCGGGCGATGGAGATACCCCCGACCCCGGCACCGACAACGAGCACCTTCAGCGACGCTTGCGGCGCTGACTGGACGTGGTGCCGGCCCTGGGGCCGTTTTGGGCCCACGGCTCAATTTATGTCCGATGCAGGTCCGCTGTACAGGGTTGCCGCCTCGTTCCCGCAGGCTGGGCCGTCACCATGGCGACCGGTCGTGGAAAACGCAACGTCGCACAGGCGTCGTCGAGGGTCTGGTCGATCAGCTCGGCCAGCTCCGACAACCCGCCCGGTGTCTCGTCGACGGCGAATCCGTCCCCGGAGATCGCGACCCGGGTCAGCACGATGCTGTGCGCACGCCGGATCTGGGCCATCTCCGCCAGCATGTCACCCATCGCGGCCGGATAACTGACGAAAGCGTCCTCGCCGGAGCCGATTTCACACGCGAGCCCGACGAGATCCAGACGTCGGCCCGCCACCACCGCGTCGACCACCTTGTCATCGGCCACCCGCGTCATCCCCACCAGCACCCGTTGCCTGCGGTGTGCCACGGTGGCCGACACGAGCAGGTCGACCTGGTCGGTCGTCGTCACGACGATCCGTCCCACCCCGAGATTGGCTGTGCAGAACACCAATTCGTCGGCGGTCATCCGGTCGGCGTAGACGATGAGAAACATCGGGTGGATTCCCACACCGATCGCGGTGATCAGGTCTGCACCGGTGCGGACCTCGACGGCGAGTCCGTGATCACGCGCCCGCTTGGCAACTCGAGAGTCGGCCAAAGCTGTTGCGGGTAGAGATAGCTCGACCACACCCAATGAACGAAGTCCGATCGGCAGCGTCACTGAAACCTCTTCTGCAAGGCGCCCCGGCCGGTTGCCACGGGCGTACAGCTCGAGACTCCGCCGCCACCTGCGAGCGCACCAGCGTCTTTGCGGGCCCTTGACAGGCACAGTGGGAACTTTGACGCCGCGTTGACGCCAGGCCCTGAGAATCCGGGTCTTCGTGAACGAAGTCCGTTAAGGACTGCGCCGCGGCCGTAAAGAAAGCGTCAAGGCCCCGTTCGTGGCATCTGCCTGGGCAGATCCTGGGACAGGCCACCGAAATCCGGAGGCCCGTAAACGTGTCTTCGAACGGAGACGGCATGTCTGTCCTGCTCTATTTGGCGCTGACAGTGGCGATCTTTGCGCTGCTGGGTCTGGTGCAGAAGTTGGTCGAGGGACTGTGAGCTACGAAAACGTCGTCGGCCTGGGCCTGGCCATTCTGATCGCGCTGTTCCTCTTCGCGGCGCTGTTGTTTCCGGAAAGGTTCTAGTGACTACTACAACCGCGGGGATCGTCTTCCTCGTCGTCCTCATCGCCGCGGTGGCGGCGGTCCACGTGCCGCTCGGCGACTACATGTACCGCGTGTACACGTCGGACAAGCATTCGCGCGTGGAGCGCGTCATCTACCGCCTGATCGGCGCCGATCCGAAGGCCGAGCAGACCTGGGGGGCGTATGCACGCAGCGTGCTGGCGTTCTCCGCGATCAGCATCCTGTTCCTGTTCGTCTTGCAGCTGGTGCAGGGCAAGCTGCCGCTGCATCTCAACGATCCGGGCACTCCGATGACACCGGCGCTGGCCTGGAACACCGCCGTCAGCTTCGTCACCAACACGAACTGGCAGGCCTATTCCGGTGAATCGACCCAGGGCCACCTGGCGCAGATGGCCGGCCTGGCGGTGCAGAACTTCGTGTCCGCCGCGGTCGGCATGGCCGTCGCGATGGCCTTCGTCCGGGGTCTGGTCCGGCGTAATACGGGCGAGCTCGGCAACTTCTGGGTCGACCTGGTGCGCGGCAATCTCCGTATCCTGCTGCCGATTTCGATCGTCGGCGCGCTGATCCTGGTCGGCGGCGGCGCCATTCAGAACTTCGCGCTGCACACCGAGGTCGTCAACACCCTCGTCGGCGGCACCCAGACCATCCCGGGTGGCCCGGTCGCCAGCCAGGAAGTCATCAAACTGCTCGGCACCAACGGCGGCGGCTTCTTCAACGCCAACTCGGCGCACCCGTTCGAGAACCCCACCACGTGGACCAACTGGGTGGAGATCTTCCTGATCCTGATGATCCCGTTCTCGTTGCCGCGCACCTTCGGCCGGATGGTCGGCAGCCCCAAACAAGGTCTGGCGATCGCCTCGGCGATGGCGGTGATCGCGACGATCAGCGTCAGCCTGATGATGCTGTTCCAGCTGCAGGCCCACGGCACCGTCCCCACCGCTGCGGGTGCAGCGATGGAAGGTGTCGAGCAGAGATTCGGTATCGCCAACTCGGCGGTGTTCGCGGACGCGACCACACTGACGTCGACCGGCGCCGTGGACTCCTTCCACGACTCGTACACCAGCCTCGGCGGCATGATCACGATGTTCAACATGCAGCTCGGTGAGGTGGCTCCCGGCGGCGTCGGCTCCGGCCTGTACGGCATGTTGGTCCTGGCGATACTCACGGTGTTCGTCGCGGGCCTGATGGTCGGCCGCACCCCGGAATATCTGGGCAAGAAGATCACCCCGCGGGAGATCAAGCTCGCCGCAACGTATTTCCTGATCACACCGTTGCTCGTGTTGACCGGGACGGCGGTGGCCATGGCCATGCCGGGCCAACGGGCGGGCATGCTGAACACCGGACCGCACGGCCTGTCGGAAGTGCTGTACGCCTTCACGTCGGCTGCCAACAACAACGGTTCCGCGTTCGCGGGCATCAGCGTCAACACCGAGTGGTACAACACCGCGCTCGGCCTGGCGATGGTGTTCGGCCGCTTCCTGCCGATCATCTTCGTGCTGGCACTGGCCGGATCGCTGGCCCGCCAGGGCAAGACACCCGAATCCGTCGGCACCCTACCCACCCATCGACCCCAGTTCGTCGGCATGGTCGCCGGCGTCACCCTGATTCTGGTCGCCCTCACCTTCTTGCCCATGCTCGCGCTCGGGCCCCTTGCTGAAGGAATTCACTGATATGCCAAGCGTTAACCCATCCCCCGTTGCCGAGCGTCACGCCAGAGTGGCGCCCGCGGCCGGGAGCCACTCCAGCGTGACAAAGAAGACGCGAATCCAGGGCGGCCTGCTCGACCCGAAGATGCTGTGGAAATCGACGCCCGACGCGCTGCGCAAGCTCGACCCACGCACGCTGTGGCGCAACCCGGTGATGTTCATCGTCGAGATCGGCGCTGTCTGGAGCACGATCCTGGCGGTCCTCAACCCGTCCTGGTTCGCCGGCTTGATCGTGGTCTGGCTGTGGCTCACGGTGATCTTCGCCAATCTGGCCGAGGCCGTCGCCGAGGGGCGCGGCAAGGCCCAGGCCGAGTCGCTGCGCAAGACCAAGACCTCCACGATGGCGCGGCGCCTGACCGCCTCTGGCGCCGAAGAAGAGGTCGCCGCACCGCTGCTGCAGCAGGGCGACGTCGTGGTGGTCGAGGCCGGGCAGGTGATTCCCGGCGACGGCGGTGTCGTGGAAGGCATTGCCTCGGTGGACGAATCGGCGATCACCGGTGAATCGGCACCCGTCATCCGCGAGTCCGGCGGCGATCGGAGCGCCGTCACCGGCGGCACCACGGTGCTGTCCGACCGCATCGTCGTCCAGATCACCCAGAAGCCCGGCGAGAGCTTCATCGACCGGATGATCAACCTCGTCGAGGGCGCCAACCGGCAGAAGACCCCCAACGAGGTCGCGCTCAACATCCTGCTGGCCTCGCTGACGATCATCTTCGTCTTCGCCGTCGCCACCCTGCAGCCACTGGCCATCTTCTCCAAGGCCAACAACCCCGGCGTCGCAGACACCCTGGCACTCAACGGGAGTGGCATCTCGGGCATCGTCATGGTGTCGCTGCTGGTGTGCCTGATCCCGACCACCATCGGCGCGCTGCTCTCGGCGATCGGCATCGCCGGCATGGACCGACTCGTGCAGCGCAACGTGCTGGCCATGTCCGGCCGCGCCGTCGAGGCCGCCGGTGACGTCAACACCCTGCTGCTCGACAAGACCGGCACCATCACCCTCGGCAACCGCCAGGCCGCCGCGTTCGTGCCACTGTCCGGCGTCACACCCGAGCAACTCGCCGACGCGGCACAGCTGTCCAGCCTCGCCGACGAAACCCCTGAAGGCCGTTCGATCGTGGTGTTCGCCAAGCAGGAATTCGGTTTACGCGGCCGCACCCCCGGTGAGCTCGACAAGGCGCACTGGGTCGAATTCAGTGCCAACACCCGGATGTCGGGCGTCGACCTGTCCGGTGACCATCGCCTGCGCAAGGGCGCCACAGGTGCGGTCGCCGAATGGATTCGCTCCGAAGGCGGCAAGGTCCCGACCCAACTCGGCGACATCGTCGACGGGATCTCCGCCGCCGGTGGCACCCCGCTGGCCGTCGGTCACGTGGTCGACGGAAAAGCCCAAGTGCTGGGCGTCATCCATCTCAAGGACGTCGTCAAGCAGGGCATGCGGGAACGCTTCGACGAGATGCGCCGCATGGGCATCCGCACCGTGATGATCACCGGCGACAATCCGTTGACGGCCAAGGCCATTGCCGACGAGGCCGGTGTCGACGACTTCCTTGCCGAGGCCACGCCCGAGGACAAGATGGCGCTGATCAAGAAGGAGCAGGCCGGCGGCAAGCTCGTCGCGATGACCGGCGACGGCACCAACGACGCCCCCGCCCTGGCCCAGGCCGACGTCGGCGTCGCGATGAACAGCGGGACCTCGGCGGCAAAAGAGGCCGGCAACATGGTGGATCTCGACTCCGACCCGACCAAGCTCATCGAGATCGTCGAGATCGGCAAGCAGCTGCTGATCACCCGCGGGGCACTGACCACGTTCTCCATCGCCAACGACATCGCCAAGTACTTCGCGATCATCCCGGCGTTGTTCGTGGCCCTGTTCCCCGGCCTGGACCTGCTGAACATCATGCGGCTGCACAGCCCGCAGTCGGCGATCCTGTCCGCGGTGATCTTCAACGCGATCATCATCGTGGCGCTGATCCCTTTGGCGCTCAAGGGTGTCCGCTACACCCCGAGCAGTGCGTCCAAGCTGTTGAGCCGCAATCTGTACGTGTACGGCCTCGGCGGCGTCATCGCGCCGTTCATCGGCATCAAGCTGATCGACCTCGTCGTCCAACTCTTCCCGGGAATGTGACATGAAAATCTCCAACCTGGTTCGTCAACATGCCGCGGCCCTGCGGGCGCTGTTGGTACTCACCGTGATCCTGGGGATCGGCTATCCGGTCTTCATCTGGCTGGTGGCCCAGATCCCCGGCCTGCGCGACAAAGCCGACGGGTCGCTGATCGAGGCGAGCGGAAAACCGGTGGGCAGCAGCCTGATCGGTCAGTCCTTCACCGACACCGACGGCAACCCGCTGCCCCGGTACTTCCAGAGCCGGCCCTCGATGGCCGGCGACGGGTACGACCCGATGGCCACCAGCGCGAGCAACCTCGGCCCGGAAAGCGTTGTCGATCAACCCGACAAGCCCAGCCTGCTCACCCAGGTGTGCACGCGCAGTTCAGCCATCGGCAAGCTCGACGGTGTCGACGGCGCTCGCCCGTTCTGCACCGGAGACGGTGTCGGCGCGGTGTTGTCGGTGATCGGACCGCGGGATGCCCGCGGAAACGTCGTTCACCCGACGAAGGTGGTCAGCGTCAACGAGCCCTGCGATACGACGAAGACCCCGTTCGTCAACACCTACGAGGGTGTCCGGGTGGAATGCGCCAAAGTCGGTGAGGACTACAGCCTCGGCCTGATCGTGCCGATCCGTGGCAGCGCGCCCGCCGACCCCGCGGTACCGGCCGATGCCGTCACCGCCAGCGGCAGCGGCCTGGACCCGAACATCTCGGTGGCCTACGCCGATCTGCAGGTGAACCGGGTGGCCAGGGTCCGCGGTCTCAACCCCGATCTGGTGCGGGCGATGGTGGCCCAGCACACCGACGGGCGCACCCTGGGCTTCTTCGGCGAACCGCGGGTCAACGTGCTCGAACTCAACATCGCCCTCGACGCGCTGTAGGCGCGAGGATGATGGTCTTGTGAGTACGTCGGCGTCCAGTCCCACCAAACGCGGTGAGCTGCGCATATATCTGGGTGCGGCGCCCGGCGTGGGGAAGACTTTCGCGATGCTCGGCGAGGCGCACCGCCGTCTCGAACGCGGCACCGACGTCGTCGCCGCGGTGGTCGAGACCCACGGGCGCAAGAAAACCGCCGATCTGATCGACGGCATCGAGATCATCCCGCCGCGCTACGTCGAGTATCGGGGAGGCACCTTTCCCGAACTCGACGTGGCCGCGGTGCTGGCCCGCAACCCGCAGGTGGTGCTGGTCGACGAACTCGCCCACACCAACACCCCGGGGAGCAAGAACCCCAAACGCTGGCAGGACGTCGAGGAACTGCTGGCCGCCGGGATCACCGTGATCTCGACGGTCAATGTGCAGCACCTGGAAAGCCTCAACGACGTGGTCACCCAAATCACCGGAATCGAGCAGCAGGAGAAGGTTCCCGACGAGATCGTCCGGGCGGCCGACCAGATCGAGCTCGTCGACATCACCCCGGAGGCACTGCGGCGCAGGCTGTCCCACGGCAACGTGTACGCGCCCGAACGTGTCGACGCCGCCCTGTCAAACTACTTCCGGCGCGGAAATCTCACCGCGCTGAGGGAATTGGCCCTGCTCTGGCTGGCCGATCAGGTCGACGCCGCGCTGGCCAAGTACCGCGCCGACAACAAGATCACCGACACCTGGGAGGCCCGCGAACGCGTCGTCGTCGCCGTCACCGGCGGTGCCGAGTCCGAAACCCTGGTGCGCCGGGCCTCCCGCATCGCCTCGAAGTCCAGCGCCGAGCTGATGGTGGTCCACGTCGTTCGCGGAGACGGGCTTTCGGGTGTCTCGGCGCCGCAGATGGGGAAGGTCCGCGAGCTGGCTGCCAGCCTGGGCGCCACCGTGCACACCGTCGTCGGCGACGACGTACCCGCGGCACTGCTGGATTTCGCCCGCGAACGCAACGCCACCCAGTTGGTGCTCGGCACCTCGCGGCGGTCCCGATGGGCCCGGATCTTCGAGGAGGGCATCGGGCCCGCTGTGGTGCAGCAGTCGGGCAAGATCGATGTCCACATGGTGACCCACGACCAGGCCCGTCGCGGGTTCGGCTGGGCAACCGCAACACCCCGGCAACGCCACGTCGCATCCTGGCTTGCGGCCCTGGTGGTTCCGTCCGCGATCTGCCTGCTGATCGTCGGGGTACTGGATCCGATTCTCGGGGTCAGCGGTGAGAGCGCGCTGTTCTTCATCGGTGTGCTGGTCGTCGCGCTTCTGGGTGGTGTCGCGCCCGCGGGGCTGTCGGCCCTGCTGTCCGGGCTGCTGTTGAACTACTTCCTGGTGGCGCCGCGGCACACGTTCACCATCTCCGAACCCGACAGCGCGGTCACCGTCGTCGTGCTGCTGCTGGTCGCAGTGGCGGTAGCGGCTCTGGTCGACGGGGCGGCGAGCCGGGCCCGCGAAGCCAGGAAGGCCTCGCAGGAAGCCGAATTGCTGACTCTGTTCGCCGGGTCGGTGCTGCGCGGCGCCGACCTCACCACCCTGCTGGAACGCCTGCGTGAGACGTACTCCCAACGGGCAGTGAGCCTGCTGCGCGAACAGAACGGAACCGCGGAGATCGTCGCGTGCGTCGGCACCAAGCCGTGTGCCGAGGTGGACACCGCCGACACCGCGATCGAAGTCGGAGACGACGAATTCTGGTTGTTGATGGCCGGACGGAAACTCGCCGCCCGTGATCGCCGCGTGCTCAGCGCCGTCGCGAAACAGGCTGCCGGGCTGGTCAAGCAACGCGAGCTCACCGAGGAGGCCGGCAAGGCCGCCGCCATCGCGCAGGCCGATGAACTGCGCCGGTCGCTGCTCTCGGCGGTCAGCCACGACCTGCGCACCCCATTGGCCGCGGCCAAGGCGGCGGCGTCGAGCCTGCGCAGCGAGGACATCGACTTCTCCGCCGAGGACACCGCCGAACTGCTGGCCACCATCGAGGAATCCGTGGACGCGCTCACCGCGCTCGTGGGCAACTTGCTGGACTCCTCCCGGCTGTCGGCCGGCGTGGTTCGCCCCGAGCTGCGCCGGGTGTATCTGGAGGAGAACGTGCAACGGGCGCTGCTCGGAATCAGCAAGGGCGCCACCGGATTCACCCGCGAGGGCCTGGACCGGGTGAAGGTCGAGGTCGGCGATGCCGTCGCGATGGCCGACGCCGGGCTGCTGGAGCGGGTGCTGGCCAACCTGATCGACAACGCCCTTCGGTATGCGCCCGACGGCCCCATCCGGGTCAGCGCCGGGCAGGTGGCCGACCGGGTACTGATCGCGGTGATCGACGAAGGGCCCGGCATGCCGCGCGGCGCCGAGGAACAGCTCTTCGCGCCGTTCCAACGACTCGGCGACCACAACACCACCATCGGCGTCGGCTTGGGGCTGTCCGTCGCGCGCGGCTTCGTCGAAGCCATGGGCGGCACCATCTCGGCGACCGACACCCCCGGCGGCGGCCTGACCGTCGAAATCGACCTTGCCGCACCGCCAAAGGACGAATCCGCATGACATCCACCACCGCCCCCAAGACCCGCGTCCTGGTGATCGACGACGAACCGCAGATCCTGCGCGCACTGCGGATCAACCTGTCGGTGCGCGGCTACGAAGTCGACACCGCCACCGACGGCGGACAGGGACTACGCGCCGCCGCCGATCACCGGCCCGACGTGATCGTGCTCGACCTCGGTCTACCCGACATGTCAGGCATCGAGGTCCTGGCCGGCCTTCGCGGTTGGCTCTCGGCACCGGTGATCGTGCTCTCGGCCCGCACCGACTCGTCCGACAAGGTCGAGGCGCTCGATGCCGGCGCCGACGACTACGTCACCAAACCGTTCGGCATGGACGAGTTCCTGGCCCGACTTCGGGCGGCCGTGCGGCGCGGGGCGGCGGCTTCCGAAACCGATGAGCCCGTCATTGAAACCTCGTCGTTCACGGTGGATCTCGCCGCCAAGAAGGTGACGAAGAACAATCACGAAGTACATCTCACCCCCACCGAGTGGGGCATGCTGGAGATGCTGGTGCGCAACCGCGGCAAGTTGGTGGGCCGCGAGGAACTGTTGCGTGAGGTGTGGGGTCCGGCCTACGCCAAGGAGACCCATTACCTACGGGTGTACCTCGCGCAGCTGCGCCGCAAGCTCGAAGACGATCCGTCGCATCCGGTGCACCTGCTGACCGAGGCCGGGATGGGCTACCGCTTCCAGGAGTAGCCGCTCATGGCACCAGCGTCGCCGCAATCCTGACCCGGCCCGTCGGCATCTGTGTGAGTATCGGGCCACCCGACCATTGGCCTCCTCGCGGTGAGCGGCAGGATGGCGTGGCTTATTTCGGCTCGACGCGACGCTCGGCCAACGCCGCCAATCGCTCAGTGCATTCGCGATTCCGGGGGTAGGCGGCCAGCAGAGCCAGCCGCCGCGGAATCAGGTTCAATGGTCCACCGGCCGGGACCTCGGCCATCTCGATACGCGACCCGGTTTCGGTATCGGTGAGCCGCAATACGATCCGGGCTTTTCCGAACGGCCTGGTCTTGGCGAGCAGCACCAACTCGCGGGTCGGCGCACAGGATTCGACCTCCGTCTCGTCGTCGACCACCACCGGCCAGATGCCGATGGTGTGGTGAATGCGGCTGCCGGGGGCCGGCCAGGAGGAGTCGACAGCGCGCATGCGCGTGTTCCCAACCACCCACTGTGAATACGTCCAGCCGTCGGCGATGACGTCCCATACCTGTTGTCGAGTGGCCGTCGTGTCGCGTTTGACGACCAGGTGGCTGTCCGAAGCGACCGGGGAAGATTCCACGACGCACGCTCCTTTCGGTGTCAGTGCCGTCCGTCGCTCCGGCGATCAACCGGTGCAGCACGGCTTCGACGCTGGGCTACCCGGCAGCGCCAGAGTCAAACGCGCCTGCCGGTCGCAGACAAAATGGCACCGCTTGTCGCTCATTCGCAGGGTTGCACGGCCGTTGCAAGTGACGCAGATTACGGTTTGCGGTATGTCCGGTACTCGCGCCCGTTTCCGCAGCCTTTTCGAGGCCAGCCTCAACGACCCGGCCACGTTCTGGGCCGACGCTGCCAAGGCGGTGACCTGGACTTCCGAGCCGCAGCGCGTACTCGACGACACCAACCCGCCGTTCTACCGCTGGTTCCCCGACGCCGAGCTCAACACCTGCGCCAACGCCCTGGACCGCCACGTCGCCGAGCGCGGCGAACAGGCCGCACTGATCTACGACTCCCCTGTCACCGGCACCAAGGCCACCTACACCTACCGCGAGCTGCGCGACGACACCGCCCGGTTCGCCGGTGCCCTGCGTGAGCTCGGGGTGAACAAGGGCGACCTCGTGGTGATCTACATGCCGATGGTCCCCGAGGCGGTCATCGCGATGCTGGCCTGTGCCCGCCTCGGCGCGGTGCACTCGGTGGTGTTCGGCGGGTTCGCCGCCCACGAGCTGGCCACCCGCATCGACGACGCCCGTCCCGTGGTCGTGGTCAGCGCATCCTGCGGCATCGAGCCGACCCGCATCATCGAGTACAAGCCGATGCTGGATGCCGCGCTCGACATCGCCGAGCACAAGCCCAGGGCCTGCGTCATCCTGCAGCGCGAGCAGAGTCCGTGCGAATTGGTCGACGGGCGCGATCACGACTGGCAGCAGCTGGCGGCCGACGCTGCACCGGTCGATCCGGTGCCGGTCGCCGCCACCGATCCGCTGTACGTGCTCTACACCTCGGGCACGACCGGCAAGCCCAAAGGCATCGTCCGTGACAACGGCGGCCATGCGGTGGCCCTGCTGTGGAGCATGCGCAACATCTACGACGTGGCACCCGGCGACGTCTTCTGGGCGGCCTCCGACGTCGGCTGGGTGGTCGGGCACTCCTACATCGTGTACGCCCCACTGCTCCTGGGCGCGACAACCGTTCTCTACGAAGGCAAACCGATCGGCACCCCCGATGCCGGGGCGTTCTGGCGGGTGGCCGCCGAGTACGGCGTCAAGGCGCTCTTCACCGCCCCGACCGCGATCCGCGCCATCAAGAAGGAAGACCCCGACGCCACGCGACTGGCCGATTACGACCTGTCCGGGCTCAAGTACCTGTTCCAGGCCGGCGAGCGCCTCGACCCCGACACCTATCACTGGGCCGCCGACAAACTCGGCATCCCGGTGGTCGACCACTGGTGGCAGACCGAGACCGGATGGGCGATCGCGGCCGACCCGATGGGCGTCGAACCCCTGCCCATCAAGGCCGGTTCGGCCACGGTGCCGATGCCCGGCTACGACGTGCAGATCCTGCGTTCCGACGGCACCCGGTGCGAGGCCGGAGAGGAAGGCGCGATCTGCGTCAAGCTGCCGCTCCCGCCCGGCACGTTGCCCACACTGTGGGGCGACGACCACCGCTACGTCGCGTCGTATCTGTCGGCGTTCACCGGCTACTACCTCACCGGCGACGGGGGCTACATCGACTCCGACGGCTATCTATTCGTGATGGGCCGCACCGACGACGTGATCAACGTGGCCGGGCACCGCCTGTCCACCGGATCGATCGAGGCCGTACTCGCCGACCATCCGTCGGTGGCCGAATGCGCGGTGATCGGAGTCGCCGACGAGCTCAAGGGCCAGGTGCCACGCGGGTTCGTGGTGCTCAAGACCGGGGCCTCGACCGAGGGGATCACCCAGGAGCTGGTCGACCGGGTGCGGGACAACATCGGCGCGGTGGCGGTTTTCAAGAAGGTCGACGTGGTGGCGGCGCTGCCGAAGACCCGCTCGGGCAAGATCCTGCGGAAGACCATGCGCGGTATCGCCGACGGGCTCGACGAGCCGGTGCCCTCCACCATCGAGGATCCCGCGGTGCTCGACGCGCTCAAGAACGTGCTGCGGCCCTAGTTTCTTCCGCGAGCAGACGTTGCGGTACCCGGAAATGGGGTTACCCGGGTACTTTCACGTCTGCTCGCGCTAGGGAAGTCGGCGCCACGCGCGGCTGCTCAACAGTCGCAGCCCGTTGAGGGCGACGAGCATGGTCGATCCCTCGTGACCGGCCACCCCGAGCGGTAACGGCAAGTGCCCGAACAGGTCCCAGGTCACCAGGACTGTGATGACGGTGGCGGCGATCACCAGGTTGGCGATCACCAGGCGCCGGGCCCGCCGGGCCAACGCGACCACCGCGCCGATCGTCGACAGGTCGTCGCCGACCGTGACCACGTCAGCCGTGTCGACCGTCAGATCGGCACCGCTGCGACCCATCGCCATCGAGGAATGGGCGGACGCCATGGCCGGTGCATCGTTGATCCCGTCGCCCACCATCAGCACGCGCCGTCCACCGGATTCCAACTCCCGGACCGCAGCGGCCTTGTCGTCGGGCAGCAGACCACCCCGCACATCCTCGATGCCCAGCTGCTCGGCGAGCCGCGACGCCGCCACCTGGTTGTCACCGGTGAGCAGAACCGGCTGACATCCGGTGAGCGCGTGCAGCTTCCGGACCGCATCCGCGGCACCCGGGCGCACCCGATCCTGCAGACCCACCACCCCGCTCGCCTCCCCGTCGACCGTGACGACGACAGCAGTCGCCCCGGTGGCCTCGATCTCGGCCACGTCCGGGACCGCTGGGCCTCGATACGTCGCCGGACTCAGGACCTCGACGGTGCGCCCATCGACGACCGCCCGGACACCACGACCCGCGCGGGCGGTGAAATCGGTGGCCTCCGGAATCCGGATGCCTCGTATCACCGCCTCGGCGACGATGGCGCGTCCGATGGGATGCTCGCTGAATTGCTCTGCGGCAGCGGCAGTTGCGAGGACGTCGCCGCTGTCGCCACCGGGCAGCCCCACGATCTGCACGACACGCGGGGCTCCCGTGGTCAAGGTCCCGGTCTTGTCGAGCACGACGACGTCGGTATCGGCCAGTCGTTCCATGGCGACCGCGGACTTCACCAGCACTCCGTGCCGGCTGGCATTGGCGATCGAGCACAACAGCGGCGGCATGGTCGCGAGCACCACAGCACACGGCGACGCCACGATCATGAACGTCATGGCGCGCAGCAGAGTTGAGCGCAGATCCGCACCCAACACCAACGGCACCGCGAACAGCGCCAGGGTGGCAGCCACCACCAGCACCGAATAGCGTTGTTCGATCTTCTCGATGAACAGCTGCGTGGTGGCCTTGGTTGCCGAAGCCTCGGCGACCGCCGCGACGATGCGCGCCATCACCGTGCTCGAAGGGTCGCGGGTGACGGTGACCTGCATGGCCCCGGTGGTGTTGAGCGTCCCGGCGAAGACGTCGTCGCCCACCTGTTTGGCGACCGGCAACGGTTCACCGGTGATCGAGGACTGGTCGACGTCCGAGGATCCACCGAACACGGTGCCGTCAGCCGAGATTCGTTCCCCGGGCCGGATGAGGATTCGGTCACCGAGGCGCAGAGAACCTGCGGCGACGACGCGATGGGTGCCGTCCTCGTCGAGGACGGTCGCGTCGGCCGGAGCCAGGTCGAGTAGACCACGCACCGAACGTTCGGTGCGTGCGGTGGCCACGTCCTCCAGCGCGCCCGACGTCGCGAAGATGACGATCAGAAGCGCGCCGTCGAACACCTGCCCGATGGCTGCCGCACCGATCGCCGCGAGGATCATCAGCAGGTCGACATCGAGCGTGCGGGCACGCAGCGCCTGCACACCGGATACCGCCGACTGCCAGCCGCCGGCGAGATAACACGCCAGATACAGGGTCCACCACAGCGGTTGCGGAGCATTCGCCGCTTGCGCGAGCACGCCGCACAGCATCAGCACAAGGGCTGCGGCCGCCCAACGCACCGAATCCAGGGACCACATCCATGCACCGACACCGCGTGAACCTGCGGGCCCCGCGTCGGCGCCGGACAGCGGCGACCGGTCGGTCGACAGAGCGGTCATCGACGACACCTCTCGTTCGTGCTCGGCCCCTACAGCGCATACATTTATACATGTAAAGATTGAAATGTATCAACCATGTTTGTTCCGCATGCTTGAATGAGTGCCATGGGCCACGGAGTTGAGGGGCACGCGACGCCGGCAGCGTCCCTCGACGCCGCCTCCGCGACCAAAGTCGCCGAGACGCTGCAGGCCCTGGCCTCCCCCAACCGATTGCTGATCCTGACCCGACTCCGGGAATCGCCGTGCTCGGTCACCGAACTGTCCGCCGCAGTCGGCATGGAGCAACCCGCGGTTTCCAATCAACTCCGGTTATTGCGGGCGCTAGGCCTCGTCACCGGTGACAGGTCCGGTCGCAACATCGTGTACCGGCTCTACGACAACCACGTCGCCCTACTGCTCGACGAGGCCATCTACCACATCGAGCACCTCCGGCTCGGCGCCCGCGACACCTCCGCCTGAGCCCCTAAAGCCGCCGCAGCCAAAGAGTTTCACGCACTGTTCACCGGCGTGTCCGCAGCCGAAATAACCGTCGCGCAAAAAGCCGCGCAGTTTAGGGAATCCTTTATTTTCACCGTGGAGCGAACTATTGTGAAGTCGTTATATGTTGATGTCCGCCCATACTCGGGAGTTTGCTGCCGGTCATACCGGCGGCACCCGAACAGTGAGGAGTTGAACGACGATGCGCATGGCAACCAAGGGATCCTGCACCTGTCGCTGTAATGCCTGCGACGGTGGCCACCACTGCGGAAACCCCCCGAACTGCAACGCACGGCGCTGACGCCGTCGGTGGCCTGTCGTCCGGGCAACCGGCGACAGGTCACCACCCGTAGCCCCTACGCCGCCTGATCATCGGGCCATCACCTCATCGATCGCACCGATCGGTCGTGCGATTTCGCGCTTCGCCACATTTCTCACCACTCCTGCATCCCCGGTTCTGAGCCATCGCTGTCTTATGCTGCGGCTGTGCTCACCGCGTTGACCTGGGGCCTGGTCGCCGCATCCTCATTGCTCATCGGCGCGGTCGCCGGTGTCGTCCGCGACTGGAATCGACGTCTCGTCGGCCTCGTGCTCGGTTTCGGAGCCGGGGCACTCATCTCCAGCATCTCCTTCGAGCTCGCCGAGGAAGGCTTCCGAGCCAGCGGCGGCTGGGCCGTGGCGCTCGGCCTGGCCCTCGGGGCCGTGGTGTTCTACCTCGCGGACAAAGCAGTAGATCGGATGGGCCGCAAGGGAACCCAGACCGCCGGGTTGCCCCTGCTGCTGGGCGCCCTACTCGACGGCATTCCCGAACAGGCCGCGCTCGGCATCGGTATCGCCACCGGGGCCGGTGTCAGCCTGGCGCTGGTGGTCTCCATCTTCGTGTCGAACCTGCCCGAATCCATCGGGTCGGCCAGCGACATGCGATCCGCCGGAGAACCGGCCCGCCGGATCGTGGGCGGATGGGCCGCGATCGCCGCACTGTGCGCGCTGGCCACCGTGGGCGGCTACCAGCTGCAGGATGTCGCCGGCGCCCAATTGCAAGGCGGGATCAACGGATTCGCCGCCGGTGCACTGCTGGTCATGCTGGTGGGCTCGATGATTCCGGAGGCCACCGAGAAAGCCGGCGAAAACGCCGGCCTGGCGGCCGTGCTGGGATTCGCCGTCGCCGCCGGACTGTCGCTGGCCGGGTGAAGCGGTCGCGGGTTAGGTTCGGCAGGTGACTGCGCAGTGGCACCTGGGGCCCGTCACCGTCGGGGTGCACAACCTGTTCGTCGCCCTCGGGGTGTTCGCCGCCCTGCTCGTGTTCGTCACCGAGGCCCGCCGGCGCGGCGCGGTCAACGAGCAGTCCGTGGTCGCCGCGGCCGGCGCGCTGATCGGTGGTGCGATCGGGATGAGGTTGACCGGGTGGATCCGTCACCTGGACTTCAGCGCCAATCCGACCCTGGCGCAGGCCTGGCAGTTCGGCTCGCGCAGCATCCTCGGCGGACTGCTCGGGGCCTACCTCGGCGTGCTGATCGCCAAGCGTCTCGGCGGTTACCGCGGGAAGACCGGCGACCTGTTCGCACCCGCAGTCGCGCTCGGCATGGCAATCGGCCGCATCGGCTGCCACCTCACCGAAGCGCCCGGACGGCCCACCACGCTGCCGTGGGGAATCCACGCCCCGGCCGACACCCCTGAATGTCCCGGATGTCTGGCCGGCCTGGCGATGCATCCGTCGTTTCTGTACGAGATCGCCTTCCAGCTCACCGCATTCGCCGTGTTGCTGTGGCTGCGTCCCCGGATCGGCAGGCCCGGTGAGCTGTTCGTGCTGTACGTCGCGGCCTACGCGGTGTTCCGCTTCCTCGTCGAGTTCGTCCGGGCCAACGGGACGGTGTGGCTGGATCTGACCCGCCCGCAATGGTTCCTGCTGCCATCGCTGCTGATCCTGGGATTTCGCCTGTGGTACGGCTACCGCCGCGGGTACTATCGCAACCCAGCCCGCACTGAGGAGGTGCCCGCATGACGACACCGCCCGATCCTCCCGATGACACGCCTCCCGAGGGCTTCGTTCCACCGCCTTCCGGACCGCCTACCTTCGGCCCCCAAAGCTTTGAACCACAAGGGATCCCACCGGCCTATCACGGCGAGCCCGCTCCGCCACCACCTCCGCCTCAGGGCTACCCCGGATATCCGTACCCGACCGCCTATTCGTACGGCCCACCGCCGAAACCCCCGCAGCGCATCTCCGTCCTCATGGTGATTCTCGGTCCGTTTATCTATGCCGCGCTCAACCTGGTGATCGGATTCGTCGCCTTCATGGGCGCCGGCGCGACCGACAGCGCCGGCGGCAGCGCCAACCTGGTCCTCGGCGGGGCCGCAGTGTTCTTGGCCGCCGTCGCCTTCGGCGGCGGGTTCCTGATGTTGATGTCCAAGAATCCGACGGCAAGGGGCCTCGGCATCGGACTGATGGTGGGCTGGGCCCTGATGTCACTATTCACCGCAGGCTTCTGCACCGGCGTCAACCCGGAGCTGTACGCCCGGTGAGCACCGGGATGGGTTTGCGCGGCGACCGCCTGCACCGCTACGTCACCGCGTTCTGCCCGCACTGCCACAGCGAGGCACCCGAGCGCCCGCTGGCCGACGTCGTGCGCCTGGCCGGCATCCTGGTCGAGCGCGACGGGCATATCTGGCTCGAACGCGGCTGCCGCACACACGGGTTGGTACGCACCCTGTACGACGAGGACCCCGAGATCCTGTCCTACCTCGAGGAGTGGACCGCCCCGACCAAGGCCCACATCCCCGACGTCGCCGGGAACTTCGACCCGATCCCGTCGGCCTACCTGCGTGGCCTGCCCGAGATGCAGACCCAGCACACCTGCATCCTGCTGCAGGACATCGCGGAGACCTGCAACCTGCGCTGCCCCACCTGTTTCACCGACAGTTCGCCCGATCTGCGGCATGTGGTGCCCACCGCTGACGTCCTCGCCAACGTCGATCAGCGGCTGGCCCGCGAGAACGGCCGCATCGACGTCCTGATGCTCAGCGGCGGTGAACCCACTCTGCACCCGAACCTCGCCGAACTGCTCGATGAGCTGGTGGCCCGTCCGATCACCCGAATCCTGATCAACAGCAACGGGGTGCGCATCGCCAACGACGACGCGTTGCTGGATCTGCTCACCGCGCACCGCGAACGCGTCGAGGTGTACCTGCAGTACGACGGTTTGTCCGAGCAGGCCCACCGCCACCACCGCGGTGGCGACCTTCGTCGCACCAAAAGCCAAGCCCTACAACGGCTCTCCGAGCGGGAGATCTTCACAACCCTGGTGATGACGACTGCACTGGGCGTAAACGACGACGAGATCGGCGACATGGTCCGGCTGGCCCTGGACACCCCGTACGTCGGTGGGCTCACCATTCAGCCGCAGTTCGGCTCCGGGCGGTCAGGGGCGATCGACCCCATGCACCGACTGACCCACACCGGGGTGCTCAAGCGGCTGGGACCCCAGACCGGCGGCGCCGTCACCTGGCGCGACCTGACCGCTCTGCCCTGCTCGCACCCGCACTGCTGCTCGGTCGGCTATCTGGTCCGTGACGACAACGACCGGTGGCGCTCGCTGGTATCCCTGATCGGCACCGAGAGTCTCAAGGACAAGCTGGGCCTGGTGTCCAATCGGATCGCCGACGCCGAACTCCCCCGCGAGCTGCGCATGGCCGTTCAGGAGTCACTGCTCGGGCTGCTCTCGGAACAGTCGTCCCTGTCGCACCCTCAAATCGGTGACGTCTGGCGCGCCATCTGCGAGGGCTGCGACCTGGGTATGGGAACACTGCTGACATTGGCGTCCTCGGCACTGCCGGGCCGCCGCCGCAAGATCCGCAAGCTGCTTGGCGAGCGCGTGGTGCGCCTGACCGTCAAACCGTTCATGGACATGTCCACGATGATCGAGGAGCGGCTGACCCAGTGCTGTGTCCACGTCGGCACCCGCTCCGGCCAGTCGGACACTGCCCAACACCAGTGCGCGCCGTTCTGCGCCGTGCAAGCCTGGCCTGCGCTGGGGCGTCAACGGCTGTCCCTGTCAGTAGGCCGGGCACTACCGCTCATCGAGATTCGATGAGCGGGAAAAACGGCTGGTCATCGTCACATTCGGTTCCGACCAGCAGCGTTCGGGACCAGGTCAACGACGCTTTCTGCCAGGCACCGATGGCAGAAACTGTGAACTACTGTTCCTAACCGTCCTCTTAAGCTGATAACTTCGCATGAAGTGGGTGTCCCACTGCCGGGGGGCCTGCCACCTTTCTTTGGACCAGTCAGGAGTGAACGCCTTGAAGAAGACGAACATCAGTACGGCCTTTGCCGGAGCGGCCATCGCCGCCGCGGCGATCGTCGCCAGCGCCCCGATGGCGCTCGCCGACGCCGAGGACAGTGCTGTCACCACCGCTGCGCTCGGCGGCCAGGGCAAGCTGGACGGCGGTACCCAGGTCTGGACTGTGACCGACCTGAAGCCCAGCACTGACACCATCAACTACACCCCGCGCGGCACCCTGTGGGAGGTCACTGCGACCAACGAGGCCCTCCAGGGCTCGGTGACGCCGATCGTCTCCAACTTCAACGTCCGCGCCGCCGACGGCCAGAACTACCGCGCGCTGTTCCAGGTGCCAAGCACCCAGGGCGTCAACCCGGCCACCCTCGCCCAGGGCCAGAAGACCAGCGGCAAGATCTACTTCGACGTCACCGGCGACCAGCCGACGTCCGTCGTCTACAACGCCGGTGGCCATGACGTGCTGGCGTGGGACAAGACCGCTACGCCCGCCGCGGCCCCGGCCGCCGGCGCCCCGAAGCGTCCGGCTCCTGCCGCCGCTCCGGCCGCCGCCCCGGCACCTGCCGCAGCTCCGGCTGCCGGTGCTCCGAATGCTGCTCCGGCCGCCGCCTCCCCGGCTCCCGCGCCCGCCGCCGTTCCGGCTACGCCCGCCGGCACCGGTGCAGGCAACGCTGCTACCGCGCTCTCGCCGGCCGCGACCCCGGGCGCTCCGGGTGCACCGGCCGCAGCCCCCGCCGCTCCGGGCACTCCGGGCGCTCCGGCCGCCACCCCGGCCGGCACCGAAGCGGTTCCGGCCGCTCCGGCCCCGGGCACCGAGTCGACCCCGGTCGCTCACGGCACCCCGGTCGCCGAGGGTGCACCGGCCGCCACCGGTGCGGGTAACGCCGCCACCGCGATCTCGCCAGCAGAAGGTGTGCCCGCCGAGGGTGCGCCCGCCGCTGCTCCGGGCGCTCCTGCTCCGGCTGCTCCGGCACCGGGCGCTCCGGCCGCTCCGGCTGCTCCCGCCACCGAGCCCGCGCTGGTTCCGGCCGGCACCCAGCCGGTCATCACGCCCGCCCCGGCCCCCGCGGTCGCCCCGGCGAGCAACCACGGGACTGCATCCTGATCTAGGTAGTCAAGGCGACGGCCGGACGCGGGCAACCGCGTTCGGCCGTTGTTTTATGTGTGGGGTGTTGCGCTGGCCGCTGCGCCGCGCCCCGCCGCCGTTTTCTGATATGGAGATCGGTTTGTCAAGGGGCAGGGTGAAGCGGCGGCCATGACCGTCGCCGTGGCCGCCGCTTCGTTGACCAGGTCGGGCGTGGAGGGTTGTCGAGCGTGTCGTATCGACGCGTGCCAAGTCTGATATACGCGGGTTCGGTTACCGCAGGACGGGACTTTCGAGTCGGAGTGGTCCGCTTCTCTACCAATTGCGGGCGTAATAGTGTTGCAAGACAACACTATTGCTCGTAGAAAACCCGCGGGTCACTCCAAGACGCTTGTCGACAAACCTCAGCTACCCACCTGGACAGTTGTGGAAGGTCAGTCCGTCAGGACTGCCAGTGACCAGCACCAGCCGGCCAGTTCTCGGGCGATCGCCGTGTTGGCGACTACCGCGGGTTTCTTGCGGTCATCAAACCGTGCCCAGCGGCGGTGCAGGCGCTGATTGCCCGCGTGGCCACGCGCGCGTGCGCTCGCCGGCGCGGCATCCCAGCGTCGACGCATCACGGTGCCCGGGCAGTAGCGGCTGCGGTGCTGCCAAGCAGCCTCGACCAGCAGGCGTCGGGCATGGCTGTTACCGGTCTTGGTGATCCCACCTTGCGCCCGCGATGTCCCCGAGGAGTACTCCGAGGGCACCAACCCGAGGTAAGCCCCGATGCTGCGACCGGTCAGCCGGTGCCAGTCGCCGACCTCGGTGGCCAACCCGAACGCGGTCAACGTCGCGACGCCACGCAGGCAACACAACCGGGTCACCACCGGGGTGAACTCCGAATCGGCGGCCATCGCCTCGATCGCCGCATCGAGACGGTCGCGCCGATCCCGGCATGCCAGCATCGCGTCGAAGGCACTGTCATAGGCCAGCGCCAACCCGGGGGTGTCGAAGTGTTGGGCACGAAGCCACAGCTCGTGCTTGCCGGTCCAGGCCCTCCCGCCGCTGTAGACGATTCCTTGCCGTAAAAGCAGTTTCGACAGCCGATGTCGGGCCGTCATCAAATCACCACGACAGTCCTCACGGGCACGAACCAGATCGCGGGCAGCTTCCTGGGTCACCGTCGGGATGGCTACTTCCACGATCTGTCCCAGGTGCAACAATCGGGCCAGATGCGCCGCGTCCCGCGCATCGGTCTTCACCCGATCCCCGGCCGGACGGATCAACTTCGAGGGCGCCGCGACCAAACACGCGATCCCGGCTGCGATCAAAACCCTGGCCAATCCGAATCCGGTCGGGCCGGCCTCATAGGTCACCGCGACACGGCCCGGCAAGGATCTCAACCAGTCCAGGATCTCCCCGGTATCCGGGGTCAACCGGCGCTCGAACACCTCACCGGTATCGGCATCCAAAGCACATCCGAACACCGAACGCGCGTGCACATCCAACCCAACACTCGTACGCTGACGTATCACTGGGGCCTCCCACATCTTGTGGCTCTACCGGCCAGGACCACCCTGTCGGCAACCCACGTTCACATGTGCGCGAGGCCCCAGCCCCTCATACCGTCTACACCAGGGCTGCCGATCGCGTGGTCCAACGACCCCACGGTAGAAAACGATGAGGCGCCGCCGCGTGGCCCGTTCGACCACCCGCCGCGCCCCGCCGCGGTTTTCTACACCAGGGCTGCCGATCGCGTGGGATCACAACCCAGGTGTAGAAATCTGCGCGCGGAGAAGCGCTTTCGAAACGTAAGAAGCGCCATCAGTGCGGGAAAAGGTCAGGCGATCGACAGCGCGATGCCGTCGAGAATGTCGTGCTCGCTGACCACCAGTTCACCGATACCGGCCCGATCGCTGAGAACGGCCGCCAACTCCTCGACGATGATCGCACCACCACCGATCACGTCAGCGCGGCCGGCATGCATCGGCCCGAGCGCGAGGCGTTCGGCCTTGGTCATTCCGATCAACCGCTCACAAACTCCGAGCAGATCATCGAAACCTATGCGGGACAAGTGAATTGCCTCGGGATCGTATTCGGTCATCCGCTGCGCCAGCGCCGAGAGCGTGGTCATCGTCCCGGCCACACCCACCCATGTGTGAGCACCGTCGACCGGCACCACCGCAAGCGCCTCGGCCAGGCCGTCACGAGCCACCAGCCGCGCCTGCTCCACCTGGTCCGCGGTGGGGGGGTCGGAGTGCAGGCACCGTTCGGTGAGCCGCACACAACCGATGTCGGCAGAAAAGCTCGCCTGTACGGCCGTCTCGCCCAGCACCAGTTCGGTGGAGCCGCCACCTAAATCGACCACGACGAAAGGTCCTGCGGCAGGGTCGAGTTCACCGACCGCACCACGGAACGACAGCTCGGCCTCCTCGGTACCGGTGATCACCTCGGCCACCGATCCCGGGACCACCTTGCCCAGCAGACGTGCGGTCATCGCGAAGAACTCGTCACGGTTACCGGCGTCCCGCGCGGCCGACGTGGCGACCATGCGTACCGCGGTCACCGAATGCTCGATCATCAGCGCCACATAGTCAGCAAGCGCGGATTCGGTGCGCGCCAAGGCTTCCGGAGCGAACTGTCCGGTGGCGTCGACGCCCTGCCCCAGCCGTACGACCCGCATCTCACGGTGCACATCGTGAAGCTTGCCGTCCACCAGATCGGCGATCAACAGGCGGATCGAGTTGGTGCCACAGTCAATTGCGCCGACCCGGCGCGGGCCGTCAATTGCGCCGACCCGACTCAAACCCACACCTCTCGATCCAAGATTCCTGCCATCGCCGGCTCGACCGCGAGCACTGCGAGCGCTTCGTCGCCAAAGGGGTTGACACCGGGACCTTTTGCCAACGAATGGGCCATCACCACATGGAGGCACTTCACGCGGTCGGGCATGCCGCCGCCGGTGAACGTGGTGCCCAGCGATTCGATCTCGTCCCGCTCGGCCAGATACGACTCGTGCGCCCGGCGATACGCGGCGGCCAGGGCCTCATCCTCTTGCAGGCGTTCGGTCATCTCCCGCATCAGCCCGGAGGATTCCAGCCGGCTCGCGGCCGCAGTCAGCGCCGGATGCGTCAGGTAGTACAGCGTCGGGAATGGCGTGCCGTCGGGCAGTTTCGGCGCGGTCTTGACCACGCCGGGTTCGCCGTTGGGGCAGCGGTAGGCGACCTCAAGAACGCCGCGTGGCTCGCGGCCCAATTGCCGTGTCACAGCCTCGATGTCGGCGGGATCAACCATTGGGACCTCTGGACGGCTCGGCTGGTGGCGGAACGGGGGGTGGTGGTGGTCCACCCGGTGCCGGCGGTGGTCCACCGATGGTCGGGGAAACCCCATGGGGCTCATCGGCAATCGTGTGCCACAGCGAGGTGTACCACGGCTGCCCCACGGGCACGGCAGATCCCGGCAGCACAGGCTCGCCCGGTTCGCCCGCCGCGATGGCTCCGGGCGGCAGTTGCACCTGATATGGAGTGTCGCCGGGCATGACGAAGCCGAGCCGCTCCCTGGCCTGGGCCGCGATGTACACCGGGTCGGCCAGTTTGACCTTCTGTTGTTCCAAGTCGGCGATCTTGGCGCGCAACTGCTCCTCGCTGGCCTTGAGTTGTTTCATCTCGGTGCGCTGGGCGAAATAGGTGCGAACCGGACCCGCGATGGTCAGCGTCAGCACACACACCACCGCGGCGAGGATCGCCGCTCGGCGCGCCGTCGACCCGAACCGCTGTTCTGACTGCAGCTCGGCCTGCTGCTGCGCCTGCACCGCAATGGCTTTGGTGACCGTCTCGTCGGCAACCGGTTCCGCCTGTGCCGGTCGGGACTCGGTCGCCCGGCGCCGGGGCTGTGAAGCGCGCGGCCGATTCGACTCCCCAGCCTTACCCGGCTTGCCGGGTCGGGAGGCTGGGGACCGTCGCTTCGGGTCTGGCCGCTTCGCTTCAGGCATCGACGTGTGGGGGCGCAGGCGCCTGCGTTACTTGGCCTCGAACCGAGGGAACGCGAGATCGCCCGCGAAGCGCGCAGCGTCGCCCAGCGCCTCCTCGATACGCAGCAACTGGTTGTACTTGGCCACCCGCTCGCTGCGGGCCGGGGCACCGGTCTTGATCTGACCGCTTCCCACCGCGACCGCGAGGTCGGCGATGGTGGTGTCCTCGGTCTCACCGGAGCGGTGGCTCATCATGGTGCGGTAACCGCTGTTGTGTGCCAGCGCAACGGCATCCAGCGTTTCGGTGAGCGTGCCGATCTGGTTGACCTTCACCAGCAGCGCGTTGGCGGCGCCGCGTTCGATGCCATCCTCGAGGCGTTCCGGGTTGGTGACGAAGAGGTCGTCGCCGACCAGCTGGATCTTGTCACCGATGGCCGAGGTCAGCGCCACCCAACCGTCCCAATCGTCCTCGGACAGGGGGTCCTCGATCGAGACCAGCGGGTAGGAGTCGAGCAGGCCGGCGTAGAACTCCGCCATCTGCTCGGCGGTGCGGGTTTCCTTTTCGAAGGCGTAACCCGTGCCGTCCGTGTAGAACTCGGTGGCGGCGACGTCCAGCGCGAGTGCCACATCGCTGCCCAGCTTGAACCCGGTGGCCTCGATGGCCGTGGCGATCAGGTCCAGGGCGGCCTTGGTGCCCGCGACGTCGGGGGCGAAGCCGCCCTCATCGCCGAGACCGGTGGACAGGCCCTGCTTCTTGAGCACGGACTTGAGCGAGTGGTAGACCTCGGTACCCCAGCGCAGCGACTCCTTGAAGGAGGGAGCGCCGATCGGGGCGACCATGAACTCCTGGACGTCCACCCCGGTATCGGCGTGAGCGCCGCCGTTGAGGATGTTCATCATCGGCACCGGAAGGATGTGCGCGTTCGGACCACCGAGGTAGCGGAACAGCGGCAGCGCGGCGCTGTCGGCCGCGGCCTTGGCCACCGCCAGCGAGACGCCGAGGATCGCGTTGGCGCCGAGACGCGACTTGTCCGGGGTGCCGTCCAGATCCAGCAGCGCCTGGTCGACGAGACGCTGATCGTCGGCGGCCAGGCCGATGATCGCCGGGGCGATCTCGTCGAGAACGGCCTCAACCGCCTTCTCGACGCCCTTACCGCCGTAGCGGGAGCCGCCGTCGCGCAGCTCCACCGCTTCGTGCTCACCGGTCGACGCGCCCGACGGCACTGCCGCCCGAGCGAACGTGCCGTCGGTCAGGGCCACCTCGACCTCGACCGTCGGGTTGCCACGGGAGTCGAGGATCTCGCGGGCTCCAACCTGCTCGATGATGGGCACTGGCTTCTCCTTATTGAGTCCGGCGTGTAGGGATGAGACTAGATCGTGGCGGGCGCGACGGCGTGTTTGGGCTTGTCACGCGGGTCACCCACGCGCGTCACAAGCCGTGGCCACCGGCATACGCCGTCGCCCAGTCACGGACCATCCGGGCGTACTGGTCGGAGTTGTTGTAGGCCTTCAGCGCCGTCATCCAGCCCCGCGGCGTGGACAGGTCCTTGCCATACCAGCACAGCAGGCCGGCGGCCGAGAGCGCGGCGTCATCGAAGTTATCCGGGCTCACGACCCCGTCGTTGTTGGCGTCCACCCCGAAATGACCCCAGGTCTCCGGGATGAACTGCATCGGCCCCATGGCCCGGTCCATCAGCGGATCCCCATCGAGCTTGCCCTTGTCGGTGTCAGGAATGCGCAGGTTGCCGGCCGTCCCATCCAACTGGACGCCGCGGATCGGCGGCGTGACGTCGCCGTTGCGGGCGATCATCGCGCCGCGGTAGGTGCCGTGGTGACTCTCGACCATGCCGATGCCGGCCAAGGTGGTCCAGGCCACCTTGCAGTTGGGGTTCTCCACCTGGGCGACGCGCGCGGCGTAGGCGTAGGCCTCCAGGGCGTTGACGGGCATGCCCATCGCGGGCGCTCGCTGCGCCGCCCATTCGTGGAGCTGATCGGCCGGTCGGCCCTTGGCATAGGTATCGATCGCAGGCACCGCATCCCCGGCCGGCGGTGGCACACCTTCGGGAATTGGGGTCCCCAGATGCCACGAACAGCTGGATGCCAACAGCAGCGCTGTCGCAGCAATAACGGCGACAGCCCGCAGCCAACGCACTGGCGACACCGGACTCCCTCAACCCCGCTCGGTCTGATTGGCCATCGTCGCATGCGCGACCGTGGACGCGTCGGGCGACGGGGGCGTGCCGGAAGAACGGCAGGTGAAGTCAGCCGGTCCCACAGACCCCCCTGCTAAGGTGAGCCACGCCTTGCTATGGCAAGGCAAGGCTACATTTTTCACGGTGCTTTCACCCCGGTCGAACGAGGACGATTTGATGACTGTCATCTCGGACGTTCCGACCAGCACGCTGGCCGCCTCCAACGTCACATCGCAGGTATTCGGCAGTGGCCTGATCGGTTTGCGGGAAGGCCTCGAAGCCGCCATCGTGGTCTCGATCCTGGTGGCGTTTCTGGTCAAATCCGAACGCCGCGACGCGCTCAAATGGGTGTGGCTGGGAGTCGGCGCCGCGATTGCCATGACCGTCACCGTCTTCCTCGTGATCCAGTTCGGTGAGAACACCATCAGCGGACTGGGCGCCGAAGCCATCGCCGGCATCGCCTCACTGATCGCCGTCGTCATCGTCACCACCATGGTGCTGTGGATGAAGAAGGCGTCGGCCTCGATGTCGGGCCAGCTGCGCGGCGACATGTCGCAGGCGCTGGAGACCGGCGGCCTGGCGGTGGCACTGCTGGCCTTCCTGGCGGTGGGGCGTGAAGGGGTCGAGACCGCGCTGTTCATGGTCGGCTACGCCGAAGCCGAGACGCTGTGGCCGCTGATGGGTCTGATCATCGGTGTGCTGATCGCCGCCGCGATCGCCTACGGCATGTACGCCGGGGCCGTCCGGATCAACCTCGCCAAGTTCTTCAAATACACCGGTATCTTCCTGATCGTGGTGGCCGCCGGAATCCTGGCCTACGGCATCAAGGCGCTGCAGACCGTCGGCTGGATCCCCGGGCTCAGTGCCAAGGCCTTCGACATGAGCGGTGCGTTCGACTGGTCGGCCTGGTACGGCGAGATCATCCAGGGCGTCTTCAACATCGACCCCACACCGACCGTGCTGCAGTTCGGTGCGTGGGTGGCCTACATCGTGGTGGTGCTGGCGCTGTTCCTGAAGCCGCTGCGCGCCCACAGCGCCGCGTCCGGCGCCTCAACCACTTCCGAGCCGTCCTCCGAGTCGACCGTCGAGCCGGAGACCTCCACCGCACCCGAAAGGTCGACCAAGTGAAGATGACCCCTGTCGTCAAGACCGGATTCGCGGCCACCGCCGCGGTGCTGGCCGGCATTTCGATGAGCGCCTGCCAGGCCAAGGAGACCACCAGCGGCGACGACGCCAAGGCGGGCACGATCACCGTCGACGCCTCCGACACCGAGTGCAAGTTGTCCGGGACGACGGCGACCACCGGGCCCAGCACCTTCGAGGTCACCAACACCGGCGACAAGGTCACCGAGTTCTACGTCTACGGCGAGGGCGAGCGAGTCATGGGCGAGGTGGAGAACATCTCCCCCGGACTCCGGCGGCAGCTGATCGTTCAACTCACCCAGCCCGGCACGTACCAGACCTCGTGCCGGCCCGGCATGGTCGGCGAGGGCATCCGCGGCAACTTCGAGGTCACCGGTGAGGCCGTGCAGGTCGATACCGAGGGCAAGTTCAAGGACGCCGCCGACAACTACAAGCGCTACGTGATCAGCCAGGTCGACGCCCTGGTTCCGGCGACAGAGGAATTTGTCGCCGCGGTCAAGGCCAAGGACGTCGAAAAGGCCAAGGCGCACTACCCGACCTCGCGCGTCTACTGGGAGCGCATCGAGCCGGTCGCCGAATCCTTCCCCAATGACCTCGATCCGCGAGTCGACCTGCGTGAGGCCGACCTCGAGCCCGGGCAGAAGTGGACCGGCTTCCACGCGCTGGAGAAGCAGCTGTGGGTCACCGGCCTGCAACCGGACGCCAACGCCCTCGGCGATCAGCTGATCGCCGACGTCAAGGAACTCCAGGCCGGGGTCAAGGCACCGGACTGGACCATCGACTCCACCCAGATCGCCGGTGGTGCACAGGGTCTGCTCGACGAGATCGCCATGAGCAAGATCAGCGGCGAAGAGGACATCTTCAGCCACACCGATCTGTGGGACTTCCGGGCCAACGTCGAAGGTTCGCAGACCGCGGTGGCCTCGGTGCGGCCGATCCTCGACGAGCGCGACGCCGAGCTGGGCAAGCGGGTGGACGCCCGCTTCGCCGACGTCGAGAAGTTGCTGGAGAAGTATCGTGACGGCGACGGCTTCGTCTCCTACGACAAGGTGACCGAGCCGCAACGTCAGGAACTGTCGCGCGCCATCGACGCGCTGAGCAAAGAAGTGAGCCAGGTACAGGGTGTCATCGCCAAGCAGTGATTCTCCGGAATCCACCCCGGATGCCGAGCAGTCCGCCGGATTCTCCCGGCGCAAGCTGTTCGGTGCGGCCGGAGTCACCGCCGCGGTAGTCGGTGCGGCCGGCGCAGGTGCGCTGGCCGGCCGCGCTTCGGCGGCCAGCGTCCCGCACGGTGTCCTGCAGGGGCCGGTCCCGTTTCGAGGTGACCGGCAGGCAGGCATCATCACCGAGGCGCAGGACCGGATGCACTTCTGCTCCTTTGATGTCACCACCGACAACCGCGAGGACGTCGTTGCACTGCTAAAGCAGTGGACGCAGATGGCCGAGCGGATGACGCGCGGTGAGGAGACCGAAGACGGCGGCGCCGTGGACGGCAATCCGTATGCGCCACCCTCGGATACCGGTGAGGCACTGGGACTTCCGGCCTCACAGCTGACCCTGACGATCGGGTTCGGGCCGTCGTTCTTCCGCAAGGACGGTAAGGACCGCTTCGGCATCGCCGACAAGCAGCCCGCCGAACTCAAGGATCTGCCGAAGTTCCCCAACGAAACCATGGATCCGGCCCGTAGCGGGGGCGACATCTGCGTCCAGGCGTGCGCCAACGATCCCCAGGTCGCGGTGCATGCGATCCGCAACCTGGCCCGCGTCGGGTTCGGCACGGTCGCGGTGCGGTACTCACAGCTGGGGTTCGGCCGTACCTCGTCGACCACCCGGGACCAGGCCACCCCACGAAACCTGTTCGGGTTCAAGGACGGAACGAACAACCTCAAGTCCGATCAGACCGATCTGCTCGACAAGAACGTCTGGGTGGGCGAGGGTGACGGGCCGGCCTGGCTCACCGGCGGCAGCTACCTGATCACCCGACGGATCCGGATGCGCATCGAGAACTGGGATCGCACCACACTTCTGGAGCAGGAACGGGTGATCGGCCGGCAGAAGGGCAGCGGCGCCCCCAACGGGTTGCAGCAGGAATTCGACGAGCTCAATTTCGAGATCACTGACGGCAAGGGCGATCCGAAGATCGACAAGGATGCACACGTTCGGTTGGCCTCGGCCGAGCACCTCGGCGGCATCGAGATCCTGCGTCGCGGTTACAACTTCACCGACGGTTCGGACGGTTTCGGCCACCTGGACGCGGGCCTGTTCTTCATCGCGTTCGTGCGCAGCCCCGAGAAGCAATTCATCCCGATGCAGCGCGAGTTGTCCCGCAAGGATCTGCTCAACGAGTACATCACCCACACCGGTACAGCCATCTTCGCCTGCCCGCCCGGGCTGCGTGACGGTGACAGCTCGGGGTACTGGGGTTCGACGCTGTTCGAGTGAGGCACTGACCCGATGACGCGCAACACCCGAATACTGCTCACCGCACTGGCAATCGCGGTGCTGGCCATCGGCGTCTTCGTGTATCAGTCGACTCGTGATCGCGGCGGCCCGCCACCGGTGGCCGCCGTCGGATCCGGCCAAGTGGTCCGTGAGAACAGCCATCGGCTGAACTCCGTTCCCGACAGCGACGTGACATTTGTGGAGTTCCTCGACTTCGAATGCGAAGGTTGTCGCGCGGTGTATCCCTCCATAGAGCAACTGCGGGCTGAGTACGGCGACCGGGTGAACTTCGTCATCCGGTACTTCCCGCTCAGCGCTCACTACAACGCCGAACGAGCGGCACGCGCCGTCGAGGCCGCCGCCCAGCAGGACAAGCTCGAGGCGATGTACAAGAAGATGTACGACGCCCAAGATCAATGGGGCGAAAAGCAGGATCCGGCGGACGAGGTATTCCGGGGCTTCGCAGCAGAACTCGGTCTCGACATGACCGCATTCGACAAGTCCTACAGCGACCCGGCCACCGCCGCCCGCGTCCAACTCGATGTGGCCGACGGCCGCGCCCTGGGCGTGCAGGGCACGCCGACGTTCTTTCTCAACGGCGAGCGCATCCAGCCACACAGCTATGACGATCTGACCTCGCTGTTCGACCAGGCGCTGGCCGAATAGAGAGGCCGCGCGGCGCGGTCACGCGCCGAGCAGGATCTGGCTGAGCCGGGTGGTGGTTGCGACGCCGTCGTCGTAGCCGCCCTGCCCGTTGAGCCCGTTCATGATCGCCAACGTGTAGCGCTGATCGGGCCCGGCGAAGCCGACCGAGTTGATGACCCAGCCGCCCTGTTCCTGCGACCACCCGTTCTTGTTGCCGGGGCTCATCGACGGCCCCGCACCCCAGACGCCCCACTGTTGCTCCCCGCCGACCCGTCGCATCTCGGCCACCACCGCGGCCGCATCGGACGGATTCAGTTGGGTCAGTGTGTAGTTCATCAACCGGTCGAGATCATTGGCGGTCGACTTCTGGAAGCCCCAGTAGGGGAACATGTCACCGAACCCCGGTTGCGGCCGTAGATCCGTCATGCCGTAGCGCGGGAAGCCGGCGTTGAACGCCTTGTGGTCCGCGCCGCCGTACCGGGTCCACAGCGCATCGGCCGCGTCGTTGTCGGAGTTGCGCAGCATGTTCACCATGAGCTGCCGGTCATTGCCCGACATCCGCAGTGCTCCGGCACGCTCCCGGGTCAGCAGATCGACGACCATGGCCAGCTTGATGGTCGAGGCGGTCCAGATCATCTGGTTCGCATTGGGATTGGCGTACCGTGTGCCTGCGGCGCGATCACGTAGGACATAGCCGACGGTGCCCGGCCGCGACGCCAGGTAGGAATCTGCCGCCGCGATGCGCGAGCGCAGATCACATCCCGTGGCCGCGCAGTCCGCAAGGGCCTGCGGTGCAACCACCATTCCCACGACCAGCGCGAGGACGGTGGTGGCGGTCCGCAGCATCGTCATGGCCCCACGGTAACGGGGCCCCGAGGTGGCAAGCTGCTGGCACGCCGTCAGGATGGACGGGCCAAACTTCGCAGTGGCCGAACCTCCGTTGAAACAGCCCAGAACGGTCCGCCGCGACCCGCGTTTGTAACGTGGTGGCGGAGAAACCGGCCGGAAACCGCCCTGACGTTACAAACGAGGGCGGCGTCAATCGCTAAGGGTGATCGCCCTCGTCGGCCTCGTCGCCCTCGGAGACTGAAGCGCCCTCTTCAGCTGCGTCGTCGGCCGCGTCGCCCTCAGAGTCCGAATCATCCGCGTCGGCGTCAGCTTCCTCGGTGTCCGCGACGTCCTCGACTGGAGCGGCATCCTCGTCATCGTCCCCGAGCTCGCCGTCCGCATCAGGCTCGGGCTCAGGCTCGACAACCGCCCGCGGCCAGTAGGTCCGCCACTCGTCCTCGGTGATCGACCCCAGCGGTGTCACGTCGAGTTCCT
The DNA here is from genome assembly GCF_058270075.1 of Mycobacterium shunyiense. Classification (NCBI taxonomy): domain Bacteria; kingdom Bacillati; phylum Actinomycetota; class Actinomycetes; order Mycobacteriales; family Mycobacteriaceae; genus Mycobacterium; species Mycobacterium shunyiense. The sequence continues at coordinate 696,316 of NZ_JBZDPU010000040.1, read as the reverse complement.
CGGGAACGTCCTCGCCACGGCGACCCGCCGCGACATCGGACTCCACCACCCGCACGGTATCCATGAACCCCAAAACCGCGCTGCGCAAATCATTCTCGGCATCGGCATCCGCAGAAACCACCACCGAGGTCAGCGCAACCGGCACCAGGTCGCCGGGCAGCCCAGCCTGGGCCACCCGGGCCAGCACTTTCTGCGCCAGTGCCAGAGCTGGTTGCCCCGTGGGCACGTCATCCATCGACGACCCGCGGGCTTTCACCTTCTGTTCCTGTGCCTTGCGCTGCTCCCACTGAGCCAGCTGCTCATCCAGGGAAATCGATTCTCCGGCAAGGACTGCCGGGACCCGGTTGCCGAGCTTGCGCACCAGCGAATCGGCGACATCGTCGATGTTGAACGGGTGAACGGGCGCATCCTCGGCGATGCGGGCGTGGAACAACACCTGCAGCAGCACATCGCCGAGTTCCTCGCGCAGCTCGTCGGCATTGCCGCCGCGCACCGCGTCGAAGAGCTCGTAAGTCTCCTCCAGGAGATAGCGACGCAAGGAGTCGTGGGTCTGCTCGCTTTCCCACGGCCCGTCGGTACGCAGCTTGTCCATCATCGCGACGGCGTCCACGAGCCGCTCCCCGGCCTGCGCCCGCGGGGCGGCGATCAACCGGTCCCCGGCCGCCAAACGGGCCTTGACCGCGGGATGCTCCGGGTCGGAGGACAGCAGAACGGGAGCATCTTCACCGTCATAGGCCGGTCGCGCCGCCGGCAGCGACCACGGCACCTTGACGGGCATTTCCTCGGTGTACTGCACATCGCCGGTGAGCAGATCGATCGCGTCGACAGGGATCAGCGAAGGGCGGCGCGGGTCGACCAATACGACGGTCATCGAGCCCCACCCCTTCCATTTCGACGAGATTTGCTGATCTCGGTTATACCAACACTGTGCCCGACTTCGACGTACGTCGTGAGCACGGCCAACGCGGCGATTCGCCCGCACCGGGCGGCAGCCACACGGGATGGCCGCCCTGCCCGAAGGCAAGGCGGCCATCATGTCACAGGCCGTGGTTTACGACTCCGGCGGGAACTGGCCCTCCGGGATCACCCAGTGGCCCGGCGTCTCGTCGTAGAACGGGTTGGCGACTCCATTCACTGTGGGCAGCGTCTTGAGCTGACCAGGCGCGATTCCGAAGAACGGATTCGCAACACCGTTGATGGTCGGTGAGTTCGTCAACTGACCCGGCGCGATGTTTCCGTTCGGCTGCCCGAAGAAATTATCTACCTCGGGAAACCTGACGGTCGGAACGTTCACATCGGGAACATTCACGCTTGGAACATTCACATCAGGAACATTCACGCTCGGAACGTTCACATCAGGAACATTCACCGCCGGCACATTTACATCGGGAACATTCACCGTCGGCACATTTACATCGGGAACATTCACGCTTGGAACATTCACATCAGGAGCATTAACGCTCGGAACGTTCACATCAGGAACGTTGACACCCGGCACATACACATTCGGCGTGCCCACATTGGGCACCGCCGGACCGGGAACCGGAGGCGGCGTGGGCACGTTCGGAACGGCCTGCGCCAGGCCTGTACCCAGGCCAAACGCGCCCAATCCCAGTGCTCCGGCCATCGTTGTGGTTACTGCGAACTTCTTGAAGTTCATGGTCACTCCTTCGCCTTGCCTCACCGCGATCTGTCGCCAATAGACGTCAATCGCGTGATGTTCGGTTTGGGAAATTGCATGACCGCCCTATGGCCGACGATCTCGCCGCCTTCTCTGCAGACGACTACGCAATACCTTGACCCCCCGCATATATGTCGGATCCCCGTGTCGGTGCGTTAACAGCGCTTCGCGGATACGGTGAGGCGCAGACGCCAGAAAGGCGCCGCGACCAGGCAATAAGATGCGAGAAAAAAATTACAGGCCCGCGGTGATGTCGATGCTGCCCTCGGTCTGCCCGTGGAGCACCAACACCAGGCCGGCCACCATGCGGACAATGTCGAGGTCACGTATCCGCGGGGAGCCGATGCCGTCGGTCTCACGCGGGATCGGCACCTGAACCACCGAGGTGGTGGCCCGATAGTGCGCACCCGGGTACATCCGCTTGAGCCGCAACTGCGCGGAATCGGGAAGGACCAGCGGCGACAGTTTGATCGTCGATGCCGACACCGCACCGATCTCGGTGATGCCGTACTCACGGCACAGCAGCCGCAACCGGGCTACCGCCACCAGCCGCTTCACCGGCTCGGGCAACGGGCCGTAACGGTCGACGAGCTCGTCGACCACGGCCTTCACCGCGTCCTCATCCGTCGCCGCCGCGAGCCGCCGGTAGCCCTCCAGTCGCAGCCGATCACTGCCGATGTACTCGGGCGGCAGGTGAGCGTCGACCGGCAGATCGACCCGCACTTCCTTTGGCTCCTCCGCTGTGGCAACGGTTTTCCCGTCGGCAGCAGCTCGGTAGGCCTCGACAGCCTCGCCCACCAGTCGCACATACAGATCGAAGCCCACCCCGGCCACGTGGCCGGACTGCTCGGCGCCGAGCACGTTGCCCGCGCCGCGGATCTCCAGGTCCTTCATGGCCACCGCCATGCCCGCACCCAGCTCGTTGTTCTGCGCGATAGTGGCCAACCGGTCGTAGGCGGTCTCGGTCAGCGGTGAATTGGGCGGGTAGAGCATGTAGGCGTATCCGCGTTCGCGGCTTCGCCCCACCCGGCCACGCAGCTGATGCAGCTGTGACAACCCGAAGGTGTCGGCCCGTTCGACGATCAGCGTGTTGGCGTTGGAGATGTCCAGGCCGGTCTCGACGATCGTGGTGCAGACCAGAATGTCGTACTCGCGGTTCCAGAAGCCCTCGACGGTCTTCTCCAGGGTCTCCTCGTTCATCTGTCCATGCGCGACGACGACCCTGGCTTCGGGCACCATCTGACGAATCCGCGCCGCGGCCTGGTCGATGGTGCGCACCCGGTTGTGGATGTAGAACGCCTGACCATCCCGCAGCAGCTCACGACGCAGCGCCGCGGCCACCTGCTTGTCGTCGTGCGGGCCGACATAGGTCAGCACCGGATAGCGCTCTTCGGGCGGGGTCAGGATTGTCGACATCTCCCGGATGCCGGCCAGGCTCATCTCCAGGGTGCGTGGGATCGGGGTGGCGCTCATCGTGAGCACGTCGACGTGTGTACGCATCGACTTGATGTGCTCTTTGTGTTCGACGCCGAAGCGCTGTTCCTCGTCAACAATGATGAGGCCCAAGTCTTTCCAGGTCACCCCGGTCTGAAGCAGCCGGTGCGTGCCGATCACGACGTCGACCGAACCGTCCTTCATTCCCTCCATGGTGGCCCGCGATTCCGCCGGATCGGTGAACCGCGACAATCCCTTGACCGTCACCGGAAAACCCGCCATCCGGTTGGTGAAGGTCTGCAGATGCTGATCGGCCAACAATGTCGTGGGCACCAGCACAGCAACCTGCTTGCCGTCCTGCACGGCCTTGAACGCCGCCCGCACCGCGATCTCGGTCTTGCCGTAACCCACATCGCCACAGATCACCCGGTCCATCGGAACCGGTTTCTCCATATCGGATTTGACCTCGGTGATCGCGGTCATCTGGTCGATGGTCTCGGTGAAGCCGAACGCATCCTCCATCTCGTTCTGCCATGGAGTGTCCGGACCGAACGCATACCCGGGCGCGGACTGCCGCTTGGCGTACAGCGCGACGAGCTCACTGGCGATCTCCCGAACCGCCTTGCGAGCCTTGGTTTTCGTATTGGCCCAATCGCTGCCGCCGAGCTTCGACAACGACGGCGCTTCACCGCCGACGTAGCGCGACAGCTGATCCAGCGAATCCATCGGCACGTACAGCCGGTCCGATCCGCCACCTCGTTTGGATGACGCGTACTCCAGCACCAGGTACTCACGACGCGCTCCGCCGACCACCCGCTCGGTCATCTCGACGAACTTGCCGATGCCGTGCTGATCGTGCACCACCAGATCGCCGGCGGTCAGCGCCAGCGGATCGACGACGTTACGTCGTTTGGCCGCAAGCTTTTTGCCTTCTGAGGCCGTCACCCGATTACCGGTCAGATCGGTCTCGGTGATGATGACGAGGTTGGCTCCGGGCAGGATCACACCGTCGTGCAACGGCCCCTTGAGCACCCCGACCACACCGGCCTTGGGTGCCGTCCCCGGTTCCAACATGCCTGCAGGCGTGTCGGAATCGCCGAGCTGCTCCACCACGCGGTGCGCCGTACCGGCGCCCGGGGTGACCACCGCGGCGTAGCCACCGGTGGCCACGTGGGCGCGCAGCATCGCGAAGATCTCTTCAAGGCTCTGCTGGCTGCGGGCCGATGGAGACGGCCGCAGGTCGAGTTCGGTGGCCTTGCCGTCGGGCAGCTGGCTCAGCGTCCACCACGGATGACCGCCGGCCACGGAATCCTCACGGGCCTGCTCGAACGGAACGAACCCGGACGCACCCAGCGCCTCGAGGTCGATGGGGGCATCCCCGCCGACGGCTGCCGTCGACCACGACGCCTCCAGGAATTCCTGGCCCGTCTTGATCAGGTCCGCGGCCCGGGTCCGCACCTTCTCCGGGTCGCACAACAGCACCGGGGCACCCTCGGGGAGGTGGTGCGTCAGCGTCGTCGGCTGCACCGGATGCAGCAACGGCAGCAGGGCCTCCATCCCGTCGACCGGGATGCCTTCGGCGAGCTTGGCCAGCATGTCGGGCACGCTGCCCGGCACGCTGTTCTCGTGGGTGGGGTGTTCTTGAGAAAGCACCGCAGCACGGCGGCGCACATCCGGCGTCATCAGCAGTTCGCGGCATGGCACTGCGACGACGTTGTGCACCGGGATCTCGGGGATCGAACGCTGGTCGGCGATCGAGAACATCCGCATCTCGGAGATCTCGTCGCCCCAGAACTCGACACGGACCGGATGCTCGGCAGTGGGCGCGAAGATGTCGAGGATGCCACCGCGCACGGCGAACTCCCCGCGTTTGCCGACCATGTCGACGCGGGTGTAGGCCAGGTCGACCAGGCGGGCGACGACGGCCTCGAACTCGGCCTCCGCACCGACGGTGAGCGTGACCGGCTCGGTATCCACCACGTCGGGGGCCATCGGCTGCAGCAGCGAACGCGTGGTGGTGACCACCACCCGCAGCGGCGGCCCCAGCGTCTCGTCCTCGGGACGAGCCAGCCGGCGCAACAGCAACAATCGGGCAGCGACGGTCTCGACCCCCGGGGACAACCGCTCGTGCGGCAGCGTCTCCCAGGAGGGGAACAGTGCGACGGCATCGCCGACGACGCCTCGCAACTCGGCGGTCAGATCGTCGGCCTCGCGCCCAGTGGCAGCCACCACCAGCAACGGGCCCTGCTGGGCCAGCCCGGCAGCCACCAGCACGCGGGCGCTGGCTGGCCCGACGAGCGCGAGATCAGCGGGCCGGTCGGCGGCGCGGCGAAGGACGTCCTGCAGAGACGGATCGGTTAATGCCAGCTCGACGAGACCCGCGATCGGGGTCTGGACATGGTTGTGCCCCGGTGCGGTCATGATGACGCCATTCTACGGGGCCGGGAATTCGGCTCCGTCCCGCTCTGTCCGGGGAGATCATGGACCGATGAAGCGGTGGGCGGCGGCGCTCGCGGTCGTGCTGACGGTGGCGCTCGCGATCATCTGGCTGACCGGCCGGCACTCGTCGGAATCCACGCACGAGGCAGTACCGACGCACCTCGGACCGGACGGGGTCCCCGACTTCGCCGCCTACCCCGCCGTCGATCCGACGCAGTATGTCCTGCGTGAAGGCCAGGGATTTCCGGTCCAGGGATTTCGCACCCCCGACGGCTTCGCCTGCATGACCACCCAGCACCGCGCGATGTACGCACTGGATTGCCGTGGCCCCTTCGTCGGAGCGCCCAACGATGCCAACCTGGCGCACCTGTTCAGTTACGGCACGACCAACGGCGCGATACCGATGAGCTTCACCCGTACCGCAGAGCCGCTCAGCCCGGTCGACGGCCTCACCGCGGACGAAGTACCGATGCTCCCGGCCGGCCAACGCTTCGACGCGGGCAATGCCACGTGCGTGCACACCGACGACATCCTGCTCGCCTGCCGGATGGCCGATCCCGTCAAAGGCAACGGGTTCATCGCGACGGCGACGGAGACGAAGTCCTTCGGCAGGGCCTGAACACGTCAGGATCGGCCCCGGTGACGTCAAGGAAACGTCAAGCTTGCTGACAGGTCCGCCGCCACGGCCCACGGTGGAGTCATGACCCTGCTGGACATCCTGCCCTCACTTCGCGACACCACCCGACCGCGGCTCGACCCGAACATCTGGCCACTGACGACGGGTGTCGACGAGTTGGGTCGGATCACTGTGGGCCGGGTGGCGCTGGCCGACATCGCCGACGAGTACCGCACTCCGGCCTATGTTCTGGACGAAACCGATTTCCGCACCCGTGCCCGACGCTACCGCGCCGCCCTCGGTCAGACCGAGGTGGTCTACGCCGGCAAGTCATTGTTGACCACGGCCGTCGCTCGCTGGGCCGCCGAGGAGGGCCTCGGAGTGGATGTCTGCTCTGCGGCCGAACTCGCGACAGCCCTGGCCGGCGGGGTCGACCCGGCGCGCATCGTGATGCACGGCAACGCGAAGTCGTGTGACGAGCTGCGCGATGCCATCGACGTCGGGGTGGGCCGGATCGTGATCGACTCGCCGATGGAGATCACCTACCTGGCCGGGTTGGTGCGCCGGCCCCAGCCGGTACTGATCCGGGTCACCCCCGACATCGACATCCACGGGCACCGGGCGGTCACCACGGGCGTGACCGATCAGAAGTTCGGCTTCGCTCTGGCCGACCGTCGGGCTGCCCGCGCCGCTGCCCGCATTCTGGCCACCCCGAATCTCGATCTGGTTGGCCTGCACTGCCATATCGGTTCGCAGATCACCGATCCCGCCCCCTTCGGAGTGGCGGTGCGGCGCCTGATCGGCGCCATGGCAGACATCCGTGCCGAACACGGCCTGGTGCTGACGGAGCTCAACATCGGTGGCGGCCACGGGGTTCCGTACGTCCGCGGGGAAGCGGCCCTCGACATCGGCGCGTTCGCCGCCGTCGTCGACGACGAGCTGACCGGGGCGTGCGCGGCCGAACGCTTTCCGCGGCCACGTCTGGTCGTCGAGCCCGGCCGGGCCATCAGTGCGCGAGCGGGGGTGACGCTGTACCGGGTTCACGGGGTGAAGACCCAGCCGGGCGGCCGCACGTTCGTCGCGGTGGACGGTGGCATGAGCGACAACCCGCGGGTCGCCCTGTATGGCGCGAAATACACTGTGGCCCTGGCGAATCGCCACCCGCTGGGACCGACGATGGTGGCCACGGTGGTGGGCCGCCATTGCGAGTCGGGCGACGAGATCGTGCGCGATGTGGAACTGCCCGCGGACATCCATGCCGGTGACCTGCTGGCCGTGGCCTGCACCGGCGCCTACCAACACAGCATGGCCTCGACCTACAACATGGTCGGGCGGCCTCCGGTGGTATCGGTGCGCGACGGCGCCGCGCGGATGCTGGTACGCCGGGAGACGACGGCGGATCTGCTATCGCGGGACTTGGGATGAGCGCTCGCGCGAAGACCCGGCAGCTACATTGAACCATCCTGCTCGACAACGTCTTTGATCCTGGCAAGCCGGCGTTCCCAGCCCGCCGCGATGCCGTCGAGCCGCCGCGCCACCTCACTGAGCCGAGCCCCCACCGTCTCGTACCTGATCTCCCTCCCGACCCGGGTGGCCACCACCAGGCCGACATCGGTGAGCACTCTCAGGTGTTTGGCGATGGCCTGGCGGCTGATCGGGAGCTCGTCTGCCAGCCCTGACGCCGACGCGGGCCGGCGCCCCAGGGCAACCAGAACCTGCCACCGACTGTCATCGGCAAGCGCAGCGAAAACCTCGACCGGCGAGGCGTTCTCAGGCATCGGCGGCGGCCCCCACCAGGTACTTCTGGGCGAGGGCGAGCTCAAGCGGCCAGCCGCCGCTGTGGTCGTCGAACCGGGAGCGGCGGTCGGCCTCGGGCTCGTTGAGCGAGGCGAACCCACTCTCGACAACCCGGAGCACCACGCCGGATGGTGCCGGGGTGATCCAGAATTCGACGAGGGTGGATGAGCTGTCGAGGTCATCGGCGTCGATGTGCCACCGGAAGGCTGCATAATGCGGCTCATCGAGTGTGACGGTTCGCAAGGCGAACTTCCCGTGTGTGGGGTCGGTGACGATCGCGACGTCGCCGTCACGATCGATCTGATGTTCGGTGATCCGTTCTTCGTTGATGTACCAACCGGGTTCGCTCACCAGTTCCCAAACGCGTTGCGCCGGTGCGTCGATGGCGATCTCGCGCTCGATGCGGTCGAAGTCCGTGGTCATGTCAGGGTTCCTCTCTTGGCGGAATTGCTGCAACCCAAGAGTTGCACATAAGTACCCGTTGCTGCAACCTCAAGGTTGCAGTTTGTACGAGCGAACCGCTGACCTACTCCTCGTGCAGGATCGGGTCGGACTCCAGATGCGTCAGCCCGTTCCACATCAGGTTGACCACATGCGCGGCCACCACTTCTTTCTTCGGCTCGCGGACGTCGAGCCACCACTGCGCGGTCATCGATACCGAACCGACCAGCGCCTGGGCGTACAGCGGCGCCAGGTCCGGGTCGAGCCCCCGACGGGAGAAATCCCCGGCCAGAATCGAGGACACCTGGTTGACCGCATCGTTGAGCAGCGTCGAGTACGTACCCGAGGTGATCGCCGCCGGCGAGTCCCGGATCAGGATGCGAAAACCGTCGGTGCGCTCCTCGACATAGGTCAGCAGCGCCAGCGCCACCCGCTCGACCCGCGTCCGCGACCGGTTGTTGGTCAGCGACGAGGTGATCCCGTCCAGCAGGGCCGACATCTCCCGGTCGACGACGACGGCATACAGACCTTCCTTGCCACCGAAGTGCTCGTAAACTACGGGCTTGGAGACATTGGCGCGCTGGGCGATCTCCTCGATCGACGTCCCCTCATAGCCCCGCTCGGCAAAGAGCGACTTGGCGATCTCAATGAGCTGTTGTCGCCGTTCACTGCCGGTCATCCGGGCCCGGGGGGCCCTGACTTCCTTGTCGGGTGCTGCCACGCATATCAGGCTAGACCGTTCGACTAGAGTCTCTTCCGAACATTCCGTCGTGGTGTAATCGGCAGCACCTCTGATTTTGGTTCAGATAGTTCAGGTTCGAGTCCTGGCGACGGAGCTCACGATCCCGGCGAGCGACCGCAAAATTACACAGTTGGCGGCGTGCCAGCACGGATGCTGGGGGCACCTCCCGCTTGCGGGGGAGGTCGCCCGGCAGAGAAGGGGATGATGGTGTCGACCACCGAAGCCGCAGTCGTCGTACTGGCAGCAGGTGCCGGGACCCGAATGCGCTCGGACACCCCCAAGGTGCTGCACACCCTGGCCGGCCGCAGCATGCTGAGCCACGCGGTCCACACCGTGGCCAACGCCGCCGCCCAGCATCTTGTCGTCGTTCTCGGCCACGACCGGGAGCGCATCGCCCCCGCGGTCGGCGAACTGGCCGACAAGCTGGGCCGCACCATCGACGTCGCCATCCAGGACCAGCAACTGGGCACCGGTCACGCCGTCGCCTGCGGCCTCAGCTCACTGCCCGACGAATTTGCCGGCACGGTCGTGGTGACCTCCGGCGACGTCCCACTACTCGATGCCGACACCCTGGCCGGGCTCATCGAAACCCACAGCGCCGCGACCGCCGCCGCCACCGTGGTGACCACCACCGTGCCCGACCCCACCGGCTACGGTCGCATCCTGCGCACCCAGGACAACGAGGTCATCGGCATCGTCGAGCAGGCCGACGCCACCGAGTCGCAACGGGCCATCCGGGAGATCAACGCCGGGGTGTACGCATTCGACATCGCCGACCTGCGCTCGGCGCTGAGCCGGTTGAGCTCGAACAACGCGCAGCAGGAGCTGTACCTGACGGACGTCATCGCGATCGTGCGCCAGGACGGCCGGACGGTACGGGCCATGCACGTCGACGACAGCGCCCTCGTCGCCGGCGTCAACGACCGGGTGCAGCTCTCCGATCTGGGCGCCGAACTCAACCGCCGCATCGTGGCCGGCCACCAGCGCGCCGGCGTGACGATCGTCGACCCCGCCACCACGTGGATCGACGTCGACGTGACCATCGGCCGCGACACCGTCGTCCGCCCCGGCACCCAGCTCCTGGGGACGACCGAGATCGGCGCCGGCTGCGAGATCGGCCCGGACTCCACCCTGACCGACGTCGAGGTGGGCGACGGCGCATCGGTCGTGCGCACGCACGCCCAGCTCGCCGTGATCGGCGCGGGCGCAACCGTCGGCCCCTTCGCCTATCTGCGCCCAGGCACGATCCTCGGAGCCGAATCGAAGCTCGGCGCGTTCGTCGAGTCGAAGAACTCGACCATCGGCACGGGCACCAAAGTGCCGCACCTGACCTACGTCGGCGATGCGGACATCGGCGACCACAGCAACATCGGGGCGTCCAGCGTCTTCGTCAACTACGACGGCGAGAACAAGCACCGGACCACCATCGGCTCCCATGTGCGCACCGGCTCCGACACGATGTTCATCGCGCCGGTCTCCGTCGGCGACGGTGCCTACACCGGCGCCGGCACCGTGCTCCGCGACGACGTCCCACCCGGCGCGTTGGCGGTGTCGGACAACGCCCAGCGCACCATCGAGGGCTGGGTCGAGCGCAAGCGCCCGGGCTCGGCCGCTGCCGAAGCCGCCCGCAAGGCCCGCGCCGCCGAAGACTGAGCACATCTGCGCCTCGGATCGCAGTCACTATCGAGCAGCAATCCGAGGCATAGGCGGTCGCCCGCGGACGCCTTGCTCCCCACCCAGCTCGGTGCCGTTGGGAAGTTTCGTGTTGGCAATCTGGTAACCCGGCTACGAACTACCAGAAACGCTACGTACGATTGCTCCGTATCGATCCCCAACCGCGAAGGCAGCGAAGTGGCCACGGACTGGACCGACAATCGAAAAAACCTGATGCTGTTCTCGGGGCGCGCGCATCCGGAGCTGGCGGAGCAGGTGGCCAAGGAGCTCGGGGTCGAGGTGACCGCGCAAACCGCGCGGGACTTCGCCAACGGCGAGATCTTCGTCCGGTTCGATGAATCTGTGCGTGGTTGCGACGCGTTCGTCCTGCAGAGCCACCCCGCACCGCTGAACCAGTGGCTCATGGAACAGCTCATCATGATCGACGCGCTCAAGCGCGGCAGCGCCAAGCGCATCACCGCGATCCTGCCGTTCTATCCCTACGCACGGCAGGACAAGAAGCACCGCGGCCGCGAGCCCATCTCGGCCCGCCTGGTCGCCGACCTGCTCAAGACCGCAGGTGCCGACCGCATCGTCTCGGTCGACCTGCACACCGATCAGATCCAGGGCTTTTTCGACGGTCCCGTCGACCACATGCGCGGTCAGTCACTGCTGTGCGGCTACATCGCCGACAAGTACGCCGGCACCGACATGGTGGTCGTCTCTCCCGACTCGGGCCGCGTGCGTGTCGCCGAGAAGTGGGCCGACTCCCTGGGCGGCGTCCCGCTGGCCTTCATCCACAAGACCCGTGACCCGCTGGTGCCCAACCAGGTCAAGGCCAACCGGGTCGTCGGTGACGTCAAGGGGCGGACCTGCATCCTCACCGACGACATGATCGACACCGGCGGCACCATCGCCGGCGCGGTCAAGCTGCTCCGCGAGGACGGCGCCAAAGACGTCATCATCGCCGCGACTCACGGCGTGCTCTCCGATCCGGCCGCCCAGCGCCTGGCTGACTGCGGTGCCCGCGAGGTGATCGTCACCAACACGCTGCCGATCACCGAGGACAAGCAGTTCCCGCAGCTGACCGTGCTGTCCATCGCCCCGCTGCTGGCCAGCACCATCCGCGCGGTGTTCGACAACGGTTCGGTCACCGGACTGTTCGACGGGTCGGCCTAGCGTGCCGGCACGGATCTACCACAACCCCAAGTGCTCCACCTCTCGTAAGACGCTGGATCTGTTGCGCGAGAACGGGATCGAGCCCGAGGTGGTGCAGTACCTGAAGACGCCGCCGACGCGTGACGAGATCGCCGCGCTGATCAAAGCTGCGGGGATCGACGTGCGCACCGCGGTGCGCAAACGTGAATCCCTGTACGCCGAACTGGGTTTGGCCGATGCGTCCGACGACGAACTGCTCGATGCGATGGCCCAGAACCCGATCCTGATCGAGCGCCCGTTCGTCGTCACCGACAACGGCACCCGGCTGGCCCGGCCGATCGATTCGGTGCGCGAGATTCTGTGAAGCGGCTGCTCGCCACGGCCGGCGCGCTGGCGGTGCTCGTCACCGGTTGCGGCGCCGAAACGCCTGATTACAAGTCGATCTGGACCACGAGCTCGACGACCCCCGCTGCCCCCGCCGACAACCAGCCGGTGCCGCTGTGGCAGTACCTGGAAGACTCCGGCGTGGTCGGTGAGCCCATCGCACCCGAGAAGATCCCGCATCTGACGGTGACCATGCCGAGCCCCCCGGGCTGGCATCCCTACAACAATCCGAACCTGGCCCCGGGCACCCGGATGATCGCCAAGGGCAACACCTACCCCACCGCGATGATGCTGGCGTTCACCTTGCACGGTGATTTCGATGTGCCCAAGGCTCTCAAAGACCACGGGTACGCCGATGCCCAGTTGTCGGAGAACTTCAAGCAGCTCAATGCTTCCGACGCAGACTGGAAGGGCTTCCCGTCGGCGATGATCGAGGGCAGCTACGACCTCAACGGCAAGCGCATGCAGAGCTACAACCGCGTCATCATCGCCAACGATGGGTTACAGCCCCCGCAGCGGTACCTCATCCAGCTGACCGTCACCACCTACGCCGACGAAGCTGCGGCACAGGGACCGGACATCGAATCGATCATCGCGGGCTTCAACATCGCGAAGAAGTGATCGGGCCGCCCGTAGGGTGGTCAGCATGAGTGGATGGACCAGCGCCGACCTGCCCTCGTTCTCCGGCCGCAGGGTGATCGTCACCGGCGCCAACAGCGGGCTGGGGCTCGTCACCGCCCGTGAGCTGGCCCGCGTCGGCGCCAAGGTGACCGTTGCCGTCCGCAACCTGGAAAAGGGCACCGCGGCCGCCGAGACGATGACCGGCGGGCAGGTGGAGGTGCGCAAACTCGACCTGCAGAACCTGGCCTCGGTCCGCGAGTTCGCCGACACTGTCGAAAGCGTCGACGTGCTGGTCAACAATGCCGGCATCATGGCGGTCCCGCTGAGCCGGACCGTCGACGGCTTCGAGAGCCAGATCGGCACCAATCACCTCGGGCATTTCGCGCTGACCAATCTGCTGCTGCCCAAGATCACCGACCGCGTGGTCACGGTGTCGTCGCTGATGCACCTTTTCGGGCAGGTCAATCTGCGGGATCTCAACTGGAAGTCCCGGCCGTACTCGGCCTGGCTGGCCTACGGGCAGTCCAAACTGGCCAACCTGATGTTCACCTCCGAGTTGCAGCGCCGCCTGACCGTGTCGGGATCGCAGGTGCGCGCACTGGCCGCTCACCCCGGCTATTCGGCCACCAACCTGCAGGGCCAGAGCGGCAACAAGTTCGGTGCCCGCATGATGGCCGTCGCCAACCGGGTATTCGCCAGCGAGCCGTCGTTCGGCGCCCGCCAGACGCTCTATGCGGTGTCCCAGGATGTTCCCGGCGACAGCTTCATCGGGCCGCGGTTCGGCCAGTTCGGCCCCAGCCAACCGGTGGGGCGCAGCCCGCTGGCCCGGCGGGTGGACACCCAGAAAGGGCTGTGGGACCTGTCCGAGCAGCTCACCGACACGGCATACCCGCTGTAAGGCCCAGCTCGGATTTTTGGTGGCGGCCCCGTCTTTGCTACCCTGACCTGGCGTCACGGCGAGGGTGGACCTTTGGGGCCACCGTTATCGGCGGGAACTTCTTCAAGTGTTGCGACCCTTGCCGTGCTGACGATCTGACCGCAGTACCGCAATTTAGAGGAGCAACATCATGGCCAAGACCGCCGCCAAGAACATCCCCAACAAGCTGACCGCGACGGTGCGCACCCGCACCGGCAAGGGCGCCTCACGCCAGGCCCGCCGCGACGGCAACGTGCCCACCGTTCTGTACGGCCACGGCACCGACCCCCAGCACCTGGAGATCAACGCCCGCGAGTTCGCCGCCGTGCTGCGCCACTCGGGCACCAACGCCGTGCTCACCCTCGACATCGAGGGCAAGGAGCAGCTGGCCCTGACCAAGGCGCTGGACATCCACCCGATCCGCCGCAACATCCAGCACGCCGACCTGCTCGTCGTGCGCCGTGGCGAGAAGGTCACCGTCGAGGTCACCGTCACCATCGAGGGCGACGCCGTCCCGGGCGCCCTGGTCACCCAGGACACCAACACCATCGAGATCGAGGCCGAGGCCCTGTCGATCCCCGAGCACCTGACCGTGTCGATCGAGGGCGTCGAGACCGGCACCCAGATCCTGGCCGGCCAGATCGAGCTGCCCGCCGGCGTTTCGCTGGTGTCGGATCCCGAGCTGCTCGTGGTCAACGTCGTCGAGGCCCCGAGCGCTGAGGACCTCGAGTCCGAGGGCGCCGGCGAGGCTGCCGCCGAGGCCCCGGCCGAGGAGCCGGCCGCCGAGGCTGCCGAAGCCGCCGAGTAAGTACCCCTTTCGATGGCCGAGCCGCTGCTGGTGGTGGGCCTGGGTAATCCCGGGCCCGCCTACGCCAAGACCCGGCACAATGTCGGGTTCATGGTGGCCGATGTACTGGCCGCCCGCATCGGCTCGGCCTTCAAGGTGCACAAGAAGTCCGGCGCCGAGGTGATCACCGGCAGGCTCGCAGGAGCCCCGGTGGTACTGGCCAAACCTCGGTGCTACATGAACGAGTCCGGCCGTCAGGTCGGGCCGTTGGCCAAGTTCTACTCGGTGCCGCCCGGCCGCATCGTGGTCATCCACGACGAACTCGACATCGACTTCGGCCGGATCCGGCTCAAGGTCGGAGGCGGCGAAGGCGGCCACAACGGATTACGGTCGGTGGCGTCGGCATTGGGCAGCAAGGACTTTCAGCGGGTCCGCATCGGAGTGGGCCGCCCGCCGGGCCGTAAGGATCCGGCGGCGTTCGTGCTGGAGGCCTTCACTGCCGCCGAACGCACCGAACTGCCGACGATCTGCGAGCAGGCCGCCGATGCCACCGAGCTGTTGATCGCCCAGGGCCTGGAGCCCGCCCAGAACACCGTTCACGCCTGGTGATTCGCTGCGCGCTTCCTCGCGCGAGCAGACGCAAACTTGCCCTTTTTCACACGAAAATGGGCAATTTTGCGTCTGCTCGCGGACGGACTGCACCGGCTACCAACGGAACGGCCTATCCAGAGTGAGCGTGCGCTCGGCCGGTGCATACCAGCCCTGCGCCGCATGCTGGTCGGTGTGCAGATAACACTGCGCCCTCACCTCGTGGCTACCCGGACGAAATGTCAGCAGCCGGCTGATCGGCAGGGTCGTGATCGGCATGTGATGGCGGCTCAGTGACGCCACATTCATGAAATAGGTTCCACCCCAGGCCTGCTCGACATGGGTTTTGCCGCCATACGAGTCATCGGGATTGGTGTGGGTATGCCCCGCCAGCCACAGCGCTACCGCCCCCGGATGTTCGGTGAGATACCGCTCGAAGGCCCCGGAATCCGGCTTGCCGCCAACCCAGTACAGGTAGGACGCGCCTTGCGGCGTCCCCTCCAGGAACGGCCGATGGTAGTGCTCATGGAGCTTCCCATCCGAATCCCGGCGCACCCCCTCCCACTCCCCCGATGCCACCGTGGTGTCCTTGAGGACGTAGTGGTGCACCGTGACGATGATCGAACCACGGTTCTGCTCAACCATGTTCGCCCACCACTCGAACGTCTCGGCGGACACCACTCCGCCGGGATTACCCCCGAGCGTGCCCCGACCGACCGTCTGCGACGGCTCGTTGCGGTCGCTCAGCATCAGGAACAGCAGGTTGCCCACCCGAAACGAGTACCGCTCCCAGGTCCCGCTGACGAGATAGGGCCGGGCCGTGGCGTCGACCCCGGAATGTGCGGTGTGCGCACCCAGCGGATCGATCCATTTCTGCCACCACCAGGCGTCGGGTTCGGAAAGACCACTGCGATCGTGATTCCCGCACACCGAGTACACGTCCTCGCGCCGGTGCTTGCGCATCACCGACAGCTGCCTGCGGACCTCCCGCCCCTCGGCGTCATCGGGCAGGCTGTGATGCGCGCCGGACATGTCTCCGACGTCTACCGCGATGTCCCAGTCGAACGGCGGACCGCCCTCGGCGCCACCGTATTCCGACTGCCGGATGGCGTCGGCCAGGCTCTCCCGATCGAACTGGTTGTCGGTGCCCACGTGAGCGTCGCCGAACGCCCAGAGCCGGAACTCACCCTGCTTCGCCATCGTCGCGACAGATTAGCGCCACGGTCCAGCGACGTCTGGTGTTGCGCTCAGGCGGATTTCAACTGCCGTCGAGCGCGCGGATTCCACTGGCGACCACCTGCACGGTCTTGTGCGGAAACCGTTTCTCGGCGTGAGCCTTGGCTGCCGAGTTCGGCAGCACGTACAGCGTTTCCCGTTTCTCCTGCAGAGGTTTGAGCACGCGGTCCATGAACTCCTTGCGGTCGTCGAGGTAGGGTTCGATCACGTCCTCCCCCGCTGGGCAGACCGCCAGGCAGTAGGCCGCCTTGTAATTGGCTTTGAAGGACAGGCTCTGCCACATCGATGCGTTCTCCGAATCACTGACCCGGGAGCGGAAGTCGGCGGCGTCGGCACTGTCGGCGATGGTTTGCGCCCAGTCGGTGAACCCACCCATGAACTCGCGATAGTTGTGCACCGAGCAGGCGGCGAAGTCGAACTCGCCGTCCTTCCCGATGGCGCCGACCGGGCAGGCCGCCACACACAGCTTGCATTCCAGGCACGGCGAATAATCCAGCGGCTCACCGTAACTGTTGATCGGTGAGCCCACCAGAATGGTGGCCAACAGGATGAAGTTTCCGAACCTGGGGTGGATGACGTTGCGATGGATGCCCATCACTCCCAACCCCGAGGCGACCGCGACGGGTTTGTGTGCCACCACCCAGATCCGCCCCGGGTATCTGTCCATCTCCATCGGGAAGGTGGCCGATGGGTTCACCGCGCGATGGCCGACGTCTTCGAGTACCCGGGTGATCCGGTGAGCGGCCTCGTTGATGATCTCGCCGCTGCGGTGGAACTCCTGGTTGGCCACGCTGCGAGTGGACGACCGGACGTTGTCGCGGTTCATCTTGACCACCAGCGAGATGTAGCTGCGCACCCCGGGCAGCGCAGCCTCGACATGTTCGCGCTCGGAGGCCAGAGCGGGATCATCCACCGCGGCGAAGGCAACGTCGTCGGCTCCGGCGTCCAGACACAGTTGCCGCAGCCAGTCCGCGTCGATCACGTCGGGCACCACTGCGTCGGCGCGGGCGCGCACCGCGCGCACAGTCGGGTGATCGGCCAGGCGGGGTGAAAGCTTCGGCTCCATGCAGCTGAGTATAGATAACTATACCCAGAGTGCAAGGATCCGTCGTCGCGCCGTAAAGAAACCGTTTGGGCTCGGTCCGAGCGCGTGCGCAGCGGGTACACCCGAGATATGGACGGCATTCGGCTACTGACCCCACTGCTCGACGGCTCCCGGGTATGGGGTTGCGTGCAGATCCGGCCCGGCCGTTTCGGCATCACCTACTACCGGCTGGTGGTCTACCCGCCGGGCCTGAGCACCGCAGAGCGCCGGTTGGTCCGACTCGCCCGCGGCTGGCCACTATGGGGAATGCTCGTGTGGTTGCTGTGCGAGCTCTGGCTGAGCGGGCAGATGTCACCCTGGCCTGCGTTCGGTGTGGCCACCGCGGTCTACTGCGCCACCGGCGCCATCACACTCGGCCTGTCCGGCAGCGCCTTCCACCGGGTGCGGACACTGTGCGCCACGACGATGGCCGGCTACGACGATCCAGGACCGCAGAGTGCCCGGGAGCGCCTGGTCGTGCTCGCCGCGACACTCCTGCAAGCCGATGAACGCCGCGACCGCGGTGAGCTCGCCGCGGTCGATCACGAGCTGATCTGGTGGCAGGTCTACAACCGGATCGGCACCGACCACGCTGCAAACACCAAGCAGGCCAGCTGATGTCGGACATGCTCGAAGTGATGTCGATGATGGCGGCACCGGCCGCGATGCTGTTGATGTTGCGCGGCTACGTAATTCGGCAGAACCGGCTCGCCGATACGGCTGAGCGCACGGTGCACGCGTCGACTCCATAAACGCCGCGAGCGGGCGCGCCACCAGAGGCACGCCCGCTCGGGGGTCGGTACTACGGGGTTACCTAGCGGCGTGCCCCCGGCATTCCGAGCCACGGGAACACCGGGATGTTGGCGGGCGGCGCCGTTGTTCCGGGCCTCGCCTTGATCGATGTGCTGCCGTTGGTCGTGCAGATGGTCTTGGTGGCGGTCTCCTGGCAGGTCGGCCTAGCCGAAGCCATCGGTGCCGAAAATACTGACACCGCAACCAAACCCGCCATCAGAAAGGCAAACTTCCCGCGACCTGTCATCATGTCCTTCCCCTTCCGGGCTACGATCGCGATACCAGAATGGTCATGCGCCACATGGGCCGACATCCGCTCGCTCATCAGGGGCAGGCCGATACGACAACAAAGGAATCTGCATCGAGCGGGGTGTTGTTGGCAGCCGCCTTGTTGAATGCGTCCTGGCGGGCAGCCTCCACCGTCGCGCCGGCTCCGCCGGCTACCGCGTGATTGCTGGGACTGGCGACGGACACGATGCACAGGTTGTCGTTGGTCACCTCGTCGGCAGTGCATTCCACACCGCCGGCATTCGTGCATGCCGCGATCACTGCCGCGGAGGCCTCCTCGGCGGTATCACCGGTAGCGGTGAAACCAGCCAAGGTGTCGACGAATTCGCCAGTGCCCACTGCCGCAAACATGTCTTCGGGGTCTTCGACGTAACCTCCGGGACCACCCGCCCAGGCGGTGCCCGCGGTAATCCCGGCGGCGACAACGCCTGCGCCTAGGATCGCCGAAACCCATCGGGATTTGACCATGCCGGTCCTCTCGTCAAATTAGTTTCGGCGTCAGAATACACAGGTCACGCACAGTTCACCGGCCGTCCAACAAATGACTGCGTGTCATTCCACGACGAATGAGCCAGTACGCGTCGTGTTGCGGCAGAACACAAACCGCCCCGTTTCCATCGAAACGGGACGGTTTTGGTACGAAGTGCTGCAGCTAGCCGGTGACGAGCGAGACCGAGTTGGCCCGACGCAGCTTGCCCGACGGGGTCTTCGGGATGCTGCCGGGACCGAGCACCACGACGTTGCGCGGACGCATGTCGACCTCGGACACCACCTCGTGTGCCACCTGATGCTCGATCCGGCGCACCTCGGCCGGATCCTGCCAGGCGTTGGACTCCACGGCGACGGCGAAGGTCTCGCGCGAGTGACCGGCATCCAGACGCACCGCCACGGCGCAGCCCGGGCGCACACCTTCCACCCGCCCGGCCGCACGTTCGATGTCCGTCGGGTAGATGTTGCGCCCGGCCATGATGATCACGTCCTTGACGCGACCGCACACGATGACGTTGCCCTCCTCGGTGATGTAGCCGAGGTCTCCGGTGTCGTACCAACCGTGCTCGTCCTGAGCCGGCAGGAAGCCGCCCATGGTGATGTAGCCGGGGGTCAACGACTCGCCGCGCAGCTCGATGACGCCGACACCGCGAGCGGGCATCACGTCGCCGTGCTCGTCGACGACACGGGCCTCGAGGTCCTTGAGCAGCGGGCCGAGTGAGGCCAGCCGGCGGGTGTTGCCCTTGGTGGCGGGCACGGCGCGGCGCAACGCGGCCAGCAGGTCGGCGTCGACCTCGTCGACCACCAGACCCGCGTTGCACGGGGAGAACGACACGGCCAGGCAGGTCTCGGCCATGCCGTAGGCCGGCAGGATCGCCGAGGACGGCAGCCCGAACGGCTTGCCCGCGTCGAGCAGGTCCTCGACGTCGGCCGGCTCCACGGGCTCGGCGCCCGAGAGCGCGAACCGCAGGGTGGACAGGTCGTACTCGCCCGGCTTGGCCTGACGGCGCAACCGCTTGGCGAACAACGCATAAGCGAAGTTGGGCGCCGCGGTCATGGTGCCCTTGTACTTGGTGATGAGCTTCGCCCACAGCAGCGTGTCGCGCAGGAAGTCCATCGGCGTGACCTTGACGAGCTCGGCGCCGAAGTACATCGGGATGGTCAGGAAGCCGACCATGCCCATGTCGTGGAAGCAGGGCAACCAGCTCACCATGACGTCCTTGTCGACGTCGTACTCCGCACCGATGAACATCGCCTCGGCGTTGGAGTGGATGTTGCGGTGCGTGATCTGGACTGCCTTAGGAGACCCTGTCGAGCCAGACGTCAGCTGCATCAGCGCCAGATCGTCCTCGCCGGTCTCCACCGGATCGATCGGGTCGGCAGCCAGCAGGTCGGCGATCTTGACGACCTTGATGCCCTTTTCTTCAAGCACCGGGATGGCGACCAGGAACGGCTCGGAGACGATGACGGCGTCGGCCTCGATCATGCCGATCACGTTCATGGTGTCCTCGGCCCACACCGCCAGGTCGGTGCGCGGGGTCGGCTGGTGCAGCATGGTCAGGCTCGCGCCGCGCATCCAGACGCCCTGCGCGGTCGGCGCGATCTCGACGGGGAAGCCGGCCAGCACGCCCACGGCGTCGCCGTGACCGATACCCGCGGCGGCCAGACCGCCTGCGATCCGCCGGGCCCGCTCGTGAACCTCACCCCAGGTGTGGCGAACCGGCTCATGCGGCTCACCAGTGACCATTCCGCGCTTGCTCTCACGAGCATTGCGGAACATCTTCTCGGTGAATCTGCTCACGACGACCTCCTTGGGTTCCGCGGCCCCCACACCGACGACAGTGCGCCAGGTGCAGTTGCCCGGTTATCCATGCTCCGCCCGCTGTGCACCGCTTTTGGGTAGGCGCGCGCACACGATTGGGGAGCAGTTATGTCTCGAAAAGGTGATGCCCCAGATCCGGGTGTACGTCTGGGCGACCCCCCACCGTCATGGACGGCGGGAGCACAAGTCGCATCCGATGCGAGATCGCTAGCATTCACCGCCGCTCATCTTAAGAGACCCTTAAGTAACTGCCAAACCCTCGCGATAATTGAGGTCTGCGTCACAGTTTCAGACCGACGTCGACGGGTACTCCGTCGATTTCTACTCGACGGGTTGTTCCGGCGCAAAGTTCGCAGCCCTGGCGTCGAAAACAGCGACGACGGCCAGGCAGCCCGCCTGCCAGACACGTCCGTCAGGCCGACGTCGACGGCTCCGGAACGACGCGGGCACCGCTGACGGGGCCGCTGGCCACCCGCACCGTCCGGCACACCCCGGCCCCGGCAAGTTCAGTCCCCACGTCCACCGCCGACGTCGACGACGGACACAGGAACGCACACGTCGGGCCCGAGCCGGACACGATGCCGGCGAGGGCACCGGCCTCCACCCCGGCACGCAGCGTCCGGCGCAGCTCCGGGTACAGGCTCAGGGCGGCCGGCTGCAGGTCGTTGCCCAACAGCGCGGCAAGTTCGGCCGGATCACCGGAAGCCAGCGCAGCCAGGACAGGCTCGGGCTCCTCGGCCCGCGGCGGGCCGCCCGTCGAGGTGTCTGCGCGCAGCCGATCCAGCTCGCCGAACACCTTCGGGGTGGACAGACCCTTGTGCGCGAAGGCCAGCACCCAGTGGAAGGTGCTGCGGGCCAGCACCGTGGCCAGCTCCTCGCCACGGCCGGTGCCGAGCGCAGTGCCGCCGTGCAGCGCGAACGGGACATCACTGCCCAACCGGGCCGCCAGGGCGTGCAGATCGCGCCTGGGCACCCCGAGCTCCCACAGCGTGTTCATCGCCACCAGCACCGCGGCCGCGTCGGCGCTGCCTCCTGCCATGCCACCGGCCACCGGGATCGACTTGTCGATGCTGATCGCCACATCAGGGGACCGGCCCACGTGTTCGGCCAGCAACTCGGCGGCGCGCCAGGCCAGATTGCGCTCGTCGGTGGGCACCGACTCCACGCCCTCGCCGGCCACCGTCAGCGACAGCATGTCGGCATTGCGCACCGTCACCTCGTCCAGCAGCGACACGGCATGGAACACCGTGGTGAGGTCGTGGTAGCCGTCGTCGCGCACATCCCCGACCGCCAGGTGCAGATTCACCTTGCCGGGTACACGCACGGTCACCGACCCGGTGGGGACCCACTCGGACGCGGTACTGCCATCGGATGCTGACACGGCCACGACACTATCGCCGCTCACCCGTGGTTGTCGGTGAACCTAAGCTGAGACGGTGCCCTCAGCCGAGGTGATCATCGCGGGCTACACCGCGGTGAAAGTCGTGGGGAGCGGCGGCTCAGCCGTCGTATACCTGGCCCGCGATCCCGACGGTTCCACCGTCGCGCTCAAGGTTCTCGATGATCGGCACCGCCAACCCGCCCATCTGGCCCGGCTGCAGCGCGAGTTCGACTTCGCCAGGCAGCTCACCCACCCCAACATCGTCACGGTGTACGCGGCAGGCCCGGGCTGGCTGGCGATGGAACTCCTCGACGGCGGCACGGTGAGCAACCTGTCCGGCACGCCGGAGCGGCTTACCGCGTTGGCCCAGATCGCCGGGGCACTCGATCACGCCCACCGGCACGGAATCGTGCACTGCGACGTCAAACCCGCCAACATCCTTGTCGATCAACCATTTTCGAGAGCGGTACTGATCGATTTCGGAGTGGCCCACTCGATGGCCGCGGACGTGGCTGCCAAGTTGGCCCACGACCGGCACGGCCGGATGAGCCTCGACCCGGCCCGGCGCATCACCCGCCAGGCAGCCCGACCACACCCGGATATCCAAGCGTCACTGCCCTATTCGGCACCCGAGCTCCTCAGCGGCCGGACACCTTCGGCGGCGACGGATCAGTACGCGCTGGCGTGCACCACAGTTGAGCTGCTGACCGGAGCACCGCCGTTCTCCGCAGATACCGCGATAGCCCTGATCGATCATCAGATGTACAGCCGACCACCACGAATATCGCAGCGGTGCAACTGGATTCCACCGTCGGCCGACCCGATCATCGCCAGGGCACTCGCGAAGGACCCCGAGCGCAGACACCCCTCATGTTCGGAGTTCGTCAGCCTGATCGCCGAGGCCCTCAGGTCCCCGATGTGAAGACGATCGCGAGATTGTCCGACAATCTCGCGATCTTCTTCACATTCGGCGGTCCTCAGCCTTGCCGTGCCGCCTCAACCTCGGCGGCCGCCTCGATCTGAGCTGCGGCCTCACCCTCGGCTTCCTTGGCCCGCTGCAGCAGTCGGACGAAGTCGGCGATGCCGAGCGTCTCGCCACGGCGCGACGGATCGATGCTGGCGGCGAGCAGCCGCTCTGCCGACTCATTGCCCGAACCCGCCCAGTCCGCGAACGCGTTGCGAGAGGTCTTGCGCCGCTGCGCGAATCCGATGTCGATGAGCTGGAACACCTCATCGCGGAACTCGGCGTCCGTCGGCCACGGCGATGTCTCGTACCGGTCGATGCGGACCAGTCCGGAGTACACCCGCGGGATCGGCCAGAACACCGTCGGCGAGACCATCCCGTGCCTGCGCACGTTTCCGTAGAAACGCGCCTTGGCACTGGGCACGCCGTAGTCCTTGCCGCCGGGCTCGGCCGCCAGACGCTCGGCCACCTCGGCCTGCACCATGACCATCACCGTCCGGATCGACGGGAACTCGGCCAACAGGTGCAGCAGTGCGGGCACCGCCACGTTGTACGGCAGATTCGCCACGAGCGCCGTCGGCTGCTCGGCCAGATCAGACGGCATCAGCGTCAGGATGTCCTGGTTGATCACCGTGAGCCGGTTGATCTCGCTGTGGGAATGATCGGCGATGGTGGCCGGCAATTGCTTGGCCAGCACCGGATCGATCTCCACTGCGGTCACCCTGGCCCCACGGTCCAACAGGGGCAGTGTCAGCGACCCGAGACCGGGTCCGACTTCGAGCACATGGTCGTTCCGGTGAATCCCGGAGGCCGACACGATGCGCCGAACGGTGTTGGCATCATGAACGAAGTTCTGGCCAAAGGCCTTGCGTGGTCGAAAGTCGATTTCTTTCGCCAAGCGTCGTATCTCGGTCCGCCCGAGCAGTCGAATAGTCAGCGCGCCCCAATCCTCCCACTACACACTGGCCAAGCTCCCCAACCCTGCCGGGCCTGCGTCACCGTAGCAATCGCAATCTGCTCTTCTCTAGTCGCCAGATCGGCCCTCGGAGCATACCTCAGACCACCCTGTCGCTCCCAGGTGTTCTGGTCGAATTGGACCCCACCAAAAAATCCGTTACCTGTGTTAATGGCCCAGTTACCTCCCGCTTCGCACTGCGAAAGGGCGTCCCAGGCAGCGCCGTTGGTGACCGGCGGAACTTCGGTGCCAGGCTTTGCTCCGACGCGCAGCACACCGTCACGAGCCGGGTTGATCACGACATTGGCTACTGGCAGTCTGCCGGTCTCCACGCCGTTCACCTTGGCCACGGCGTAGGTCACGTCCTGGGTGCCCGGGGCGCCGGGCTCCTCGACGACCTGCCGGCTCATGTTCATGGAGGCGTCTTCGATGCGCTGATGACCCGGTTCCAACGCCACCCGCTCGGTGACCTTCTCGATGCGCATGCGGGTCACCTGAACCTGCATACCCTCGGTGACCGGGGTCGATGCGGCCGGAACGACGGTGTCGTTCTGCTCCAGCGGGGCCCCCGCCGCGGCCAACAGACCGGCCACGTTCGGGGCGGCCAGATGCACGGTCTGCACGTTGCCGCCGTCATCGATCCGGACGGTCTTGGCGCTCACCACGGGCAGCGCCATGCCGCCCAGCGGAACCCTGCTGCCACGGGAGGCCGCGGCTGGTGCCTTGTCGGTCATCTTCAGCTGCGCCAGGGCCTCATCGACGGTCGAGGCAGTGGTCCACACCTGCTTGCTGTCATTGCCGTCCAACGACAACTCCAGCGGTCGGCTACGGCGCAGAACGATGGTGTCGGCCTGGTGCACGGACTCGTCGGCCGAGGGGTAGAGATCATCCCGATCGCCGACCGAGAACCCGTTCTCCTCGACCACATCGATCACCCGCGACTTCATCGTCGTCACGGTCATCGGCGCACCGTCGACGCTCAGCGTCACGGTCTTGTGCGATCCGACGGCGTAGCCCCCGGCGGCGGTCAGCGTGACCAGCAGGGCCCCCACCACGCCTCGCAGCAGCGGAGATCGGGATTCATGAATTTTGTTGAGCGCGTCCACGGTTCTCGCATTTCTCCCCGGTACGGACGGCATAGATCACCGCCGGCGGTTGAGGTTTGATCACAAGACGGTAACGAAAAGGGGTTCACTCGGCAACTAGAGCCGGCGACTCCCCGTTAAGTCCGTACACCCGCGCCGCAGTGGCTGCGGTCTCGGACGCGACCTCTTCGGCAGGTCGGTCCAGCAACTCTGCGAGTGCCCGCACAGTGTATGGGAGGCAGTACGGCTCGTTCGGTGCTCCACGGAACGGATGCGGGGTCAGAAACGGCGCGTCGGTCTCCACCAACAGCTGGCCCGGCGGGATCACCCGAGCGGCTTCCCGCAGCTCAGCGGCATTACGGAAGCTGACAGTGCCCGAAAGGCTCAATACCCAGCCGGCCTCGACGCAGGTGTGAGCCATCTCCGGTCCTGACGAAAAACAGTGGAAGATCACTGTCTCGGGCGCTCCCTCGGCGCGTAGTACGTCGAGCACCTCGGCGTCGGCATCCCGGTTGTGGATCATCAACGGCTTGCCGGTGCGCTTGGCCAGGTCGATGTGCCACGCGAAGCCCTCGCGCTGCTCGGCGGGCGTCGCGCAGCCGTCCAGCCGGCCCGGCCAGTACAGGTCCATCCCCGTCTCGCCCACCGCGACCACCCGCGGATGGGCCGCCAGCCGCTCCACCTCGGCCCTGGCCGCGTCGTCGAGCGCATTGGCCCGGGTGGGGTGCAACGCCACCGCGCCGAAAACCCGCTCATCAGCTTCGACGGCCGTGGTCACCCAGCGCGCCGAGTCCAGATCGTCGGCGATGGTGACCGCCTGGCCCACTCCGACCGCGGCCGCGCGATCCATGATCGCCCGGACATCCTGCGCGGTCTGCGCGCCGCACGCGTCGAGGTGGGTATGTGCGTCGACCAGCGGAGCCAACGGCTCCGGAGCCGGCGGCTTCTCCCTGGCTGAGCGTTTGGATCCCACCGCAACACAATAAGGTGGGGTCCAAATGAGTGAGCCTTTCTACATAACTACGGCCATCGCCTACCCGAACGGCGCGCCGCACATCGGGCACGCCTACGAGTACATCGCCACCGATGCGATCGCCCGGTTCAAGCGACTCGACGGCTTCGATGTGCGCTACCTGACCGGCACCGACGTGCACGGCCAGAAGATGGCCGATACCGCCGCTGCCGAGGGCATCTCGGCCGCCGAGCTGGCCAACCGCAACTCCGACGTGTTCCAGCGGTTGCAGGAGAAGCTCAACATCTCCTTCGACCGGTTCATCCGCACCTCCGACGCCGACCACTACGAGGCGTCCAAGGAGATCTGGCGCCGTATGAACGAGGCCGGCGACATCTACCTTGGCACCTACTCGGGTTGGTACTCGATCCGCGATGAACGATTCTTCGCCGAGGACGAGACGACCGCGGGTCCCGACGGCACCCGCACCGCGATCGAGACCGGCACCCCCGTCACCTGGACCGAGGAGCAGACCTACTTCTTCCGGTTGTCGGCCTACGCCGAGCGCCTGCTGGCCCACTACGAGGCCCATCCCGAATTCATCGGGCCCGATGTGCGCCGCAACGAGATCGTCAGCTTCGTCTCGGGCGGACTGAAGGACCTGTCGATCTCGCGGACCACGTTCGACTGGGGTGTGCCGGTTCCCGACCACCCTGATCACGTGATGTACGTGTGGGTGGATGCGCTGACCAACTACCTCACCGGCGTCGGGTTCCCGGACGTGGCCTCCGACGCTTTTCAGAAGTACTGGCCGGCCAAGTTGCACATGATCGGCAAGGACATCATCCGGTTCCACAGCGTGTACTGGCCGGCGTTCCTGATGTCGGCCGGGATCGCGCTGCCCGAGCGGGTCTTCGCGCACGGCTTCATCAACGTCAAGGGCGAGAAGATGAGCAAGTCGGTCGGCAATGTAGTGGATCCAGTCGATCTGATCGACACGTTCGGCCTCGATCAGGTGCGGTTCTTCTTCCTTCGTGAGGTGTCCTTCGGGCAGGACGGCAGCTACAGCGAGGAAGCCATCATCGGCCGGATCAACGCCGACCTGGCCAACGAGCTGGGCAACCTGGCGCAACGTTCGCTGTCGATGGTGGCCAAGAACCTCGACGGCGTGGTGCCCGACCCCGGATCGTTCAACGAGGACGACACCGCACTCCTGAGTGCCGCCGATGCCCTGCTCGAGCAGGTGCGCACGCACTACGATGTGCCCGCGATGCACCTCGCACTTGAATCGATCTGGTCGGTACTCGGCGCAGCGAACCGCTACTTCTCCGCCCAGGAGCCGTGGGTCCTGCGCAAGTCCGACGATCCAACAGACCAGCAACGGTTCGGTACGGTGCTCTACACGACGCTCGAGGTGGTGCGGATCGCGGCGCTGCTGACGCAGCCGGTGATGCCGGACTCGATGGCCAAGCTGCTCGACCTGCTGGGCCAGCCGACCGACGCACGCGACTTCGACTCCATCGGGACCCGGCTCAAGCCAGGTACCGAATTGCCCGCGCCCACCGGGGTTTTCCCCCGCTACCAGATGGACTGAGATGGCTGTACTACACGAGAAACTGCAGGCGATCTACGAGGAAGTATCGCAACGCAACGCCGGTGAGCAGGAGTTCCACCAGGCCGTCTACGAGGTCCTGACCAGCCTCGGCCCGGTGGTGGCCAAGCATCCCGACTACGCCGACGGCGCCATCATCCGCCGGCTGTGCGAGCCCGAGCGGCAGATCATCTTCCGGGTGCCCTGGCTCGACGACTCCGGCACCGCGCAGATCAACCGCGGCTTCCGAGTCGAATTCAACTCGGCGCTCGGTCCCTTCAAGGGCGGCCTGCGGTTCCACCCGTCGGTCTACCTCGGCATCGTGAAGTTCCTGGGCTTCGAGCAGATCTTCAAGAACTCGCTGACCGGCCTGCCGATCGGCGGCGGCAAGGGCGGGTCGGACTTCGACCCCAAGGGCCGCTCCGACGCCGAGGTGATGCGCTTCTGTCAGTCCTTCATGACCGAGCTGTACCGCCACATCGGTGAGTACACCGACGTCCCGGCCGGCGACATCGGCGTCGGCATGCGCGAAATCGGTTACCTGTTCGGCCAGTACAAGCGGATCACCAACCGCTACGAATCCGGCGTGCTCACCGGCAAGGGCCTGACCTGGGGCGGGTCGCAGGTCCGCACCGAGGCCACCGGTTACGGCACGGTCTTCTTCGTCGACGAGATCCTGCGGTCGAGCGGGCAGTCCTTCGACGGCAAGCAGGTTGTGGTGTCCGGCTCGGGCAACGTGGCGATCTACGCCATCGAGAAGGTGCACTCGCTGGGCGGGACCGTGGTGGCCTGCTCGGACTCCAGCGGATACGTGCGCGACGACAAGGGCATCGACCTCGACCTGCTCAAAGAGGTCAAGGAACTGCGTCGGGGCCGCATCGAGGACTACGCGGAGGCCCGTGGCGGCGCCGCACATGTCGTGACGGACCGCAGCGTGTGGGAGGTGCCGTGCGACATCGCGTTGCCCTGCGCCACCCAGAACGAGGTCTCCGGCGACGATGCGACCATGCTGATCAAGAACGGCTGCCAGATCGTGGCCGAGGGCGCCAACATGCCGTGCACGCCCGACGCGGTGAAGTACTTCGAAGAGGCCGGGATCAAGTTCGCCCCGGGCAAGGCTGCCAACGCGGGTGGTGTGGCCACCAGCGCGCTGGAGATGCAGCAGAACGCCTCGCGGGACTCGTGGACCTTCAACGACACCGAGGAGCGGCTGGCCGACATCATGCGCCGCATCCACGATCGCTGCCTCACCACCGCCGACGAGTACGGCCAGCCGGGCAATTACGTGGCCGGCGCCAACATCGCCGGCTTCATCCGGGTGGCCGACGCGATGCTGGCGTTGGGGCTCGTCTGACGACACCTCGAGGGTGATGTGGGTCACATCACCCGAAGTCCCGTCACAAATCCGCGTCCCGCGGTGTCTTGAGGGCATAAGCCTTTGAGAACAGGAGACGCTCCCATGACCGAAACAACTGCGCAGAACACCCGAGTGGTCGTGATCGGCGGAGGGTATGCCGGGGTGCTGGCGGCCAACCGACTGCAGGGCACACCGGGCGTGGCTGTCACGCTGGTCAATCCGCGGCCCGAGTTCGTCGAACGGATCCGGCTGCACCAGCTGGTGGCCGGAAACCACGATGCCACCGCGGCCTACGACACACTGTTGGGCGCCGGGGTGCGGCTGCTGGTCGACGGTGCCGAGCACATCGACGCCGACATCCGCCAGGTGCAGCTGACGTCCGGCAACGTCATCGACTACGACTACCTGGTCTACGCCGTCGGAAGCACCGGCGGGGTGCCCGCCTCCGTGCCCGGCGCTGCTGAATTCGCCTATCCGCTTTCGGAATTGGAGCAGGCCCAGCGCTTACGCGCCCGGCTGCAGGACGTGCCGATGTCGGCACCGGTGGTCGTGGTCGGCGGCGGGCTGACCGGCATCGAGGCGGCCAGCGAGCTGGCCGAGGCGGGCCGCAAGGTCACGCTCGTCACCGACGTGGTCGGCGCCTCGGTGGGCGCAGGCGCCCGTCGCTCGATCGTCAAGGCGCTCACCAAGCTGGGCGTCTCGATCATCGACGGACCCGAGGTCCTGGTGACCGCGATCGAGGCCGACGCCATCACGCTGGCCGACGGTAATCGGCTGCCGAGTGCGGTGACAGTGTGGACCACCGGGTTCGGGGTTCCCGGCCTGGCCGCGGCGAGCGGACTGCGTACCGACGAGCTGGGCCGGTTGCTCACCGACGAGACCTTGACCAGCGTCGACGACGCGCGCATCGTGGCAGCCGGCGACGCCGCCGCACCGTCGGGGGTGCCGCTGCGGATGAGCTGCCAGTCCGCAGGCCCGTTGGGGGTGCAGTCGGCCAACACCGTGCTGGCCCGCATCGCGGGCGCCGAGCCCAAGGTGATCAACCAGGCCTTCGCCGGACAGTGCGTGAGCGTCGGCCGTAATGCCGGGACAGTGCAGCTGTGCCACTCGGACGACAGCCCGCGCCGCGTCTTCATCGGCGGACGGACCGGCGCCTTCTTCAAAGAACAGGTCTGCCGGGCGACGCTGACGTTCCTGCGCAAGGAGGGTGTGAAGCCGGGGTCGTACTTCTGGTTCAAGGGCGACAACCGAGCACGGCAGTTGGCCGAGGCACAGCAGGAGACACTGGTCGGCGCGGACGCGAGGAGCAAGGACAACCGATGAACACGCCCGGCGCAGGTAACTCGACCTCGTACTCGAACGAACACGCCGAACGGTTCACGCTGCTACGGCCGCTGTTGTTCACCATCGCCTACGAGATCCTCGGGACGGCAACGGAATCCGATGACGTCCTGCAGGAGAGTTACCTGCGCTGGGCCGAGGTGGATCTGGACACGGTCCGCGATACCAAGGCGTTCCTGGCCCAGCTCGTCACCCGCCAGGCGCTCAATGCCCTTCGCGCCCAGTCACGGCGACGCGAGGAGTACGTGGGCCCGTGGCTGCCCGAACCGCTGCTGTTGACGGCCGGGGTCGCCGGCGACGCATCAGCCGATGTGGTGCTGGCCGAGTCGGTTTCGATGGCCATGCTGGTGGTGCTCGAGACGTTGACCCCGGACGAGCGTGCAGTGTTCGTGCTGCGCGAGGTGTTCGGATTCAGTCACGACGAAATCGCCTCGGCGATCGGCAAATCCAGCGCAT
This sequence comes from Mycobacterium shunyiense, assembly GCF_058270075.1. Classification (NCBI taxonomy): domain Bacteria; kingdom Bacillati; phylum Actinomycetota; class Actinomycetes; order Mycobacteriales; family Mycobacteriaceae; genus Mycobacterium; species Mycobacterium shunyiense. The sequence continues at coordinate 665,266 of NZ_JBZDPU010000040.1, read as the reverse complement.
CGGTGCGCCAGATGGCACACCGGGCCCGCAACCATGTGCAGTCACGGCGTAAGCGGTTCGAACCGGTCGACCCGCAGGTGTCGACAGAGATCACCCAGCGGTTCTTCGCCGCCGCCACGACCGGCGACATCAACACGTTGTTGGAGTTGCTCGCACCCGATGTGGTGTGGACGGCCGACAGCGACGGCAAGCGCAGCGCCGCGCGCAGGCCGGTGACCGGCGCCCAGTCGGTGGCCAAGCTGGTGGTCGGCCTCATGCGGTTCATCGACCAGGGCGGCCGCTTCGAGCCGACGACCTACAACAACGCCCCCGCGTACAAGTTGTACCTCGAAGACAGCTTCGAGGGCGTGGTCACCGTCGAGGTCGCCGACGGCAAGATCACCCATTTCTACGCGATGCGCAATCCGGACAAACTGACCGGCGTCGACATCCCGCGGGTGATCAGTCGCTGAGTCTCCCTCGCGCTACTCCCGCCGAGCAGACGTCAACTCGCACTGTTTCCCCTTGAAACGCACGATTTTGCGTCTGCTCGCGGGAGGAAGCAAGCTAGCTCCATGCGGATCGAGCGGCTCGGCGCGCTGGGCGATGCCCCGGCGGTGCTGCGCGGTGTCGCCGCGGCGGCCTCCCGCGCCGGCGTGGCGCCACCCGCCGCGCTGATCGGCAACTGGTTCTCGTCACGCGCGGTGATCGCACCCTCGGTGTCGGTGACATCGGTTGCGCCCGACACCGCCTTCGCGGTGGCACAGGACGCTTCGGGGCCGTCGGACGCGGTCGGGGGCGGGTGGTTCGGCTACCTCGCCTACCCGGATCCCGGCGCCGACGGCACACCACCGCGGATCCCGGTGGCCGCCGGCGGCTGGTCGGACTGCGTGCTGCGCCAGGACTCCGAGGGCCTTTGGTGGTTCGAAAGCCTCAGCGGCGCAGCGCTTCCCGCCTGGCTGCGAGCACTGGAACCGGCGCAGCCGGGAGGCTACACCCTGAGCTGGGTGGCCCCCGACCGCGATGATCACCGCCGTGGCGTGCTGGCCTGCCTGGACGCCATCGCGGCGGGCGAGGTGTATCAGGCCTGTGTGTGCACGAGGTTCACCGGCCGAATGGACGGCGAGCCGATCGATTTCTTCACCGAGGCGGTGGCCCGGACCGCGCCTGCACGGGCCGCGTATGTGGCCGGCGACTGGGGTGCGGTGGCGTCGCTGTCGCCGGAGTTGTTCCTGCGCCGGGCAGGCACCGCGGTGACCTCCAGCCCGATCAAGGGCACGCTGCCGTCCTCGGCCGACCCCGCCGCCCTGCTGGCCTCGGTCAAGGATGTCGCCGAGAACGTCATGATCGTCGACCTGGTCCGCAACGACCTGGGACGGGTGGCGACCACCGGCAGCGTGACGGTGCCCGAACTGCTCGCGGTACATCCGGCGCCCGGCGTCTGGCACCTGGTCTCGACGGTCACCGCCGAGCTACCCACGCAGGTGCCGATGAGCGCCCTGCTGGACGCCACCTTCCCCCCAGCCTCAGTGACCGGCACACCGAAGCTACGGGCCCGCCAACTGCTGCGGCAGTGGGAAGCGGCGCGTCGCGGAGTCTATTGCGGCACAGTCGGATTGGCGTCACCAGTGGCGGGATGCGAGCTGAACGTCGCGATCCGGACCGTGGAATTCAACGCCGACGGCTCGGCGGTGCTCGGCGTGGGCGGCGGCATCACCGCCGATTCCGACGTCGACGCGGAATGGGAGGAGTGCCTGCACAAAGCATCCTCGATCGTTCAATCCCGGGCGCGCAGCACAGCGTCGTAGAGCTCGCGCCGTGAAGGCGCCCCCGGGTTCGCAGCGATCACCTGGGCGCAGGCGTCCTTGACCCGGATGCCGTCGGCCACCAGCTCCTCCACCTCGGCCACCAGGTCGGACAGTTCCACCGACGGGGTGCCCCCGGCCAACACGACGGTGATCTCCCCCAGCACTCCGTCGGCGGCCCACTCCGCGAGCTCGGCCAGGCTGCCGCGGCGGACCTCCTCATGCGTCTTGGTGAGCTCGCGGCACACCACGGCACGACGCTCCGGTCCCAGCACCTCGACGGCGTCGCGCAGGGTCTCGGCCAACCTGCGCGGCGATTCGAAGAACACGCTGGTGCGCGATTCGGCAGCCAGGGTCTGCAGCCAGGCCAGCCGGGCCACGTGTTTGCGCGGCGCGAAACCCTCGAAACAGAACCGGTCCGAGGCCAGCCCGGACACCGCCAGCGCCGTCGTCACCGCAGACGGACCCGGCAGGCACGAGACCGGCAGCCCGGCCTCGGCGCAGGCCGCCACCAGTCGGTAGCCGGGATCGTTGATCAACGGCATACCGGCGTCGCTGACCACCAGCACCGTCGCGCCCGCCGCGATCTCGGAGACCAGGCCGGGCACGCGGCTCGCCTCGTTCTGGTCGAAGAAGCTCAGGATCCGACCGGACGGTTGCACGCCAAGCGACTGGGCCAGGGCACGCGCGCGCCGGGTATCTTCGGCCGCCACGATGTCAGCCGTCGTCAGCGCGGCGATGAGACGCGCAGAGGCATCGGAGGGCAGGCCCAACGGCGTGGCGCCGATCAGTAGTTTGCCGGGTGTCACGACCGACAGCCTACGATCGCTTGCGTGACCGCCACCGCCACCGATACGCCGACGGCTGGTCGCTCGGTCCCCCTGATCAGCCCCGCGCCGCTGATCCCGCCTGCCGATTTCGGCCCGACCGACCGGCTGCAGGGCTGGTTGATGACGGCGGTCATCACCGGGCTGGCCGCGATAAGCCGGTTCCTGAACCTGGGCTCGCCGACCGACGCGGGCACCCCGGTGTTCGACGAGAAGCACTACGCGCCGCAGGCCTGGCAGATGCTCTACAACCACGGCGTCGAGGACAACCCCGGCTACGGGCTCGTGGTGCACCCGCCCGTGGGCAAGCAGCTGATCGCGATCGGCGAGGCGCTGTTCGGATACAACGGGCTCGGCTGGCGGTTCTCCGGCGCGCTGTGCGGTGTGCTGATCGTGATGCTGGTGGTGCGGATCGGGCGCCGGCTCAGCCGCTCCACCCTCGTCGGCGGTATCGCCGGACTCCTGCTGATCGCCGACGGGGTCAGCTTCGTCTCGGCCCGCACGGCGCTGCTGGACGTGTTCCTGGTGACGTTCGTGGTGGCGGCGTTCGCCTGCCTGATGGTGGACCGCGACGACGTCCGCCGGCGCATGCACACCGCATTCATCGAAGGCCGGATCGCCGAGACGCCGTGGGGTCCGCGGCTGGGCGTGCGGTGGTGGCGGTTCGGTGCGGGCGTGCTGCTCGGCCTGGCGTGTGCGACGAAGTGGTCCGGGCTGTACTTCGTGGCGTTCTTCGGCGTGATGACGCTGGTGCTCGACGCGATCGCGCGCAAGCAGTACCACGTACCGGCACCCTGGCGCGGCATGCTGCGCCGCGATGTGGGGCCGGCCGCTTATGTGTTCGGCCTGATCCCGTTCGCGGTATACCTGGCGTCGTACGGGCCGTGGTTCGCCTCCGAGACCGGCATCAACCGGTACGAGGCGGGCCAGTCCATCGGCGAGAACAGCATCATCCCGCTGCCCGACGCGCTGCGCTCACTGTGGCATTACACCTACGCCGCCTACCATTTCCACGCCGGGCTGACCAACGCAGACGGCAACCACCACCCGTGGGAGTCCAAGCCCTGGACGTGGCCGATGTCGTTGCGGCCGGTGCTCTATGCGATCGACAACCACGATGTGGCCGGGTGCGGCACGCAGTCGTGTGTGAAGGCCGTGATGCTGGTGGGCACTCCGGCGATGTGGTTCATCGCGGTGCCGGTGCTCGGCTGGGCCCTGTGGCGGGCCGTGGTGCGACGGGACTGGCGCTACGGCGTGGTCCTGGTCGGATACTCGGCGGGTTTCCTGCCCTGGTTCTTCGACATCGACCGGCAGATGTACTTCTTCTACGCGACGGTGATGGCGCCATTCCTGGTGCTGGCGATCGCGCTGATCCTCGGCGACATCCTGTACAAACCCAATCAGAACCCCGAACGCCGAACCTTGGGCCTACTGGTGGTGTGCTTCTACGTGGCATTGGTGATCGCGAACTTCGCGTGGTTGTACCCGGTCCTGACGGGCATCCCGATTTCGCAGTCGACCTGGAATCTGGAGATCTGGTTGCCCTCGTGGCGGTAGTTGGGCGTTGACGGGTCCTGCGCCGGCTTGTCGCCGTTCACGGTTTTGGCGGGGCCCTTCGCCGATTTCTACTTGAGGGCTGCAAAACCCCACGCACAACGACCCTCACGTCGAAAACGGCGAGCAAGGGCTAGAAAACCGTGGAGCACGCCCACGCCGGTCGAGCTAGAGCAGGTCCCGCGCTGCCGGGCAGGACATACAGCGCGGCCCGCCGCGGCCCGTACCCAGCTCCGAAGCCTCGATCGGCAACACCTCGATGCCCGAATCCGCCAGCCGGGCATTGGTTTCGGCATTGCGTTCGTAGGCGACCACCACACCCGGCGCCAGAGCCAGGGTGTTGTTGCCGTCGTCCCACTGCTCGCGTTCGGCCGTCACCGGGTCGAGCCCCGTATCGATCACCCGCAGTTGCTCGATTCTCATCGCAGCCGCGGCGGCCTGCACGAACGGCACTTCGTCGTCGATCCGGATCCCGGCTTCGGTGCGGTGAATGGTGAACGCCGACAACGAGTCCACGATGTTGGGGTACATCACCACCGCGTCGACATCGACCATGGTGCACACGGTGTCCAGGTGCATCTGGGCGCGCTCCTGGCGAATCGGCACCGCGAGCACGGTGTGGGCGAGGTCGTCGTCGAACAGGCTGCGCGCCAACGCCTCGGCGCCGGCCGGCGTCGTCCGCTCCCCCACGCCGACCGCCACCACACCGGGCCCGAGCAGCAGCACGTCGCCGCCTTCGACGGGCGCCGAGCGCGACTCGTAGGCCCGCCGGACGCCGAGGAAACGCGGATGGTGGGCGTAGATCAGATCGGTCAGCGAGGTTTCGCGCACCCGGGCCGGCAGCGCGAGCGAGGTGATGGCCACCCGCGGGCCGATCCAGAACGACGAATCCCGGGTGAACAGCAGGTTGGGCAGCGGCTCGATCACGAAGTCTCCGCCGTGGTGCATGAGGCGCACCAGCGACAGTTCGGCACCGTGAAAGGGCACCTCGTTGAAGGTCATTCCGGCCATCAGGATGTGCGCCAGATCGGCCGGCGGCAGGCCACGTAGATAGGCCGAAAGTTCCTGGGCCAGAGGCACACCCAGGCGCCGCGCGTCGACCGCGGCGGAGATGCCGTGCATGCGGGCGGCGCCACTGTCGAGCGCTTCGGTCAGCAGATCCGCCAGGAGCAACACCTCGACGCCGCGCGAGCGCAGCACTGCCGCGAAGGCGTCATGCTCACGCTGCGCCTTGGCCACCCACGGCAGGCCGTCGAACAGGAGGGCATCGTTGTTGCGCGGGGTGAGCCGCTGCAACTCCGGCCCCGGCCGGTGCAGGATCACGGCGCGCAGTGTGCCGACCTCGGAATTGGAACCGAACGCCGCAGTTTCCACACCATGACGTTAACTCAACTATGGTTGAGGTGTATGGAGACGCACGAGTTAACTCCTGGCGAGATGTCGCAGCGCAGCGGCGTGGCGGTGTCGGCACTGCACTTCTATGAGCGCGAGGGGCTGATCGCCAGCCGCCGCACCTCGGGGAACCAGCGCCGCTACGCACGCGAGACGCTGCGCCGCGTGGCGTTCATCCGGATGTCCCAACGCCTCGGCATTCCGCTGGCGCGCATCCGCGAGGCGCTGGCCGGCTTGCCCGCCGACCGGGTGCCGACCAGCAAGGACTGGGCCAAGCTCTCGGCCGGCTGGCGCCAGGACCTCGATGACCGCATCGTGCATCTACAACGGTTGCGCGACAACCTGACCGGCTGTATCGGCTGCGGCTGCCTGAGCCTCAAGACCTGCCTGCTGACCAACCCGGGGGACGTCCTCGCCGAGCAGGGCCCGGGCGCCTCCCGCCTCTAACGCAATCGAACGTCTGTGCGATACACTCGCGCGCATGGAGCTGGCGTTGCAAGGCTCACTGTTCGAGCACGCTGAACGGCGTCGACTCGGCAACGACGCCTGGGTGGAACTGCGCTCGGGCTGGTTGCCCGACGCCGATTCACTGTTCGAGGAGTTGATGGACGGGATTCCCTGGCGATCCGAGGAACGCGAGATGTACGACCGCGTGGTGGCGGTTCCGCGCCTGGTCAGCTTCCACCATCTAATCGACGAACCGGTGCCGCATCCCCGGCTCAAGCAGATCCGGCGCAGGCTCAACGACACCTTCGGCGGCGAGCTCGGGGAACCGTTCACCACCGCGGGCCTGTGCCTGTACCGCGACGGCAACGACAGCGTCGCCTGGCACGGCGACACCATCGGCCGCAGCCGCACCGAGGACACCATGGTGGCCATCGTCGGGCTCGGCGCGACAAGGGTTTTCGCACTGCGCCCACGCGGCGGCGGGCACGCCCTGCGCTTACAGCACCGCCACGGCGACCTGCTGGTGATGGGCGGGTCGTGTCAACGCACCTGGGAGCATTCGATACCCAAGACCACCAGCCTCGTCGGGCCGCGCATCAGCATCCAGTTCCGCCCGCAGGACGTGCGTTGAAGCGCCGGGCTAGCCCCGTACCGCGGCGACCGCGGCGCTGAGCAGCTCACGGGCCCGCTTGTCGTCCACCGGTGCCACCGGCTTGTCCGGGACCACCAGGGGGTTGGCCGTGACGATCACCATGAACGTGTCGAAACTGGCGACGTAGTTGTACAACTCGCCGGTGCGGGCCTGGCCGCCCATCGCGGTCTGCACGATGCGGTGCGTCCCCGTCGTGCGAGCCCCGTCGATCTTCGGGGCCTCGACCACGTCCACCTGCCCGCGGATCCCGGGGCCCAGAAATTTCACCTGCTTGCACGCATCGCCGGGATCGTTCAGCGGCACCGGCTCCGAGGTCTCCAGCGCCATCACGATGAACCGGTTACCCTCACCTTCGGCCGTGGTGGCCGCCACGTTGCCCTTCAGCTCGTCCGGCAGGGACTGTCCCTCGGCGAACTTCGCGCAATCGGCAGGTTCGATCTTGACCCCGGGCGGCATTTTGTGCGGCGCGAGCTTCTTGGGGTCGATTCCGGCCGGGGCGACGTCGGTGACCTTGAACTCCGGCCCGAAGCTGGAGCGCACCTTGGCGATGTTGGCGATGTCCGCATTGGCGGACGTCGACTGGTCCGATTGACCGCACGCGACCAATCCGGTGGCGCAGGCAAGGACGCCCGCGGCGGCGAGTAAGACGTTGCGGTTCTCCATCGCTGGACAACATACCTGGGCTCGCCCAGATAGCCGGGGCGACCGGCTCAGCCGCGTAACGCCGAAACCGATTTCACCAGGAGATCGGAGGTGAACGCGGTATCGAGCGCAGGATTGGGCGAGCCGGGATCCGTGACGACGGTGATGAACACGTGGTAGTCAGCACCCTCGGAATGCAGATCGGCGGTGAAAGTGTCGGCGTGAGATCTGGTTTCGGTGCCGCCTTCGACGACGGTGGTGACGGCGGTGGACATCCCCGCGGTCACCGCGCCCTCGATCCCCGGAGCAGCAACGGGCGTGACGATACCGGTGGAATGTCCGCCCGACACGCTCCACTGTTCGCACGTTCCTTCGGCGTCGGGATCGGGCGCGTCCGCGCCGGGATGCCCCGCTTTTTCTTTCGCAACGGCCGCGTACACGATGCCCCCGGGCCCCGAGGCCGACCAACCCCGGCCGGGTTCGGTGTCAGGGGCGGCTGCCGCTGCGCACCGCGCCGGGGCGGCGGTCCAGTCCGGCCCGAATCCCCACAGCGACACCGGGGTCGCCCGTGGGTCGATGGCCACCACTTCGTAGCCGGACGGCAGCTCTTGGCGCACCCGGTCGATGCGGGCCGGGTTCACGGTGGCGGCACCGGTGGTCTGAGGCGACGAAGTTCTCGACGTCGGTTGCGGCGCCGGCCGCGGCCCGCATGCCACCCCACAGGCCAGGGTGCACACCAGGAGAACCGTCGGGACGGCGAAAAGGCGCACGGCGTTTTGATACCACAGCACCGGGTTTGCTGTCGAGGACGGTCGCAGCGCCCTTTGTCAACTCGTTTTTCGGGCCTGAAAACACGACAAGTGTTGCGATACAGCGGAATTTAACCGTCGCGCGAGTAGTTGTCGCCTGTAGGACATCCACGATCATGAGGGGCAGAACAGGTGTACGCACTGACTGGAGCTGTGCTGGCCGGCAGCGCTCTGTCTGCCCTGGCCCTGGGTTTCCCCGCCGCGGCCCCCGCCTCGCCGTCGGGGGTAGGGTCCGCGCAGGACACCGCCGACGAACTGGAACGACAGGGTTTCGACGTCATCATCTACCGGGTCGGTACGGCTGCTCTCGATCGGTGCACCGTCTCGTCGGTCCGGCCGGCGCAGATTCTGCAGCGGACGGTGTATCTGTCCGCAAATTGCTGAGGGCCGCCCAGCCGGTCACTCCGTCGAACATTTCACTGTGCAAAAGATGGCGGCCCAGGACTGGGGCTTCTGCCAGCTGATGCCCAGGAAAGCGTTTATCGTGCAGATCAGTTGCGCCTCGCCGGGGCGTCCAACCGATTGGAGACCGATGACCACCTCAATGCGGGCCGGTGGAATCGCCATCGCTGCTGTCGCACTCGGGGTCGCACTCGCCGGCTGCGCCAGCAAGACAGTGTCGGGCACCGCGACCGAGGCCCCCGGTGCCACCGGGACCAGTGAATCCAGCGCCGCCCCAACCAAGACCAAAGCCGATGACAAGGACAGCCCGACCGGGCACCAGTACACGATCGTGGACTACATCCGCGACAACAACATCACCGAAACCCCGGTCCACCAAGGTGATCCGGGCACACCCACGTTGGAGCTTCCGATTCCCGAAGGCTGGACGGATGCAACCTCGTCGGCTCCCGAATGGGCCTGGGCCGCAATCGTATCCACCGATCCGGCGTTCGAAGCAGATCCGCCGTCCATCATCGCGCTGATGTCCAAGCTGACCGGCGACGTCGACCCGGCCAAGATCCTGGAGTACGCACCGAACGAGATCAGGAACCTGCCGGGTTACGAGAACCAGGGCGACGGGTCCGCGGGCCAACTGAGCGGATTCGATTCGTACCAGATCGGTGCCACCTACGTGAAGGACGGCGCCACCCGCCTGATCGCTCAGAAGACGGTGGTGATTCCTGGATCCGACGGGCTGTTCGTCCTGCAGTTCAATGCCGATGGCACCGAGGATCAGATGGGTCCGTTGATGGACGCCACCTCGGCGATCGACGAGCAGACGGTCATCACGCCGTAGTCACCTGCCGGGAGAAGGCCGACGCCGCAGCCATCTGCTCACGCGTCGGCCGCACTCCCGTGTACCGCTCGAATTGTTCGGCGGCCTGGAGCGCGATCACTTCGGCGCCGGTGATGACCGGCACGCCGGCCGCCCGGGCCGCGGTGATCAACGGCGTCTCGGCAGGCATCGCCACGACGTCGACGACTGCGCCCGCCGCCGCGATGGTGGCCGGTTCGAACGCACTACGGTGTTCGTCGGGTCCGTCTGCCATCCCGATCGGGGTGACGTTGACCAGGATGGGTGCCGTCAGGGTGCCCACCTCGGGCGCGTAGCCGTAGCCCAGCGCGTCGGCCAGTGCGCGCCCCGTTTCGGGATTGCGCGCGACCACCGTCCCGTTCCGAAAACCTTTGTCCCGCAAGGCCGCACCAACCGCCTTGGCCATGCCGCCACTGCCCCGGATCAACACCGCGTCATCCGGGTTCAACCGCTCGACGAGTTCCTGCACCGCCAGGTAGTCGGTGTTGGAGGCGACGAGACGGCCCCCGGGCACCGACAGGTCGTTGACGATCGTGTTGACCGCATCGATGGCCCGCGCCGACGGTTCGACCTCGTCGACAAGGTCGATGACGTCCTTCTTGAACGGCATCGACACCGAACAACCTCGAATGCCCAAGGCCCGCACGCCACCAATCGCCGCGGCGATATCGGTTGTGGTGAAAGCCTTGTAGAGGTAGTCCAGTCCGAGTTGGTCGTAGAGATAGTTGTGGAACCGGGTGCCGATGTTGCTGGGCCGGGCCGCCAGCGAGATGCACACGCGCGTGTCTTTATTCAATGGTGGCCTGCGGCTACGCGCCGGCAGCGCCTCACTCACTGACTCACCGCCCGGATCACCTGTCGGGTCGCATCCCGGATCTTGGCCGCCAGTTCAGGTTCCAGGCCGATCGTGTCGACAGCGGGCACCGCCACGTCGGTGAGCACCACCCCGAGATCCTCACGCTCCCATACCGCGCCGAGCCGGTCCAGGATGCGTCGCATCGCGTAGTTGTCGCTCAACACCCGGGCGGTAAAACGTTTTATCCCAAGGTAATCGGCGGAAACCACCAGGGCATCCATCAGAAACGTGCCGATGCCGCGGCCCTGATAGTCGTCGCCGACGGTGAACGCCACCTCGGCCGTCGTCGCATCGTGCCCTTCGCGGACCACGCGGGCGTCTGCGACGACAGGACCCAACGCACCCTCGGTCATCACCCAGACGAAATGGTCGGCGTAGTCGACCTCGAAGAGGTACTCCAGCAGCGCCTTGGTCGGCTTGCGCACGGACTGGAAACGCCGGTAGAGGGTCTCACTGGAGAACTCGACCGGCCCGTTCAGGGTGCGTTCGACGTCGCCGGGCAGTACCGGCCGCAGATAGAACCAGTCGCCGGTGCGCATCTGTACCGGGATCGGTGTGATGAACGCGGCCAACCGTTGGCGCGCGATGCGCACCATGCGGTCGAACATGCCGGGTAGGTGCAGGATGACTTCGAACGCGTCGCGGTCACCCACCCAGCCCGTGACCGGTTCGAGTGCCGTCACGGTGGCGGTGCGCGACGCATCGCGCAGTAGCGCGATCTCGCCGATGATCAGACCGGGCTCCAGATCGGCGACGACGGCCTGACCGTCGGGCCCGTCATGGACCACCCGGGACCGCCCGGAGGCGATCAGCATGAACGTCAGCGCCGGATCCCCCTGCCGGATCAGCACCTGGCCCGGCGCGGCCGACAACGGCCGCAGCAGGGCGGTCAGCGGTGCCAGGACGGACGGCCGGCATCCGGCGAAGAATTCCAGCGCCGCCAGGTCGTCAGCACTGATCTCGCTCAGATCGGCCACGCCCCCAAGGCTACGACGCCACCGCAGGCTCAGTCAGGGCTTGGCGAATCCGGCCTTGGCGAGAGCCTTTTGACCGGCCTCACCCGTGACCAGGTCGACGAAGCGGTGTGCCAGGTCAGCGTGCTTGGACTGCTTGAGCGCGGCGATCGGATAGGTGTTGACCGCCTGGGCGGCCTCGGGGAATGCGATGCTGCTCACCTTGTCCCCGGCTCCGGCGGCGTCGGTGACATAGACCAGGCCGGCGTCGGCCTGCCCGCTGGTCACCTTGCCGAGCACGTCGGTGACCGAGGTCTCCTCACTCACCGGGGACAGCGTGACGCCGGTGGCCTTCTCAACCTTTTCGGTGGCACCGCCGCACGGCACGGGCGGTGCGCACACCACGACGCTGGTATCCGGCTTGGCCAGGTCGGCGAAAGTCTTGATGCCCTTGGGGTTTCCCGGAGCGACGGCGATGGTGAGAGTATTGGTCGCGAAGTTGACCGGGCCTCCCTCGACGAGGTCCGCGCTCACCGCCTTGTCCATGTTCCGGGTGTCGGCCGAGGCGAACACGTCGGCGTCGGCACCCTGGGTGAGCTGGGTGACCAGGTCCGAGGATCCGGCGAACGAGAACTCCACGGAGCTCCCCGGGTTGTCGGTTTTGAACTGCTCGCCGATCTCGGTGAACGCGGATTTCAGCGACGCGGCGGCGAACACGGTGATCGAACCGCCGCCGGCGCCGGAGGGGGGAGCCGGGGCCGATTGCGTGGCCGAACTGCAGCCACCGATCAGGGCCATTGCTGCCACCCCGGTAAGTGCCAGGGCGAACATCCGGGTTCCGGTCATGACTTTCCTTTCGGGGTTTCCACGATCACGGTCGTGGCCTTGACCACGGCGACGGCGACACTGCCGGGGGCCAACTCGAGTTCACGCACCGACTGGCTGCTCATCAGCGACACCACGGTGAACGGTCCACACTGCATCTCGACCTGGGCCATCACCTCGTCGGCGATGACATTGGTGACCAGCCCGGTGAAGCGGTTGCGTGCCGAGCTGCCTATGCCGAGCGGATCCTTTGGCGCCGCAGCGGCGTTGGCCCGCGCGAACGCCGCCAAAGCCGCCCCGTCGATCACCTTGCGGCCGGAGCCGTCGAGGTGGGAAGGCAGGGATCCGTCGTCGATCCAGCGACGCACCGTGTCGTCGCTGACCCCGAGCAGTTCGGCGGCCTCACGGACCCGGATCTCTGGCATCGCGTCAGCGTATCGACACCTCGAGCCTCCAACAACCGCAAATACCACGCAATCGCGCCATTGGGCCCGCAGGTGCGGGTCTTGACCGACACATCCTCAAATGCTAAGCACGTGCTCAGCATTCACGACAGCTGACGAAGGGGAACCACATGGCGCTGCAGACAGTTCTGGACGACCTCCGCGACCGACCGGGTACCGGCGAGACGATTCCGGTCATCGATCCGGCGACCGAGGAGCAGATCACCGAGTTCCGGGACTGCGGGCCGGAAGCGGTCAACGAGGCCGTCGCCGCTGCGAAATCGGCCTACCAATCCGGGGTTTGGACCGACATTCCGGCCCGCCAGCGCGCCAAGGTGCTGTGGCAGCTGGGCGATCTCATCGACGAGCACGCCAAGGAATTCGCCGAGCTGGAATCGCTGGACGCCGGCATGCCGCCGATGCAGGCCGAGATGATCGTCTCCACCTGCGCCGAGTTCTTCCGCTACTACGCGGGCTGGTGCACCAAGCTCAACGGCAGCAGCTACCAGGTGCAGATGGAGGGTGGCGTCAACAGCAATTACTCGAACCTGCACGCGTACACCACCAAGGAGCCGTACGGCGTGGTGGGCCTGATCTATCCGTGGAACGGCCCGCTGTTCAATGCCTGCGCCAAGATCGCCCCGGCTCTCGCCGCCGGCTGCTCCAGTGTCGTCAAGCCGGCCGAGGAGACCCCGTTGTCGGCCGTCTTGCTGGAGCGGCTCATCGGCGAGGCCGGCGTCCCCGACGGGGTGGCCAACTTCGTGATCGGTTACGGCGCCACCGCGGGCGCCGCGATCACCGCGCACCCCGATGTCGAGAAGGTCGCCTTCACCGGCTCCACCGAGGTCGGCAAGCAGATCATGCGGGACTCGGCGGACAACTTGAAGAAGGTCACCCTGGAGCTGGGCGGAAAATCACCGGTGCTGATCTACGAGGACGCCGACCTCGACATGGCGATCATGATGGCCTCGATGGGCATCTTCGTGCATTCCGGGCAGGGCTGCGTGTGCGGATCACGAATCTTCGTGCAGCGCAGCGTGTATGAGCGTGTTGTTCAAGGCATCTCGATGATCGGCGAGAACCTCGTCCTGGGCGGCCCCAAGGATGAGGGCGCCATGATCAGCCCGCTGGTCAGCCAGAAGCAGCTCGACCGGGTGCTGGGCTACATCGACCAGGGCAAGCGTGACGGTGTCGAGATCGTTTCCGGCGGTTACCGACTCGACCGCAAGGGTTACTTCGTCAAACCCACGGTGCTAACCAATGTCGACCCGGCCACCAGCCGACTGTACAAGGAAGAGATCTTCGGACCGGTCGTCACGATCCTTCCGTTCGACGATGACGACGAAGCCATCGCGATGGCCAACGACACCGACTACGGCCTGGCCGCCACCGTATGGACCACCAACCTGGCCCGTGCACACAGCGTGGGCAGGCGCCTGCAGGCCGGCATGGTGGGGTTGAACTGTCAGCTGACGTTCGACCACAACGTGCCGTTCGGCGGTTTCAAGCAGTCCGGAGTCGGCAAGGAGTTCGGCTACGAGGGCATCGACGGCTACCTCAAGACCAAGTCGATCTGGGCGCAGCTGTAGCGGACGAGCGTTCGGTTACACCGAGAACCGGACGGCGGCGAGCTCGAGGGCCTTGCCCTCGAGCCGCTGCCCCAGATAGATCTCGGCCTGCATGAGCCGCTCGCAGTACCACCGGATGTCCTCGGCGTGCTCTCGCGATGCGGTGTACCGCGTCGCCATGGTGGCCACGTCGATGCGCCGAGTGTCGCGCACCTTCAGATCCTCCGATACCTGGAAACCGTCGTCCTCGGCCGCGGTGATGGCGTCGAGCACCTGCCCCACTGCCAGGCGGATGTCCCGGCAGCCGTTCTCGGCGATCTCGGAGGCCTCCCGCTGAATGTCGCCCTGCCTGCGGACCACGACGGTGTCCGCGCTGACCCGCTCCCCCGCGGCTTCACTGGCGTCGCCGGACCACTCGGCACCACCGGGGGCGTGCACGTTCTGCCGGTGCCACTCGAACAGCGCTTCCGACTCGGCGGCCGATTGACGCCAGCGGGCCGCAGCTTCCGCCAGATACGTTGTGTCCCAAGCTTCCAGCTGAGAACGAGTCAGGTCTCCACCAGTAGGACCGGTGCCGGACGGATCATTCACATCAACTCCGCCAGACCCCCGGCGTGTTGCTCATCGACCGCGTCGTACCGCTGCGCGGCCGCAGACAGGTCCCCGGCCTGCGCACTCACGCGACTCGACTGGGAGGTCCGCGCTGTGCTCACCGCCCCGTCCATCGCGACGACACCGGTACTGCTGGGGTAGCCCCCGGCATCCGGACGGGCAGGAGTCAGCCTCAATTCGGCAGCGATCATCTCGCTGCTAGTGGCCCCCGCCCTCAGCGCCCCCGGGTCCACTCTCAGATCGTTTGCCATAGCAATCCCCCAACTGGCCAATCTGCTCCCCGAGGCTAACCGAATCGGCTGGGTTGAGCCCAGGGGCTGAGCAAGTATGCCATTGCGAATGGGCGTCGACCAAGAGCGGGTTCGGCGTGTGCCGGTCACCCGTTGGTCATCAACCGGCCATCGTCAAGCCTCCACTGACACTAAGGACTTGGCCAGTGATGAAGCTGGCATCGTCAGAAGCGAAGAAGGCCACCGCCTTGGCGACCTCCTCGGGTTCGGCGAGCCGACGGAACGGGATGGCCTTGATCAGTCCGTCCCGGACCTTGTCGGGAAGCGAATCGAACAGCGGGGTGTCGGTCGGTCCAGGGCAAACACAGTTGACGTTGATCTGGTGGCGCGCCATCTCACGCGCCAGTGACTTGGTGAATGCGATGACCCCACCCTTGGTGCCGGCGTAGACGGTCTCCCCCAGACTGCCCACCCGCCCTGCATCGCTGGCAATGTTGACGATCTTTGCCGTTTCTCCCTTGGCGAGGATCGGTTCGAGGAACGCGTGGGTGAGGCGGACCGGTCCGAGGAAGTTCACCGCGACCAACGACTGCCAGAGCGCATCGTCGTTGGACATGAACGGCTCGACGCGGTCGAAGCCCGCGGCATTGACGATGACACCCGGCAGTCCGTGCGCCGCCGACACCTCGTCGCGCAGTGTGCTCACCGCCGCCGGATCCGCCAGATCGACCACGTGGGCGGTGGCGCCGGCACACGCCTGCACGGTCTGCGCCAGGCCCGCCTCGTTGCGGTCGACGGCGGCGACGGTGGCGCCGTCCGCCGCCAGATCTATCGCGATCGCCCGGCCGATGCCCGAGGCGGCACCCGTGACAACGGCGACTTTGTTGTCGAATCGCACTATCTGGCCTCTCGATCTGCGGTGATATCTGCGGTGATGTGGACTCTATGGCCACTATCGGGGCACCGACACAGAAAATCAACCATCGGGTCGACAATTGACTTACTTGGTCGAAAAACCGTAGCTTCGGTTGAATATGACGCACGCTGCAGTGTGTGCAGACGGAAGGGACTACCCGCATGGATTTCTCTGATTACCAACAGCTGACACTGACCCGTCGAGAAAACGGCGTCCTGCTGATCACGCTGGACCGGCCGGAGAAGTACAACGCGGCCGACGAGGGCATGCACACCGAGCTGGCCAACATCTGGAAAGACGTGGCCGCCGATCCACAGACCCGGGTCGCGGTGATCACCGGCGCAGGCAAGGCCTTCAGCGCAGGCGGCGATCTGGCCATGGTCGAGCGGATGGCCGGTGACTACGACCGGGTGTCACACATGCTGTCCGAGATGAGCGACCTCGTCTACAACATGATCAACTGCGACAAACCGATCGTGTCCGCGATCAACGGTGTCGCCGTCGGCGCCGGCGCGGTGGCGGCCCTGCTCGCCGACGTCGCGATCATCGCCGAGGACGCCCGAATCGGCGACGGACACGTCAAACTCGGCGTGGCCGCGGGCGACCATGCCGCCATCATCTGGCCGCTCCTGGCCGGGACCGCGAAGGCCAAGTACTACCTGATGACCGGCGAGATGATCGGCGGCGTCGAGGCCGAGCGAATCGGGATGGTCGCCAAAGCCCTTCCACGCGAGGAGGTTCTGGACGAGGCGCTGCGGATCGCCGACAATCTGGCCACCGGCGCCCAACAGGCGATCCGGCTGACCAAGCGGGCACTCAACAACTGGCTGCGCAACGCCGGCCCGATCTTCGACCAGTCCGCGGCCTACGAGATGCTGACTTTCCTCGGTCCGGACGTGGTGGAGGGCTACACCGCGTTGCGCGAGAAGCGCGCGCCACAGTTCCCGTCGGCGCAGTCCTGACGTCAGTAGAACAGGCACAGAGCACGGTCGACGATCGCGGCACGCAGTTCACCGCGATCGTCGTCGTGCAGTCCGGGTCCGATCCACACCGAGGATTGATTCAGGACGCCGTGCAGGCACTGCAACGCGACATTGACTTCGGGACAAGTGAATTCACCGTCGGCGACACCGCGTTCCACCACCCGGCGGAACACCGCGTCGTGGCGGCGCCGCATGTCTTTCATCGGCTCATCGAAGACCTGCGGCCACCCTCGCGGCCAGGAGAACACCGCGGCCACCTCGGGCGCGGTCTCGGTGAGGATGCGGATCTGTTCATCGATCACGGCCGCCAGGTGTTCGCGGGCACCTACCTCTCCGAGCGCCTCTTCGCGCGCGGCCAACCGCTGCAGCACTTCCTGGGTCAGGGTCTCCAGCGCGGCGGCCACCAGCGCATCCTTGGACGAAAAGTAGTGGTAGAGCGTGGCCTTGGCGATGTCGGTCTGCTCGGCGACATCTTCCAAACTCATGCCCTGGTAGCCGGAGTCGGTGAGGATTCGGGTGGCAGTCTTGACGATCTCAGCCTTGCGCCGGTCACGACGACGTTCCACGCGACTGGAACCTGCGGGCTGATGCTCCACTCGCCCATCCTAACCAGGGTGGGTCGACTACTCGACTGAGTGGACGAACTATGCCGGCGGGGCGGCGATCACCGAGAGCAACTGCAGCTTCTCGTAGCTCTCGCTGCCCGGTGCTGCGGTGTAGACCAGGAGTGAGTGGCACTGATCGGGGTCCAGCAGGATCTGGCAATTGAGCTCAAGGCTGCCGACGTCAGGATGCTGATAGCGCTTGACTTCTCGCGGTCTGATGCCGACCTCGTGTCGATCCCAGAGAACCCGGAACTCCTCGCTCTGCGCGGTCAGCAGCTCGGCGAAACGTGCGGCCGTGGACCCCGGCCCACGCAGCGCAAGCACTCCTCGAAGGCCGGAGACATACATCCGCGAGTAGAACTCATGATCTTCGCGCGGGTAGATGTCACGCACGTACGGATCGGTGAACCACCGGTACCCGATACTGCGGGAGGGACCTGTGTGTCGGCACAGGTCGCCGACGAGGGCCACACCGAGCGGCGTCTGCCTTAGCGTCTCCCCCAGCTCGGTGACGATCTCGGCCGGGGTGTCGGTGAGCCGGTCGAAGATCCGCAGCATCCCCGGGCTGATGTGATCGCTGCTCGCCCCACGGACCGGCGGTTGATGTCCGGCCAGACGGAAGAGGTGGTCGCGCTCGTCAAGGGACAGGTGCAGCCCTTGCGCTATCGAGGCGATCATCTGCTCCGAGGGCTGTGGGCCGCGTTCCTGTTCCAGGCGCGAGTAGTAGTCCGTCGACATGTGACACAGCGCGGCGACTTCCTCCCGACGCAACCCCTGGGTACGGCGGCGTAGTCCACGCGGGAGTCCGACGTCCTCCGGCTGCAACGCCCCACGCCGGCCGACGAGGAATTCCGCCAGTGCGGCACGATCGATCATGGCTGTCATTTTCTCCCGGACCCGGCCGCTTAACCACGGATCGTCAGACCGTGGATACGGCGGAGTCCGGTGGGCACTCTCGAACACATGCCAATCGAATACGACATCACACTCGACGACCTGTCCGGTAAGCGAGCCGTGGTGACCGGCGCGAGCGACGGCATCGGCCTCGGCATCGCAGCACAACTCGCCGCTGCAGGCGCCGAGGTGATCATGCCGGTCCGGAACACCCGCAAGGGCGAGACCGCCGTCGCCGCCATCCGCGAACAGCATCCGCAGGCGAAGCTGTCGCTGGAGGACCTCGACCTGTCCTCCTTGGCCTCGGTGGCCGAGCTCGGCCAGAAACTGTGCGCGGAAGGCACTCCCATCCACGTGCTCGTCAACAACGCCGGCGTGATGACGCCGCCTGACCGGCAGACGACCTCCGACGGATTCGAATTGCAGTTCGGCACCAACCATCTGGGTCACTTCGCGCTCACCGCCCAGCTCTTGCCACTACTCAGAGCCGGGCGCGCCCGGGTGACGTCACAGACCAGCGTCGCCGCCCGCAGCGGCGCCATCAACTGGGATGACTTGAACTGGGATCATTCCTATGACGGCATGGCGGCCTACCGGCAGTCCAAGATCGCGGTCGGGCTGTTCGGGCTTGAGCTCAGCCGTCGCAGCGCCGCCGCGGGTTGGGGGATCACCAGCAATATCGCTCATCCCGGTATCGCGCCGACCAGCCTGCTGGCGGCACGCCCGGAAGTCGGGCGCGCCAAGGACACCTTGGGGGTGCAGCTGATCCGCGGGCTCTCTGCGCGAGGTCTCATCGTGGGCACCGTGGAGAGCGCGAAGCTGCCTGCGCTGCTGGCCGCGGCGTCAGCCCAGGCGAAGGACGGCGCGTTCTACGGGCCCCAGTGGCCGGGGCACGTCGGCGGTCCTCCCGGAGCGCAGAAACTCTGGAAGCCTCTGCGCGACAGCGCGAACTCCGCCCGGCTGTGGACGGTGTCCCAGGAGCTCACGGGTGTGTCTTTTGCGTCGGACTAGGCACGCTCCAACTCGCCATGATGCTCATCGCTTGCGCGGACGGCGAATTCGGTGCGGCGGTGTATCCCACGAGTGGCAGTCCCGGTGCGGCGGTGACTTCGAAGACGTTGTAGGTGAGCGTGACCGAACCGCTTGACGCCGTGCCGGTGTGCGGTCACGCTACCAACTACTTCGGTGTGCATCCCGAGGTTCCGATCGAGTCGTTCGACAAACACGTCACGTGATCGGCGGCCCTGTGACGAACGTGTAGGTTGTCGACACGAAAGTCGCGAATCCTGCCCGAAAAGCTGCACTTTCGTCACAGGGCCGCAGAGGTGACACCTGGCACTAGGTCGGCGAAATCCGGCCACGTGCCACCTGCGCCGCCCCGTTGCCGGTGACCAGCCACAGCGTGGCGAGTTGCGCGATGAAATCGTCGAGGGTCAGATGCACGTCGCCGTTGACGAACGCCAGGATGGCATCGGCAGTCCCGCCGACGATGAACGCCGGTGCAACCTGCGCCAGCGGATCGGCTTCCAACTCGACCCCGTGCACGGTGCGTCCGTGATCTATCAGTACGTCGGTCAGCCGGTGCATGACCGTCGTGCGGTGCGCATCGAGCTCGAGCGACGCCGCGACACCCCCGAGTAGGACACGCGCGCGACGCGGGTCGTCCACGAGTGCCCGCACCGCAGCAGCCACACTCGCCAGGGCCTGGACCTCCAGTGGCTGCTGCGCGGCCGCATCCGCTGCTGCCACGGTGGCGCTGCGTACCTCGTCGGCGATGTCATCGACGACCGCGGCCGACAAGCCGTCGATATCGGTGAAGCTCTCGTAGAAGTACCGCTTGTTGAGACTGGCTGCGGCACAGATCTTCTCGACCGTTACGCCCCGCCATTCATTACGCGCCATCACATCGATCGCCGCATCCAGCAGGCGCTCGCGCCGTTGCCGGCGGCGGACTTCAGCTGATTGGCCTCCGTAGGCGCGATCGGTCGTTGACACCACCTCCACATTCTGGCACGGTTCGGTACCAGATATTAGGCACGATTCTGTACCAGATGCTCGAGAGAGGCGCTCATGGCCACCGCAGACACAACAGCGCACGACGCCAACCGCACACCGGACGCCATCAAGGGGTCGGTATTGAACGACTTGCGCGAGCTATCGCTGACCTCACCCGTCCTGGCATCCCGCCAGGGCTGGGACTACCTGGAGGACCTCGGAAAGACCGGACGGCGTGACCAACTCGCCGCACTCTTCGAACGCGGGCAGGCCCCCGAAGGGCCACACGGCGCGCTGGAAGGGCTGATCGTCGGCAACCTGTTCGGCATCCCCGAGGCGTATCTGGCCAATCCGCTACTGAAGATCGAACCGACCTGGCGCGGAAAGACGTTCGACACCGCCACCGGCTTCAACCGCCTCGCCCCATTGTCCAAGTACGCGATGCGGGTGATAGCACCCCTGTATCGCGGACTCCGCCGGGCCGGATCCGAGATGGTGGGATTCGAATTCACTCACAAAATCGACACTGCGGCCATACCGCCTTACATCAAAGTGCGCGCGCTGGACTACAGCCCGGCCGAGTTTCGAAACCCGAGCGTTCGCACGTTCCCGATCAAGCGGACCCGCGACGAAATCGTGGAACTGCTGCCCGGCCTCTATCTCGGGCGCGCCCTGCTCAGAATGCACAGCGGGGAAGTCCGGCTCATCGCATACTTCGCATTGCGTGAGTTCAGCGACGAAAGCGCCGGCCGGTGATCGATCTCGCCGGAGCCGTCGTATGCATCACCGGGGGCGCCCGCGGCATCGGTCGAGCCACCGCGGTGGCTCTGGTCGAGCGGGGCGCGAGGGTGTGGATAGGTGACGTCGACGCCGATGCAGCCACCCGCACCGCACATGAGATCGGGGCCAACGCCGCACATCTCGACGTCACGGACGCTGCGAGTGTGGCGGCGTTTCACAGCGCTGCCCGCGCTGACGGACCGGTGGCGATGTTGGTGAACAACGCCGGCATCCAGCACATGGGTCCGTTCGTCGAACAGAACCTGCTCGCCTACCACCGTGAGATCGCGGTCAATCTGACCGGCGTCGTCAACGGCATGCACGAATTCCTTCCAGGCATGCTCGAGCGCGATCACGGCCACATCGTGAATGTCGCGTCGATGGCGGCCAAGGTGACGACTCCTGGAATGTCGGTCTACTGCGCGACCAAGTATGCGGTGGCGGCATTGTCGCGGGCCGTCCGCGCCGAAATCGCCCACACCGACGTCACCGTCACTACGGTCATGCCTACGGCAGTCCACACCGACCTGACAGCAGGAGTCACACTTGATCTTCTTCCCACCCGCCAACCCGAGCAGATCGGAACCGTCATCGCCGACAGCGCACGAAGCCCCGGACGCGAAGTCACCGTCCCGAAATGGTTGTCGCCGTTCGGGTTGCTGGAGGAGGCCACGCCGGAGCCGGTGATGCAACTGTTCAAACGACTTGCCACCCGAAACGAGCCACCCGGGCATTTCGATGCGGACCGTCGCCGCGACTACCTGAACCGAATCAACCGATGACGATCTTGGCTGCCTGTCTCACCTCCCCGGTGAATAAGCACCGCGTCCAAGCCTTCGGCGCTGCCGTCACCTCCAGATTTCCGAGCGGTGACCGCCCACTCGCCACACCGCCACCGGGATCGAATCTCAAGCCGGTCATGGGCAACTACGGTTTCCCGTTCCTCGGCCACGTGTTGAGTTCCCTGGCCGACCCGCTGTCCTTCGCCCGGGATCGGTACGAGCGCTACGGACCGGTGTCGTGGGCCGGCGGCGTCGGCTTTCGCGTCGTCGGCCTCATGGGCCCTGACGCCTTGGAAACCGCATGGATCAACCGGGACAAGGTGTTCTCCAGCACCCGCGGCTGGGCGCCGGTCATCGGACCGTTCTTCCACCGCGGAATCATGTTGCTCGACTTCGACGAACACCGCGATCACCGCCGCATCATGCAGCAGGCCTTCACCCGCAGCGCGCTGGACGGCTACCTGGAACTGATGCGGCCCAGTATCGATCGCACATTGCGGAATTGGCCGTCGACACAAAACCTCCCGTTCTACCCGTCCATCAAGCATCTGCTGCTCGAGCAGGCCGCCGAGGTGTTCGTCGGCACTCACCTCGGCCCCGAGTCCGACCAACTGTCAGCCGACTTCCACGACACGGTCCGCGGCGGGCAGGCACTGGTGCGGGCGGACGTGCCCGGCGGTGTGTGGGCCCGGGGGTTGCGGGCCAGGGAGCGGCTCGAGCGCTACTTCGCTGAACAGGTTCCCGACCGCCAGCGCGGCGACGGCACCGATCTGTTCTCGATGTTGTGCCGCAGCGAGGACGAGGACGGCGCCCGGTTCACCCAGGCCGACATCGTGAACCACATGATCTTCCTGCTGATGGCCGCACACGACACCACCGCCATCGCGCTGTCCATGCTGACCTATGAACTGGGCCGAAACCGGCAGTGGCAGGACGCGCTTCGCGAAGAGGCGCTCGCTCACCCGAACGATACCCCGACCGTTCTCGACCTCGATGCCTATCCCCTGCTCGACGCCGCCTTCAAGGAGATCCTGCGGATGTACGCGCCGGCCGGCGCACTCTTCCGCCAAACGGTTCGCGATACCGAGATCCTCGGCCACTTCGTCCCACGCAAAACCCAGGTGGCCATCAATGTCTATGCCTCCATGCGTCTTTCCGACTGGTGGCCCGATCCGGACACCTTCAACCCGGAGCGGTTCGTGGACAACGCCGCATCTCGTGCCGCGGTGAGCCGCTACGTGTTCGCGCCGTTCGGCGGCGGAGCACACAAGTGCATCGGCCAGCAGTTCGCCGACATGACCGTCAAGACCACCATGCATCAGATGCTGCGCCGGTTCGAGTGGAACGTGCCTGACGATTACCGGCCCCAGCTGACCTGGGGTACCGGGCCGATGCCGGCCGATGACCTGCCGATCAACCTGCGGGCGCGGGTGCGGCGCTAACGCTCGTGTGCGTAGACCGGCAGCGACATCCATCGTGGATAGAGGATTGCCGGGCCCAGCCAGCGAGCAACGAAGCGGCGTAATGCAACTCCCCCGCGCGGCACCTGACCGGGATCTGTCAGCATGGATTGCACTGTGCGCAGAGTCATCTCGGCAAGTTCGCGCAGGGCGGTCTCGTCGAAGCCGTGAAGTCTCCAATCGACATCGAGTCGGTGAAAGACGGACAAGCAGAAGGTGATTGCCGTGTCGGAAGTCAGCGAGGTGACGGGTTCGCCGCCCTCTCGACGGGTCAGTAGATTCTCCAGCTGCGGATCGCCGGCGAGGGTCTCGATTCCAAATGACACGCTTTCGACCACTGCGATGACCGGGTCGCCGACGCCGCTGACCTGATCCGCGACCTGGTCGATGAATCCGTTGACCGCACGCATTGCACTGGCGATGAGCAGCGCGTCGGCGTTGGGAAAGTAGCGGTACACCGTCTGGCGAGTGACACCGAGTCGGCGGGCGACGTCGGCGAGACGTATCCCGGCTCCATGCTCGGCAATCTCCTGATCTACCGCAGTCAGGATGCGCGAGATAGCTTCCTCGTCCGATGAGGGCGTCGAACCCGCCCAGCCACGACTACGCATTCGCCGCCACCAGCCTGTCGCTGGTGAATTCAATCGGAAGAGTTGTGGGACCGGTCATTCCGAGCACCGATTTCCACGGAGCCGGCCCGACACGATGGGGGGTGGTGAGGCGGCGGGTGAGGACTGTGAGTGCTTCCGCCAGTTCCCGGCGCGCGAGGTTCGCCCCCAGGCAATAGTGCGCGCCACCGCCGAACGTCAGAATTGCGGGAACGTCGTTGCGCGCGATGTCGAAGCGGTCAGCATCGTCATAGATGGCCGGATCTCGATTGGCGGCAAAGGTGTTCGCGAGTACGAAGGTGCCCGCCGGGAACAGATAGCCACCGAACTCGACATCCTCGACGGCGGCTCGCGGCACGATACAGGCCGCTGGCGAGTGGCGCATGCTCTCCTCGACCGCCTGCATCGCAAGTTCCGGATGGTCGCGCAGCTTCGCCCATTGGTCCGGATGCTCGCAGAGCACCTGAACCGATGCCGCCAGCTGGTTTCGCGTTGTGTCCGTTCCCGCCATCAGGAACCCGGCCACCAGCATGCGGAGTTCGTCGAGATTCAGCCGGTCGCCGTCACTTTCGGCGCGAATCAGCTCGGACAGCAGATCGTCGGTCAGATTGTCCCGGCGGGCGGCAACCATGCCGTCGACGTAGTCGTCGAGTTCGCACCATGCACGCATGATCGTGGACTCGTCGAAATTGGCGTCCGGCTGAAAGTTGAGGGCTTTGAAGACCTCCTCGGTCCAGTCCGCGAACAAATGCCAGTCCGCGCGAGGCGCACCGATCAGCGCGCACATGATCGGGGTGGGATAGGGACGCGCGATGTCGGTCACGACGTCGCACTGCCCGGCGTCGACCACTCGATCGATCAGCCCGTTCACCACGTCGTGGATCGTGTCTTGAAGGCGTGATGTCGCGCGGGGAGTGAACGCCTTGGAAACCAGCTTGCGCAACCGCACATGTGGTGCACCGTCCAGGCCCAGGAGGCTGCCCACCATCTTGTCGAACAAGGGACCAGATGTGATGCCCTGGACCGCCAGAGTGATACCGGGCGGGAGGCGGAACCTGTTGTCACGCAGTATGTCGCGAGCCAGTTCGTAGGACAGGATTTCCGGACCGAGGGGCCCGATGGCGATAGGCGCGCGTGCCTGCGCCGCTCGGACATCTTCGAGGATGTCGTGCGGAGTGGCGGTGAGGCTGTAACTGAGGGTCGGCAGCCCCGCGTCGAAGACGTTGGGAGCCACGCTGTTGACGTTCATCGACGTTCCCACCTTCCGCGAGGCCCATATCGGGCCCTAACCGACATATTTGCCACAACCGTATGACCAACAGCATCTGAGCGTCAACAATCTGGAGCATTATCCCTGTACAGGCAGTCCATCAAATACCTAGACCATGCGATGACCATACGATCTTCTGAATTATGTCCGCTTAGTGCGCCGCAGCACGGGTGAAGGTCGGATTGATCTTCAAAGGGCGACGGGGACGGACGCGGAGGCGTTACTGTGGGCCGCCCACAAACCAGAAATGGCAGATCAGTTGCCTGACCTGCCATTTGAGAGTGGAGGCAATAGGAAGAAACTCGAACCTTGCTCACCTGTCAAGAAAGTGGTGTGACCTGCGAGAACGGATTGCCGAGTCATCACCTCGACCAGCGCCACTGTCGAGACGCGGCCCAGAACGCCGCTCCAAACGTGTCCTGACCGCCCAAGACATCGCCGACATTGCGACGCGGTACGAAGCAGGCGAGACCACCCAGCAGATTGGCACGCGTTACGGCATCTCCAAAACCCGCGTCGCTACCGTCCTCCGCGAGCAGGGCATCACCATCCGCCGCCAAGGCCTGACCGACGAGCATGCGAGGGAAGCCGCCGAGCTTTATGTCAGCGGCAAATCACTGGCGTGGCTTGCTACTCACTTTGGTGTCTCCCACACCGCCATCGCTGCCAAACTTCGCCAGCAGGGCGTCCAGCTCCGGCCCCGTCCGGGGTTCGGTTAAACCTTGTTGTTGCGCAGCCAGTTGAATGAGTGCCCGCGCATACTGCTTTGGACCTGGCTTTGGCTTCACGACAGATCGAACCGTGATCACGCGTTTCTTCGTCACAGTGACGGACCCTGCCTGCGACCAGTCTCCTCGCTGCAACTTGGCATATGCCCGGCCAGCGCGCTGCGGTAGCGACGGATCGACCTGACCAACGATGCGCCGATGTAGCCGCAGCTCGGCGTCGGTCATGTCTTGGTTTATGACGTAGTACTTGTGGAGGTCCCACTGTTCTTGTGGTGTGAGCAACGAGAACTCCCATTCGTGAGACGTCCAGATCTCACACAGTTGTTCTCGTCGGGCAGAGTAATACAAATGTGTAATTCGAGGCATAGTACTCGCAGTATGCGCTAACGAGACAGTGTCTCAAACCACAGTCGGTTTGATGATTTCCCTTGCAATGAGGGCGATTACGAGAGAAAAAGGCAAGCCTCAATCTGTAGGCCCACGCAACCCTCCTTACCCGTTCGAGATCCGTAGCGCTTACGCTAGTACGAGAGTACAGCTAGTACTGTTCAAGAAATAATAGTTCATGCTATACTCGACGTAGAACCAGCAAAGAATAGGAGGTAAGACATGGCAGAACCAGCCGAGACGAACAAACCAACGGAGGCTGCGAAGGCCTCGAACAGGGGCAAGGGATTCCCCGTACTTTCCCTGCCTGAAGCAGCGAAAATCATCCGGGACGCCGGGGCATACGGTAAGCAGCACACCGCATCAGCACTCGCGGCCTACGCGGGACACCAGACCGCCAACAGCGGACCGTGGAAGCAGAAGGCAGCCGCTCTCCGGGAGTGGGGGCTGATCGTTGCGCAAGGAACGGAAGCCATCGCATTGACGGACCGTGCTTTGCAGATCGCGCACCCCGAGTCGCCAGAGAAAGCTCAGGCAGCCATGCTGGACGCCTTCCGTGGCTCGAAGTTGTTCATGACGATCTACGACGATCTCGCCAAGGGCAGCGAACTGAGCATCGCGCAACTCGGGAACAAGGCAGTGACGAGTCACGGCGTCTCGATCGGATCGAAAGATAAGTTCACAAAATCGTTCGTAGAAAGCGCGGCCGCAGTTGGTCTCGCTGAGCGAGTCGGGACGGACAAAGTCAAAGTTCTCGCAATTGCTACGACGGCACCTTCGGATGAGCCCGAGGAGCAGGCACAAGATATTGGTGTCGAGGAGCCGGCCAAGAATCCAGACCCCGGCAAGACGAAACGCCGTGTTGGTACTCCTGTGATCGATCAGACGTGGCTCGTCAAGAACGGCGAAGTTAGCTTCTCCATCAGCTCTGACAGGGCGCTGGCTGCCTCCACGTACGCCGAGATTGGCAAGGTTGTGACGGCCGTAGAAGACCTGGTGAAGTTGTTGGGCGTTGACGAAGCTGACGACGACGGTAGTAGCAGCGATGGCACTACCGACTAAGACCTGGGACAAGTATGAGATCGACATCCGCCAGCTCGGTGAACACCGCGGCGGCGTCGACCTCGGTGATGGCTTTCTACAGAGTCTTGATCTTGTCGACGACGACGGCGAACTTACCGCCCGGGGTAAGGATCTATTTAATGCCGTATTTGTCGCACCCAACGCGACCGCTGCCCATGATGTGATGCACGGAGCACTATTGCAGAACACCGAAGTGTTGGTGATCTGCCAGGCACTCTTTGGTGTACCGAACGTCGGTAAGCGCAACGCCGAGTCCGCCTTGCGCGCTCAACACTACGGCGAAGGTCTGACTGATCGAAAACTCGGCAGCCTCCTTACCGTTCTCGATCTATTCGGCGTGATTTCGTACAAGCGCGGCCAGCTTGAGGTCCTGGACCCACCAATCAGCGAAGGGGTTGTCCCTGCCAGTGTTTTCATCAGCCAGGACACGCCGTTCTCGAACGCACTTTGGCTTACGCGGGTTCTCCGCGAATGTGTAGGTCATATTTATTGGATTGATAAACACTTTCAACCGGGCGGCTTGGAGATAATTGCTGACGCTGCGGACGGAAACAGAGTCTCAGATATTCGTGTCCTGTCACTTCAGCTCGAAGGCAACTCCAGCAGTAAGACACGCAAGAAGTACCAAGCGCTGCAACAAGAGCTGCAGGGCAAGGGAGTATCGTTTGAGTGGCGGTTTATCGACTCGTCGCTAGTCAGGTCCACCCACGATCGTTGGGTGATTGGTGAGGACACCGCCCGGAACGTACCCGATGTCGGTACGGTCTTGTCCGGCAACCACTCTGAGATATCCAAGAGTGAACATGCAGAACGCCTGAACGGCGAGTTCGAATCCTACTGGGTACAGGGCGCAGAGTTCTCCTAAACGGGTGGGCATCGAATCTCGAAAATAGTCGGCACAAGTTGTGCCGACTATTTCTATTATGACTATCAGTAATGCTTAAGATCTGGTGGGGCTGGATGGGGTCGAACCATCTACCAAGTGGTTATGAGCCGCCTGCTCTACCGATGAGCTACAGCCCCACATCATGGGTGAAAGAATCGCAAACACGTAATCTCACGCCTCTGACCATTTTATCATTGATTACCCTCAATAGAGGTCGAATTCACCGGACATGTGTGCAGCTTTGCATTTCCGACAACACCATCGGTACGTCGAAACAGGGGTCGCACTGTTGTACTGAGAGCGACAAAAACATGTACCGATTCGGATACCTAGTATGCCTTACTCGAACCTTTTAACAGAGGTGAAGGGCAGTACGGGCGTCAGTGAGGCAAAAAGGAGGGTGTACCGATAACACCAAAAAAGCTGCGAAGAACGACTCACCGACCTCTGTTATTACAGACAAATGGTCGAATGTATGTTCGAGCGAATTGGAGGTAATAGGAACGTACTCGAACAGAGGTCACCTCTGTAAGAAGTGGGCTGACCTGCGGAAACGCATCGACTCATCACCAACACGACCACCTCTTCTACGCCTGGACGGCCCGAAACGCCGCTCAAAGCGCTTCCTTGCCACCCAGGACATCACTGACATCGTCACCTCGTACGAAGCGGGCGAGACCACCCAGCAGATCGGCGCGCGTTACGGCATCTCCAAAACCCGCATCGCTACTGCCCTCCGCGAGCAGGGCATCACCATCCGCCGCCAGGGTCTGACTACAGAGCAAGCCACCGAGGCGGCCGCGCTCTATGCTGCTGGCCGCTCACTTGCCTGGCTGGGTGCCCGGTTTGGCGTCTCGCACACGACTGTCCGGGCCGCGCTCAAACAACAGGGAATCCAGCTCCGGCCGCGCCCAGGATGGCGTTAAGCCTTGTTGCTCCATGGCGACGCCCAAGATCGTTCGCGCGTACAGTTCCGGATCCGGCGAATCCTTTTTAACACCGCGCAGCACAGGTGATGTGCTGTTCTCTTTAGCGATATGAACGCGTTCTCGTTCGAGCTTACTCGTCAAAGCATGCCTAAGAGTAGCCCGCACCTTCCTGCGGGCAATGCAACACGAAGCCATGCAAACCGATTCCACGCGGAGTGTGTTTAACGTATAGTAAGTTACTATTATGGAGCTATATTTCTCAGACTATTTTGAGGTCGACCCCAGCGACCTTGAAGAGTATGGCGCGTTCAACATCAGTGTCGTAACAGACCTGCCACTGTTTATCGATCCATTTCTCTTATTCAACAGCGACAAGCCTGAATATCAGACGCTCCACGCGGATATCATAAACTACCTCATCTTTCTGCGCGACGAGGCAAAACCCGGCCTAGCTCCAGGCCTGATAAAGGCTTGGTACACCTTCAAGGAGGTGCGCCAAAACTGGCTCGGCTACACGCAGTTCGGCAACGGTGGCAGTGGGCTTGGCCGGGAGTTCGCCGTCGCTCTTCATGGGTCACTCGGCACGATTCTGTCGAATTTCGGAGCAGAAGATGTTACTCAAGGATCCCATTTAGAGAAACTCACGCTCATCAAGTCTGGCGTGGGCAAAGATAATATCAGCGACTTCACCACAAACTTGATCAAGGACTACCTACTAACCTACACGGAAAAGTTCGCCCGTGCGCACATTGATCCGAAATACTGTGCCAACGTTCCGGTTACGCGAGCGCGGTTCAATTACGGAACAAAAACCTGGGAGACGCGGACCTACTATTTGCCGAAGCTGGAGAACGATTACGTGGTCCTTACTCCTGCCGACATGCTGACACGTGATGACACCTGGATCAACCATGGAGATATGGTCCGATCGTTCGACCATCTACCAGAAGCGATCGATGACGACCAACTGCGTGCGCAAGTGCAGGAGTACTTCAGGTCGCGGCTCAGCGAGAAACCCACGCCCAAGGAAAGAAAAGCAGCCGCGCAGGCGACGATTGAAAAGTTCCGTGAACTTATCGACCTATACATCAAATACAAAGAGGACAATGGCGATCAGGCGCAAGCCATCAGCCTCGAAAAGATGGAGGACACCCGCCGCGCCCTCGTCGCGCAGGTCCGTGCGGTTATCCCCGACCTTGAGCAGAAGACGAAATTCTACGAGCAGCCGTGGACGAGTTATGAAGAATCCCACGCAAAGGCCCTACTGTTCAAACAATATGTCGAGAACCAAGACGGCTACAAAGTCATCAATCGCGGGAAGGGTGAGCCCTTCTCGCGAGAGTCAGAAGTCCAGTTATTCTTCGGCCTTCTGTGGATGAGTACCGACTTCGATGTAAATCGGGAGCCCAATAACGGCCGCGGGCCGGTTGACTTCAAGGTCAGCTTTGGCGCGAAAGACAAGTCGCTTATCGAGTTCAAACTGGCAAGTAGCAGTAGCTTGAAGCGGAATCTTGAGAAGCAAGTCACTATCTACGAGGTAGCGAATCGAACGAACAAATCGGTCAAAGTCATCATCTGTTACACCGAGGGCGACCAGGCAAAGCTCGCCAGAGTACTTGCCGAGCTCGGTCTCGAAAAAGAAGAATCCATCATCACGATAGATGCCCGCAGTGATAACAAGCCTTCGGCGTCGAAGGCTTAGACCCAGTGAAGATCGGCATGCAACTTGGCGCTGACGCCGACACGATCCGCCGAGCGCCCTCAAGCGCGACGTGACGACGCGAGACACACACGGCCGCAAACGCTGCTAGGCACTCTTGCCCTTGTCTCGGTCGAGCCACGGACGCCTGTCGTAGTACCACTCGACGCTCTTCGGGTTCTGCTGCCGCCGCTGCTCTATGACGAGAAAATCCGGATCTTGGCAGTTGAGGGCGTAGCGCGGGTCGGCGCGTCGTAACCGGGGCAAGGGTTGAGGTCTTCTGGAGATGGGAGTTCTCTCGCTGCCCACCAGGAAGACCTCGATGTGCACGACGCTACACGTGGTGCGGACTTCGCTTGCGCCGACCTGACCACTTTCCGCCGCCTCGATGTGCTTGGGGCTGGAGGTTGATCGGCCAGCGCCTGGAAACCGACCATGCGGTGTTGGAGTGCCGGATCCGCGACGGCGACACCACGAGTCGTCGCCTGGAGAGAAGGGCGCGGTACGCGACACCGTGACCCGCCAATTTGCTCACGAGCCGTTTCGATGGCGGCCCGCCTCGAACACCTGCGCGGCTCCGCCCCTGACATTTCGGAACCTCACCAACTACATCGCGCGGTCTCTGTTGGAAACATGCGTATTCAGACCACGACTACACCCTTAATCATGAAGAGCCCCCAAGGATAGAGATGGAGGGGCTCGCGTCCTCCTGTCGCCCGCTACGCCCCAGCCCATTGCTACACTGCGCCAATCCCAATGAAATATGGCCGAAAGTTCGGGGGCATGGGTGGACGAAACGCAACGGAGCGGTCAAAGTGCGCTGCCTATATCGTTGATGGATCCCCGCCGCTTTCTGTCGCTCTTCTATGACCCCGTCGCGCACAACGTGGGTGCCAAGAACATCGTCCACTTGCATGTACTGCGAATCGATGCGGGCGATTTTGCCATCGACCCTCTGTTCACCATGCTTTCCAACATCAGCATGACCTACGTGCTTTCTCGGCAAAAAATGGACAAGGCGCTTACTGACCCGAGCCGCATGGTGGAATGGGTCGACAAAGTGAAATCCCAGTTCAAGACTCCAGATCCGAAGGCCGGCGAAGGTGGTGAACTGCTACTCTATTCCTTTTTGGAGGCACACTTGGGCGCACCGAAGATACTTTCCAAGATGGAGTTAAAGACCTCCACCGATCACTATATCCACGGTTCAGATGGAGTCCACCTCCTTAATGTATCAGACGGCAAGTACCAATTGATCTTTGGTGAGTCGAAAATGTACGGCGACCCCAAAGGTAAACCAGGCACGAGTGCACACGTCGGCATTAAGGCCGCCTTTGCGTCCATCGGCGAAGCGCATGCAGCAGGGTTCGAGGTTGATGTCTGGCTGGTGGAATCAGAGTTACTTAAGGAGGCATTGGAACCGTCGCAGGTTGAAGCGTTGGCTGCCATATTGCTACCTCCGGCAGACGGCGACAAGGCGGTTGAGAAGGCGAATGCCTTCGGCATTTTCATCGGCTACGAACTGGACGTTACCGCCTTCCCATTCATCGAGAAGACTGCTGAAGAGATCGAGGCACATCTTCGAACGCTCGCTGAACGGGCGATCACGGATGAATTGGACACGATCAAGGCCGAGATTACTAATCGCGGCCTTGGCGGATATTGTTTCCATATCTACGCAGTTCCGTTTTTGAAACGGAATGTGAATGGTCAAATTTTGGGCATCGAGAACATACGAATAAAGCTAGCAGAGCGCCTGAGTGGACGCGGCGCAAAGACATGACCATGCCGAGCGCCGCCGAATCATTAAGTAACTTGATCATTGAACGTGAAGACTTCCGGGCGAACTTTCATCGGCTAGAGGAACTCGTCGCGAATAGATTTCTGAAATCTGGACGAACCGACGTTATGTCGGATAGATCACTGAACAACCTTCTGCGATACGCGGATATTTTGTCGAATTCGGACAACTCGCTGCATCGTGAAACAGCGTACGTAACCATCGCACTACTACGGGAGTACGATGACTTCGTAGGTCTGTCGGAGCCGATGGCGGATCGCGTCCAGGCGGTCTCCGAAGCCGTTCTGGTCCAGCTCGGAAACTTTCCAGGTATCCGTACTCTTCAGAAGGGTGCCGGCACCCGATTCGCGCTCCCACTCTCCAGAGGTGGCCTACGCGCTGCGAAAGAAGTACTTCACCGCTCCAACCAGGGAGATTCCGTTCTAACGGACGCCCAGTACGCGATCGCTGAGCGTCTGCGGGGAGCCGATTTCTTCAGCTTCTCAGGACCAACATCCCTGGGGAAGTCATTCGTCCTGAAGGATGCGCTGTACAACATTGTCCGTGAAGACAAGATGGACGACCAGTGCGTTGTCATTCTCGTGCCAACCAAGGCGCTCATTGGTCAAACGGCGACAGATCTTCGTGGCCTTCTTGCAAACGTTCCAGAAGTAAACGTGGCGACGTATCCATCTTTGCCGCTCTTTCTCCGCAGGCGATACCGTAGGACGATTTTTGTCCTCACTCCGGAGCGTTTGTTGCGGTATCTCGCAGATCCAGTCCGGGAGATCGAATATCTCGTGATCGATGAGGCTCAGAAGGTGGTCGCCAAGAACGATGCGCGTAGCTCGCTCTATTACCACGCTATCGTGGAGACGATGCGTCGATTCGCAACGAAGCTTATATTTGCCGCGCCGAGCATCAAGAATCCAGAGTTGTTTCTCGAACTCTTCGGCAAGGCAATCGACGGGGCGATGGCGACAACGGAGCGAACCGTCTCCCAGCAACGATTCTTCATTGACCTTATCGACAGGCAACAGTATTATTTCTCAAACCTGGACCAGACGTCGCGTTCGCTATCGAAAGATCCCGAGGCTTCCGAGGCTGTCGACCTCATAACTACACTCAGCGGGGATCGAAAGTCGATAATATATGTAAACGGGTCGATGAAATCGGCCGACTTCGCGCTACGCCTAGCGATGAAACTGCGACGGGTCGATGATCCCAAGCTCGAAGCGTTGAGGAAATACATCGGTGAATACGTGCACCGACAGTACTACCTCAGTCAAACGCTGGAGAGTGGCGTCGCCTTTCACCATGGCAAGATGCCACAAGAGGTGCGTGAGAAAGTTGAACACGCCTTTGCTGATCCGGACTCCCCTTTGCAGTATGTCGTGTGCACATCAACCTTGCTTGAAGGCGTGAACCTGCCCGCCAAGAATATCTTTATCCTCAGCGACAAGCACGGCAATCGAGACTTCTCAAAACTGGACTTCGAAAATCTAGTCGGACGCGCGGGACGGCTCACCTACGATTTTTCCGGCAACGTAATCTGCGTCCGCGAGCAAGCCTCGCGGTGGGGCGAGAAGACTCAAGGGCTACTGGCGCGTGTTGAACCGACGAATGTCGACAGCTTCCTGGTGAGGCCGAACGCCCAACGAAAGAAGGAATACACCGACATCGCCCGTATTCTGCGGGGCCAGGATCTGCCCGGTAAGCCCTCTGCTGATGAGCGTCGCAGCGTTCAGCAGTATGCAGCGATCCTGATGCTTCACCAGATCGATCAGCAGCAGACGCCGCTGCGTGGGATCTTCCTGGACAAGATTAGTGACGGCCGTGATCTGTTGAGACGAGCGACGGCGTCGATTGAGGTGCCGGCGGACGTCTTGAGGCGATCACCGAGCATCTTGCCGGAATATCAGAACCAAATTTGGCTCGGTCTCAACAGCGGTAATGTTGATGTTTTACTGTCACCGCACTCGGAGATCGACAGCGTCGACACATTCCATGACGTGCTGCGCCGACTTAGTGTTCTTTACAATTGGCCACAGGTAGAGTCACGGGGCGTTGACCCGTTGTTGTCGGGTATGTCGACCCCGGATGGTATCGATCGGCGACTGCTGTACTGGGCGATACTGATGCAGAGTTGGGTGCGAGGAGACGCCCTGAGTCAAGTCATTGGGAAGGCGATCGGCTTCTATCGAGGCCGAGGCGAGATCTCGTATCGCGACTACTCGCAAGCAGCGAGCTTGGTGGTTGAGACATTCGATGTATCTTCCGCAAAGCACATTAACCTGGTCATTGAATGGACCCTCCGCGATCTCGATGGCGGCCTCCGCTTTCGAATCATGTCTTATCTTCAAAACTTCTACGATCTCAGTCTCGCCGCCCGAGGTCGTCACGACGCGGGCGTGAACGTCGCCTCCCTGGTTGAGTATGGGACGTCAGATACGCAGGCGATCCAGTTACAAGAAGTTGGACTCAGTCGCTCAGCGGCAGCCGAGATTCTCGGCTATGCCGACTACCTCAGCTTCTCTGAGGCTGGCGAACTTGAAAACATTGACGATGTCGGCCTCATTGCAAACGAGGATCTAAGCGATGCCGTACGCGCGGAGCTGGCCAGTATCCTCGCCAAGGCCATGCCGAAGAACTGAAATGACACGCCGGAGCATATTTTGGAGTCCCTTTGACAGATCCTCACCGGACTCGGTATCAAAGTGGCTACTAGGCGAAATGCCCTAACGCGACGCAGTTAAGTACATCCGTGCGCAGCAAGGGAGTGGACCCGGCGCCCAGATGCGCGCTTAAGTCCTGCAGTCCACACCATGGACCTCGATGAAGCCGACCCCCACCACGCCCCGCCTTGATCGAGCGGTCCGGGTCATCGCCAGAGGTCGCGAGAAGCTGACTTACCAGCGACCATCAAGCCTAGGGTCTTGGTTCACCTGTTGCTGCCGGTAGCCGTGACGGTGGGCGCGGGCGAGCGTTCTCGCGTCTACGGCGCCGTAGACGCCGCTCTGGTGACTGGCCTCTGTCCCGATGTAGAGCACATTCTCACGCCCGCTATGCGGACCCCACCCGACAGTTGGCCGGACGGCCACAACTGAACCCTTATGAACGTGTTCCCACCAGAACCACGCGTCGCGTCTGATACCCGATGAGTCGCCGTAGATTGACACGTACGCCTTGCTGCCCCGAGCGGCGTGCTGATACACATCCTCGATATAGAGCATCTGCAGCCCGCTGTCACTGGCGCAGTCGTGAAACGACGCCCACGATTGAGCGGCCGCCGCGTCAAGTTCCGGCCGTGGTCTGAGCAGAAACAGCCACGCCAAAAAGCCTGCGACAGCGAAAAAGAGAACGACTTCCATAGCCCCCACCCCCCGATTCGCGGGAAACCAATCCCGCCAACACGATCGTAAGTGCATGCACCCATGCGAGCGTTGGCCGAGCGCTTGTTCCCCGCGTTCGCGCCTGCCACCTTCAATCGGAACGTGGCTGCAACGACGTGTCGGTCTGCTGCCTTATGCTTCGATCGTGACCAGGCGAATGGCAGATGAGGCCTTCCGTATGCATCAGGAAAATCATCGTCTCGACCCACACATCGCACCGATTAACCAGTTTGTTGCCAGCTTGCAGGACCCTGCGAACAACCTCTGGTTGCCCGAGGTCGCACCAATTCACGGTGGTACCGACGCGCTGGCGCTCTCAGTACTCCGTGATCCTGGACCCAAGACTCAGGTCGGTAGCGGATCGGGATTCCTTTGTATTGAGAATGATGATCCGACTGCCGAGCGCCAGCTGGAACTCTTTGAAAGACACGGAATCTCACCCCGGAAAGTGTTGCCGTGGAACGCATATCCTTGGTACGTCAACCGTGCTCCTAATGCGAGTGAACTTAACGCCGGCGCTGACGTGCTTCGGAAGCTGATCAATCTTCTACCGCAATGCCGGGTCGTTCTCCTGCAAGGCACCCATGCTGTCGATGTGTGGCGACGCGTGCTCAAACTCTCGCCAACGCTCCAACAAGACCGGAACGTCGAAGCGGTCGAGAGCATTCATCCGGGTCGACAAGCACTCTGGACACCGGATCCAGCCGAACGGCAAGCACGCATCAACAAGCAATCTGCCGCCTACGCACGAGTCGCTGCGATCATCGCGACGGAGTAGGCAGGTGCCCACACCCAGAGGCTTACAGAGATGCCGCAACCGATCCGACTGTCACCGGCAGTTACGGTTGGCGACTCGGCCACCCGCGCTGGAAGTAGGCCGCGCGAGGATCCGGCTCCTTCGGCATACTCAAGCGCTTGAAATCTGACGAGCCCGCAATCCACTTCACCGCTTCCGCGGGAAGGTACACCTCACCATCGCGATGCTTCCAATAGTCGTCAGCAGTACTTGGTCCGCCTAGTCGTTCGATCTCTGCCAATGAAAACTCCGACACTGGTGACCAGAAGTTGTTCACCATCCATCGGCGAATCTCTTGATGTAGTTGTGGCACCACTCATCGATCGACACCATCGCCACACCGCCGGAGCGCTAATGTGCAGCTTCGAATGCCTCAACCACCTCGGCCTTGATTCTGCCGCGGTCTGACACTTCGTAGCCGTTCTTCCGAGCCCACTGACGAATCGCAGCCAGCTGCTCTTTAGAAGCTGAAGCACCGTTACTGGCAACACCTTCACTAGCAACGTTTTTCGGCCGACGGCCTCTTCCCCCGCGGACCCTCGTCGCTGCAGCCATAAACGGCTTCAACGCCTTGTCGAGCTTGGCGATATTCGCAGCAGACAAGTCGATGTGATAGTCGACTCCGCGCAGCGAGAATTCCACCCGCTCGCCGTTCCCATCAGTAATGTCGCTGCCGTCGATATCGTCGATCAGCTGGCGCACGATCCGCTCGGCCATGTTCGTTACTCCTGTCAGCGATTCACGGGAAGATTCAAACAGCGGCGACTATACGCGCTTTCACTCGCTGTACCGCCATCTCACCACCAACGTCGCCCTCTGACTCGAATCTCACGCACAGGAATCTCCCACGGCGCCAAAGGCCGATCTACCACTGGCCGTATGGTTTCGGGTCGAATGCGTTCCTCGTTATGTTCTCGCTCGAAGTGCTCAGCATCGAACTCGTGATGCACGCGGAGAGCGTCAACCATCCTTGCGATGAGAACATCGAGTCGACGCACTTCGGCCTCCGCGGCAGTTAGACGCTCCACGAACGTCACTGACCGGTGACCGCACCAGCCACGAAGCAATTCGTGCAAGGGCCGGTAGACCCTGCGAAACATCTCGTATTCGCGCTCAGGCGGAGACGTCTGCTTGCCCGAACCATCGATTGCTTCGTACTCGCGGCCCCGCTTGCAGTGCTCTCGAATCTCTGCTTCTTCCGCCATGATTCGCTCCAGGATGGGTGCTGGATTAGCTGCACACACGTACTCGGCGATGAGAAGCGTGCCGCGCGGCGACAGCTCCAGCACGTCGCCGTGCTCAAACCACTCAACCTGATCGAGGACGTCGTGCATAGGCCGGTGCATCAAGTGCTCCAGCTCGTCGCGATCCCGCACCGTCGCGCCATTACGGACGAAAGAG
Organism: Mycobacterium shunyiense; assembly: GCF_058270075.1. Classification (NCBI taxonomy): domain Bacteria; kingdom Bacillati; phylum Actinomycetota; class Actinomycetes; order Mycobacteriales; family Mycobacteriaceae; genus Mycobacterium; species Mycobacterium shunyiense. The sequence goes on along the minus strand of NZ_JBZDPU010000040.1, from coordinate 627,040 downwards.
TCGTAATGCGTTGCAACCTCGGAGGGGATGAGCGCCTCGAACACCTCAGCGCCAGCCCACTCTTCAGTCTCATCAAGGCCGTCGCGGTCGAGTCGCTGCCAGTTGGCCATGCGCTCGTCGTACTCCGCGACACCGCTCCACAGTCCGTGCAAACGCGTGGCCGGAATATTGTCTCGAACGCCCGCGCGTTCCCCGTCTAAGAACTCGACATCTACGCGGGTCGTCTGCTTTCGCTTCTCAATCCCGAGAATCTTGACTCGCTCAGATGGGCTATAGACCTTCAGGCGGTAGATGTACTCGTCGCCAATCTCCATCTGCCTATCTGACAACGTCAAACCAATTCGCGCATCCTTTCCTTCACCCGGATCGGTCGGCCCATCTCGTCCGAGATGCCACAACGTCGCGGCAGTTCGAGTACGTCACTTAGGTGGAACGATGGTGTAGAGCATGGATTCTGACCTGCTACCCGCGCTGTAGGACGGGTGTGGCGCAGTCTGGCCCGACGTTGAAATTGATGCACAGAAGCACTGATCGCGACGGCGATAATCATTCCATGCCTGATGAGTCGGCCCCACCCATCGAACTTGCACCGCCGTACTCCATGGACTTCGTCGCGCACCTGCACGCCGGCTGTTACGCCGAAGGCATCTCATGGCAACTGATGCGAGCAGTGAGTCAAGACAAGGAAGGTCAGCGCATGCTCGACGCGTTGTCGACCATCCAGCTCGAACTCCGCATCTGGTCGTAAACCAACGCACCCCCAATATCACCGCTCATGCGTTCAGGATCGCCTCTACCCAAAGGATTTTCGGGGATGAGGCTTGTGTGAGTAAGCTCGGCGAGCCCGTCGCCAGGACGCGGCAACAGATCTGAGATGGGAGTGAAATGGGGAAGCTGGGACGCGCGACAAGGATCGAGTTCACCGATGGTTGTGTGATCGACACGCCTGTCGAGGTGGCGCTGCTGCGCGGCGGGACCCTGAGAGTCAGCCACAGCTACAAGGACGACGGCGTGAAGCATAGCGCCATATCGCATTTTGCATCCGGGCAGTGGAAGTCGTTCGACCTTGAGACATACACGCTTGTCATCGAGAACCTCGACGATAAGACCACAAAATGCTACCCCGGCTTATCGACTCGCAAGGCCGGTCCATTCATCTTCAAGTACTTGACGAAGAACATCAAACTGAAGAAATCGAGTGCACTGGCACGCACGAACGAGCTGATGAGATCCCTGGAAACTGAGGTGGGTTATTCCGGGTTCCCTCGGCTATCGATGAAGCTCACGCAAACACCCGAAGAGTTGCCTGCTCAGCAGAGCGGCGCTGAAACGTCGGACTGACGGCGCCGAGTGTGGCTCTATCCGAGATAAGAACGCCGCGCCAGAACAGGGCTTTCGTGTCCCTAACACCAATAGTCGGAAACGACTCATCCTCAGATTGCCGGAGTGGTCCAGTCTCCCGGTTCGCCGAGACTCGGCGCCGCAGATCTGGGGCGGTCCGCCAGGTACCTCGGATCTCGTCGCATGCGGTGGTACACACTGGGGTGCAGGACTCCGGTTTCGGGTATCGGTCGTTTGCGTCTTCCGGCGAGGATCCACAGCCGACCGTTGTTGTGAATAGCACCCATGGCGAAATCTTCATCGACAGTGCAGTACTGGGCGTAACGGTCAGGGGCGATGTCGAGATCGGGAAGTGCGCCATCGGTGACCCATTTCAGCGCTATGGATGCCAATTTGTGGTCAGGCTCAAAGGTGCCGCCGACATCCGCGTGCACACCGGCGAACCACTGCTCCTCGAGTCCGCGCGGGTGCTTCTCGATGAGGTACTCACGGTAGGGACGGCGTCGCTCGTCGATCGACACTGCATGCCGGATGCGTGCGACGTTGGGCACCGTTCGTGTGTACGGCCAGCGGAGATCGCCGAACCGTAGAAAACCGGCGGCTTTCACGGTGTCCCATAGCCCCATGTAGGCAATCGGGACAGCATATCGCCACACCTGTCCCGGATTGTTTTGCTTGATTTCGGAAAAGAGTGGCTCGTTGTCGGTCCTCCAGCAGAACGCTTCGGCGAACCGCGCCCATTGGGCGTATTCGTCGTCTTTGAAATCGCGATTAATGGCGTACTTTTCGACGGCGTACGGGATGAGGTTCTCCGATCCCGGCCGCACCAGTCCGGGGCGGAGCAGCATGCCGGCCAGAGCCCTGGCTGTGTAGGCCCCGCGGCTGAAGCCGAAGACGTAGATTTCGTCGCCGGGACGCCAGTGCTGCATCAAGTACTGGTAAGCCTCGGTGACGTTGGTTTTGAGTCCCGACCCGACAGCCCGCATGTACAACAGTGAGGCGGTGCGACGTATCGGGGTCAACGCCGCAGCTGGGGCGAGTGTGCCTACACCTGGGTCGTAGTAGGCGAGTTGAGCTTGCGGGTTGTCCTTGTTGAGCATCGCGAACAGCTTGGCGACGTTGGTTGGATTGCCCGCGCCAACTTGGTTGGCAGTGCCATCCAGGCAGATCACGATCCTCTTGCCGCCCTGCGGGTCAGCTGCTGGCTGATTCATCACAATCCCCCTCGATCACCCAACACAAACCACGAAACGGTAGCCAGTTGTCTCCGATTTACGAATTGTTCTCCCTTCGTTCGGCCGCCGTGGAATTTCCTCCTGGCGGACGCCAAAGCGATGTCGGAAGTTCTTTTCGTTCCCGAGTTTGACAAGCTGCTACTGGCGTAGGTTCTCATGTAAATGGCGTGCGCGGTGCGAATTGACCAATTGGTATTCGTTGCTCGCCGGGTCAAGGGGGAGGTTATTTGCGATGTCCAATATTTATGCAGGGATGCGACGCAAGTTCGGCAAGGACGAGGCGGGTCTGCGGCGCTGCGCCGAGAGGCTGCGCGCCTTGCGTGAGGGGTTAGCGTCCGTGCGCGCGCAGCGCTCGGACGACTCATTGCTCTTGGCTACCTGGAACATCCGCGACTTTGACAGCAACAAGTTCGGCTTCGGCCCCCGCAAGCCCGAATCGATCTACTACCTGGCCGAAGTCATCAGCAGCTTCGATCTGGTGGCTGTTCAGGAAGTCAATCGGGATCTGGGGCCACTGCGGGAAGTAATGAGCATTCTCGGTGGCGGGTGGGATTACATGGTCACCGACGGCACCGAAGGCGCCAGCGGCAACAACGAGCGCATGGCGTTTCTCTGGGACCGGGACAAAGTGTTCTTCCGCAAGATCGCAGGCGCAGTCGTACTGCCCGAAGGGCAGACCATCGTGTCGCGTGACACGGCCGCACTCAAACCCAAAGACGCGCCATCTATCGATCGAGGTCGGCAGTTCGCGCGCTCCCCGTTCCTCGTGGCCTTCCAGGCAGGCTGGTTCAAGTTCAGCCTCTGCACCGTCCACATCTTCTACGGCTCCGAGTCCGGGGAAGCTCTGGATCGGCGCATCCAAGAGATCCAACGTCTAGTGGAGTTTTTCGCCAAACGACAAGACAAAGAGGTCCGCGAGGTTAAAAAGGCCACCGAGCAGCACAACGGGCGAGTCTCCCCCACCCAGATCGAAAACTACATCCTGCTCGGCGACTTCAACGTGGTCAGTCCCGAGCACGAAACCATGCAAGCGCTCAAGAGCAAGGGATTCAAAGTTCCCGACGCGATCGACGGCGACGCCGTACGCCGCGAAGGCGACCACTACTACGACCAGATCGCCGTGCGGGTCAAAGACAAACGCTTCAAAGTCACCGGCGGCGGCGTCGTCCGGCCGTTCGAGCATGTCTTCCGCGATGAAGACGTCACAATCTACGAAAATGACTGGCGGCCAATCAAAAACAAGAACCCCGAGCCCGGCGATGGCCAGGCCGAGGACGAGGCCTTCTACCAGAAGTGGCGCACCTGGCAGATCTCCGACCACATGCCGCTCTGGGTCAAAATCACCACCGACTTCACCGATGACTATCTCACCAATCTCGCCCGCGAAGATTGAACCAGCTAGGCACACAGCGACAACGGGCAATGTCACCTCCCATGCGGGCAGCGGGAACCCTAGCGAGACTCGATAGCAGCCTGCCGGGCGCGGTCGGCGAGGTGCGCGTCGCCACAGTCTTGTTCGACCTGCCTGTGCCCTCAGGCCCTGGGTACGTATCGTGCGACCGGACCATCGCGTCTGCGAAACTGTCCAAAGAAGATCCGCATCTTTGGGAGACAGCGCATGATCCAGTGGAGAACAGTAGCGACGTCTTCCCGGATTATCGCCGAGGCCTACATACCCGACTCGGAGACCATCCTCGTCCAGTTTCCCGACGGGACGATCTGGTCGTACCAGGCTTGTCCCCTGCCGGTCTGGGAGGCGTTCACCGCCCCGGGGCAATCACGCGGAAAGTTCATCGCCCGTGTACTCGACCACCGGCCGAACGGACCGTGGAAGAGCTGAACTCGCCAACCGCTAGGGGATCCGCCTGAGGTGCGAAGCGCATTGAGGCTACTTCGGCCAGGGCCGCCGCCGTTAATGCGTGCCCGTGAGGGCAGTCCTGACTATCAGCTAGGCTGAAAGACTTTCTGCAGTAAAGCTTTTCGTCGGATTCGTGGCCGAATTGGCTAGGCGAACGCGAGTCGCTTCGGTCCTGCGCAGATGTTGTCTGCGGACTCCTGCTGTCGTCCGCAAGCGCTGGCTGTGGTGGTTGAGTCGCCGTCGAGCTGGGACGACGCGGCGCCGCGATTTGCGTGCACGGATTTCGTTTGCGCGTTCGTCGTACAGTTTGGCGAGTTCGGGATATGCAGCAGCGCGATGCTGCAGCAGCACGGGGATGCATACGGTGAGGGCGAGTCCGGCGAATTTCAGTTGCTCCCACCCGTCAGTGTTTGCCGGGGGCTGGGTCGGGTCTGAAAGGCCACGAGCCGTCGACACCAGGTGGGCCGCTAGCGGCTGGCTGACTAGTGCCGCAAGCACCGCGACAACACAAGCAGTGATTATCATCAAGAATCCCTGACGGGACCGTGCGCGTCGAGCGCAGTCATCGGCTTCGGCAGGGTGGCCAATATCGGCCGGAAACGTCCATGAACCGAACCGCTCCCGAAAGGTATCGCGGTCAGAGCTGGCGTAGCGGCTCCAGTCCCAACCTCGCTTCTTGTCCAATCTTCCGTGGACCCGAGTTGTTGCTTCGCGGTGCATGTGCCGCGCGAGCTGGTACAGCACGCAAGCGTGCCATGTCATCACCCCGGCTACGACGAGTATGTAAAGCGCATACAAGATCCGGCTCTGGCTTGGCACAACCCAGCGCGCCCCCACTACCCAGGACACTGCCACCAGAGCTGTGAGCCATACGGGCCCGGAACGGAGCAACACCACCGGCTCGCTGCGCCAGACGGAATGCAATCTGCTCTGATGCGGGCTGGAGTTCATCACTGGTTGCTTGTCGGCGACGTATAGCGCCGCACATATGCAGGCGCCCACTCCGACATAGATCAGCGTGAGATTGGCGCCAATCTCTGACAATGTGTCTTTCCATCCCGAGGGGTGCCAGAGAATCAGCCGAGCAAGCATGCTGGCAAAAACCACGCTGTACATCGCACACGCAGTTCCTGCGACGACCGCCATCGCACACGCGGGAACTCGCCCAACGGCGTAACGGGTACGCGCAAGTTCAATCATCGTCTTCCTCTCCCAGAGACGTCGTGAGTCGGTCTTCTTCAGCGCAGCGTACGAACACCGACTGACAACTCGAGCTCTGGTTTCTTGTGACCCGCTGGCCCGCATCCGGTGCTGGGTCGTCCCAGGTGATGATCAGCATTGGCCTGGCGGTCATGCGATCTTCTTTTGGCTGGCCACGTCACGACGGAGTTGGAGACAGGACTGGTCCCGGCTCCACATCTACGCACGCACCACGATTCCCGGAGCCCCCGCCAGCGACGCAACAGATATCAACATCCTGCTCGACGACCTCGGGTGACATCATGAGCGTCGCCCCCAGCCTTAAGCGACTGGGGGCGACTCAATCAGGAATCAGGACCTGCTGACGAGTCCGCCCTCTGAAATGTCGCGACGTACCCGCTTCTCAACAAACAACGGGATGAAATCGCGGATCGGGCCGGCATCGGACCGGCCGTGGGCGAGTGTGACAGCTGAATCCACGTCGGCAGCCTCGACCGTAGAGAACTCCCGGATCAACCTGTCGGCGATCTCGGCTAGAACCGCATCTTCTCGGACTTCTCGCATCACCACCGACCATGCGCGCGAGCACCCGCAGCTGTCAACCACAATCATGAACAAGCGGTGGGCACCTGAAGCTGTCAACGCACAGTCGAGCATCTCCCCCTGGCCGCGCGACGTCGAGACACATATCGCTGGCGGTTGGCATATTTCTCCCGTGTTTTCCTTCTCGCTGCGGCAACCGGTTTACGGTCGTGCAAAGTCGGCGCCTCGAGCGGCACTGTGCCCACGCCTGGCGTCCGGCATCAGACTCCGCGACTAGGTTGGATTGTCGGGCCATCCGGGTACGGCGGGCTCTGCTTGGGGTGGGGTGTCGAGCACACTCATGAGGATCTGTGCGCGCTGCTCAACGTTATGGGGCATGGCGTCGCGGCACTGCTGTCGCATCTGGAGATACTCGGGATCTTGTGGGGTGTGGGTGGTTTTTCCGATGTGGCCCCAGTAGTTGTCCAGTGAGGCACCGGTAATTTTCCAGTGTCCGAACACATCACCGATCGGTGCGGGGTTCGTCCCGGCTTGGGGTTGCATGCTTCCAATCCCGCCGTCGCTGTTTTTGAATTCGATCCGCCAGAGGGTTACTGCACCCTCTTCGCGTTTTTGCACGGTTCTATCCGCTGGAGAATCCATGACCGAAGAATATCTCCCAGGTTGCCCTACCGTGGGGTGGAAAATGTTGTATATACCGTCGCACACGTAGGCGAGGTAGCCGTCTGCGAGTGGGGAGAGTTCTAAAACGTGAAAGTACTGGTTGCCGAAGAATGGTCCGTCACCCAAACTGAGGTATCTGTCACTCCCAGGTATCATCCATTTCAACTCATATGGTAATTCCCCCCATCGCACCTGTTCGTCATAGCCAGACCGGGGATTAGGAAGTTCCGGGACAGCCCGCTGAAAGCCTTGGTAGGTGTTCGCCGTGGACTTCGTCATAATCCCGATCCAAAAGGACTCAAGGTAGGCGCGTGCCGGAATTGCGGGGCCGGCGAGCAGGTCGATGCCGGGTTGTGCTGTCCATCGGAATCGGAAGCCGTTCAGTTCGTTCGGCCAGTTCGGGAACATGGTCTTCGCGGCCGCAGGGGTAGGGGGCGGTTTCTCGTGGTCGGAACATCCTGCGAGTACGCATACCGCAGCCGCGGCGGCGGCTAATGTTGTCCTGGCCATTCGTACGATCATGCAGGTATTCAACTACTGGCCAACCTAGTTTGAGAAATTCGGGCGGGCATCGCGGTATGCCTTGTCGTATTCATTGAGATCCAGTCTGGTGTCATCGCCGAGATATTCGGTCACCTTGTTTCGCGCATCAACGCCATGACTATCCGTAGCTGCATAGTCGTCGTAGGAGGGGAATCCGTTCGGGAAGAGGTTTTTGTCGCCGTAATCATTTCCGTATAATTGTTCGGCGATACGGTATTGATTCGGTCCCGGTTCTTGAAGAGGAATGTGTTGACGCTCGGGGGCTGTTGGTGCATCACCTGCACCGAACATATCTTCCAACAGGCTTTCCGCTCCAGGCACTTTGCCGACGGCGTCGAGGGCATCGCTGACGTGGGGGACGGAGCCGCCGATCGTCGTGATGGCCTCCCATCGTGCTTCCTTCTGCTCATACTCCAGTTGGGCTTGGGCGTATTCGTTCGCGGCTTGTTGTGCGTTACTGTCGCTCACTGCCACATCGTTTAGTCCTTGAAGCCGACCGTCAGCCCGCAGCGCGTCGACATCGGGTATGTCGTGATTGGCCAGGGAGTTGATGTAGTCCTGCTGGAACCCGAGATGATGCCCTTCCACTGCACCTTTGATCGTTGAACCGGCGACCGGATCGGAATTGAGGGTACTCAGAAGGTCTTTGATCCCAGGCATGTTGGCATCACCGCCTTTGGCATCCGTTGCGGCTTCCAAGTCGCCGAATCCGTGGGTGTTGTTGACGTCATGTTTCATCATGTCATCCAGGAACGGCGCATTCGCCTCGGCAAGCGCCTTTACGAGTTCTGGATGGGCTTTGCCAAAGGTCTGATTGGCCTCAACCGTCGGTGTCTGCCCTGGAAGCGTGGATGCCAGATCCTGCATATTGGTGAATTGGTCGTGATGATCGACGATGTATTTGTCGAAGGCGAAAACCGTTTCACCAGCCCTCGTGGCGGCCTCGAGTTGGGTATTGTCCATGGCGACCGGGGCCAATCCCTGGGCAACGGTTGCCGCCGCCGCACCACCGTCATCCCAGTGATGGCGAAGGGCGTTGCTGATGAACTCATTGTTGGGCGACTTGCCGTCCGCCCCGGCAACCAGATCATGCACGGCCCAGTGATCTCGTCCGGCCGCTTCCAGCAAGGGCTTGAGTGCAAGATCGGCTGAATGCTCCCACCCTTGCTTATAGGTCCCGGCAGGCGCGCCCTGGAGTAGCTGTTCGGTTTGCTTCAACACCGCCCGGTCCAGATCGGAGCCCTGCATAAATTCCGGGCTGCCCTTCATCATGACCGCCGCGAGGTCCTGGCGATCACCCACATGAATATTGCCCCGATCTGAGGGCAGCTTCTCTGCCACGTTCTTGATCCCGTCGGGCAACCGATCCAGTCCGCCCTTCCAGTCAGCCCCAGCGGCTTTGACCTTCGGGTCGGACAGCATTTGCATCGCGTTCATCAGATCGCGGCTGGCACCGGGATTAGTCTTGTCCAGGTTGTCCATCATGGCGCGGGTCTGCTGAATGTTCATGCCGTCCATCGAGCGGGCCATCGAATTCAGATACTCCAGTTGACTGGCTGGCAGCACCAGATCGCCCCGTGCCAGCGAGTGCAGCTGCTCGGGCGTCAATGCCGTGTTTTCCTTCAAGCGAGCCAACTCTTCGGGCGTCAGCTGTCCGTCGCGCACCGAATGCCCGTCACCGGAGCCTTGCTCGGCCGGGGTCTGCGGATCGCCACCGGCCGCAGCCTGCATGACGCGCCCCAGATCACTGTCGGTTTCGGTCGCGGTGGCAAGCATCGCCACGATCCGGTCCTCAAGTTCAGCGATCTTGTCGTTCAGAGTTTTGATGTCGTCGTCGTCCCAGCCGGTGGTGTCGGGCTTGGTGACGGTGTTGGTGTCCAAGTTGATTGGGACGGCCGGCTGCTGTGCGGCGTAGTCGACGATGGCTTTGAGGTCGTTTTTGACCGACCTCACGTCCTGGGCGGCCTTCTTGGTGGCCATGGAGGTCAGGAAGTCATTTTGTGCCGAGGTCTCCAGGTGGGTTGCTGACTTCTCTATAGCTTGTTTAGCGGCGTCGCCCGCGTCACCTTGCCATTTCGCCATGTCATGCAGACCGCGCAACTCTTGGGCGGTCTGTCCGCCGGTGCGTGCGCGTTCGGCCAGGGCGTTGCCAACCTCATCGATCTGGTCAGGCTGCCACTGATCGACATCAGCCATCGACAGGGTCATGACTGTTACAGCTTCATCGCCGCAGCGGCGGCTTGGACATCAGAAGCCTCGTTGTTATCGGTGGCGCCATAGCTGGCCGCTGCCGACCGATAACCTTCGGCGTGCCCGATCAGCTCGGTGTAGCGTGCCGCGGATTCGTCTTCCCATTTGCCGGTAACGGTTGCCAGTGCTGGTCCGCTGGTCCCGATCCACCCACTCTTAGCAGCAGTGATGCGGTCATGAACCGCGCCATGGGCGGCCCGCAGCCCCTCGGCCGCAGCCTCAATCTTCTCAGCGGCCGCCTGCACAGACGGCAAATCAACCTTCAGCTCGTTCGACATCGCCAATCCCCCAAACCCACAAGCTCGATACGCGCTCGTTTGCTGACAAAATCTACCAGGCTCGCAACCCCACAAGCTGCAGCAATTTCTGCTGCAGACTCCGGCGGGTTCGTTTCATTGGCTGACGCTGGTCGGGACCCAATGTTCCAGACCCGTTATAACGCTCACAGCCCGTGAGAACATGACCCGCGTGAAAACTCCCCATGCGGCGTTGCAGCTGCTGCACGCGATGAGGCAGGACGCAGCGGTGAAGCTGACGAGCGCAGGAGAGTTCGGGGCCGCGGTGGTCGAGGTGTGCGATGAACTCATCCGCCGCACGCAGGTCATCGCTGAGCAGTACCCCGACGATGAGGCCATCACGTTGCGCCTGATCAATGAAATGCCCGCCGTGGCCGACGCCGTCGCGGCGATCCTGAACACCGCCCATGCCCTCGGCGAGGTGAGAAAAGAGGGGTCTGAAGCAGTCCTGGCCCGACGTGGACCGCTGCTGAGATTCGCCGCGCGGGTGGAATCGGAAGGCTTCCAGATCGCGGAGGACTGGACGCTCACCGACACCGCCGACTGGGAACCGTTGAACGATGCCGAACCCGACCTGCTCGTGCAGCGCGAGACCGAGACAATCGCCCGCGCTGAACGCGCCACGGCCTACCACGAACGGCTCACCCGCATGGCCACCGCGTTCGGCGATACACACGATGAATACACCCAGCAGATCCGCAACCTCATCAGCACCGTGCTTGACGGATAGACAACTTTGGAACTCCGACCCGAACAGACCTACTTTCGCGGGCAAATCGGACGGGCTTGACGGCGCACGCGAGAATCTTCGTGGTGACTACTGAAGAGCGTTGAGTAGCCGGCCGAGTGCGGCGCCGGCTTTCTGCGGGCCGAAACGCGCAAGAATTCGTCGCTATCCTCGGCGATCAGGAGCCGCCACCGTGTCGTGGCCGGATCCTGCACAATGCCGGGCTTCGCCAGCACCCCAGACTTTCGTTGCGCCGAGCACATGGCTTCGCGACATATCAACAATCTGGGATGAGGACGTTGACTTCTTCGGCCGCGTCGGGGGGCTGAACGTAGATTTGGATCCGCATCGGACCGGTGTGGTCGAGCGTGACGACACCGCCGTCTTCGCCTGCTGTGTCTGCGAGTGGTCCGTTGACGGCTAGTTGGGCGGGTTCGGTGATCGTGATGGTGTGGTCGAACACCAGGGTGCCCAGCCCGGCGGGATCCTCGCCGCGCAGCACTCGGACCCTGACGTCTTGATCGCGGTCGATCGCGGCGTCCATCGTCATGGTGTAGACGAATACTCCGTGCTCGGTGGAGCTGGTAGGGCCCTCGCGGCGGTTCCCGGTCGGTGGGTTGACGGAGCCGTAGCTGGCTGCATCGCTGATCTCCACGCAGCCGTATTCAGGGAAAACCATGACGTCCAGAGCTAGTTCGTTGTCTGACATGGATTCGCAGTCCTCACTACTTGGGGCGCTTGTGATTCTGTTTGCTCTTCTTGTCCTTCTTTTTCTGCTTTTTCTGCTTTTTCTTGTCGTTCTTTTTGGAGCTGTTGTTCTTCTTGTTGCCCCCGGGTCGCTTGTCAGACGGCGATTCACTCGAATCTTGGAGATTATTGCTGACTGTGGACTGACCAACGGATTTGTTGTTCTGCCGGGCGGCGCTGATGGCTTGGCTGCGAGCTGACTCAGCGGAGGCTTTCTGCTGTTGTTGCTGGTCGCGGCGTGCTAGCGCACACTTGACGCATCGGGTCTTTCCGTCATCGCCACGGTAGACCATCGCGAACTGGTCACCGGGTTTAACTTTTTCCTTCTTGGCCAGAGCATTGAAAATGTTTAGCTCGATGTCTGACTCTTCGCTAGGTTGGTAACTTCGGTCTGCTCCGGTGCCACCTTGAGCCGACGAAGCTGGTGGCCATTCGTGCCGGACTGTACCTGCAGGTCCTCCGGGGAATCCTCGTAGCGCGTCACGCCGATTCTGCAGTGCCTGCTTACGGTCAACTTTATCGAAGGTGTCTGGGGCTTTGCCGCGAGCATGGGTCGTGAGATTGGCGTCATAGTGGCCGGTCATCCCGTCCCGACCTGGCATCTCCGCCTGGTCATAGACACCCACAGGGGTTTTCGTCACGTCACCACAGTCGAGCTGGCATCCCTTGGGCAACGTGCGAGGCCCATTGGGCCCTTGGTCGTACGGGCCCTTGGTCGTACGGGAGCTTGGCCGGTGGAGGGGTGTTGGTTGGCGGGTCGCCCGCAGTGGCCGGGGGTGCGTTGGGCGCAGCGGGTGTGCCGCTGCCCGGTTTTGGTGTGACGGCGCTGGCGATGTCGTTGGCCAGTTGCGATGGTGGTGTGGGGGTGACTGCTTTGGGTTTGGCGGCGTCGCCCATGTTTTTCGCGGTGTTGGCGGCGAGGTCGTCACCAATGCGTTGAACACCGCGTTCGGCGATCTCGGTGGCACCTTTTTGCAGACTGCGGGCCGGGCTGATGTAGCCGGCGACTTCCATGGCGTCGCCGAGCGCTTGCAGGGTGGTGTTAGTGGGGTTGGCTGCCGCTGCTTTTTGAACCAGCCCGGTGGCGCCGCTGAAGACCAGACTCGCGCCAAAACCGGTGCCTGCGCCGGTGGCCATCAGCAGTGTGCCACCGACGATCTGGGCGGACTCCAGCGGATTATTTTTGACGAACGTTCCGACAGTCTTGGCGCCGGAGACGGTGGCATCGGCCAATTTCGTCACCCCTGAGACGGCGCTGTCGACCATGCAGGAAAAGCACGGGTCGGCGTACACCGGCCACGCGGTGGCCGCGTCGGGCTGGATCACCTGGGCCAGCAGGTACAGGCCGGGTCGCAGTTGCTGGGTCACAAAGGCGCTCGGAACCGATACGCCAGAACTGTCGCGGGCTTGTGGGGTGGCGATGGTGGCGATCGTCTGTGCAGACGGGCCGGCTTGGTTGATGGTGAGCATGCCGTTGGTATGGGCCAGCATCACCGTATCGGCGGGGGTGCGTACGAACATCGGCACGATCGGCAGCCCTGGCGCCTCGCTGCCTTTCGCGGTGCTGCTGACGGGTTGCGGGATGCGGGTGATGGTGCGCCCACCTGCGCCTTGATTTTCGGCGATCACGTCGAACCCGGAACCACGATCGGGATAGACCACCTGGCCGGCAGCAGTGACCTCGGCTGGGCCCAGACCGCCAGGCAGCACCAGCTGCACACTGCGCCCATCGGCAGTCGGCAGATCCCAGCCCGCCACCGGTTCGGTGGGAATACCTGCCGAACGCTGCTGCGCACTCAGCGTGGCATCCGATGCAAGATCAGTGCCCGCGAACGCCGCTGAGGCGGCCTCGGCGACCGCAGTCGGCGACGTCGTGGCGCGAGTCCGGTCGTTCTGTGGGGCGGCCCAGTGCAGCCCGGTCATCACCACCGCGATCGCACACACCACCGCAAGAAGCCGCGTCGGCCAGCTCAGCCACATACTTTGCTGGCTATCGTGCAGAAAATTTCCTGCACCTGTCGTCCAGCGGTGACTGTTCCTCATGTGATCCCCCGATCAGCAATCGTCGCACGAAAGCGCTCAGCTATCTGCGATCCAATGATCGAGACTGTAGGCAACACCTCCGTCAACCGCAATCTGCCAGCGTTGACATCAAACGATCTGTAGGTGAGTCGCAGGGTCGTTTTCCAGGTGGGCAAATGATCAACGTGATGTCCTACTAACTGACAGCTACGTGCATCGATAGCCACAACGCAAGCTGTTGGCACCCGGCATAGGCGTTGCTGAGACACCCTGAGACGGTCGCTAAACCTGAAAGTAGGGACCCCCCACCGAAGGCCTGAGCGTCGGCCGCACGAACCCGGGCTAAGTCCCTCAAGGCTGCATGTCAGAGCGCGCGGCCCGATCCGTCGGACGGTGACGCCGCCGTTCAAAGCTCGCCGCGATTCGAACAAGATCAACAGGGCTGAGTGGCCGAGGGTGACCTCGATGCTCGCGTGATTAAAAGGCACGCCGCCCCCAACGCGCTACGGCGGCCCTTCGCTCTGAGTCAGAGCTCACCACGGATCGGTTGGCATGACGACGCAGGAAGGATCGCTCACTGTCCTGCAGTCTCCGCCACACCCCCCTCCGCTCCAGAAGCGTGACGCGGATAGGTCTGCATTGATAGCGTCGCTACGCACTAACCGATGATCATGGTGAGGAGCGACAGGTGGCGGGCAAGTTCGAACTGTACAAGGACGCGGCCGGGAAGTTTCGGTTCCGATTGAAGGCTGGGAACGGCGAGATCATCGCCACCGGCGAAGCGTACGAGTCAAAGGCCGGTGCTCAGAACGGAATCGAGTCGATCAAGAAGAACGCGCCGGGCGCTCCCGTCGTGGACTTAACCTAACGACTCCGAGCGGCGTCGATCCGAGGACACACTCCCGATGATGACGCAACCTCGCTACCGTCGCGCTTCCTAACCCGGGCTGCGGCCACTCCGCAGTCGGCGGTGACAGCTACAAGTACGTCCCGATATTCGTTACCGGAGCGATGCCGGTGCTGATCCGTTTCGCCGCGTCGCGGTACTCGATCAGCTCGGCCAGGGTCTTCGGTTCAGACAGTCGGGCAAAGTCCTCGGGTAGCCATCGCCCGGCCTCAGCAGGTGAGAAGCGCGTGAATTCGATCTGTGCCAGGCAGCGCCCCGGCCGTACCACGGCCGGGTGCAGCCGATCCATGCGTTCATTGGTCGTCAGCAAGATGAGTGTGTTCGAGCCCTGACCGAGAATGCCGTCGGTGAAGTTGAGCAGCCGACCGAGGGCGGCGCCGGCTTCCTTGCGCGCTGAAACGCGCAGGAACTCGTCGCTATCCTCGGCGATCAGCAGGCGCCATCGTGCCGTGCCCCGGTCGTGTTGTGCGCTGGGCTTGGCTTTGCCGATTACTTCAAGCAGATAGCCAGTGCTGGCAAAGAGCTGTTCAGGATCAGCGATGTAGTCGACTGAGCACCAGTCCTTCCACTGGCGAATCAGCGAGCGCAGCGCCGTCGTCTTGCCGGTGCCTGGTTCGCCGTGCCACAGGATGAGCTTGCCGCAGTCGTAGGGCCGTTCGGTCGCGAAGAGAGAATCAAGAGGCCCGGCGACTGCGGTCGGATAGTTGCTTCGGATCTCCGACCAGGCGGGCACGCAGATGTTCTTGAGGCTCGGTGACGGGCCACGGCTATTGAGATGCCAGACAGTCACGCCGACAGCATCTTTCGACAGCTTCGTCTCGGGTATGCGTGACATGACCTGCCGGAGAAGTAATGCTGCGTGCTCGCACTCGTCAGCGCTGACATAGATCTCGACCGCTTGGCCGCCACAATGTTCAAGCAGGATCGAGGCCCTGTCGTCATGTGCGAATAGGTACTCGCTGCTGCTCGTGGACACGCGGCGGCTCACTTCGAAGCCCTCTGGGACGATAGCCGCGACATCAAGACTCACGCTAGTGCGAACGACGCGCCGAGCGACGTACGGTTGCGTGCCGTCAAGCTGCGGCTGGGTGAAGGCGGCATAGAGAACTGCCTCGGGCCGGGCACGGTAGTCAGGCAGGATCAGCTGGGACACGTGCGAGGGGAGGCTACGGGCGGACACGGCTGCAGCTCCACTCGATCGCCGCAGCATGACGGACGAATACGTCGATTCGCAGGCACACATCACAGAACGTCGGCTCGTCGACACGAGTCACTGCCTGCCACGTCGCAGCTTCACAGATCACGTAGATGCATCCGCAGCTCGCGATGACGGTGTATCTCGCCGGGTGCGGCACGGGAAGTCCGCAGTCGCACCGGATACAGGGCGTGAAATCCAGATCGGCTATAGCCTCATCGACATCTATCATCGAAGTTCCTTTGCGCCAAGGTGTTTCGCGTCCGTCGTGATTGACGGGCGTTGGAGGGGGTCTGACCCTACGCCCGATTCGACGGGCCGATCAACACATGTGGCAACAATGCCCTGACGAAGGACAGGCTTGGATTATATTGCACAGTAACAATATTGGCGCAACCGGACTTGGTGCGCGCCCCGCAAGAGCTACGGGAGTGCGAGCGATTGAAATGCGCTCAGGAGGGCAAGTCGATGATGCTGTTGGTCGTGTAGGCATTGAGGAGGACCCGTTTGGTGGTCCAGTTGATCTCTACGACACGGGCACAGCCCGACTGGACCACTCCAGAGGGCTCACCGCAGCCTCAAGCACTGTCGGGGTTCTCTTCGAGTTAACAAACAAGACGATCGGCTCGTGGTCACCGAGGACGCTACTCACCAAGCCCCCGTCCCGCGTGTCAACACGGTGAACGCACTGACACTTGAGACGATTACCGCATGGATCGTCGATTGCGCGACGCGCCACCGCGCTCACGCGCTGCACCCATTGCCATTTGTTACATAATTGTTACAATAGGCTTACGCCATGTGTATCACTAACAGCAACACTGATGCTCCGCCGATCCCAAAGTCAGGCTGGTCGGAAAATGCGCGTCAAAAGATGCGAGAACGAACCCTGGGGTGTCCGCCTGGAATGTTTGTTAGCATCCGCCAATGCTCCAACGGATTGCGCCGCCGACAGGGCGAGGCAGCAAACAAATTCGCCTTACTACGCCCCTGCCTGATCGACTGGATCCAAAGAGCCGAGGCGACGTGCTGGTATCGCTCTCACGAGGGCTGGCCGGCAAGCGAGCAGATCAGCGCATTGTCGCAAATGACCTCGGTCTCCACGCCTGGGGTGATCAAGTGCTCGGCCACCGACTCGACCCGTGTTTCATGGGCAAAGTCGATGATATCAAGCACCTCGTCACTGTTAGTTTCTTCGATTCTTCCATCACCGTCGCTGATCTTCGCAACGAATTCCGCTCGGTCCGAAACAAGGCACGTCGGCAGATCCCCGGAACTAGCTGGCCAGTACTCAAAATTGACGAAGTCTGGTCACGGCCTTTCAGAGTGGAGGATTTTGTGAAGCGCGAGATTCAAATGATCCCAAACAGCCGCGAGCTCTCGGGTTCGATTTATGAGCTCGCTGACGACGAGTACGTACAGGTCGAAACTGGTCCCGACGCCGGTGTGGTCATCTGGTCGTCGAAGCTCGGTGTCGATAGAATCATCGAACACGTTCGCAAGACTCTTGGTGAACCGTCCACAGAAGACGACGGCTTTATCATCTACGCGGAAAACGCTAAAGAACTCAGCAGTCACGATGCCGAAAACATCGCGGTGAATAAGCCCCAAGATGTCCACTTCATTGTCGCAACTCACGGGGAAGCGCAGGTTTCCTGGCGCGAACCGCATGTCAAGCTCCGAGACGGCAAGCGGTCATACGTGGAGTTCTGCTATAGCGCCGACGAAGTTCGGTGGGCCACAGTTCACGAACTCATGAGATTGACAGCTTCGGAAAACGTACGGCGAGCAGCTACCGAGCTCAGGGATCCAATAATTCGCTCACTCGGACATCGCGCGATCGCGTAGGCTATTCCGAGACGATCAATGTCTCCCCAGGGAGGTGCATTCGCATGGCTCGCGGCTTTGCTTCAGTTCCACTTATCACTCCTGAGAGGCAAAGGGCAGACGTTAAGCTCAAGACTCGCGTCGACAAGACACGGTCGTTCCGCGCAGGCAGGCCGGATATCCTTGGCTTACACCAGTTCGAAAGCACCAACTACAGCCTGCTTGGACGACGGATTGTCATACGGAGCGTGACAACCGACGCGCAAATCACGTATCCAAATGAAAACCCGACGACAGAGTGGCCACTCAGGGTCGATCTCAACCCGAGAGAACGAGGCGTTCCGAGAAGTCATTGGCTATCGCACCTGGATGTATGCCCGCCAAGCAACGGCCACGCTTTGCAGATCATCGTTGAGGTTCGCGGCCTGTATGAAGATGAGCAGTCGGTCGGAGGTACCGACGAACCGTACCCTCTCCATTTCCGTTGCTGACCATGGGTGCATACGTGCCATTCATTATTGGCATCATCTTGCAGATCGGAGCCGCAGTTGGCGTGGCAGTGACGGCTCCACATGGCGCTAGCGCAGCGGTTCAAGCTGAGCGCGCAGAGCGCTCGAAAGATATCGACGCATCGCAGTCCGTAGCGTCTCTCGCTACGATCATGGGTGCGGCGATGCTAGCGCCAGGACTGCCCAGTGAGATCCGCGCGCTAGTCGGTTGTTTAGGCTTGGTTCTGACTCCGCTCGTTCCGTGGTTGCTGAAGCGTTGGCGCGCTGGCACCTATGCCTGTTGGACAGTCTGCGGGTTGACTCCGCTGAACTATTTCATGATTGCATTCAATGTGTTGGCGTGCCTAGCAATTTGGCTTTGGCCATCGATAATCACGGATCACGCAAAGCCCGACACGATCACAACCACGATCATTCCAACCGACTCCGTCGATAGATTGAACTATAGACCGATTCTTTGACCTCGACCATAATGAAATCAACTAGTCTACTTAGTGGTGCGATAATCGCGGCATCGTGCGGTTCGGTCGGCAACCCGCGAAGCAATCGCGACTCGCCATGGCGTTCTCACCCGCGACTGATAATCGCCAAATTGTTGGGTTCATCAACGAGGTCCTGGCCGCAGAAACTAGCTCACTCATCCGTCCGATCCGAGCGATGCAGTGTGAAGCTGGCAACGTAGTCCAGCAGTGCAAGGGTTGAGCCGATGCGTATGTCTGGATTGTCGGATTGGACGTAGGCGTTGACTCGGATCTTGGGTGTTCCGAGGCGCCGCATCTGAACGCTGTGGCGCTCCTGACTGAGGTGAAATGTGATGGGGCCGTAGCTATGTCGCTCCCAGTCCCCCTCGTCGGCGTATCGATGCGTGAGTTCGACATCGTCTTGATCGAACATGAACCGGGGATGGCGATAGTCCCGGAAGCCGCGGGCAACCAGGACGTATCCCTCGATCGTCACGTCCCATCGACGGATCGTCAGGCTGCATCCCATGAACGGAACTTGCCATTCCTGATCGCTGCCGATGATTTGGGCGATCTTGAGAGCGCCCAGGTCGCTGAGGTCACGGGCGCGCCGGTACTCGACGGCCAGTCTGTTGCCGGCTTCGATCAGTCGTTCAGTGGCGTCTCTGCCGGGCGCAAGACTGTGGCAGAAGGCCAAGATGGCGCGATCGCCCCGAGCGGCTGCGGTCGAGAGGCGGTCCCGGAGCTCGCCAGTGGCAAGGAACGGGTCACCGTTTCCGAGCAATCGGCACAGCGTTGGTGACGCCGCGACCACGTGAGGTGTCAGCCCCGCGTCAGCAGTTCGGCGGATGCGGGTGAGTTCGTCGTAGATATCGGGGTAGTCACCCTTCTGCTTTGCGGCCACCCTGATCGACCTGCCTCCCGATTGCACTTTTTGTGCACGACTGCCGCTGCACTGACTTCCTACGGTTGTGTCATCGGGTTCATTCCGAGCCCGGCGAGAAACCCTCAATCAGCAACCATAAGGAGTAACCATGCACAACGAGCTGGAACGCTGGGCAAATCCCGGCTCGCGTCTCATCCCGTCGCGCGATGACCGCAATCACACGAAGGCCGTCACCAAGCTCGTCAACGAGACCGGCTTCACCGGTCTGAGGATCGACGCCGAGGCGGCATTGGCCGGGCGAATCATGGAGCGGGCAGTCGACATCGACAGCTACCGCAAGCACTTGGCCAACGGTGATCCGGTGCTGGATGCAGTCCTGACCCGGATCGAGGTCGGCTTCATCGACAAGGCCGGCCGTATCCAAAGCAAGTTCGGGTCGGAGTTCCCGCTGTGATGGTCGCGGTGCTGTGCGGGGCCGCCGGTTTCGTCGTGGGAGCGGCCCTATCCGGGACGCTGGTCGCGATCCGGCTGCGACGCAGGTCGCGTCCTGGCCCTGGCGCACATGAACTGGGTGGGATCGGTGGTGACGAAGTCTCTGTCGAGGTCACCACCCACGCGGCGTCCGTTCAGCGCGAACTGGGCAGGTACGCCGACGAACTCGCCGGTGAAGATGCTTGCCTTCGCGAATTGCTGCGCAGGTTCGAGGCTGGCGCACCGCAATGACAGGAATCCTCGTTCTACTGGCCTTCGTCGGCTTCTGTGTGCTCGCCGTGTGGGTGCGTGGGGCTCCCGCGCGCTCGCGTCGCCGATTGCCTGCGCTGCTCGCTGTGGACGAAGAGTTCCACGAAGCGCGGCGGGCCATGAACAACGCTGCCGGGCAATCCTGGCGGAACCTCGCCGACCATCGCAGGAAGCCATGAGCACCGATCCGGGTGGGTGGATCAACCGCATCGTCGGCTGGTGTGTCGGCATCCTGCTGGCGATCATCGCGCTGTACTGCTCCGTTGCGCTGATCGAATCCATGCTGCCGATGCTAATCGTGGTTATCGGCATTCTGACCCTCATCGCGGCAATTATTGGGGTGATCGTTGTAATTAAAACAATACGAAATAATTGGTAAAATATTGTCAATTTACCTCTATTGACAGATAGTCAAACATGTTGCGCTGCAACGCAAATGTATTGACTATTGATTTAATTCAATAGATAATGTGGTCACGGCATTGAACCAAATCAATGGCCGAAATCCATTAAACAAGAATTCCGATTGGAGGATACCTATGTCTAAAACAGGAAGAACCAATTACCGCCGCGGTTCGCGCGGCACTCCAAAACTCGAGCGGCACATCACCGTGCGCAGCGTGCGCCGTGATCCACCCGATCTGCGCAAACTCAGCCGCGCCGTCATCGCGATAGCGCTACGCGACGCCGAAGCGAAAGCCGAAGCCCGCGACGCCATGAATGACCGCGCGGCCGAATCGACGCCGCAATCCACGGCCGACAATGGGGAGGCCGCCCGTGCCTAACCACGGTGATGCCACCGTGTCGGCGGGTTCGCTGGTCTGGCAGCAGTTGTTCTGGCCGCAGCCGCTCTCTGAAGCGACCGCGTTCGGGCTCCTGCGCCACTGGGCAGCGCAAACCCACGCCCCGCAACTCATCCTGGAAGCGCGCGCCGACGTGACCGGCGTGGAATATCTGATCGGCAGTCAGCTCCGGCATAAAGCGGCCGTCCGCCGTGCCGTCGAGCAGCTAGTCGGTGGCTCCATCGTCACCGGCTTTCAGACTGACGATCGCGAGGCCGTCGTAGCCGCGCGCCGAATCCAGTTGAGCACCAACGTCCGTCAGCTTGAGCCTGTCGACGCGGTGGCATCACATCGCTCCATCCTGCACGCCTTGACCGCCGTCGGGAAAGGTGAGCGCCTCACCATCCAAATCGTGCTCGGACCCCGCCAGCACCCCAAAGTCGTGCCGGCCGCACCCAAGCGCGACAACCAGCAAGTCGTGTCCAAACTGCTCCACGGCATCACCACCGATACACGCCCCGGCGCACGGCAAGCCTTGGCGCACAAACTCGGTCAACACGCCTTTGCCGCAGCGGTCCGCCTCGGCGTCCATGCTCCGACCGCCGAACGCCGCCGATCATTGCTACTGGGACTGGCTGCTGCTATCGGTACCACTGAGTCTCCCGACGTGCGCGTCACGCTGCGCCGCGAGAAGCCCGATCGTATGAATGCGCCGCGAGCGTCGTGGTCCGTTTTCACCCCAGCGCAGCGCCTGACCGTCACCGAGATTGCCCGCCTGTCCGGCTGGCCGATCGCCGACCACGAGGAACACTTTCCAGGCCAGCCGCCGCTGCACCCCCGGCTGGTGCGGCCCAGTGCCGCACTGCAATCAGGGCAACGTGTCGTGGCCGACGCCTCGGCACCGGGCACGGACAGCACCATCGGCTACGACACCATCGATGCGCTGAGGCACACCTGGGTCATCGGCCCGAACGGGGTGGGTAAGAGCACACTGTTGCTCAACCTGATCCTGCAAGACCTCGAAGCCGACCGGCCAGTCGTGGTCATCGAGCCGAAAGATCTCATTTCCGATCTGTTGGCTCGCATCCCCGAGAAGCGGCGCGGTGACATCGTGGTGCTCGATCCGTTCGACGCGGCTCCGGTCGGTATCAACCCGCTCGACGCCGCCCACCGCCGCGGCCGCTCCCCCGAGGTCGTCGCTGACAGCCTGTTCGGCACCTTCAAAGCCATCTGGGGTGACAGCCTCGGTCCGCGCTCCGCTGACATCCTGCGCAACTGCCTGGATCTGCTCGCCCGCCGCGAAGACGCCACGCTGGTGATGCTCCCGCTCTTGCTGACCAATCCGGGATTCCGCCGTCGCCTGACCCGAAACATCATGGCTCAGGATCCGTTCGCCGCCGGACCGTTCTGGCAGTGGTTCGACAGCTTGTCTCCCGAAGCAACCGCCGCCACCATCGCACCGTTAAGCAACAAGCTGCGACCGCTACTGAGCAAACCGCTGCGCGATGTCCTGGCTCAACAACACCCGAAGTTCAACGTTCGCCAAGTCCTGCGCGAGAAGAAAGTGCTTTTGGTGCCACTGCAGAAGGGCGTCATCGGGCCGGAGAACGCCCAACTGCTCGGCGCCCTGGTGGTCGCCGAACTCTGGCAAGCCATCCGCGAACGCGCGGGCACGCCAGAAAGCACCCGCGATCCCGTCATGGTGTACATCGACGAGGTGCAGGACTACTTGCGCCTGCCCACCGATCTCGGCGACGCGCTGGCGACCGCCCGCAGCCTCGGCGCTGGTTTTCATCTCGCGCACCAATACGAGAAGCAGCTGCAGCCAGCGATGCTCGACGCCTTCCGCAACAACGCCCGCTCCCGTATCTGCTTCCAGCTGCAAGCCGGTGACGCCAAAGTAATGACCGCAGGCCAATCCGTGCTCGCCGTCGAGGACTTCACCCGTCTGCCAGCTCACCACGTCTACGCCAGCCTGGTCCGAGACAACACCGTGCAGCCCTGGGCCTCCGGCAGCACCAAACCCGCCCCGGCCCCGTCCAGCAATCCAGCCACGATCCGCCGGCTCAGCTGTGAACGTTACGGCCAGCCCCTCTCCGATATCGAAGCCAGCTTCGCCGGGCTTGTTCAGGGCGCCGCTGGCGATGGCAGCGATACCGACATCGGCGCCCCTCGCCAGCGCAGGAGGCAGCCATGAACGTCCCGCAGCCACCTCAGATCGCCGGGCAGAGCGCTCCGATCGCTGCTCCGATCGGGTCGGAGACCGCTGGTACGCCGCCCCTGGCAGGTCGCAGATCCGACCCAGAAGTGTCAGCGAATGATGGTGCCCCACGGGGCACCACAACCAACAACCAGCATCGTCAACGTCGACACATCACCCGATCAGTCGTCACCGACGTTGCCGACACCATCAGCTCCCGCGATCACGCCGTGCTGCTGTCAATCGAACAGCATCAGTTCCTCGCCACCCGGCACATCGAAGCGCTCCATTTCGCCGGTATCGCGGCAACTGCCCGCAGCCGCATCGCGCGTCGCACGTTGGGTCGCCTGCGAGATCTCCGAGCCATCGGTGTGCTCGAACGAAAGGTGGGTGGGATCAAAGCAGGATCAGAAGGACTGACGTATTTCGTCGACACCGCCGGCGACCGCATCCTGCATCACCGTGCTGGACAACGCGCCCGCCGAATCCACGAACCCTCCGCGCGGTTCCTAAACCATCGGCTAGCCATCGCCGATCTGCATGTCGCGCTCATCGTCGCGGATCGCAACGGCGACATCGAACTGGTCGACAGTGCGGTGGAGCCAGCCGCGTGGCGCAACTTCGTCGGCGTGGGAGCTGCCCGCCGAACGCTCAAACCTGACCTCTACGCCGAAACCGCTACCGGCACCGACCTGGTGCATGCCTGGTTCATCGAAGTCGACCTGGGCACCGAGAGCATCCCGACACTGCTCAGGAAATGCCATGAGTACGAGGCATACCGACAGACCGGCATCGAGCAGGACCGCCACGGATCATTCCCGCTCGTGATCTGGTCGGTGACCCACCCCAACCCGGCAAAAGCCGAACATCGCCGTCAGGCCCTCACCGACGCCATCGCCACCGACCACAGACTGACATCCGCATTATTTCGCATCTTGGCACCTGAGGATGCGCTCGCAATGATGCAGACCGGAGGCGCCCAATGAGCGGCCCAAGCAGTGTGCGCCGCAACCGGATCATTGTCGGAGATGCGTTGCAACGCCTCGCCAAGCTGCCCGACGCCTCGGTCGACTGTGTGATCACCAGTCCGCCGTACTACTCGCTGCGCAACTACGGCACCGATGGTCAGATCGGGCTGGAACGTCACGTGAATCAGTGGGTCGACACTCTGGCAGCAATCAGTGCCCAAGTTCATCGCGTACTGGTTCCCACCGGCACCTACTGGCTCAACCTCGGCGACACATACTCCGGACACCCGAAGCAGGGGGCTGCCAGCAAGAGCCTGCTGATGGCTCCTGAGCGGCTGGCGCTGCAGCTCCAGGCGAATGGCTGGGTCATCCGCAACAAGATCGTCTGGGTCAAGCCCAACCCCGTCCCGACCAGCGTCCCGGATCGACTCAACTGCACCTACGAGGTCATCTATGTCCTCGCCAAGCAACAAAAGTACTTCTTCGACCTCGACGCCATCCGGGTGCCGCACCGCTCCGCACCGTCAACGAACGGCAAAGCATCGAAGCAGGCAGCCTCGCGCGAAGCCTGGCGCGGCCCCAACGGCATGGCAGCGACCGGCCTCGCCGCGCTCAAAGCCCTAGGACAACCGGGGCATCCGCTGGGCAAGAATCCAGGCGACGTCTGGACAATCACGCCCGGTGGCTACCGCAGCGCGCACCACGCGATTTTCCCGCTGGCACTGGCCGAACGCATGATCGCCGCCGGCTGTCCCGAAGCCCGCTGCACCCGCTGCCGCCTGCCATGGCAGCAACGGCTCATCCGCCCACTCGGGCGAGTTGCCACCCGCGCGGCACTTGCGCCCACCTGCGCATGCGGGCAGCCCAGCGAACCAGGTGTGGTGCTCGACCCGTTCATGGGGAGCGGCACCACCGCCGTCGCTGCCGAGAAGTTGGGCAGGCATTGGGTGGGCATTGAACTCAATCCTGAGTTCGCAGACGTCGCCAGAACACGCATTGCCGCAGCCCGGTCCGATCCGCGCACCGCTCCACCCGAAAGAGCAGCCGCATGAGCCAGCGGCTGCCTCGTCGGCGTCATGCGGCCGTATCTGTAAGCGCACCAAGCGTTTACCGGCCGCACAGCACCGAGGAGGTTGCTATGTCCGCACCCGAGGAGTTGACCCGAGGCGTCAAAACCCTTGGCATCAAACTCAAGCCGGATGTCCACGCCCAGCTGAGCTTCATCGCCCAACTGCGCGACGGCACCATCACCGATGAAATCCAGATCGCCATCGCCGAGCGCATCGCTCGCGCCAAGGACGATCCGGAACTGGTCAGCAAGGCGGCTGAGGCCCGCGCCGAAATCGAGCGCGAAGCCGCAGCCCGCCAGCAGGCCATCGCCACCCTGTTCGCCGACGGCGGCGAACCCAGCACTACCCGGCCACGCCGGAGCGCAAGGGGAGGTGAAACCCCATCGGAAACCTGACCGTGCCCTCTATAGGACACGGGCGTCAGTAACACCTACGGCGCACCACGGGGCCGGCGGGAAGCAGATCGAGCCAATCACGCTCTCTGCTTCCCGTCCGGCCCCACACAACCATTGAGAAACAGAAGGGAGGTGAGAATGAATGAAAAACACCACGAACCAACAGAACCCACCCCAGGGCCGGAAGCTTCGCAGCAGGCTGAGCCCGAACCGAAACGGTCACCAGCCATCTACGTCGCCAGCCTCGCTGACTACAACAACGGCATCCTGCATGGCGCGTGGATCGACGCCGCCCGCGACCCCGAAGACATCCAGGCCGACATCAACGCCATCCTGGCTAGTTCCCACGAACCAAACGCCGAAGAGTGGGCCATCCACGACTACGAACAATTCGGCCGCTGGAAAGTCAACGAGTTCGATTCCATTGAACTCGTTTCCCTCATTGCCAAAGGCATCGCCGAACACGGCTATGCCTATTCCGCTTGGGCTGACGTGTTCGAGGGGGAACCGGCCAGCTTCGACATCGACAGCTTTCATGAGGCCTACCTCGGCCACTACGGCTCCATCACCGATTACGTCGAGCAGATGGCCGACGACCTGGGCCACACGCGAGAGCTGGACAAGCTTCCCGAGCACTTGCGGGATTACGTGCGCATCGACTACGCCGCCATCGCCCGCGACATGCACCTGTCCGGCGACATCGCGACCGTCGACGACCCGAACGGGGGCGTGTGGATCTTCCGCACCAACCTGTAGCAGCTACCCCAACAACCGCTCCATCGCCCATTTCAGAATTGAAATAATCACGGACGAATCTCCAAATTATTGCGTCATAAGAATACGTTTCCATATTGATTTTATTCAATATTTCATTGTACAATTAAGGGTACAAAGGGGCGCAATTCTCATGACACCGGAACAAACCGTTAAACTCATCAAACTTCTTAAAGACAAGCGTGAAGAACTCCGCTTAAGTGTCAATGAAGTTGCCCGCCGAGCTGAAGTCGATCCAGGCACCGCGTGGCGGATCGAGCAGGGCATGATCGCCAAACCACGCGTAGAGAGCATAATCGCGATCGGCAGGGTCCTCGGCATCAACCCGTTGGAACTGTTCACCACCATCGGCTGGCTCACCGGCGACGACCTGCCGGATTTCGGTACCTATCTGCGCGCCAAGTTCGATGACCTGTCCGAGACGGCCATCGAGGACATCGAGCACTACGTCACCAGAACGGGATACGTCTACGCGCTCGCCGACAGCCACGGTCACACAGCCAATCCGATAGCCGACCAACGACACACGGCCCATCCTCACATGCACCATTTGGGTCCGCCGAAGGAGTCCTGACATGACGGCCGACCTCACCACCGGTCCCGCGCTTGACCAGATCGACGGGGCAGCGAAAGCCGTGCTCTACCTTCGCGTGTCGAGCAAGAAGCAACTGGACACCGCCGTCGACATCGACCCGGACGGCAACTCCATTGCCACGCAACGCGAAGTCAGCAACCGCAAGGCCAACAATCTGGGCGCTGATGTCGTCCGCGAGTTCGTTGAACCGGGCGTCTCCGCATCAACGATCGAAAAACGCCAAGCTTTTCAGGAAATGCTGACGTTCCTACGTGAGAACCCCGAAGTGCGCTACGTGGTCGTCTACGCGCGCTCTCGCGCCTTCCGCAACTACATCGACGCCGCGATCACCAAGCGCGTCTTGGACAAGCTCAACGTCAGGCTGGTTTCCGCCCGCGAGGATTTCGGCGATGGCGTCTACGCCGATGCCATGGAAGCCGTCACCGACATCTTCAACGACGTCCAGAACAAGCTCAGCGGCGAAGATATTCGAATCAAGCTGCAGCACAAGGCAGCCAACGGCGGAACCACCGGCAAAGCACCACTAGGCTATCTGAACGTCCGCGTGGAACATGAAGGCCGACTGGTCAACACCGTGCAGGTCGACCCGAAGCGAGCACCTCTGGTTCGCCGCGCATTTGAACTGTATGCAACAGGCGACTATGGGCTCGAACGCCTCGAAGCGACCATGGCCGACCTCGGACTGACTGCACGCGCCGCCGGGAAACTCCCCGAGCGGCCTGTCACATTCAAGTGGCTGCATCGCATGCTGCGCGACCCCTATTACGTTGGTTGCGTCGTCTACAAGGGCGAGATCTACCAAGGACGGCACGAACCGATCGTCGACCAAGCATTGTTTGATCGGGTGCGAGAAGTGCTCGAGTTTCGCAGCAAGAGCGGCCAGCGCGACAGGGTCTTGCAGCACTACCTCAAGGGCATCTTGTTCTGCGACCGCTGCGAAAGAAACGAGCGCACTTCACGACTCATCTATACGGAGGCCACAAACCGCTCCGGCACTCGCTACGGCTACTTCCTGTGCCGTGGGCGCCAAGACGGTGTGTGCGACTTGCCATACCTCCAAGCGGAGAAGGTGGAACAGGCGATCATCGACCACTACGCGACCTTGAACCTGCCTGCCACTTTTGTCACCGACGTTCGGCAGTTACTCAAGGATGCACTCTCAAGCGAACAGACCAGCGTTGCCGAATTGCACACCGCTTTGAACCGCAAACTCAAGGACCTGGAAGCCAGGGAGGACAGACTCGTAGACCTCCTAGCAGACGACGCGCTTCCCAAGGCCAAGGTCATGGCCAGACTGCGGAAGATCCAAGCCGAACGAAACGCCGCCCAAGCCAGCCTGGCCAACACCGACGCCGAGCTCGCCATTGGGGCCGGCGTGCTGCTTAACGCCCTTGATCTGATGTCTGACCCGGAGAAGTCGTACAACAACGGAAACGATGCCACGCGTCGCAACATCAACGAGACCTACTACCAGAGGTTCTACGTCGATGATCAAGGGGTCCAAGCAAGTGACCTGAAGCCGCCGTTTGCGGATTTCCATGCAGCGCTCGACCTCACGAACAAGACCAAAGCGAGTGCGCTAACAGCATCGATTGCCCGCACAACGAAACGAGGCCCCCTTGCGGGAGCCTCGGATCGAGCACAACGTCGTTATTTTTACTCTGGATTAGCTCTTTCCCTTGCCGACATCCTTTCGGGCGTCGGTTCGAGTAAGAACTCTTTGGTGGAGCTAAGGGGAATCGAACCCCTGACCTTCTCGATGCGAACGAGACGCGCTACCAACTGCGCTATAGCCCCTGATACCGGAACGAAAGGCTACCAGCCGTCGGCCCGGAACCGGAAACCGGCCGGCCTACTGGCCGGAAGCCCGCGGTAGATCGTATTCGCGCGACATCGACCCATACGACGCGTAGGCCAGGTGCTCGAAGATCGGATCCTCGTCGTCGATGTCGAGCACCACTGCGCCGGGCCTACGCAAGCGGGCCGGCACCACGTCGAGCTTGTGGTCGTCGGTGCTCTCCACGCCCAGCCGGGACCGCGCCATCCGTTGTGCACGACGACGCCGCAACTGTTCCTCGATACGCGTCTGGCGGCGCAGATAGGCCAGGTACAGCACGGTGACCGTGCCGGCACCGCCACACACCCACCAGGCCGACGGCGTCACCAGGAAGGCAGCGCCCGCCGAGAACAGCATCGTGGCCGCCAGCACCGCGAGCACGCGCTTGCGGAACCGGAACTTGCGGGCACTGACCTCCGCGGCGGTCTTGGACTCGAACCGGCGCTGGCGGGGCGCACTCGGCGATCCGACGGGGGTCTCTGCCGATTCCTCGCCGACCGGTTCGTCCTCGGCCTCGGGTTCCAGGCCCGATGAGTCGTCGACGTACTCGTACTCGTCGGCAAGTTCTTCTTCATCGTCGGCGCCGACGGGATCCGGCGCGCCCTCGGGCTCCTGGTTCTCATCGAGATCCACTGCGATGCGCTCGGTCTGGGCCTCGGATTCGACGGCGTCGAACTCCGCGGCCGGCTCCTCGACCGCGACGGGCTCAGGCTCCGCTTCGGGCTCCGGTGCTGGTTCCGGCTCGGCTTCCGCTTCAGGCTGCGTCTCGAATTCCAGCTCGAGTTCGGGCTCGGCGACTTCCTCGGATTCGGCGACGGGTTCGGCAGCCTCGGCCATCGCACCGACCGGCAGTGCACCGGAGTCCTCGTCGACGACGTCGACATCCAGATAGTCGGGTTCGGGGGTCTCGACGCTCACGGCGGCCACCACCACGGTGCGCTGCACGGTGGCGTGCACGCGCACTTCGGCCGGCTCTTCGTCTTCCTCGAAGTCGTCATCGAGGTTCTCGTCGAGGTGGTCGGCCGTGTGTTTCCAGTGCGGATCGCTGTGATGCCCGGCGGCCGGGCCGCGTCGTAAGCGTTGTGCGTTGCGGCCACTGTTGAGAACTCGTGTCGCCAGGGCGACGTCACTGGTGCGACGCACCGAGTCGCGCTTGCTGATCAACATCGGGACCAAAACGAAAAGCCAGAGAACGACAAGGGAAATCCACAGCAGTGACTGGGGGATGCTTGGCATGACGCCTGCTCCTTTCCCCTTCAGGCTAGGTCTGTGACCAGCGCATCCATGGATGGCGCGCCGACACAATTACACACCTGTAATTCATTCGATACAAGCACCACTAGTCACACGTGTCACATTGGTAACAGCTCAAGAACCCGAATTCGCCGAGATGGCTTCCAGGGCTGTGAATCCGGCGAAATCACGACCCTGGGCGCAGTTTCGACACGGCGCGCCGCAATCCGGGCCGACCCGGACGGCTCAGCACCAACTGGCCCGCCCGGCCGACACAAGGGCTTGAGACGCCGAATGTTTCAGCTCCTCCAACGTGACCGCCACCAGAAGGTGGTCCCGCCAGGCACCGTCGACCTCGAGATAGCGACGCAACAGGCCCTCCTCGCGGAACCCCACGCGTGCCAACACGGCCCGGCTTGCGGCGTTCTCGGGCCGCACCGTGGCCTCGACCCGGTGCAACTGCACCCCGGCGAAGCAGTGGTCGAGACCTAGCGCCAGCGCTCCGGTCGCCACCCCGCCGCCGGTCTTGTCACTGGCCACCCAGTAGCCGATCCAGGCCGATCGCAGCGCGCCATGGGTGACATTGCCGATCGTGAGCTGGCCGGCGAACTCGCCGTCGAGCTCGATCACATACGGCAGCATCCGCCCGCGCCGGGCCTCACCGCGCAAACCCGAGCAGATCGCAGGCCACGACGAAACCCCATGGCGGACATGCCAATCCACGCCACTTACCGGCTCCCAGGGCTCCAGGTGGGCCTGGTCAGCCAACCGGATCCGGCTCCACACCGCCGCGTCGCGCAGCCGCACCGGGCGTAGCCGCACCACGCCCGCCTGCACCCGCAGCGGACCGATCGGCCCGGGCCAACCCGGGTGAAAGGCACTGGACCGCAGCAGGCTCATCCGCACAGTCGATTCGTCACACCGTCATTCATCGAATGAAGTCTTATCAGCCGCGCTGGGCCAGGAATGCCACATCCACGGTTTCGCCGGTCCGGACCTCATCCACCTCGCTCGGAATCACCACGAGACAGTTCGCCTCGGCGAGGGTGGCCAGCAGATGCGTCGACGCCCCGGGCGCCCCGCCGAGTGCCTGCACCAGGTACTCGCCGGTGTCCTGGTCCCGCATCAACTGCCCGCGCAGGTATCCCGTGCGCCCGGCCACCGAGCTGATCGGTGCCAGCGTGCGGGCCTGCACCACGCGTCGCATGGGCTGGCGCTTGCCCAGTGAGAGCCGGATCAGCGGGCGGACCATCACCTCGAACACCACCAGCGCGCTGACCGGGTTGGCGGGCAGCAGGAAGACCGGAACGCGGTCCCGGCCGAGCTGCCCGAAGCCCTGCACCGACCCGGGATGCATCGCGATCCGGGACACCTCCATCTCGCCGAGTTCGGTGAGCACACTGCGCACCGATTCGGCGGCGGCACCGCCCACCGCCCCGGCGATCACCACGATCTCATTGCGATTGACTTGGCCCTCAACGGTTTCCCGGAGTTCCCGCGGGTCGGTGCTGATGATGCCGACGCGGTTGACCTCCGCGCCCGCATCCCGGCCCGCCGCGGCGAGAGCATACGAGTTCACGTCGTACACCTGCCCGGTTCCCGGGCTGCGGGACACGTCGACGAGTTCGCCGCCCACGCACATCACCGACAGCCTGGGCCGCGGGTGCACCAGCACCCGGTCCCGTCCGACCGCGGCCAACAGGCCCACCTGGGCCGGACCGATGATGGTGCCGGCCCGCACCGCGACATCACCGGGTTGCACGTCGTCTCCGGTGCGCCGGACGTAGGCGCCCGAACGCACACTGCGCAGGATCCGGACGCGGCTCTCTCCACCGTCGGTCCACCGCAACGGGAGCACCGCGTCGGCCAGCGTCGGCATCGGCGCACCGGTCTGCACCCGGGCAGCCTGCCGGGGCTGCAAGCGGCTCGGGGTCCGCGCCCCCGCCTCGATCGAGCCCATCACCGGCAAGCTGATCTCACCGGCACCGTCGCCCACCGACAACACGTCCACGCTGCGGACCGCATAGCCGTCGATCGCGGCCTGATCGAATCCCGGCATGGGCCGTTCTGTCACGACCTCTTCGGCACACATCAGACCTTGTGACTCGGCGATGGCCACTCGCACCGGCCGGGGCGCCACCGCGGCAGCCGCTACCCGAGCCTGCTGTTCCTCGACCGAACGCACAACACGCCTTCCTATCTACGGGCCCCGACTGCCGGACAACGCGCGGCGTAGGGCCCGACGCGTTGCTAGCCCTCCTGTCCGGCCAGACCCAACCGTTCGACCAACCAGCTCCGCAATTCGGGGCCGTAGTCGTCACGTTCCAACGCAAAGTCAACCGCAGCCTTCAGGTAGCCGCCGGGATTTCCCAGGTCGTGTCGGGCTCCGCGGTGCACGACCACGTGCACCGGATGGCCCTCTTCGATCAGCAGCGCGATGGCGTCGGTCAGCTGGATCTCGCCACCCACACCGCGCGAAACCCGACGTAGCGCATCGAAGATCGCCCGGTCCAGTAGGTAGCGGCCGGCCGCGGCGTACGGCGACGGCGCGTCTTCGGACTTGGGCTTTTCCACCATGCCCTTGACGCGCAGCACGTTCGGGTTGGCCGCATCGGGCACCGTCTCGACGTCGAAGACGCCGTAGGCGCTGATCTTGTCTTCAGGGACCTCGATGGCGCACAGGACCGTGCCGCCGCGCTTGGCCCGCACCTTCGACATGGTCTCCAACACGCCCGTCGGCAACACCAGATCGTCGGGTAGCAGCACCGCAATCGCGTCCTCGTCGGGAGCCAGCGCACTCTCGACGCAACCGATGGCATGCCCCAGCCCGAGCGGCTCCGCCTGCACCACCGACTCGACCTTGATCAACGCGGGAGCCCGCCGGACCTTCTCCAGCATGGTCTTCTTGCCGCGGGCCTCCAGCGTGCCCTCAAGCACCAGGTCCTCGACGAAGTGCGCGACGACACCGTCTTTGCCCTCGGAGGTGATGATGATCAGCCGCTCGGCGCCGGCCTCGGCCGCCTCCGCCGCGACCAGCTCGATGCCGGGGGTGTCGACCACAGGCAGCAGTTCCTTCGGGACCGTCTTGGTCGCGGGCAGGAAGCGCGTGCCCAGACCGGCCGCGGGGACCACGGCCGTGTAGGGAATCGGCACTTCAGGCGCCTTGGGAGAGGTGCTCATCGTTCACACACTAACGCCCGTTCTGAAATGGTGGAGGGCGTGACCCCGCCGACCAAGACCGAGTTGCGAGCTGGCGTTCTCCGTGCAAGACGGGCCGCGACCGACGACTGCCGCAACCGCGAGGCGCAGGCAATTTGCCACTGGCTGCCCGCACTGGTCCGTCCCGGGCAAACGGTGTGCGCCTACGTTCCGGTCGGCTCCGAACCGGGGTCTGCGGCCATGTTGGACACCCTGTTGGAACTCGGTGTGCGCGTACTGCTTCCGGTTGCCCGCAACGACGGGGACGGCCGCGCAATGCCGATGCAGTGGGGTGAGTATGTACCCGGCACGTTGGTGGCAGCCGAGTTCGGTCTCCGCGAGCCCGCGCCGCCGTGGTTGCCCGCCGGATCGATCGCCGACGCGGCGGTGGTACTGGTGCCCGCACTGGCCGTCGACCGCCACGGCAACCGACTGGGCCGGGGCGCCGGCTTCTACGATCGCAGCCTGATCTACGCCTCACCGCATGCACGACTGGTCGCGGTGGTACGGGACGACGAATTGCTCGACGAGCTGCCCGCCGACCCGCACGACGTGCGCATGACGCACGCGTTGACGCCGTCGGGCGGAATGGTGACGTTGCACAGCTGAGCGGTCCAGAATCATCAGGGTGTCCGATCCGGTGAGCGCCGACTTCAGTGTCCGCATGCAGCTGATCGTCGACGTCCTGGCCCAGACCCTGGATCGGGCAGTGCTCCTGGACGACGAGGAGCTGACCCCGATCACGCACAGCCGTCAACTCGGCGAACTCGACGACGTGCGGGTCCACAGCGTGTTGCAACGTGAGACCCGCGCCGAGGTCAAAGCGGCGCTGTTCGAATTCGGAATCGGTTCGGCCGACTCGGCGGTGTGGATCCCAGCATTTCCGCAACACAACTTGATGCCGCGGTTCTGTGTGCCGGTGCGCTCGGCGTCCGAGCGGTTCGGCTACCTGTGGATCATCGCCCCTGAAGGGTCATTGTCCGAGGACGGTCAACGGCTGGCCGAACGAGCCGGCGCCGACCTGCTGGCCATCCTCGACCGCCGCAACGCGGCACTGCGCGCCGAAGAGTCTGCGCAGCAGGGCCTTTTGATGCGGTTGCTTGCCGCCGACGAACCTGCGCTCGCCCAGGCAGTCGTCCGTGAGCTGCATGCCAGGGCGATGGTCGAGCCGGACGACGTGGTTCAGATTTTCCGGTTCGAGCCCACCCTCGACGGCGCGGGCAATCCGGTCGATCGGAGTATGGCGCTGCGCCTGCGGTTGACGGCCACCGACCGAACGCACCGGTGGTACACCCTCGCCGGATCGCCGACCACGATCGTCGCGGTATCGCGCACCGGATCTGCCGCGGCGGCCGAAACTGTGGCCGGTGCCGTCCGGGCCAGCTACGGAACGCACCTGGCCATCGGCACCTCCGGCGTCGCTCTGCCGATAACACAAGCGGCCCTTGGGTTTCGACACGCGAGCCTGGCACTGACGCTCGCGGGCGTCGGCGCGAGCAGCACCCAGGTTGCCGACTGGTCCGCACTCGGTTCGTGGCGCACACTGGCGCTGCTGGGCCAGGCCTACGACCGGGACCGGCTCGGCGAGCTGGTCCACCCCGGCATCGTCAGCCTGATCGAACAGGGTCGCGACGACCTCCTTCGCACGCTCGAGACCTACCTGGCCAACGGCGGCGACGTGCGGCGCACTTCCGAGGACATGTATCTGCACCGGTCCACGCTGTACTACCGGTTGGAGAAGCTGACCGAGGCCGTCGGCAGCGACCTCAGCGACGGCGAGACCCGTTTCGAACTGATGCTGAGCCTGCGACTGGCCCGGCTTGCCGGGCTGTACCGGCCCGATTCGACAACTGTCTGAACCGGCCGCCTGGGTTTCCTACAGTTTCGGCCCAATTTCGGCTCCATCGATCGGCCGCCGGGCATAGCGTTTCCTTCTGGTCGCTTGTGACCTGAGTCACATACCACGGAGGAGTCGGTACGCAAATGGGTGAAACACCCGCATTGAAGAAGGCACTCAGTCAGCGTCAGTTGACGATGATCGCCATCGGCGGCGTGATCGGCGCCGGCCTGTTCGTCGGCTCCGGGGTGGTGATCGGCGCTACTGGACCCGGCTCGTTCATCACCTATGCGCTGGCCGGGGTCCTGGTCATCATGGTGATGCGGATGCTGGCCGAGATGGCGGTGGCCAACCCGTCGACCGGATCATTCGCCGATTACGCGCGCAACTCGCTGGGCAACTGGGCGGGGTTCTCGGTCGGCTGGCTCTACTGGTACTTCTGGGTGATCGTCGTCGGCTTCGAAGCGATCGCGGGCGCCAAGATCATCCAATTCTGGGTGGATGTCCCCATCTGGCTGACCGCACTGCTCCTGTTGATCGCGATGACGGCCACCAATCTGTTCTCGGTGTCGTCCTTCGGTGAATTCGAGTACTGGTTCGCCGGCATCAAGGTGGCGGCGATCCTGGCGTTCATCGGATTGGGCGCGCTCTTCGTCTTCGGACTGTGGCCGAACAAGGACATGGACTTCTCGAATCTGACCTCTCACGGCGGGTTCTTCCCCATGGGCGCAATGGCCGTCACCGTCGGTGTGGTGACGGTGATCTTCTCGATGGTCGGTGCGGAGATCGCCACCATCGCCGCCGCCGAGTCCGCCGATCCCGAGCGCGCCGTGGCCAAGGCCGCCAACTCGGTCATCATGCGTATCGCGATCTTCTTCGTCGGCTCCTCATTCCTGATCACGACGATCCTGCCGTGGGATCACTTCAAGAAGGACGCCGCGGGCAACGTCGCGTCGCCGTTCGTCTCGGTGTTCACCGAGATGGGTATCCCCTACGCCGATCACATCATGAATGCGGTGGTCCTCACCGCGGTGCTCAGCTGTCTGAACTCTGGGATGTACACCGCATCGCGCATGCTTTTCGTGCTGGCCGCCCGGCGCGAGGCACCGCCGCAGTTGGTCGCGGTGACCCGACGCGGCGTCCCGGCCCCGGCAATCCTGACCTCGTCTGTCATCGGCTTCCTGTGCGTGATCGCTGCGGCGTTCTGGCCGGACACCATCTTCGCGTTCCTGCTGAATTCCAGTGGCGCCGTGATCCTGTTCGTCTACCTGCTCATCTGCATCTCGCAGATCGTGCTGCGCTATCGCACCTCACCAGACCAGCTCAAGGTGAAGATGTGGCTGTTCCCAGTGCTGTCGATCCTCACCGCCGCAGCCATCTTCGGCATCCTGATCCAGATGTATGTGCAGGGCGGGGACAACCGGAAGGCCCTGACGTTGAGCGTGGCGTCGTGGGTGGTGGTGATCCTGCTGTTCCTGGCCAACCGGTGGTTCATCGGACACCGGCCCGAGGTGGCCGGCGTGGCCCCGGCGGACGGAGCCGCCCATCCACACCGAGTGTTGGTGCTGGCCAACGAGACCGTCGAATCCAACGAACTGCTCGACGAGTTGCGGCGCATCGGCGCGGACCGCGACGCCGTCTATCAGGTGGTGGTGCCGGCCAGCCCGATCGACACCGGGGTGGCCGCCACCCACGGGCCGCTCGACATCTCCGAGGCCACCACCCGCGCGGCCCAGCGTCGCCTCGATCAGACGCTCAGCACGCTGCGCTCGGAAGAGCTGCAGGCCGACGGTGAGTTGGGTGACTATCGTCCGCTGCGGGCCCTGGCCCACGCCGTCGAGGCGTTCCGGCCCGACCAGATCGTGATTTCGACGCTGCCGCCGGAGGATTCGGTGTGGCACCGGTTCGAGGTCGTCGACCGGGCCCGCGCCGACTACCAGATCCCGGTAACCCATGTGGTGTCGCGAGCCCGTACCCAGGAGCACGCGTCGTGACCATCCTGGCTGCGTTCAGCGCGAGCCGGCACAGCAGCGCACCGCTGAACCTGGCGATCCAGATCGCCCGCACGACGGGCGAGCAGGTGATCGCCGCGGCAGTGGTGGAACGGTCATGGGCGGCGCGCGACGACATGGTCGAGGGCGAGTATTTGGCCTATGTGCGCGGGCAGGCCACCCAGGCGTTGCAGCGCGCGGTCGCCGTCCTGCCCATCGATCTCGACGTCACCCCGGTCGTGCACGAATCCACCTCGATCCCAACCGGTTTGATCGAGCTTGCCGACGCCCACCGGGCGACCATGGTGTGCGTCGGCTCGTCCTCATCGGGCATGCTCGGCCGGGTGGCGTTGGGCAGTGTCACCGAACGTCTGGTGCACACCGCGCGGGTGCCGGTGGCGTTCGCACCACGCGGGTATGCCCAGAATGACGGCCGCATCACCCGGCTCACCGCGGCCTACGGCGGGGAGGCCGACGTCAACGGACTGATCCCGGCCACGGCCGAACTCGCGGCGTCATGGCAGGCCAAGCTGCGCATCGTCTCGTTCACGGTCCGCAACACCGCAGCGTTCGCCGGAACCATCGAATCGTCGGCCGAGGAGTTGGTGGTGCAGCAGTGGTCCCGGCGAACCATCGCCGAGATCACCAAACAGCTCAAGGCTATTCGTGACCGCATGGCCGTTCCCGACGTCGACGTGGTGGTGGGCGCGGGCCACGATTGGAATGCCGCGGTACAGAGCATCGGATGGGACACCGGAGACATGCTGGTGCTGGGTTCGGGTGCGGCCGCCCCGACGGCCCAGGTGTTCCTCGGCTCGGCGGCGGGCAAGATCCTGCGCCGCTCGCCGGTGCCGGTGATGATCGCGCCGAGCTACCGGCGCGGCTAGCAGCTGTCGAGCACCACTGCCATGGCGCGCTGCTCCTTGGCCGAGACCCACAGCTGATAGGCGGATTTCACCTCGACCTGGCGGGCCACGAACTCACAGCGGAACGCCACGTTGGGTGGGAGCCATCCGGCCGCGTCGCGGAAGGCCTTGTCGAAGTTGGGTTGTGCGCCGACCGCGATCAGGTTGCGCGGATCGTTGGCGAAGTCCTTGCGCCGCTGCGGGTCCCAGGACCGCGCCCCCTTGTACCAAGCGTCCGACAGGGATACGAGGTGGTCGATCTGCACGGTGCTGGAGGTGTCGGGGCCGCGGGTGAACGCGATCTCGACGCCGGTGTAGGGGTCGTGCAGGACACCGGTGGCGGCATAGCACGTGCCGGGCCGGACGGTCAGTCGAGCCAGATCGCGGCGCAGGATGTCGTCGCGGGTGTTGCACCCGTTGCGGCCGAACTCGACGTTGACGTCGTCGCTCCAGGCCTCACCGAAGCGGTACCGGGCGTAATCGGTGTCGCGGTCCCAGCCCTTAACCGGCAACCCCGCCAACAGCGTGCGGGCCCGGTCGTAACCGGGCGTCCGCTGCATCGGCGCCGGCGCCAGGCCTGTCGTCGGGGGCGGTGCCGAGGCCGCGGCGGAGCCGTCGACCGGCGTGGCGGCCTTCATGCGGGCCAGCACGAGCACGGCGAGCACCGCCAGGATTACCGCCACCACGAGCAGGACCGCTAATCTTCCGGTGCGCCGGCGCCGGCGGCCCGCGGGAATGACATGGCCCACGTAGCGGTTCTAGCACTTGAGCCGGTAGAGTGCTAACAAGTTTGACCAACTCGGAGGGTTTTCGTGCCTACCTATTCCTACGCGTGCACTGAGTGCGGCAATCGGTTCGACGCGGTGCAGGCCTTCAGCGACGATGCGTTGACCACCTGCCCCAAGTGCTCCGGCAAGCTGCGCAAGCTCTTCGGTTCGGTCGGCGTGGTGTTCAAGGGCAGCGGCTTCTACCGCACCGACAACCGCGAGTCGGGCAAGAGCTCGTCCAACGGTTCGTCCGGCAAGAGCGCGGACAGCTCGTCGTCGAGCACGTCCTCGGACTCGTCGTCGTCCTCATCGAGCTCTTCGTCCTCGAGTTCGTCGAGCAGCTCCAGCGCCGCCCCCGCCGCGGCCGCGTCAAGCTAGCCTCCGAGTTATCCACAGGGCGGCGAAGACGCCGTTCCCACCCGGCCGTCGCGCGCTTACCGTGGCGCCATGGCCGCATCACTCAACCCGCCACCGTGGCGTCGGCTGACTGCTGCGCGGCCTGATTGGACCCGAACCGTGGCTGCCCGCCGCGCCGCGGCGGCCGGTCTGGTGATTCTGGCGGCCATTGCCGCGTTACGCTCCGACCCGCACGGCGACTACATCGAGGTCGCGGTGGCAGCGCACGACCTGTCCCCTGGCGTCGCGTTGACCGCCACCGACGTGCGGCTGGAGCGGCGTAGTACGGCGACGGTGCCCGACGGCGCCCAGCGTGACGTGGCACCGATGATCGGCGCGACGCTGACCGCGCCGGCCCGTCGCGGCGAGGTGATCACCGATGTCCGGCTGCTCGGATCACGATTGGCCGAGACGGCAGCGGGCCCGGATGCCCGCATCGTGCCGGTGAAACTCAACGACACCGCGCTGCTGGATCTGATCCGCCCCGGCGACGTCGTCGATGTGCTGACGGTGACCGCCGATCAGGACGACAAGGGGCCGGCCCGGCCGGTCGTGGTGGCCGCCGGAGCCGTGGTGGTGCTCGTTTCGGAGAAGGTCCGCGGAGCCGGTGCGGGCGGCGACCGGGTGGCGCTGGTAGCTCTACCGGCCCGCCCGGCCAATGAAGTGGCGGCCACCAGCCTGGTGCAGGCACTGACACTGACCATTCACTGAGCTCGGGTTCCCTTGCCGGACAAGGCAGTTCACACGAGTCGAAGTTGTTGTCCCACAATCACCCAGCCGCTCAGCCAACTCCGTTACTGTTTGCTTGTCCCATTTAACAACCCACACTGCAGGAAGGGTCCCCGCATGTTGAAGGGCTTCAAAGAGTTTCTCTCCCGCGGTAATGTCATCGATCTTGCGGTTGCTGTGGTCATCGGCGCCGCCTTCACCGGCTTGGTCACCGCCTTCACCGAAAAGGTCGTTCAGCCGCTGATCGACCGCATCGGCGCCGGCCCCGGCAAGGAGTACGGGGTTCTCAAAATCTCGCTGGGCGGCGATCCCGAGACGTTCATCGACTTCAATGCCGTCCTGTCTGCCGCCATCAACTTCATCCTGGTGGCCGCGGTGATCTACTTCGTCATCGTTCTGCCGTACAAGAAGTTGCGCGAGCGCGGCGAGGTCGAACAGGCGCAGGACACCGAGTTGAGCATCCTGACCGAGATCCGCGACCTGCTGGCCGAGAATGGCTCCGGCGGCAAGCACGTTACCGGCCCCGGCACCGGCCCGAGCCCCGACACCGCCAAGTACACGAGCGCCGACCGCGACAAGTAGACACCCGAACACAAAAGCAGCCCCTGGATTTCTCCAGGGGCTGCTTTGTTGAGGCCTAGAACTGGACGTTCATGTGCTCAGTTCATGTTCCAAGGCTCGCCGTAGGTGGTGACGCTGTCACCGGTCGAGGCGATCAGGCGGGCGAACGGACGCAGCAGCACACCACCGGCCGCACCGGTCACGGTGCCGTGCGCGTTGGACACCGCCACCCCGCCGGCCGGACCCTTGACGTCCACCGAGAAGGTCGCGACTTCCTGGATACCGGGGCCGTTGCCCAGGTCCGCGCTGATCGACACACCCGGGAACAGGTTCGGGGTGATGACGGACTCCAGGCCGAAGGGCGGGCCGGTGATGTCACCATCGTCGATCAGGATGTTGGGGGTCGTGTAGGAGAAGTTGATCCCGACGCCCAGTGACCAGGGGAAGCCGATCTGGTAGCCCAGCTCCAAGGTGCCCTCGAAGTCCTCGGCACCCGGGCCGGCCACGGTGTACTTGGCGCGGCCGGAATGGAACCACTCACGGGTCAGCCGGTTGCGATCCAGCGGGAACACACCATTGAGGAAGGTGTCCCACTGCTGAACCGTCAGGGTCCGATCCTGACCATCGACCAGGCTCAGTTCATTGTCCAGACCCGCATGAGAAATGCCGGTGCTCGTAAACAGCGCCGCGATGGCTGCAACCATCGCGACCAGCACCCGACTGAATGCCTTCATGTTCTCCCTAGCTATGTCGCCGGCGCTCCCGGAGGGCCCACCGTTTGTGGAGGCGTCCCGGCCCCCGCAGACCGTACCGCCGCGCAAGACCAACATGTGATGTGGATTAGGAACTCCACACGTCGCTCTTACTTAATGCTCATCGTTGACACGAGGAACATAACGGGAGGGCATCCGAGCGGCAACGCAAGCACATATCCGCGGGGCCGCATACGTTCAATCGATCAAAATTTGCTGAATGCCGGCTGGGAGATGTCGCACAGGGTCGCGGTGCTGCAAGTTGGCCCGCGGGGCAATGCTGTGACGCCGTTCGCCTTGGTAACAACCTGAGGTCCAGACCACACTGCCTTACAGGGTTTTCCTGCCTTACAAGCCGCTCATCTATTCATCCATGATGAGGCGGAATGTTGTTCTGCAGCCACCGGTCGCGGTCGGCATCGTCGTCCGGCGAAGCGATGTCGCGTTCCTCGGGAGCGATCTCCGGGAGGGCCTCACCGAAGATCTTGTTAACTGCGTGGCGGGACATTTTGTTCGCTTCCGGCATCAGGATTCCCCCTTGTGACGAAGATCACATTCCAAGTCGAGCGGTGTGCAACGCCCGTTAACCTGCCCTTAACCAGCATGAACGCTGGGCGCGACATTCGCCAACAAACGGAAACGGCGGCCGATGGCCGCCGTTTCCGCTTGCGTTCAGATCTCCAAACTTGATAACTGGCCGATCACCTGCGCAGCCAGCGGCCCGAGGGTGGCCATACCGTCACGCACCGCTGCACGGGACCCGGCGATATTCACCACCAGCGTGCTGCCCGAGACTCCGCACAGCCCGCGCGACAGCCCCGCATCGACGATGCCCGCGGAGAGGCCCGATGCCCGCAGCGCCTCGGCGATGCCCAGCAGCTCGCGGTCGAGGATGTCGAGGGTGGCTTCTGGCGTCACGTCGCGCGGTGTCACCCCCGTACCACCGACCGACACCACCAGATCGACGCCGCCGATGACCGCGGTGTTCAGCGCGTTGCGGATCTCGACTTCATCCGCGGCCACCACCACGACCCCGTCGACGACGAAACCGGCCTCACCCAACAACTCTGTGACCAACGGACCGCTGTGGTCTTCCTCGCCGTGTGCGGTGCGATCATCGACGACGACGACGAGCGCCCGGCCCACCAACTCCCCTGGCTGTTCCATGCCTGCAACCGTATATCCGGCGGCAGACAACGGTGTAGCCAGACGCAGTGTGGCCATCCCGCCGGGCCCGGTAAGTGTGGTCACTGCTCGGCCCTGCCGAGGGTGACCTCGATGGTCTGCGGCTTGCCGCCCTGGTCGAGGAAGGTCAGCGTGACCTTGTCGCCGGGGGCCTTGGACCGCACGGCGGCGACAAGCGCGTCAGCGCTGCCGATGACCCGTTCGTCGACCTTCGTGACCACCACACCGCTGGGAAGACCCGCTGCTGCGGCTGCTCCACCGTTGGTGACCTCGACGATCTTGGCGCCGTCACTGGTGGTGTCATTGCTGACCTGCACACCCAGCGACGCGTGCGAGGCCGTGCCGTTCTGGATCAGCTCGTCGGCGATCCGCTTGGCCTGGTCCACCGGGATCGCGAAGCCGAGGCCGATCGACCCGCTCTGCGCCTGCGGCGAATCCCCGCCCATGGTGGCGATCGCCGAGTTGATCCCGACCAGTTCGCCGTTCATGTTGACCAGAGCGCCACCGGAGTTACCCGGGTTGATCGCAGCGTCGGTCTGGATGGCGTCGAGCACGGTGTTCTGGTTGCGGGCGTCGCCGCCGGCGGCGACCGGGCGGTTCAGCGCACTGACGATGCCGGTGGTGACCGTGCCTTCGAGTCCGAGCGGTGAACCGACCGCCACCACATCCTGACCCACCCGGAGGTTGGCCGAGGAGCCGAGCGTGATGGGGGTGAGGCCCGAGACGTCCTGTGCGCGTACCACCGCGATGTCGCTGCTCGGGTCGGTACCCACGACGGTGAACGACTTGGTGGTCCCGTCGGAGAAGGTCACCTTGGTCTGCGCGCCGGGCGGCGCCGGCGCCCCGCCCGGTACCGGCGCGGGGCCGGGCCCGCCCGGCTTGGCGGCCTGCACGACGTGGTTGTTGGTGAGGATCAGGCCGTCGGCGGTGAGGATGATGCCGGAGCCCTCCTCGGAAGCGCGACCCAGGTCGGTCTCGAGCTTGACCACACTCGGCACCACCTTGGCCGCCACCTGCTCCACCGAACCCGGCGGCAGGGCCGCGGCGGGGACGGTCGGTGCGGCGCCGAGGCCTTGCGTGCCCAGACGCGGATGGTCGTCGTGTACGAAGGTTGCGACACCGCCACCGATGCCTGCCGACACCACGGCCACGGCGAGCGCGCCGGCCACGAGGCCGTTCTTGGACCGCTTTTTCGCGGGGACGGGCTGCGGGCCGACCGGAATCCGGTACGGGTCGTACGGCGCACGGTAGGCCTGCGGCTGCGGCTGGTGTTGCGGTGTCTGGTGTTGCTGCGTCTGGTGCGACTGCTGCGGGGGCGGCAGTTGTTGCTGCTGCTGCGACGGCTGTTGACGCGCGTAGCGCCAGTCGTAGGGCTGTGACTGGTAAGGATCAGGACGCGCACCGGCGTATCCGGGGGCGCCGCCGGGATGCTGCTCCGGCTGCTGGGGGTACCTCGGGTGGTTCGTCATTGTGCTGCGTGCTCTTCTCTTGTAAAAGGTCCGCCGGCCAGTCACGCCGATCCGGTCCGACCCGTATGTCCAACCCTCGTATCCGTCACTTCGTCAAACGAAGTGGTGGTCACTCAGG
Organism: Mycobacterium shunyiense; assembly: GCF_058270075.1. NCBI lineage: Bacteria > Bacillati > Actinomycetota > Actinomycetes > Mycobacteriales > Mycobacteriaceae > Mycobacterium > Mycobacterium shunyiense. The sequence goes on along the minus strand of NZ_JBZDPU010000040.1, from coordinate 583,327 downwards.
TTGCCCAGATGGGCTGAGAATCCACTTAGAGATTTCTGGTCCATCCATGACTGGTCCCCCGACCACCTCAACTGTCTCACTTTTTCTCCGCGCCGACGGTGTGCCCGCCACCGGCCGGGTGCACGTGTGTCGCATCGGCATTCGAGATCGGCTGCCCTGGCAGCACCATGTGAAACGACGCCCCCGGCGGGGTGCCACCCGGCACGGTGTCGTCGATGTGCAGGGCACCGCCGTGCTTGAGCACCACCTGCTGGACGATAGCCAATCCGAGGCCGGATCCCGGCATCGCCCTGGCCGCATCGGATCGGTAGAACCGCTCGAACACCAGCGCGCGTTCCTGCGGAGGGATACCGGGCCCATGATCGGAGACCACCAGCTCGGCATGTGTCGGATCGATCTGGCGCAACCGGACGCCGACCGCCCCGCCGGCCGGACTCCACTTGGCGGCGTTGTCGAGCAGGTTGAGCACGGCGCGGCCGAGTCCGGGCGCATCGCCGAATACCTGCCAGCCGATGACATCGACGTCGAAGTCGATGTCATTGCGACGCCGCCGGACCCGCTCCAGGCTGCGGTCGACGACCTCGGACATGTCGACCGGTTCGGGGGTGATGCCGCCCGCGTCGTCGCGGGTGAGGTCGACGAGGTCGCCGACGAGGGTGGAGAGCTCCTCGATCTGGGCGATCACGTCCTGCTGCAACCCATCCATCTCGTCCCTGGGCAGCGGCGGCGCCCCGGGCGCCTGCGAGGCCATCAACAGTTCGACGTTGGTGCGCAGCGAGGTCAGCGGGGTTCTCAGCTCATGCCCGGCGTCGGAGACCAGCCTGGACTGGCGTTCCCGCGATTCGGCCAACGCCCGCAACATCATGTTGAACGCCTCGGTGAGCCGGGCGAGCTCGTCGCTGCCGACCACCGGGATGGGCCGCAGGTCGTCGGTACGGGCGACCCGCTCCGCGGCTTCGGTGAGTCTGCCCACCGGTCTGAGCCCGGCTCGGGCCACGGCTCCACCGGCCATGGCCGCCACTGCCACGCCGACACCTCCGACGATGAGCAGCACCGTGCCCAGGCGTCGCAGCACTTGGACAGTGGGCGCCAGGCTCTTCGAGATCAGCAGGGAGCTGCCGTTGGCCAGGTGCACCGCGAGCACCCGCTGGTGGTTGGCGGTGCGCAGGGACATCAGCAGCTCGCCCGAGATGACGTCCTTCTCGGCCGTGCCCAGTGGCAGCATCTGGCCCTGCTGATTGGCGGTGTAGATGGATCGGCCCGGGATCACCAGCATCGCGTTGACATCGGAGTACGCGGTGCCCTCGATCGCCTTGCCTGGGTCGGCTGCCAGCGATCCGCTCTCGATGAGCAGCCGGGCGCGGCTGTGCAGCTGGTTGTCGAGATCGTCGTAGAGCGCACGGGACACCACCGCGTAGACGGCGACGGCCATCAGCACGACCACCATGGCCACCATCGACATCGCCAGCATCATCACGCGCCAGCGCAGTGACAGTGAGCTGGTGTTTCGGAGGACGGCGGCAGGCCGCCCGATGTTCAAGGGGGTGGTGCGACCGTCGTTGTCGTTGAGCGCCATCAAATCAGGGGGGTGTTTCGCGCAGCACGTAGCCGACGCCGCGCACGGTGTGGATCAGTCGAATCTCACCTTCGGCCTCGGTCTTGCGCCGCAGGTAGCCGATGTAGACCTCAAGCGCATTGCCGGAGGTCGGGAAGTCAAAGCCCCAGACCTCTTCGAGGATGCGGCTGCGGGTGAGCACCCGGCGCGGGTTGGCGATGAGCATTTCCAGCAGCGAGAACTCGGTGCGGGTGAGGCTGATCTGACGCTGGCCGCGGGTCACCTCGCGGGTCACCGGGTCCAGGGTCAGATCCGAGAAAGACATCTTCTGCGAATCGGCGCCGTCGTCGCTGACGGTCCGGCGCAGCAACGCCCGCATCCGCGCCAGCAGCTCCTCGAGCGCAAACGGCTTGGGCAGGTAGTCATCCGCACCGGCGTCCAGCCCGGCGACCCGCTCAGAGACCGAGTCACGGGCCGTCAGCACCAGGATCGGCAGGTCGTCACCGGTGCTACGGAGCTGCCGGCACACCTCCAGCCCGTCCAGCCGGGGCATCATCACGTCCAAAACCACAGCGTCGGGCCGGTCATTGGAAATCGCCTCGAGCGCTTCTACCCCATCCTGGGCGAGCTCGACCGAATATCCGTTGAAAGAAAGCGACCGGCGCAGGGATTCGCGCACAGCGCGATCGTCGTCCACGACAAGTATGCGCACAGGCCCAGTTTCAACCCGCTGTCTGAGAGTGGGCTGAGAGGCGCGCCGCAAATTCTCCGAGCGTTTTCGTGGCGCGTACAGCCCCTGGACACGACAAAAAGCGCTATCGCGAGCGATAGCGCTTTTTGAAGAAGTCTCTGCGGTTCTAGCGCTTGTCGAGGTCGACCAGGCCGAGACGGGCGGCCTTGAGCAGACGGCGCGGCACCTTGTGCTGCTGACCGGCGACACTGACGCCGACGAGACCGGTGGCCTCGGCCTTCCACTGCGCGCGCCGGCTACGGGTGTTCGCGCGCGACATTCTGCGCTTGGGCACAGCCATGACGTGCATCTCCTTGCTCTGGGTTGTTGCCGCGCGAATCGAAATGAGCTCACCGGCGGCGACGATTAGGTACAGAGTAACGGTTGACCTGGCGCTCCTCCAAAACGCAGCTCCACGGCCCTGCCCCAAGCGCTCCGCGGCCGTTACGCCGAGGGCTCCGCGCCCCATCCGCCCCTTCCGCCGAGATTGATGTCAGGGACAAAAATCCGGCCGATTCCGTCCCTGACATCAATCTCGATGGCATGTCGGTGCGGGGTGCGAGCATGCCGCAATGACGGCAATGGCCAGGGTGTTCATGGGCAGCGAAGCGTTGGCCGAGGGGCTCGTGACGCGCAACGGCCTCAGGCATCACTACCAACGGATTTTTCCCGACGTGTATGCACCAGCCGAACCCACGCTGCGTGACCGAACCATTGGCGCCTGGCTGTGGTCGAGGCGCCGGGCGGTGATCGCGGGGGTCGCCGCATCCGCGCTGCACGGGGCCTCCTACGTCGATGCCGACATCCCGATCGAACTCATCTGGCGCAACGGCCGCCCACCCAGCGGATTGATCGTGCGCAACGAGACGCTCGCCGACGACGAGATCAAACGAGTGGTCGGACTGCCGGTGACCACACCGGTGCGGACGGCGTTCGACCTGGGCCGTCACCTCCCACGCGATGACGCCGTCGCCCGCATCGACGCTTTGGCGTGGACTCTCCAGGTCACCGCCGACGACGTCACCCCGCTCATCGACCGCTACCCGCGGATCCGTGGGATCCGGGTCCTCAAAGTGGCGTTGCCACTGGTCGATTCCGGCGCCGATTCACCGCGCGAGACTTGGCTGCGCCTGCAATTGACCGACGCCGGACTGCCGCCCGACCAGACCCAGATCGTGGTGATCCAAGGACGCGGCCGCATCGTCGCAAAGTTGGACATGGGCTGGGAGCGGTTCATGGTCGGGGTCAATTACGACGGCATCTTCCACCAGTCGGACCGCAGGCGTTATGTGCAGGACCAGAAGACCCTACGGAAGCTGGAGGCCATGGGCTGGATCGTCATCCGCGTGATCGCCGAGGACAACATCGTCGACGTCCTCGCGCGGGTCGAGCAGGCGCTGCGCAGCCGCGGCTGGCATCCAGATTGCATTCAGGGACAAATCGCCGCCTGATTCCGTCCCTGGATGCAATCTGGTGGGTGGATCCCGGGCCGGACACCCCTTGACGTGGTACCGGCGGTACCCGCTAACCTACCGGTTGGTTGGTCCCTTTCAGCGTTGACGGGAGTACGTGTGCCACCAGTAGTACGGATCGGCAACTGTTCGGGGTTTTACGGCGACCGGCTGTCGGCCATGCACGACATGCTCGCCGGTGGGGAGCTGGACTATCTGACCGGCGATTATCTCGCCGAGCTCACCATGCTGATCCTGGCCCGCGACCGGGCCAAGAATCCCGAGCGCGGCTACGCCAAGACCTTCCTCACTCAGCTCGAGCAGTCACTGGGGCTGGCACTGGAGAAGGGCGTGAAGATCGTGGCCAACGCCGGCGGGCTGAACCCCGCGGGGCTGGCCGTCGCCATCCGGGCCCTGGCCGAACGGCTGGGTCTCGACGTCAACGTCGCCCACGTCGAGGGCGACGACCTCGTGGGCCGCGCTTCCGAACTCGGGCTCGGCACTCCCCTCGCGGCGAACGCCTACCTGGGCGCGTGGGGCATCGTCGACTGCCTCGATTCCGGTGCCGACGTCGTCGTCACCGGCCGCGTGACGGACGCGTCGGTGATCGTCGGGCCCGCGGCCGCGCACTTCGGTTGGAAGACCACCGATTACGACGCACTCGCCGGGGCGGTGGCCGCCGGTCACGTGATCGAGTGCGGCACTCAGGCCACCGGTGGCAATTACTCGTTCTTCTCCGAAATCCCAGATCTGGCCCGGCCCGGTTTCCCCATCGCCGAGATCTCCGCGGACGGCTCGTCGGTGATCACCAAACACGCCGGCACCGGCGGGCAGGTCAGCGTCGGCACGGTGACCGCGCAGCTGCTCTACGAGATCACCGGGGCGCGTTACGCCAATCCCGATGTGACGCTTCGGGTGGACTCGGTGCAGTTGAGCCAGGACGGTCCCGACCGCGTCGGCATCTCCGGAGTGACGGGCGAAGCCCCGCCGCCGACGCTGAAGGTGTCGTGCAACAGCATCGGCGGGTTCCGCAACGCCGCCACCTTCGTGCTGACCGGCCTGGACATCGAAGCCAAGGCGGCGCTCATCCGCAGCCAGTTGGAGGCCGGCATCAAAGTCCGTCCCGCCGAGCTGGAGTGGAACCTGGCCCGCACCGACCATCCGGACGCCGACACCGAGGAAGCCGCCAGCGCTTTGTTGCACTGTGTGGTCCGCGACCCCGACCCCAACCTTGTCGGCCGCCAATTTTCCGCGGCGGGCGTGGAACTCGCGCTGGCGAGCTACCCGGGATTCACCACCACGGCGCCGCCGGGCGACGGTCAGATATACGGCGTGTTCGTACCCGGTTATGTCGACGCCACCGAGGTGCCGCACATCGCCGTGCATGCCGACGGCACCCGGATCGGTATCGCTCCGGCAGCCGAAACACTCTCGCTGTCACCGGTTTCCGACCCGGCCCTGCCCGAGGAGCTCCCCGAAGGCCCCACCCGACGCGCCGCACTCGGCACGATCGCCGGCGCCCGCAGCGGCGACAAGGGCGGGTCGGCCAACGTGGGCGTCTGGGTGCGGACCGACGAGCAGTGGCGCTGGCTGGCCCACGCCCTGACGGTCGAGCGGCTTCGTGAATTGCTGCCCGAGACAGCCGAGCTTCCGGTCACCCGGCATCTGCTGCCCAATCTGCGGGCCGTGAACTTTGTGATCGAAGGCATTCTCGGCCAGGGCGTCGCATATCAGGCCCGGTTCGATCCACAGGCCAAAGGGCTGGGCGAATGGTTGCGCAGCCGTCATCTCGATATCCCGGAAAGGTTGCTGTGACCGGCATCTGGAATACCCCCGAACGCGAATCGCTGCGCAAGACGGTGCGCAGTTTCGCCGAGCGTGAGGTGCTGCCCCACGCCGCCGAGTGGGAACGCACCGGCGAACTCCCGCGCGAGCTGCACCGCAAGGCCGGCGAGGCCGGACTGCTCGGAGCCAATTTCCCCGAGTCTGTCGGCGGTGGCGGCGGCGACGGAGCCGACGCGGTGATCATCTGCGAGGAAATGCATTACGTCGGCTCGCCCGGCGGCGTGTTCGCCTCGCTGTTCACCTGCGGCATCGCGGTGCCGCACATGATCGCCTCGGGTGACGAGCGGCTGATCGAGACGTATGTGAAGCCGACGCTGCGTGGGGATCTCATCGGGTCGTTGGCCATCACCGAACCCGGCGGCGGCTCCGATGTCGGGCACCTCACCACCCGCGCAGTTCGAGACGGCGACGACTACATCCTCAACGGCGCCAAGACCTACATCACCTCGGGCGTACGCGCCGACTACGTCGTCACCGCCTCGCGCACCGGCGGCCCTGGTGCTGCGGGCGTCTCGCTGATCGTGGTCGACAAGCCCACCCCGGGCTTTGAGGTCAGCCGCAAACTCGACAAGATGGGTTGGCGCTCAAGCGATACCGCCGAGCTGTCCTACACCGATGTCCGGGTGCCGGTAGCCAACCTGATCGGCGCGGAGAACTCCGGCTTCTTCCAGATCGCCGCGGCATTCGTGTCCGAGCGGGTCGGCCTGGCCGTCCAGGCGTACGCCAGTGCCCAGCGCTGCCTGGATCTGACCGTCGAGTGGTGCCGTAACCGCGAGACCTTCGGCAAGCCACTGATCTCCCGGCAGTCGGTGCAGAACACGCTGGCCGAGATGGCCCGCCGGATCGACGTGGCCCGGGTGTATACGCGCCATGTGGTCGAGCGGCAGCTCGCGGGTGAAGAGAATCTGATCACCGAAGTGTGCTTCGCCAAGAACACCGCTGTGGAGACCGGGGAATGGGTCGCCAACCAGGCCGTCCAGTTGTTCGGCGGGATGGGCTATATGGCCGAATCCGAGGTCGAACGTCAGTACCGCGACATGCGCATCCTGGGTATCGGCGGTGGCACCACCGAGATCCTGACCTCCTTGGCCGCAAAGACATTGGGGTTCCAGTCGTGACGACACTGAAATCAACGATCGATCCCCGCTCCCCCGGGTTCACCGAGGCCGCCGAAGCGATGGCGACCAAGCTCACCGAACTCGACACCGAGCACGCCAAGGCCCTGGCCGGTGGCGGTCCCAAGTACGTCGACCGCCATCACGGCCGTGGCAAGCTCACTGCCCGCGAGCGCGTCGAACTGCTGCTGGACCCGGACGCACCGTTCCTCGAGCTGAGCCCACTGGCCGCCTGGGGCAGTGATTTCACCGTGGGCGCCAGCGTCGTCTGCGGCATCGGTGCCGTCGAGGGCGTCGAGTGCCTGATCGTCGCGAACGATCCGACGGTCAAGGGCGGCACCAGCAATCCGTGGACGCTCAAGAAGATCCTGCGCGCCAACCAGATCGCGATGGAGAACCGGCTGCCGGTGGTCTCCCTCGTGGAGTCCGGTGGCGCCGATCTGCCGACGCAGAAGGAGATCTTCATCCCGGGCGGGCAGATGTTCCGCGATCTGACCCGGCTGTCAGCGGCCGGCATCCCGACCGTCGCGCTGGTGTTCGGCAACTCGACGGCCGGCGGCGCCTACGTGCCGGGCATGTCGGATCACGTCGTGATGATCAAGGAACGCTCCAAGGTGTTCCTGGCCGGGCCGCCGCTGGTGAAGATGGCCACGGGCGAGGAGTCCGACGACGAGTCGCTGGGCGGTGCCGAGATGCACGCCCGCACTTCGGGTCTGGGTGACTACCTTGCCAACGATGAGCTCGACGCGATCCGGATCGGCCGGCGCATCGTGGCCCGGCTGAACTGGCGCAAGAAGGGACCCGTTCCCGCACCGGTCGTCGAGCCGAAGTTCGACCCGGAGGAACTCATCGGCATCGTGCCCGCCGATCTGCGCATCCCGTTCGATCCGCGCGATGTGATCGCCCGCATCGTCGACGGTTCGGACTTCGACGAGTTCAAGCCGTTGTACGGTTCGTCACTGGTGACGGGGTGGGCCACGCTGTACGGCTACCCGATCGGCATCCTGGCCAACGCCCGCGGGGTGCTGTTCAGCGAAGAGTCGCAGAAGGCAACCCAGTTCATCCAGCTGGCCAACCGTTCCGACACCCCACTTCTGTTCCTGCACAACACCACCGGCTACATGGTGGGTAAGCAGTACGAAGAGGGGGGCATGATCAAGCACGGCTCGATGATGATCAACGCGGTGTCCAATTCGACGGTGCCGCACATCTCACTGCTGCTCGGCGCCTCCTACGGCGCGGGCCACTACGGCATGTGCGGGCGTGCGTATGACCCGCGGTTCCTGTTCGCCTGGCCATCGTCCAAGTCCGCGGTGATGGGCGGCACGCAGCTGGCCGGCGTGCTCTCGATCGTCAGCCGCGCCGCTGCCGAGGCCCGCGGTCAGGCGGTCGACGAGGCCGCTGACGCCGCGCTGCGGGCAGCGGTCGAGGCCCAGATCGAGGCGGAGTCGCTGCCGATGTTCCTGTCCGGCCGGCTCTACGACGACGGGGTGATCGATCCTCGCGACACCCGCACGGTGCTGGGAATGTGCCTGAGCGCCATCGCCAATGCCCCGATCGAGGGGACGTCGAACTTCGGCGTCTTCAGGATGTGAGAGCTTATGCCTATCTTGCGTGTCGAAACTGAGCTTATGTGCGAGATTTCGACGATTCTTCGACCACAAGCTCAGGTTCGGTGACAATGATTACGAGAGTTCTGGTCGCGAACCGCGGCGAGATCGCCCGCCGGGTCTTCGAGACCTGCCGCCGCCTGGGCATCGGGACCGTCGCGGTGTACACCGATCCCGACGCCGGCTCGCCCCACGTCGCCGAGGCCGACGCCCGGGTACGCCTGGAGGGCAACAACGGCTACCTCGATTCCGCTCAGATCATCGCCGCGGCCAAGGCTTCCGGCGCCGACGCCGTCCACCCCGGCTACGGGTTCCTCTCCGAGAACCCCGATTTCGCAGCCGCGGTGATCGACGCCGGGCTGACCTGGATCGGGCCGCCGGTGAACGCCGTGCAGGCCATGGGGTCCAAGATCGAGGCCAAGAAGATGATGGCCGCGGCCGGTGTGCCCGTGCTGGCCGAACTCGACCCGTCCACCGTGACGGCCGATCAGCTGCCTGTGTTGGTGAAGGCCTCCGCCGGCGGTGGCGGCCGCGGCATGCGCGTGGTGCGTGAACTGTCCGATCTGCCAAGCGAAGTGGCCGCGGCCCAGCGTGAGGCGCAGTCGGCGTTCAGTGACCCGACGGTGTTCTGTGAGCGCTACCTGGCCGCCGGACACCACGTCGAGGTGCAGGTGCTGGCCGATTCGCACGGCACCGTGTGGTCGGTCGGCGAGCGCGAGTGCTCGATCCAGCGTCGTCACCAGAAGGTCATCGAGGAGGCGCCCTCTCCCCTCGTCGAGCGCACCCCGGGAATGCGGGAGAAGCTCTTCGACGCGGCCAGACTGGCCGCCGAGGCGATCGGCTACGCCGGCGCCGGCACCGTCGAGTTCATGGCGGACGAGAAGGGCGACTTCTTCTTCCTGGAGATGAACACCCGACTGCAGGTGGAACATCCGGTCACCGAGGCCACCACCGGGCTGGATCTCGTCAAGCTGCAGATCCTGGTCGCCGACGGCGGCCGCCTCGACGCCGAACCCCCCGCCTCACGCGGGTCTTCCATCGAGGCCCGGCTCTACGCCGAGGATCCGGCCAAGGGCTGGCAGCCCCAGGCCGGCACCGTGCACCGGTTCGACGTACCCGGGCAGGTCCGCGTCGACACCGGCATCGAGGACGGCTCAGTGGTGTCGATCTTCTACGATCCCATGTTGGCCAAGGTCATCTCGTACGCCCCGACCCGCCGCCAGGCCGCCACCGTGCTGGCCGATGCGTTGGCCCGCACCCGGATTCACGGACTGCGCACCAATCGCGATCTGCTGGCGAACGTGCTGCGGCATCCGGCATTCCTGGATGGGGCCACCGACACGGCGTTCTTCGACACGCACGGCCTCGATACTCTGGCCGCCCCACTGGCCGACGGTGGTGTGGTGACGCTATCGGCGCTCGCCGCCGCCCTGTCCGACGCCGCGCACAACCGCAGCAGCGCCAAGGTTTTCGGTGCGGCACCGAGCGGCTGGCGCAACCTGGCGTCGGGCTATCAGTCGCGCACGTACCGCGATGCCGCGGGTGACGACGTTCCGGTGCGCTACCGGTTCACCCGCACCGGGATTGAGTTGCCCGACGACGAGGGCGTTTCGCTCCTGTCTGCGACGCCGGACCGCGTGGTGCTATCCGTGAACGGGGTCGACCGCACGTTCGATGTGGCGACCTATGGCGATCAGGTGTTCGTCGACTCACCGCTGGGTCCGGTCCAGCTCACCGCGGCGCCCCGCTTCCCCGATCCGGACGACGCGGTCGCGCACGGCTCACTGCTGGCACCGATGCCCGGTTCGGTGGTGCGGGTCGGCGCCGCCGTCGGCGATACCGTCACCGCCGGACAGCCCCTGATCTGGCTCGAGGCCATGAAGATGGAGCACACCATCGCCGCCCCCGAGGACGGGGTGCTGGCCGAACTCAATGTCGCCGCAGGCCAGCAGGTCGAGGTCGGCGCCATCCTTGCCCGAGTAGAGAACCCTGAAGGAGAACAGTCATGAGCTTCATCGAAACCGAGGAACAGAAGGCCCTGCGCCAGGCGGTGGCTGCGATGGTCGCCAACTACGGGCAGGACTACTACCTGGAGAAGGCCCGCGCCGGTGAGCACACCACCGAATTGTGGAATGAGGCAGGCAAACTCGGCTTCATCGGGGTGAACCTGCCCGAGGAGTATGGCGGCGGCGGGGCCGGCATGTACGAACTGTCCCTGGTGATGGAGGAGATGGCGGCCGGTGGTTCGGCGCTGCTGATGATGGTGGTCTCCCCCGCCATCAACGGCACGATCATCTCCAAGTTCGGTACCGAGGAACAGAAGAAGCGCTGGATCCCCGGCATCGCGGACGGGTCGATCACGATGGCCTTCGCGATCACCGAGCCTGATGCGGGATCCAACAGCCACCGGATCACCACCACCGCCCGCCGCGACGGCAGCGATTGGATCCTCAAGGGCCAGAAGACGTTCATCTCCGGCATCGACCAGGCCCAGGCCGTGCTCGTCGTCGGCCGCACCGAGGACCACAAGACCGGCAATCTCAAGCCCGCACTGTTCGTCATTCCGACGGATACCCCGGGCCTGAGCTGGACTGCGATCGACATGGAGATCATCAGTCCGGAGAGCCAGTTCCAGGTGTTCTTCGACGACGTGCGACTGCCGGCCGATGCACTGGTCGGTTCGGAGGACGCCGCGATCGCCCAATTGTTCGCGGGCCTGAATCCCGAGCGGATCATGGGTTCGGCCATGGCTGTCGGCACCGGCCGGCTGGCCATCGCCAAGGCGACCGACTATCTGAAGACCCGCCAGGTCTGGAAGGTTCCGATCGGCTCACATCAGGGCCTGTCGCACCCACTGGCGCAGACCCACATCGAGGTCGAACTGGCCAAGCTGATGATGCAGAAGGCCGCCACTCTGTACGACGCCGGTGATGACTTCGGCGCTGCGGAAGCCGCCAACATGGCCAAGTACGCCGCAGGCGAGGCCTCGGTGCGTGCGGTGGATCAGGCCGTACAGTCCCTCGGCGGCAACGGCCTGACCAAGGAGTACGGCATCGCCGCAGCCGTCACCGCGTCGCGGTTGGCCCGCATCGCCCCAGTGAGCCGGGAGATGATCCTGAACTTCGTCGCCCAGACATCGCTCGGTCTGCCGCGCTCCTACTGACGAGGCCGTACTGACGATGACTTCTTTAGTCCACTACCGGGTTCACGGCGCCGTTGCGCGTCTGACGCTCGATTCCCCGCACAACCGCAATGCGTTGTCGACGGCCCTGGTGGAGCAGTTGCACCAGGGCCTGGCGGACGCCGCCGATGAGCCCGGCGTCCGGGTGGTGGTCCTCGATCACACCGGCGGAACGTTCTGTGCAGGAGCTGATCTCAGCGAGGCCGCTGGTCAGGACCCCGGTGAGATTGCGGTGGACCGGGCCCGGGAGATGACCCGGACGCTGCGGACCATCCTGGAGCTTCCGGTTCCGGTGATCAGCGCGATCGACGGCCATGTGCGCGCCGGCGGGATGGGCTTGATCGGCGCGTGCGATCTCGTCGTGGCCGGCCCGAAGAGCACGTTCGCGTTGACCGAGGCGCGTATCGGCGTTGCGCCCTCGATCATCTCGCTGACGCTGTTGCCGAAGATGTCACCGCGCTCGGCGGGCCGCTACTTCGTCACCGGCGAGAAGTTCGGCCCGACCGAGGCGGCCGAGATCGGTCTGATCACGCAGGCCGCAGACGACGTCGAGGCGGCCGTGGCCGCGCTGACCGCCGAGATCGCAAAGGGTTCCCCTCAGGGGTTGGCTGCGTCGAAGGCGTTGACCACAGCTTCGATCCTGCGTCAGTTCGACGCGGATGCCGAAGCGCTGACACGGCAGTCGGCGCAGCTGTTCGTCTCCGATGAGGCCCGCGAAGGCATGATGGCGTTCCTGCAGAAGCGCCCCCCGAATTGGATCGGCTGAGATTCAGCAGTCCGGCCAGAGTTGGACGCGGATGACCACGCGCGTTTGTGCCGCTCGCGTGAGGTCATCCGCGTCGAACTTTCCGTGCCTGCTCCGCCGCACGTGGTGAAACCGCGCATCCCGCGGCCTGGCCGCCAGGAAACTCTCTATTAGCGGAATGTTGGCGACGCCGGTCGACGCCTCGGCGTATCCGCGAAAGCGGCTCCGCTGCAACAACACGGCGACATCGGCACCGCCGCGTAGGTTCTTCCACCAGGCGTTGTCGATTCCCGTGATACAAGTGAGGACGGCGCCGTCAGCGACGTAGCTGACCGGGATCTCGTAGCTTCGACCGGTCCGACGGCCCGTCACGGTGAGGATCATCATCGTGTCGCTCAGACAGCCTTGCGCCGGACTCCGCAGCACGGTCTTGACCAGTGGCGTGACAGCCCTGACCAGCAGCCGCAGATAAGCCGGCGGGGCAGAACTCTCAGTCATTCTCTTCGGGTCACTTGTCGTGTGCGGCGATGCCGTTGAGCAATCTCTCAAGTGCGGCAATCGAATCCCGGCTTTCTCGCTCGGGGTCCGCGGAGCGAGCGACGGTCATCGCCGCCTCGCACATCGCGCCGTGAAGGAGATGCGCGAGGGGTTCCACGCGCTGCTCGGGCAGGTGACCGTCGGCGATCACCTGGCTCAGCCCCAGCCGCAGCAGCGACGTGACGTGTTCGTCTTCGAGGTCCCGCATGGATTCCCAGCCGAGAACGGCGGGCGCGTCGATCAAGGTGATGCGTTGAACGCCGGGGTCGAGTACCGCATCGAAGAACCCGCGACAGCCGCGAAGGAATCGCTGCCAGCTGCCCTTGGCGCCCCTGGCCGCGTGGTTGACCGCTTCACCTATCGCGCGCTGTTCGTTTTCGAAGACCGCCGCGAACAGGCCGCGCTTGCCCTCGAAATGGTGGTAGAGCGCGCCTTTGGTCATGCCGGCGCGTTCGGCGACGTTATCGACGAACGTGTTGTCGTAACCGTCGGCGGCAAACCGCTCGCGCGCCACCACCAGGATCTGGTCGACGGTTGCGCGTGTGCGTTCGGCCTGGGTGCGCGGTCCGGGCATGCCGCCAATCTACACGATTCATACTTGAGGTACATACTCGACGTATGTTAATACTCGAGGTATGCAAGTTTCACGGCGTCGGCCCGCGCAGCGGACTTGAGGGCAGCAGACCCCACCAGTGAGAGGACGATTCGATGAACACTGATCAGATCGACGTACTGCGGGATTCCTTGCGCACCTATACCGAGGCCAAGAACCGACATGATGTGGACGCGATCATCGCCGCGTACGCACCCGATGGCAGCTACCGGGATTCCGGTATCACTCAAAAGGTTTCGGGCCACGACCAACTGCGGACGTTCTACGAGGCGGTGTTCCGGTCGATCCCCGACTATCAGGGGCAGTTCGACGGCGCGGCTTTCGCCGAGGACACCGCGGTGGCGTGGGGCAGGATGACCGGGACGGTCGGCGACGAGCTTCTCGGTCTACCCACTGTGGCGGGTAGCCGCATCGACGTTCCGGTCACCTTCGTCTGCACGTTCCGCGACGGCCAACTGGCCAGTGACACCGGGTATTTCGACACTCGGGTCCTGCACCGGCAAGTAGGCGTTCCGGCCGCCGAGTCAGAGATCGAGACGTTCGTCGGGGGTTGGACCCAGTTCTGGGCAGCCCCCGGCGACGCCAGTGGGGTTCACGATCTCGTCACCGACGAGGTGATCCTCAACTGGCCAGGCGCCACCGAACCACTCCGCGGCCGTGGCGCGTACGCCGACCGACTGGGCGCCGCCGTCCAACTGATCCCCGATCTGACGTTGTCGGTGGTCGACTATGCCCACCGCGACGGCCTTCTCATGCTCGCCTGGGAAGGCCGCGGGACGATCGGCGGCGAACTGCGGCGATGGCCAGGCGTCGACCGGTTCCGGTTACACGGAACCCGAAGTGCCGAAACCACTGTCGTATTCGATACCCGGGCCGTGGCGCCCTCCGTTCCATCACCCCGTCGCTGAACCGAGGAGACATTCATGCGCGCCATCATGCAGCACGAATGGGACGGCCCCGACTCCGTGCGCCTGGTTGAGGTGCCGGAACCTCGTCCGGCGCCCACAGAGGTGAAGGTCCGGGTTCACGCTGCGGGAGTCAACCCGGTGGACTACTACACAAGCGGAGGCCTGGCCTACAACCGCGTGCTGGACCTGCCCTTCATCCACGGGTGGGACGTGGCTGGCGTGGTCGAAGAGGTGGGCTACGGCGTCACCCGATTCCACGTCGGCGACCGAGTATTCGGCATGCCGTGGTTTCCCCGGCAGGCGGGCGGCTACGCGGAGTTCGTGGCCGCGCCGTCCCGCCACTTCGCCCCCATCCCAACTGGACTGAGCTTCGCCGAAGCTGCCTCACTGCCGCTGGCCGGGCTCACCGCATGGCAGATGCTCATCGACGTGGCCCGACTGACTCCCGGCCGGCGCGTGCTGATCTCCGCCGCCGCCGGCGGCGTGGGCCACCTCGCGGTGCAGATCGCCAAGGCACACGGCGCGTATGTGATCGGCACCGCCCGCACCGCCAAACACGACTTCATCCGCGGTCTGGGCGCCGACGAAGCGGTGGACTACACCACGACTCCGGTCCACGAAGTCGTCAACGACGTGGACATCGTGATCCAGATGTTCGGCGGCGCGGCCGGCCGTGACGCCTTGCGCTGCCTCCGCCCGGGTGGCGTCCTGGTCAGTGCCCAAGCCGCCTGGACACCCGGCCTGTTCGACCGGGCCCACGAGTTGAATGTCCACGCCTACGACTACCTCGTCGAACCCGACGCGGCCGGCCTGCAATCCATTGCCGGACTCGTGGCGGACGGACGGCTACGGGTACATGTCGGCGCGCAGTACCCGTTATCCGAAGCGGCACAGGCGCTGAAGGTGATCGGTGATGGTCGCACCACCGGCAAGATCGTGCTCACTGTCGAGCCCGAGAACTGACCCGGTCGACGGAAACCGCACCGACCGGAAGCGACGCCATCCGGCAGTGGCGGCATCGGGGACAGCGCAGGTCAGCACATGCAGACGGGGCGGCCGATAATTGCCAGTGGCAGCACACCCCGAGGCGTATCTGTCGGATCTGCGGCCGCAGTTCTACCGTTTCCTGTGCGGACGTTATCTGCCGTGCGGTGACCCCCTGAAAGGCCGGAATCATGGCCGATGATCAGAACAAGGCGATTTCCCGACGCATATGGGAGGTATTTGCCTCCGGCGACCTCAGCGAGCTCGACGATCTCGTCGCTCCGACTGCCGCCTTCCACGACACGCAGGATCCGTTCGGCGATCAGCGGGGTCCCGAGCACATGAGAAGCCTCATGGGCATGTATCGGAAGTCGTTCTCCAACATGCGGTTTGACATCAAGATGCAACTCGCCGAGGGCGACTACGTCTGCACGATGATCGAGGCGCAGGGTGACAACACCGGCGAGATCATGGGTCGGCCCGCCACCGGCAAGCACAGTCGGATCAACTTGACGGATGTCGACCGGATCGAAGACGGCAAGATCGCCGAAAGCTGGGTTACCTGGGACACCCTCGGCATGCTGCAGCAGCTCGGCCTGATCCCCGCAGGCGCTCAACAAGCAGCGCCCGCCTGAGCTGATTGCAGTTAAGGGTCCAGGGCCGGCCGCGGCCCTGGACCCGCTCACTCCGGAGCGGGCGAAAGCGCGCACCGATAGGTCAATGCGCCCGCTTCGAGAAACGCAAGTGTTCTCCGAACCTCGAATATTACTGAACGACAACCTTTTCGGCGGCCCTAACAGCCGCCTCCTGCGTACCCAACCGTTCAGGTCGGAGCGCCCAACCGGCGATCGAGGCCCTTGACCCCAGTACCGAATGCCCTCACGCCGTGTTCTGGCGGGTGTCTGGCGCCTCCAAAAGTTGCATTCAATTCTGCCCCACGCTGCACTGACCGCAATGCCGTCGACCGGAACTCGCGGGTTCCGAGTCCGCCACGCCCTGCGCGTGCCCGCGGGTGAAATATCCTGCCGCATCGGCGATGCGCGTCGGGCGACGACGGATTCCGCAGCGCCGCCATCCTCCAACTGCCCGCGCGGGCGTCATCTTGGCAAATTTGCCACCAGGCAAATATGTGTTGTTACAGTGTGCAAGCATTTGTCAGCCAGATCACATATCGAAGGCGGCGCGCTTTGATGTCACAGCCCACCCCTCTCCGTCTGCACACGGCCAAAGCCGCAGCCACCGCGGCCGCCGTCGTTGCCACCACAGCAGCGCTGACCGCCGGTGTGGCGTCGTCCGCGCCGGAAGCGCTCGCGGCCCACGACCGCAGTGTGCAGGCCGAGGTCGAGCTGACCGCCGCATCAAACTCCGACATCGGAAAGATCCCCGACATCGTCGGGATCTACGGCGTCGGTCCGATCTTCTGGACCGCTCAACTTTTGGGGATCACGCCGGAGAACGTGATCAGGACAGCCGGAGGACTGACCGGCAACACCGCACTGGCCGAGACCGTCATCGGATTGCTGGATCTCCTGGACGCAATTTCGCCCATCGAGGCCGGCGTCAAGGGCCCGATGCCCGACGACGTGTACAACGCCGTGAACGACCTGGACTACACCTTCACCGGGCTCTCCAAGATGTTCGGGCTCGGCGATAACAATGCGTTCATCAACTGGATCGCCAAACACGCACCCGTCCTGAATCAGCGCCGCGACATCATCCTGTCGGAGAGTCTGGGCGGCCTCACCACATCGATGGCCTACCGCGACATGATCAACGCGGTGCAGTCCGATGACCCGGAATGGGGCGTCGGGGTGACGGGGCAGTGGCTGATCTTCGTCAACAACGTCAGTCGACCTGGTGGCGGATTGTTCGCGCTGGCAACGCCTCTCACCAACCTGTTCGGAGTGGACCTCACCACGCCGGACGCGGGCAGCTACACCAATGCCGACCAGACCAAGGTGCTCAACACCTCGATCCTCGACATCACCTGGGCCTACAACCCGCTGTCGGATGTGCCCACCACGCTGAGCCCGCTGGCCTGGGCGAACTCGCTCGCGGCCGGGGTGTTCCTCACCTACCTGCTGCCCGACGAGGGCAACAACATCGGCAACCATGTGCTGCCGAGGCTGATCACCGGCATCGGTGACGGCGTGAAGGTAATGATCGACCCGACCGGCGGCCAGGGTCTGCAGATGATCCCTGTCCTCGGCGACTTGCTGAAACTCTTCAACGTGAACGTCCTCGACTTCCCAGGCAACGCCACCTACATCACGTATGACTCGGGCAATCTGCCGTTGCTGGAGCCGTTCCGGATGGCACCGCATCTGCTCAACCTCGTTCCGGGTGTTGACATCCCGACGCCGCTGACCGACAGCATCGAGCCTGCCCTGCGCAAGCTGGTGAACATGGGCTACCAGGACGTCAACCCGGCGGATCTGGAACGCACGTTCAACGAAGCCGGTGAGCAGGCATACTTCTGGCACTCCCCGCTCACTCCGACACAACAGCTGGCGGCCAACCAAATTGTGTTCGACGCGCTGATCGACGGCATCCAGGACAACGCCCTGAACCCGGACGCGTGGGTCGCGAAACTGCCGGGCGCGAACTTGGAGCCGCTCGTGAAGAACGCCGCGTCGGTGGCAGTCGCCAAGGCCCTTTCTGACGCCTTGGAGGCCGTGCAGAAGGGCGCCGACCCGATGTTCGATGCCGTCGAGAAGGGTCTGGCCCCGGTCACCCATGCCCTCGATGACATGAACGCTCAGATGGAAACCGCCATCGACAACATGTTGAAGGTCAACGGCTCCACGACCGACAAGAAGGCGGGCACCCAGTCCGTCAATGCGCTCCCGTCGGCCGGCGCGCAGTTGAAGACGCTGAGCGTCGAAGCGACCGACACGGCCGCCGGCGCCAAGCCGACGCCCCTCAGGGACGCGCTCAACGACCTTGGTCTGGAACAGGATTCGTCGAAGGACTCCGCGCTCTCCAAGCGCGTCACGAAACTCTCCGAATCGGCCAAGACAAAGGCCAAGTCCCGCCACGCCACCGACGCGAACAATCCGCTCAAGAAGTCGGTGAAGGAAACGGTCGCCAAGGTGCGTCAAGCCGCGGAGGACACCGCCGACAAGGTGGAGAAGGCCGGCAAGGAGACCGCGAAGAAGATCGACAAGACAGCCGACGACGCCAAGGCGAAAGTCAAGGAGTCGAAGAAGCAGGCGAAGAAGGCCCCGAAGCACGCCGCAGCGTAAGACGCACCCGCGGTAATCGCTGACAGCCGCGGTGACGCGTCGGTAGCGTGGCCCACATGCCACGCACTGTGCTCGTCACCGGGGCGACCGGCAGTCTCGGCCACCATGTGGTGCCGGAGGCCATCGATGCCGGTCATCACGTCCGCGCGTTGAGCCGTCGGGAACGGGTCGGCTACACGGGTGTGCACTGGCACCAGGCCGACCTGCTGTCCCCCGGCGGGTTGGACGCCGCACTCGACGGCGTGGACGCCGTCGTCCATTGCGCCACGCAACCCACCGGCAGTAAGGACGTCCGGGCGGCCCGGAATCTGATCGAGGCCGCACGACGCAAGGGCGTCGGGCACCTCGTCTACATCTCGATCGTCGGGATCGAGGACATCCCGCTTCCTTATTACAAGACCAAACTCAGGGTCGAGCAGGCGCTCGAGACGTCGGGTGTCGGGCACTCGATCCTGCGCGCGACGCAGTTCCACGAGCTAATCGAAAAGACGTTCTCGGCACAGCGATTTTCGCCCGTTTTGTGGGCGTTGCGTGATGTCCGATTCCAGCCGATAGACACCCGCGATGTGGCCGCCAGACTGGTCGCGTTGATCGATTCCGAGCCCGCGGGGAGGGTGTCCGACATCGGCGGACCCAGCGTCCACAGTCACCCAGAATTGGGACAGATGTATCTGTCAGCACACAACAGCCTTCGTCGCGTGGCCAGACTCACCATCCCCGGGCGGATCGTCGCCGGTTACAGGTCGGGGGCCAATCTGACCCCGGAAAATGCAGTCAAAGGCGTTTCGTTCGAGGAGTACCTGGGTAGCGACCGGTAGATCACCGGCGTCGCGCGGCAGCCACTCCCGCGCCCCTGGCGACACAGTTTGGCTACTGGTCTTGCATGTGACAGCGATAGTCGTAGGCTCGACAGCGATGAGCACTTCAGCGCCGCAGGACAGGTCGATGCGGGCTGCCGACACCGACCGCATCCAGGTGGCGCAGCTGCTCACCGATGCTGCCGCCGCGGGCCGGCTGCCGATGGACGAATACGAGGACCGGCTAGCAAAGGCCTACGCCGCGGAGACCTACGACGACCTGGCCCGGCTCAGCCGCGATCTTCCGGGCGCGGTGAACTGTTCGGCCAGCCAGTGTCGCCCCGCCCCCTCGACGCTGCTGCTGGCGATCATGAGCGGGTTCGAGCGCCGTGGCCGGTGGAACGTTCCCAAGAAGCTGACGACGTTCGCCCTCTTCGGCGGTGGAGTGGTGGACCTGCGCTACGCCGACTTCACCGCACCCGACGTCGACGTCCGCACCTATTCGATCTTCGGCGGGCAGACCATCCTGGTGCCACCTGAGGTGAATGTGGATGTCGAAGGTGTGGGCGTGATGGGGAACTTCGATCACGGCGTCGACGGGGCCGGCACATCCGGGGCGCCACGCGTACACATCCGCGGGTTCTCCCTGTGGGGCAGCGTGAGCGTGAAGCGCAAGAAGCGCCGTAACCAGGTTGATTAGGCCCTGACGGCCGCTACCGACGCAAAACGGGCGGGCCCGAAGGCCCGCCCGTCTGTGTGAACTGGGATCAGTGGTTGCAGCTCGCAGCGGCGACGCACGTCAGAGCCTTGTTCGAATTGGAAGGCTTGGCGCTCGACACCTTGGCGGTGGGCCCGTCGCCGGCGATGGCCTTGGGCAGGGTGCCCGGCAGGTCCTTCTCGTCGGGGAGGAACTTGTTGCCCAGGTACTGATTCGAGTACTTCTGCGTCTGGTTGTAGTAGTACTTGCCGGCATTGACGTTCAGCTCGCCCTGGATCACGCCGTTGGTGCCCTTGCTGGGATCGGCGTAATTCCCGGTGCCGAAGTTGATGTGGTACGCCTCGCCCAGCGGGCTGTCGTCGAGCGTCTTGTTGACACCGGGGGTCTGGTTGAAGACCTTGTCGCCGACGGCCTGGGCCGCCCGGACTCCCGGCGCGGGGTTGTCGAAAGCGGGGCGGCCAACCGCGTCGCCCGACTTGCTGGAGTCAGCGGATGCCAGCCCGGTCGGCAAAGCCACCGCCAACGCACCGCCCGCGATGACACCCCCGACCAACGTCCGCGTCCGAACCGACCGCTCGGACAACTTCCGATGTTTTGCCATGCCTGTTACCTCTCGTGAGTGGCGTTGCGCCGCAGCTAGATTGGGGCCAAGAAGCTGACATTGCCACTGGCCCGCCAGCGAACCTAAGGCACCGCGACCAGGTGCGATAGGTACTGGCGCCGTTGTTCATTTGCTGTTCGGCACATGATCACGAGAATTCACAGCCCGTCCACAGCGACCATCCAAGTACGTGAAAACGCAACGGCCCCCTCCGATTTGGAGGGGGCCGTTGCGTGACAGTTCAGGCGTTACTTGTCCTTGTGACCCTTGCTGTCCTTGCTGTCCTTGCTGTCTTTGCTGTCCTTGGCGCTCTTGGCATCGGCATGCGTGTTGCCGGCCTTGGCTCCGGAATCGCTGTCGGAAGCACCCTTGGCGGTGGCACCCTTGGCAGTCTCCTGCTTGTCGGCACCGGCCTTGGTGGTGGGCTTGAACGCCTTCTCCAGATTCTTCGTGGCGTTCTCGACGAACTTCTCGCCGGCCGACTTCTTGCGCTCGGTGGTGCGCGATTTCGGAGCGAACTTGTTCGCAGTCTTGCCGGTGGCACCGGTGGCACCGGTGTCCGCCGAGTCCGCAGTGCCGGCCTTCTCCTCCGAGCTCGCCTTCTCCTCGGACTCTTCTTGTGCCGCAGTCTCTTTGACTTCCGCAGCCTCGTTGACCGTGGTCTTGGGCGTCAGGTTCAGGCCCAGATCCAGTTTCGGCAGCTCGAACTTCGGAGCCTCGGGCTTCGAGACCTCGACGACGGGTGTGGCTGCCTCGGTGCCGTCCTCAGCCGTCTCGTCGACCGTGACGTCCTCGGTCTTGAGGTCGAGAGTCTTGACGAGCTTGGACTCATCGGGCGCCTCGAGCTTCTCCACCAGCTTCTTGAACGGCGACTCGACGTCCGTCGGCAGGCTCAGCAGCTTGCTGAGGTTCGGCAGGGTCGTGGACGTCACCGAACCTGGCCCGGCTTCCACCTTCGACGTGGTCTCTTCTTGCGTCGACAGGAGGCTCAAGGTGCCGGCCTCTTCAGATGGCTCCTCGGGAGTGAGCACCGCCCTCACGGTGTCGACGATGTAGTTGACGGCGGCGGTGATGCCCGTATCGTCGCCGTACCCGAAGAAGAACGAGTTGCTCAGATCCTGCGCGAAACTGCCATCCGGAAGGTTGTCGTTCAGAATGCTGCCGACGACCATGGTGGCCCCACCGGTGAAGAACTCATCGACCCGCTTCGACAGCTGGAGGCGTTGCGTCGGGTCGAACGCATCGACGATCGAGGCGGCGACCACTGAACCGAGATAGGCGAACTCGGTGGCACCCGCCTCGAAGAAGATGTTGTCGAAAACATCGAGGGGCAGGATGTTGTCGCTGAGGTAGTACGCCAGGCCGGTGAAGCCGTCATGGCAGACCGCGCCGGTTGCGGAGCAGTTGCCCGGGTCGTAGAAGTTTTCGTTGACCTTGTTGCCCAAGGCGTTGTAGAACTGGACGCCGTCGCCCATGTCGCCGACGGTTGCGGGGATCGTGTGCGCCGCATCTTTGTAAAGGGGCTTTCCGTCCGGCCCGACCAGTGCGGTGTCCGCCGGAGTGTCCTCATCCGGGTCCAGGAGCAGAGTCCCGTCCTCGTTGAGGATGTAGCCGGGCGTCGGGGCGGGAACATAGCCCTGGTAGTAGTAGCCGCCGTAACCATCCAGGAAGGATCCCAAGGCCGCTTCCAGCGAAAGCGCCACCAGGTTGATCTGCTCGGCCGTCATGGTCCGGTGGACCGTGGCTTCCGCAGTTGAGGCGGCAACCGTGATCTCGTCACGAGGAACGAACAGCGCGGGGGTCCCGGCCACCAGCGCACCGGCGCTGAGCAGGGCCACACCAGTGGTGACGAGCGGACGGACTGCCATGTGGGTGTGGCCCCTTATCTCAAGCGCAGGACGGATTCCTGAGAATCCGTCCTGGTGTCTGCGTACTACCTTAAAAGTCCTTGAGAAGGGTAATTCCCGTCACCACCTCCCGCAACCTCTCCCGACGCGAGGCAGGAGTCGCCGGCGCACTGTCGCAGCGTCGATTTTGCGGGACGGCACCGACAAATATTTCGGCGCCTAACACGGCATTCCCGATCGATTCACTTTCAGCTAATTTCGGATACCGTCGCCGATACGCACATCTGGCACAAAAGGGCGGGTGGCCGCATACGGAATCCGTGGTGCGAACACCGAAGGCAGCGGCCGGGCACACTCTCACACCCGCCTCGGCCAGCTGGCAGCAGCCCACTCATCTCCCTAGGTCAGCGCGCATGACCCCGGCGCCGACGCACCTTCATCCGGTGCGGGCACGGCCGGGGTCACGGCTCGTTCCCGGCCGGCACGAACCTCGGCTGTCGGTGTGCCGGAAATCCCGGCCGAAAACTGGCAGTGTCCCGTCGCGAAAAGCAATGACGGGCGCCATTGAATACGCCGGCATTTCCGGGTTGAGTTCGCTGCCGACAAATGTCGGACGCACTTCGCCTTACACGGCAGTCAATATGCCCAGCTCACGGACCTGAGCGAACTTCACCGGCGGCCGTCGGACCTGAGAAGAAACTGAGATCGCACTCAGTTTTCTGGCCGCATGACTACTTGTCGCCGCCGTCGGTTCCGTTGTCCTTGCCGGCGTCGGTGGCGTTCTTGACGGCCTCGCCCAGTTTCTTCAGGAACTTGCTGCCGTTGGATTCGCCCTTCGGCTTGCCGTCACCGAAGAGGATGGGCGGCGCGACCTTGTTACCGGTCCGGGTGTCAACGCCGGTGTTGGTGCCGTCTTCGCCGGTGACTTCTTTGTCCTTGACGTTGATCTTGGGGAGGTCGGGCTTGAGTTCCGGCGCCTTGATCTCGGGCACCGTGGCGTCCGGCGTCTTGACCTCTGGGACCGTCAGGTCCGGCGTCTTGAATTCCGGCGTCTTGAATTCGGGCACCTTGAATTCCGGCGCCTTGGGAAGCTCGAACTTCGGAAGATCAAGCTTCGGAATCTCGGCGCCCAACGGAACGGTCCCACCCTCGACCGGGTTCTCGGTGTCCTTGACCGCGCCCGGATCGGTGGTGTCGAGGGTGTTGACGAGGTTCGTCTCGTCCTCGGAGGGGGCCTGGAAGGGCGACTTGAACAGCTTCTTGAACGGCGACTGCGTCGACAGGTTCAGCAGCGATGCCGGCCCCGGCAGGCTGGTGACGGACGTGCCGGTCTCCTTCTTGGCCAGCAGCATGGTGTCGCTGTTGCTCTCCTCCTCGGTCGAGAGCAGGGAAGGGCCGGAGTCGAGCGGATTGATCAGATTCGGAGTGGGAGTGGGCGTGCCCTGGGCGATCGCATCCACGACATAGGTGAACGCCGCGTAGATGCCGCTGTTGTCGCCATACCCGAAGAAGAACGAGTTGGTCAGACCGTAGGCATAGCCGTCCTGCGGCAGGTTGTCGAGCAACAGGTTGCCGATGAGTTGCGTTGCGCCACCTTCGAAGAAGTCGTCGACACGCTTGGTCAGATCCAGCCGGCCGGTCGGGTCAACCGAATCGATGGCGACGGCCACGGTGCGGATGGCCACGTGCGCCAGCTCGGTGAAGCCGCCCTCGAAGAAGATGTTGTCCACGTCGCCGAGCGGCAGGATGTTGTCGCTGAGGTAGTACGCCAGTCCGGTGAAGCCCTTCTGGCACACGGCTCCGGCGGCGGTGCAGTCACCAGGCGCATCGACCATCACCGGGTTGCCGTCGGCATCGGTGACGATCTCACCGGTGACCGGATCGATCTCGGGAACCTGGCCGGGGATGTAGATACCGCCGTACCCCTGAGTGAAGGACTGCCAGGCACCCTGCAGCGACAGCGCAAGCAGATTGATCTGGTCCTGCGTCAGCTTCGTCGGTTCCAGGGCTGCGGTCGGCGCGGCGACCGTGACGTGGTCTCGGGGCACGAACAATGCCGGAGTCGCGGCGACGACTGCAGCTGCGCTGAGAAGTGCGGCACCAGTGGTGACGAGCGGACGTACAGCCATGCGGTGGACCCCTTAACTAGAGGACGGTACGGCCGACTTGGAGATCCGCCGACGGCAACTTAGAAACTCCTGAGAATGCTAAGTCTCCACATTCACTCCCGCAACCGATAACGACAGGAAAATCATTCGCGAATCCGTTAACTACGGCTGGCAAGCGCCGGGCGAATGTAGCGACACAAAACCGCCTTTACCCGGTCGCCGATTTCCACCGCCCCCAGGCGCAGACAACTGCCCGGCGCGACCCGAACCCGCATGTATGCCCAGGTCAAATCGATGTGAATTCCACTCGCAGCGTCGTCACAGCTCTGGCGAAGGTACGCCGAATGAATCGACCTTCACCGTTTGATTGCCTTTGCAATGAATTGAAAGCACCGATCAAGAAATGTCGAATAGCGTTGCGCTACGCAAAAGTTGCATTGCCGAAGTGTCCCGCCGCCAACCGAAGCCGCGCCGCTTATTGCCAACGCAATGAATAAAGAGTTTCGCGCACACTCCGACGTCGACAAATGCCGGTCAGCGCGGCATCGCAATCCGCAATCCCGCCAACATCACCTGCGCGTCGGCCATGAAGGTGGGATTGTTGGGCGCCGTGCTCTGCGCCAACGCCACGATGTTCCAGACCTTCGCTCCGAGCGGCACCATCACCGACACGGACGTCACGTAGCTGGTCTTGCTGATCTTGTCGTCGGGCGGGGTCGTGTAGTTGACCATCAGCGCCGGGAAACCACAAATCTCGGACGGCACCTGGGTGATGTTCTGCGCGCCGATGGATTGGAAGCCCTTGATCGTGTCACTCAGCAGGTCCTTGGGCGGCCGGTCCCCGTCCGTCGCATCTCCGATCGACACCGAGATGGCTGGATTCGTCACACCGTCGGTGAGGGATTCATTACGCAGCACCAGTTTGACCGGGCCCTTGGCGAACTCAGGCACCGGCACCCAGCCCGGTGGTTGCGCGACACGCACCCGCGGCTCGTCGGGCCCGGTCCCGGGAACTTCGATCCAGGCGTCCGAGTGCAACTGCTCGCAGGTTTGGGCCTTGTAACCGGATGCTCCCGAGGGCGCTCCGGGTGGTGCGAAGCCGGCCTTCGCGGTGCCGTCGGTCATCTGCGTGCACCCGCTGAGAATCAGTCCGGCCGCCAACACGACCACACCCGCACCGCGCTTCATGACCCCCATCGCCCCCAGAGACTACGCGAGCCCGCGGCGCGCCGACTGTGTCGCAAACTAGCGCCGACGCGAGTGCAGGTAGTCGCCGACCACCGCGGCACCCAGCCCGTCGAGATCGGGCACCACGACCCGGCCCTGCACGCGACGGGCCACCTGGTCGATGAACCGGGCGAGCCCGGGGTCGGAGCCCAACCGGAAGATCGTCACCTGAGCACCGAGCCGGGCCACCTCGTCGAAACCCCGCACGGTGTGGGCGATGGTGCGGGGGTGTGGGGGGTAGTCGAAGAAGACCTCAGAGCCGTGCCCGTCCCCGAAATCTTCCAGATGGGCAGTCGGCTCGCCGTCGGTCACCACCAGCACGACCGGTTGCGCATTGGGGTGACGACGCAGATGCCGCGTCGCCAGGGCCAGCGCGTGGTGCAGATTGGTGCCCTGCTCGTACACGCCCTCCAACCCGGTCAGCTCGCCCGCGGTCACCGTGCGGGCGTACCGGCCGAAGGCGATGATCTGCAACTCATCCGAGCGGAACCGGGTGCTCACCAGATGGTTGAGCGCCAGCGCGGTGCGCTTCATCGGTAGCCAGCGGTTCTCCATCACCATCGAGAACGAGGTGTCCACCAGCAGCGCCACACACGCCTGGGTGCGGGTCTCGGTCTCGGAGATCTCGACGTCCTCGACCGCGAACCGAATCGGTCGCTCGGCGATTCCGGTACCGGCCTGGCGCAGCACCGCATTGGTGACCGTGCGGGTGACGTTCCACGGTTCGGTGTCGCCGAACTGCCAGGGGCGGGTGGCCCCGGTCAACTCCCCCGCTGCCCCGGCGCGTCGGGTGTCCCGCTCGCCGTGTCGACCCGAAAGTTGTTGCGCCACATCACGCAACGCGGTCTGGCCGAGCTGACGCATGGCCTTGGGTGAAAGACGCCACTGCCCGTCGGAACCTCGGTCGATGAAGCCCTGGTTGACCAGGGCCTTCTCCAGTTCGGACAGGGTGCGGGCGTCGATCGCGGCGTCGTCGCCGAGCTGACGGGCCAACGCCTCAAGGTCGACGTCGTCCATAGACGCCCCGGCGTAACTCTGCGACAACGCGTCGGCCAACTGCTCCAACTCGGCGATGTCGGACAGCGCCTGGGCACCCTCACCCATGCCAAGCGGATCGCCTCCCGAGAACCGCTCCGAACCGCTCCAGTCCTCACCCGGCCGGGCGGCCTGCAGGTGTGAGTCGAGCCGATTGAGCGCATTCATCAATGACGGCGAACCGAAAGCCTGCTGCGACAGGGCATCCAGCTCGGCACGCTGCTCGGCCGACAGGCTGTTGCGGAACCGCTGCGCGGCCGCGGCCCGCTTGGCCAACGAGTCCAGTAGTTCATCGATGTTCTGCGGCCCTTCGGGGAAGAACTCGCCGTGCTTGTCCATGAAGTTCTGGAAGTCCTGCGGGGTATCTTCACCGCGGGCTTGCTTGTCCAGCAGGTCGTTGAGGTCGTCGAGCATGTCGTTGACCCGCTGCCGGTCCTCGTCGGTGGCGTTCTCCAACGCCTCCTTCATTCCGGCGAAACGCTGATCCAGCATCTCGCGGCCCAGCAGATCCTTGATCTGCTCGTACTTCTGCCGCGCCTCAGGGCTGCGCCAGTCATAGTCGGCAAGTTCCTGTACCGCCTTGGCCGGTGACGGGGAAAGTGCCTCCATCTGCAATTCGCCGAACCGTGCATCATCGTCGAGCGCGCGGGCCAACTCCTTGCGCTCGGCGAGCACGGCTTCGTCGAGCAGCTTCTTGATCTCCTGCAGCGTCCCGTCAAGGTTGTGCCGCTGCAACAACTCCCGGCGTTTCCGATTGGCCTCAGCCGCCAGGCGGTCGGTGCCGCGCATACCCTCGGTGCCGCGACGCATCAGCTCCGAGAGCGCGCGGCGCGGCGAGCTGCCCTCCATGACGCTCTGACCGATCTGCTCGAGCACGTCGCGCAGATCGATCGGTGGTGCCAGCGGATCCGGGCCACCGGTGTATCGCGAATAGCGCGAGGTGTGCCCGTGTCCCCGACCGGGATCAGCCATAGACCGTCTCGCCCTCCCCCGTCACCTTGTCCACCCGCTTGGCCAGATACAGCGCCTCCAAAGCCAATTCGATGGCCGCGGCGCGCTGACCGACCGACACCGCACCCAGCCGGGAGGCGAGCGCGTCGACCACGGCCAGATCGGGCAGCGCAGCCAGGACGTCCTTGGCCGACACCCGCTCCCCGGTGGTCACCGGCGAGCCCTCCTCGACCGCAGCCACCAACGGGGCGACGTCGATACCGCCCAGCAGCCGCTGCGCGGTATCGGCGGTGGCACGTCGCAGCAGGTGCTCCAGCACCGCCTGCTCACGTCCCTCCTCGCCCGTCTCGAACTCCAACTTGCCGCGCAGCACGTCGATCACGGTGGCCAGATCGACCACCCGTGCCACCGGATCGTCCTCGCCGAGAATCGCGGAGCGGTGCCGCGCCGAGGCCGCCACCGTCTCGGCAGCGGCGATCGCGAAGCGGGCCGACACACCGGACCGTTGGTCGATCGAACTCGATTCACGCAGATTGCGGGCGAACCGGGCCAGCACGCCGAGCAGGTAATCCGGGACCTCGGCGGCCAACTGGGCCTCCTGGCGGATCACCCCGACCTCGTCGTCGATCTCCAACGGGTAGTGCGTACGGATCTCGGCGCCGAACCGGTCCTTGAGCGGGGTGATGATCCGGCCGCGGTTCGTGTAGTCCTCGGGGTTGGCGCTCGCGACGACGAGAACGTCGAGCGGCAACCGCAACGTGTAGCCGCGGACCTGAATGTCGCGCTCCTCCATCACGTTGAGCATCGACACCTGAATCCGCTCGGCCAGATCGGGCAGCTCGTTGACGGCCACGATGCCGCGGTGGGCCCGTGGGATCAGCCCGTAGGCGATCGTTTCCGGGTCACCCAGGCTGCGCCCCTCGGCCACCTTGATCGGATCGATGTCGCCCACGAGGTCGGCCACGCTGGTGTCCGGAGTGGCCAGCTTCTCGGTGTAGCGCTCACTGCGGTGCCGCCACTCGATCGGAAGGTCCTCGCCGGAATCGGCGGCTCGGCGGATCGACTCGGGCGTGATCGGGCTGAAGGGGTGCTCACCCAATTCGGACCCGGCGATCACCGGCGTCCATTCATCGAGCAGCCCCGTTAACGCCCGCAGCAGCCGCGTCTTGCCCTGGCCGCGCTCACCGAGCAGCACCACGTCGTGTCCGGCGATCAACGCCCGCTCCAACTGCGGGATCACCGTGTCTTGAAAGCCGAGAATCCCAGACCAAGGGTCCCGGCGATCGGCAAGTGCGGACAGCAGGTTCTCGCGAATTTCGGCTTTGACGCCCCGTTCACGGTGGCCGGAGGCGCGCAGCTCGCCGACGGTACGGGGCAGATCGCCGGAGCCGGGCTGCCGGCGACCATCGTTTTTGGGTTGGCTCACCACTCCACGCTACGACTGAACCCGCCCGCGCACATCGCCACCCGGCAGAACTAGCATCCGGCGCGTGGAAGCCACTCCCCCGGCATAGTCGTTGCGTGAGCGTTGCTACCGGTAGTCTGCGCTCCATGCCGTTGGCTAGCGGTCAGGAATTCGCAGGGTTCACCATCGTGCGGTTGGTGGGCACTGGTGGCATGGGCGAGGTCTATTTGGCGTCCCACCCGCGGTTACCCCGCGAGGACGCTCTCAAAGTGCTGCCCATCAGTGTCAGCTCCGACAACGAATTCCGGCAGCGGTTCATCCGCGAGGCGGACATGGCGGCCACGCTGTGGCATCCGCACATCGTGGGCGTGCACGACCGCGGCGAATTCGAGGGCCGGTTGTGGATCTCGATGGATTTCGTCGACGGGCACGACGCGGCCAAGCTTCTGCACGACCAGTACCCCAAGGGCATGCCGGCCGAAGATGTCATCGAGGTCGTCACCGCCGTCGGCGACGCACTGGACTACGCGCACCAGCGCAAGCTGCTGCACCGCGACGTGAAACCCGCCAACATCCTGCTGACCAGCAAACAGGGTTCCAAGCGCCGCATCATGCTGACCGACTTCGGCATCGCACGGCGCGCCGACGAGGTCAACGGGCTCACCTCGACCAACATCACCGTGGGCTCGATGTCCTACACCGCGCCCGAACAGTTGATGGGACAGCCCCTCGACGGCCGGGCCGACCAGTACTCGCTCGCCGCTACGGCGTACCGCCTGTTCACCGGTACTCCGCCGTTCGCGCACAGCAACCCTGCCGTGGTGATCAGCCACCACCTGAACTCCCCGCCACCGAAGCTGGCTGACACGAAACCCGAACTGGCCGTGTTCGATTCGGTGATGGCCAAGGCGCTGTCCAAGGACGCCAAGGACCGTTACGACACCTGCCACGACTTCGCCGTCGCGCTGGCCGAGGCGGCCACCGGAACCACCCCCGAGGTGCGTACGCCGACTCCGGCCCACGAGCCGGCGCCGCCCACCACGCCCCTGATCATCCCGAAGCCGGTGAACCCGCCGCCGGCGCCCGTCTCGCCGACGCCACTCTCGCCGTCGAACCCGCGGCAGGCACCGCCGTCAGAACCGCCGGTGTTCACCTCGTCGTGGGCAGGCAACGAAAACTCCTCGCGCCAACCCGTCGCGAGCAATACGCCGGTCGGCATGCAGGGCCTCAGCGGGCCGTCGGGACCGCCCGGGCCGGTGGGGCCGCCGCAGACCAACTTCGGGCCGCCGCCGTTGCCGCACACCCCGATCCCGAAGAAGTCGACCAACCGGCGCAATGTCGTCCTGGCTGCGGCCGCGATCGCCGGGGTGGTCCTGCTCATCGGTGGCATCGTCTTCGCCGTCACCTCCGGAGGCGAAGAAGACATCCCAGGCGGCGACACCACGTCCGCGACCGCCACCGATGCCTCCGGCGAGAAGACCACAACCGCCCCCAAGGCACCCGCACACGCCTTCACCATTGCCGACTACATCAAGCAGAGTGGCCTCGTCGAAACGCCGGTCCACCGCGGCGATCCGGGCGCACCGGTGTTCAACTGGCCGACTCCGCCCGGCTGGATCGACGCAGGCACCCGCACACCGGCCTGGGCGTACTCGGCGATGGTCAACGACCCGACAAACCCGCCGGATCCGCCGTCGGTCATCTCGCTGATCTCCAAGCTGACCGGTGACGTCGATCCCGACAAGCTGCTCGAGTTCGCCCCCAACGAACTGCAGAACCTGGCGGAGTACAAGGCGAATGGTGACGTGACGCGCGGGGAGATCAGCGGATTCCCCTCGGTCCACCTGGCCGGCTCGTACGCGAAGGCCGAACAGCGGCGAGCGATCACCCAGACCACCATCGTGATCCAGGCGCCCGGCGCGGTGTACGTGCTGCAGATCAACGCCGACGCGCTGGAACGCGACAGGAGCGCGTTGACCGACGTCAACAAGGCGATCGAAGCCCAGGCCACCGTCACCCTGCCCTGATCCGAGCGATTTCAGGTACCCGGTACCCTAGGTACCGTGAATTCGCTCGATTGGCGTAGCCGGCCGGCCACCGTGCACTTCGGCCCCGCATCCTTGCAGTCCAGAGCACTCGGCTGGACCACCGCGATCTTCGTCCGCCCATTGCTGGGTCTGCTGACCCTGATCGGAATGGGCATCAACCGCGTCGCCCCTGCGGTGCTGCAGCGTGCACACCTCGACGTCATCGACCGGCCGCTGCGGTTCATCAAGCCGCTGCCCGGCACCGAGGTGACACCGGTGGCGCTGCCCAACTGCCCGGCCGAATGGGTGATCGCCCCCGAGGCCCGCGACTCCGACCGGGTGATCGTCTACCTGCACGGCTCGGCGCTGGTGACCCTCGGCCTCAACTCGCACCGCCGCTTCGTGTCGAAGCTTTCCGCGGCCACCGGGGCGCGCGTGCTCAACGTCGGCTACCGCCTGG
Source organism: Mycobacterium shunyiense (assembly GCF_058270075.1). Classification (NCBI taxonomy): domain Bacteria; kingdom Bacillati; phylum Actinomycetota; class Actinomycetes; order Mycobacteriales; family Mycobacteriaceae; genus Mycobacterium; species Mycobacterium shunyiense. The sequence goes on along the minus strand of NZ_JBZDPU010000040.1, from coordinate 551,632 downwards.
CCCCGCAGGCCGACATCGAGGACGCCGTGGCCGACGGGCTCGACGGCTACCGCCTGGCGCTGTCGCTCGGGTTCGCACCCAATCGAATTGTCCTGGCCGGGGACTCGGCCGGCGGACTGATGGCCGCCGACACCGCCCTGGCGGCCCGCGACGCCGGGCTGCCGGTTCCCGCCGGGCAGGTCCTGCTCTCACCGCTGACCTCGTCCGACATGGACCTGAAATACCGTGCGCTGCAAGAGCATCGCGACGTGATGTTCCCGTTCATGACCGTGAAGTTCATCTACGACGTGTTCGCCACGGTCAACGGCACCCGGCCCACGCCGGTGATGCCGCCTGAGGCGGACCTGCACGGGCTCGGCCCGTTCCTGCTCCAGGTGGGCACTCACGAGATGCTGCTCAACGACGCCTTCGCCCTGGCCGACAAGCTGCAGGCCGCCGGTGTTCCGGCGTGGGTCCAGGTGTGGGACAGGGCTATGCACATGTTCCAGCTGAGCTTCGACATCAACCCCGACGCGCGGCACGCCGTCGATGAGATCACGTCGTTCATCGCGTACGCGACCGCTGAGGTCGAGGACGAGGCGAGCGCGTAAGGGCTGCCGTTTGGCGGCTCGAATGCGACGCCGCGCCTCGCCATGGCGCGCCTGCACCTCGCCTGCGCAGTGCGCCCCGCCATCGCGCCGTTTTCTACGTGTGGGCTGTTGATCTCACGGTCCAGCAACCCTGGTGTAGAAAACCGTGAACTGCCCGGCCAGACGTCCGCGCCGTTTTCTACGCCTGGGCTGCAGACCTTGTGGTCTAGCGACCCTCACGTAGAAAACGGCGAAGCGTCGCGCCGCGCAAAGGCCTCTCGCACGCGGTACAGGATGAATGCTTTGCTGTGTTCGGCCACGACGTGGATGTTGATCCACCCTTCACGTTCGATGAGCGCGTTGCGCCCAATGTCGTGCACATAGCGGGGCCGGTCCGTGGCGTGGTGCTTGCCCAAGTAGTCGAGGCCGACTTTGACGTCGTCATAACCCATGTCGATGAACGCCTCGGCGAAACCATCGGTCACCCGGATCTGAGTGCGGGGTCGTCGAAACCCCGCATCGATCAGGAGCAGCCGCAGCCAAGTCTCCTTCGGAGATTGACCACCGGGGTCCATCAGGTCGAGGGCCGTTCGGGCACTTCGTATTCCACGCAGACTGCGATATCGGGCTGCCAGTTCGAGCACCGGCGCCGCTTCGACGCCCGTGGCGATGGCCAGCGCGTCGAGGTGGGCGACCGCGTCCTCGCGAGGAAGAAAACGCGCGAGATCAAGCGCCGTGCGGAGCGGTGTGGTGACGCTGAACTCGCCAATCCGGCAGATCTCATCGGGCCTGATACGTTCCTCGCGCACGATGACGCCGCGCCTGCGACGCCCATGCTCGGCGATCAGTTCTACAGGAGCGTCGTCGTCGACCCATTGCGCCCCATGAAGCGCTGCCGCCGCGCGGCCGGCGATGATCCCGCGACGGCCAGTCCACAACCACGCGGCCATGGTGTTGTCTGCCAGCGTTGCGACAGCATTCTTCGACAGATACACGCGTGGGTGCGCCGAGGTGTAACGCCATCGCAGCTGCCCTCGCGTGAGGACGCCGGCTGCCAGTGCTTCGGATCCGATGAATGGCGCGTTCATGGGCACCGATGGTCGGCAGCGTGACCGACGGATTGACGGTGCCCACGTACGCCTCAGTCGATTCTGTGGATGAACCGCGCGCTGTGGATAGTGCGGCGCGACGCCGTTCTCTACACCAGGGTCGCGATCGTGAACCCGTCACAGCCCAGAGGTAGAAATTGGCGCACACCCTCGTGGCAGCCATGCACCGTTTTCTACGCCAGGGTCGCTAGACCACGCGATCTACAGCCCTGGTGTAGAAAACGGCGGTGCGGCAGTGCGAAGGGCGGCGGCAAAAAGGCGGTGCGGCAGTCCGAAGAGACCCCAAACTAGTGCGCGAAATGCCTTGCACCGGTGAGGTAGAGCGTGATGCCCGCCGCCTCGGCGGCGGCGGTCACCTCGGCGTCACGCACCGATCCACCCGGGTGCACGACAGCCTTGACGCCAGCGTTGGTCAGCGTCTCCAAGCCGTCGGGGAACGGGAAGAAGGCATCGGAGGCACCGACCGAACCGGGCACGCGGTCGCCCGCACGCTGCACTGCCAGTCCGGCGGCGTCGACGCGATTCACCTGTCCCATACCGACACCCACGGTGGCGCCGTCCTTGGCGATCACGATCGCGTTGGACTTCACCGCGCGGCAGGCCCGCCAGGCGAAGACCAGATCGCTCAGCGTCTGCGGATCGGCCGGCTCACCGGTGGCCAGGGTCCAGTTGGCGGGATCATCGCCTTCGGCGTCGAGTGCATCGCGCTGCTGAAGCAGGACGCCGCCGCTGATCTGGCGCAGCTCGATGCCGCCGACCAGAGGCTCGGAAGCCACCAGGATGCGGATGTTCTTCTTGCGCGCCAGGATTTCCACTGCGCCGGCCTCATAGGCCGGGGCGATGATGACCTCGGTGAAGATGTCGGCGACGGTCTCGGCCATCTCGACACTGACCTCGGTGTTGGAGGCGATGACGCCGCCGAACGCGCTCAGCGGATCGCACTCGTGGGCCTTGCGATGCGCGTCGGCGACGGATTCCGAGGAGATCGCGATGCCACACGGGTTGGCGTGCTTGATGATCGCCACGCAGATCTCTTCGTGGTCGAACGCCGCCCGCCACGCCGCATCGGCGTCGGTGTAGTTGTTGTAGGACATCTCCTTGCCGTGCAGCTGCTCGGCCTGGGCCAGTCCGGGCCACGCGGAGTCGTCGCGGTACACCGCGGCCTGCTGATGCGGGTTCTCGCCGTAGCGCAGGACCGCGCTGCGGTGCCAGGTACCCCCGAACCACTGGGGCAAGGACGCAGGCACCGAATCTTCCGCGGGCGCCAGCGTCGACCCCATCCAGCCGGCAACGGCCACGTCGTACTCGGCGGTGTGCCGGAAGGCCAACGACGCCAGCTTCTTCCGCTCGTCGAGGGTGAAACCGCCCGCGCGGACCGCGGCCAGCACGCCGTCATAGCCCAGCGGATCCACGACCACGGCCACGCTCGGGTGGTTCTTGGCGGCCGCGCGAACCATGGACGGCCCGCCGATGTCGATCTGCTCGACACATTCGTCCACCGACGCCCCGGACTCCACGGTCTCGGTGAACGGGTAGAGGTTCACCACCACGAGCTCGAACGCCTCGACCTCGAGCTCGGCCAGGGCCGCAACGTGTTCGGGCTTGCGGGTGTCGGCCAGCAGGCCGGCGTGCACGCGCGGGTGCAGGGTCTTGACGCGGCCGTCGAGCACCTCGGGGAAGCCGGTGACATCTTCGACTGGGGTCACCGGAACACCGGCGGCGGCAATGGTTTTGGCGGTCGACCCGGTGGAGACGATGGCCACGCCCGCCTCGTGCAGGCCGCGGGCCAGATCGGCCAGCCCGGTCTTGTCGTAGACACTGATCAGCGCTCGCCGGATCGGTTTCTTCTCGCTCACGCTGTCATCCTCAACATCCGATGGTCGCCTTTCGTCCAGTCCAGGTCACGCCGCGGGTTGCCAGCGCGGCCAACACATCCACCAGCAGTCGACGTTCGACCACCTTGATGCGCTCATGCAAAGTCTCTTCGGTGTCATCATCGATCACCTCGATGGCCTGCTGGGCCAGAATCGGCCCGGTATCCATGCCGGAGTCCACGAGATGCACCGTGCAGCCCGTCACCCGCACGCCGTACGCCAACGCCTCGGGCACCGCATGCGCCCCGGGGAACGCGGGCAGCAGTGCGGGGTGGGTATTGACGACGCGGCCGGGGAAACGGGAAAGGAACTGGCCGCCCAAGATTTTCATGAACCCGGCCGAGACCACCAGGTCCGGCTGGTGCTCGGCGGTGGCCTCGGTGAGCGCGGTATCCCAGGCGCCGCGGTCTGGATGATCGCCAAGTCGCACGGTGTACGACGGCACCCCTGCCGCGGCCGCGATGTCCAGCGCGGCACATTTGCGGTCGGTGCCGACTGCGACGACGCGCGCCGGATAGTCGTCGACGGCGGCGGCCAGTAGCGAGGCGAGCAACGACCCGGTCCCCGAAGCCAGCACTACCAGCCGTGCCGGTGCACTCGGAGGCACTTGTAACGGTTGCTGCACGCGCAGCAGCCTAGTCGCCCGCACGGCGCGGCTGATCGCCGGTCGCTGGGTCGTCGGGGATGTCGTCGACGATGAAGTGGTCCTCGGGATCGTCATCGAGGTCTTCATAACGCCGGGGGCTGGGTTCGTGGACGGTTTCCTGCACGTCGTCGTACTCGACATACCGATCGACGTACTCGGGCGCGGGCTCGTCGGCCTGCGTCTCCTCGGCCGACCAGGACACCAGCGGCTCGTCGGGTTCGAGCTCCGGTTCCGGGTCTGGCTCGTCGTAGGCGACGACGTCCTCGTCGACGACGTCGGTTTCAGGCTCTTCCTCAACCTCTGGTTCGGGCTGCGGGGATACCGGCTCGGGCTCCGGCTTGGGCGGGGCCACCGGTCGGGGCTTGCGGGTCAGTCCACCGGACATCGCCACCGTCAGTCCACCGATCCCGACGAACCACAGGAACACCGCAGGCGCGAACGTCGCCTGATCCACCCCAACGGAACCGAAATTGCCCAGCCGACCGCCACCGGCGAAACCGGCCAGCGCCATCGTCACCGCGGCCAGAGCCGAGGCCACCAGTAACTTCCCGGTGGCCGCCCCGATCGGGAGCGGCCGTCGTGCACACTGCTGACCCACCGCCACGGCCGACGCCGCTCCCACGATCAGGAGCGCCACCCAGATCGGGCCCAGCGGCGGCGTGGGCACCGCGGCCAGCACCGGCACCGCGGGAATGTCGCCGCCGAACACGGTGAACGAGCTGAAGGCGGCCAACCCGACATGGGCGCTGGATCCGACCGCGATGGCCGAGGCTCCCACGATCACGTTGGGGATATAGAGGATCGACAACAGCGTGAGGCTGAGCTGGCCGAAAAGGCTGTCGGTGATCGCGAACAGATCGTGCATCGTGCCCCAATGCACCACCAGGGACACCGCAGTCACCGCACCGGAAAGCCCGAACAGGGCGAGGACGCCGGCGACGGCGGCCCGGATCGCGTCGGGCAGCCAATCCGGCAGCGGCAGGACGGCCAACGTACGTCGGCCCACTTTGGACCCGACGCCGATCAGCGCACCGATCACGTGCACCAGCAGCACGCTGCAGAAAGCCCGCAGGGCATTGGGGGTCTGTAGTTCGCCGATGACCGAGGCGGCGTCATGAATGACGGCCAGCAGGAGGGCCGCGATCAGAATGGGCCCGCCCAATGCCGAGGCGACGACCCAGCGGGTGACGAACCAGGAGGAATTCGGGGCGGTGGCCGCGGCGGTCGTGCGCGCGGTGCCCCAGACCATCGCCATCACCGGCAGCAGCGGCATCACACCCAGCTCGCGGCCGCCGATGGAGACTGGCACCTGGTGCACGCCCAGCCACATGCTGGCGATCGCACCGAGCGCGCCCGTCATATCGCTGTTGGCGATCAGTAGTTGCAACAACACAACCGCGGCGATGACCACCAGCGCGACGACGGACGGCCCGAACGCGACCCGGAGCAACTCACGCGCCTGGCGGGTGCCGACTGGCCGGTTACTCACTTGGTGGGCTGCTCCTCGCAATGATCGGCGCGTGCGCGGGAAGCGCACGCGCCGATCAGCTTACGACGGCGCAGGGCCAGATTGCTGTGAAGGCGGCTGCTGTGCCGGAGCGCCGGAGGGCGCCGAGGAGCCCGACTGCTGTGGCTGGCCGTAGGTGGGGTAGCCGGTCGGAGGCGTCGGCGGACCGCTCGGCTGCTGACCCTGCTGGCCCTGCGGGGACTGCACGGGGTAGCCACCGGTGTTCGGGCCGCCGGAGTAGCCGCCGTACTGCGAGGGATATCCGGGCTGCTGCGGCTGAGCCTGCTGGTAGGGCTGGCCACCGTGCTGCGGCTGGTGCTGCTGACCGTAGTACTGCGACGGGCCACCGTACTGGCCGTACTGCGGCTGCTGGTCGAACTGCGGCTTGGGCGCCGGGGGCGTGATGATGCCCGCTTCGAACAGGAGCGCGGCGATGGCGGCACCGGCCTGGACCAGAGTGAGGACCAGGAGAACCCAGATGGTCCAGTCGGCCGATCCACCGCTGGACACCACGGCGCCGATCACGAACAAGAACGGAATCGTCGCGATGGCTGCGACCACTCCCGTGTACTTGTTCTGCTTGGGCAGCAGGCTGACACCGGCCAAAAGACCTGCCAACAGTGGCAGCGCGACGAGCACGACCATTCCCTGCGAGGTCGAGGCATCGAGGGCGAAGCTCACAAAGTAGATGAGCAGGCCGGCGATGGCCACGACTGCCAGCAGGATCTCGGGCAGCTTGTTCTCGCCGGGTTGCGCGGCGGCCGGGGCCGCTGCCGGGGCTGCCGGAGCCGGTGCGGGGACCGCCTTGGCGAACTGCTGGGTGGCGTCGAACTGCGAACCCGACTGCGGGTTCGGCGGCGGGTATCCGGGATTACTGGGCGGGTAGGTCATGACCTCTCCTGTGCTATCAAGCTTCGCGACGTGTGTTCACGCAGGCATGAATACCGACCACGTGAGCGATTCGATCTTCCACGCTAGCGCACCCGCCTGGGTGCCGGGCGCGCGTGCGTGGTGTCAGCGCGGTCTCAAGCTGATACCAGGACGGGTGCGTCAGCGGAATCTGTTTCGGCTGCCTCGATTTCGCGAACCAGCGGCAGCACGTTGGCACCGAAGTACTCGATTTCCTCTTGGAAATGCAGGAACCCGCCGAGGATCAGGTCCACGCCACGTTTGCGGTAGGCGGCGATGCGTTCGGCGATCTGCTCAGGTGTGCCGATCAGCTGGGTGCGGAAGCCGTCGTTGTACTGCACCAGATCTTCGAAACTGGAATCGGCCCACATACCCTTCTTGTCACCCGTGGAGTTGCCGGCCTGTTGCACCGCACTGCGGAAGCCTTCGACCGCGGGCTTGTTGGCCTTGGCCACGATTTCGCGGAGGACTTCCTTCGCCTCTTTCTCTGTGTCGCGGGCGATGATGAACCCGTTGAGACCGAACTTCACCTCTCTATCTGCGTTGCGCGCGTGATCGCGTACCTCGACGAGCTGTTCGGTGAGGCCGTCGAAGTCTTTGCCGTTGGAGAAGTACCAGTCGGCGTGATAGCCGCCGTTACGACGGGCCGCGGTCGAGTTGCCGCCCTGGAACAGCTCGGGGTTGGGACGCTCGGGGGTGTTGAGCGGCTTGGGCTTGAGCGTGAAATCGTGGATCCGGTAGAAGTCGCCGCGGAAATCGACGTCGTCCTCGGTCCAGATCTTGCGGAGAACCTGCAGGAATTCCGCGCTGCGCCGGTAGCGCTCGTCGTGTTCGAGCCAGGGTTCACCCAGGTGGGTGAACTCGTCCTTGAACCAGCCGGAGACGACGTTGACGGCGAAGCGGCCATTGCTGAGGTGGTCCGCGGTGGCACCGAGCTTGGCCAACACCGCCGGCTGCCAGAGACCCGGATGAACTGCGGCGATGACCTTGAGCTTCTGGGTGGCCAGCAACAGGGCGAGACTGAAGCTGGTGGATTCGTGCTGGTACTCCGCGCCGTAGCTGGCCTCGTAGCGAACCTGCGACAGCGCGTACTCGAAGCCGTTGACCTCCGCGGTCTGCGCGAGTTTCTTGTTGTACTCGTAGTTCCAGTCGGTGCGCTGCTCGATATCGCTGGTGACCAGGCCGCCACTGACGTTGGGCACCCAGTAGGCGAACTTGACGTGGTCGGCGATGCGTTCGGTCGTCATGCCGGTGATCCCAGCAAACGCATCGGCGCACGTCGCGGGTATCGCTCGCGGTGAAGTTTTCTCTTCGCCCCACCGCCCCACGAGACGCACCGTCTTGCTACTGAGACTGAAACACGTTCTAATTCTGGTCATGGACTATGGGCTTGTTCTCTTCACCAGTGACCGCGGCATCGCCCCGGCCAAGGCCGCCAAACTCGCCGACGATCACGGCTTCACGACGTTCTACGTCCCCGAGCACACCCACATCCCCATCAAGCGGGAGGCCGCTCACCCGACCACCGGTGACGAGTCTCTGCCCGACGACCGCTACATGCGCACCCTCGATCCATGGGTATCGCTGGGCACCGCGTGCGCGGTGACCTCGCGGGTGCGGTTGTCGACGGCCGTCGCGCTGCCCGTCGAGCACGACCCGATCACGCTGGCCAAATCCATCGCCACCCTGGACCACCTGTCCGGCGGACGCGTGTCACTGGGCGTCGGATTCGGTTGGAACACCGACGAACTCACCGACCACAACGTTCCCCCGGGCCGGCGCCGCACCATGCTGCGCGAATACCTGGAAGCCATGCGCGCACTGTGGACCCAGGAAGAGGCCTCCTACGAAGGCGAATTCGTGAACTTCGGGCCGTCGTGGGCCTGGCCCAAGCCCGTGCAGTCGCACATCCCGGTCCTGGTCGGTGCGGCCGGCAACGAGAAGAACTTCAAGTGGATCGCCAAGTCGGCCGACGGCTGGATCACCACGCCACGCGACTTCAACATCGACGAGCCCGTCAAGCTGCTGCAGGACACCTGGGCCGCCGCCGGGCGAGACGGTGCACCGCAGATCGTGGCGCTGGACTTCAAGCCGGACCCCGAGAAGCTCGCACACTGGCGCGAACTGGGCGTCACCGAAGTGCTGTTCGGGCTGCCGGACAAGTCCGAGGCCGAGGTATCGGCATACGTCGAGCGGCTCGCGGGCAAGTTGGCGACGCTCGTCTAGCTCTGTCCCGTTAGCGCCCTAATCAACGCCATGGTCGTAAAAGTTCGAGGGGAACGACCATGGCGTTGATTTCGCGTTGGTCCGACGCGGGTGCGCGCCTTACGCCAGCGTCGCGGTGTTCCGCTTCTCGCCGGACTGGACCATGATCTTCACCCCGAGCGGCTCGCCCTCGGAGAGCAACTGCACCAGCGCCTCGTCGGTCGCCGTCGCCAGGAAGCGGCTGCCGTCGGAATCCAGACGCCCGATGATGATGCCGGTGCGCGGCGTCCAGTCGTAGCGGACGGTGTACGTCTCGATGGTCGCCGGGCCGTCGGCCATTTCGGTGATGGCGACGCGCTCCTGCGCATCGAACTCGTCTTGCAGGGCGGCGCTGCCGTCGGCCACCCAGTCGGCGGGCTCGGTGGAGTAGATGCCGACCGAATACTTGCTCGCGATACCGCCGTTGCCACCGATAAGCGCGAATTGACCTGGCTTGTCGCGCATTTCGTTGACGGCCTCGGCGATGCCGTGCATCGAGTAGTTGTTGCCCGGGCCGCCGAAGAAGGGCAGGCCACCGGTGAGCGTCAGGCCACGTTCGTCGTCGGGGGCCAGGCCGGTGCCGTCGCAGATGTTGAACACCGGGAACGGGAAGCAGCTGTAGAGATCGAAGGCCGCGACGTCGTCGAGTCCGATACCGGCGATCCGCAAAGCCTCGTTCACGGCGATCACCGCGGCCTCGCTGTAGCCGAGTTCGGCGCGCTCGAGCAGCTTGATTTCCTTCATGTCGGCGTGACCGCGCAGGTACACCCACTTCTCTTCTGGCACACCGAGTTTCTGGGCGGTCGCGACCGACATCAGCAGGACCGCAGCACCCTGGTTGACCTGGTCGCGCGCCACCATCATGCGCGGATACGGATCGCAGATCATCCGGTTGCTCTCGGTGACGGTGGCCAGCTCCTCGGCCGAACGCTCCACCGGCGCAGACGAATAGGGGTTCTTGGCTGCCACCTTGGAGAACGGCGCGAACAGTTCTGCCATCGCCTGCCGGTAGTCCGCCACAGACAGTCCCACCCGTGCCCGGCGGGCATTCTCGAGCAGGCCGTACTGCACCGGGGCGCCGATCAGACCGTGCTTGATCGTGTACTCGTCGAAGATGCCGTCGTAACCGTAGCCGCGGTCCTCGAGCTGGCCCTCGATCGTCTCCGAGTGGTCCGGCTTGTCGTCGCGCTTGGAGAAGTGCCGCAGCGTCGAGGTGTTCTCCGAACCGAACAGCAGCACCGCCTCGGCCTCGCCCGCCGCGATGGCGCCGGCAAACTCGGTGACGAGATGCTGCGGGCTCTGGCCGCCGATCACCTCGAGGATCGCCCGGGCCGGCTCGGCGCCGACGTTGCGCGCGACGGAGCGCGGGTAGTTGTTGGACAGACCCACGGTCGGCGACTGCGGACCGGAGATCTCGAACTGCCGCGTGCCCGCCACGGTGTCGATGGCCTGCGCCACGGCAGCGGCGTCGGCGCCGCAATCGTGCAGCGCTGCCCTGGCCGCCTCGGTGGCCAGCTCGACCGAGGACATCCCGCGATAGCCGTCGAGGTCGATGCGTTCGGTGAACTGCCCGACGCCGACGATGACAGGGGTGCGCGGATCGACCATGACAATCTCCTTGACGGGTGTTAATTCGTGAGGCTAACCGATTGCTGATTCGAGAGGGAAATCGGTGCATATCGACCGTCATCAGGCGCGTTACGGTAATTCCGTGACCAGCCGAAAGCGCCTTCTCGCTGCGCGCACGGCCACGGCGGCCTGCCTCGGCCTTCCTGCGCCCGAGGCCGGCGCTCAACCGCCTGGGTTTCCCGACCTCAGAAAGTTCAAGGCGGTCGATGCCGCACAATTCGGTCGGCCGTTTTCCTATCCGGAGCGCTGGGCGAATGTGTACTTGTTCTTCAGAACGCCCGACGGTCTCAACTGCGCGATCGGTCCCGCTTCGTGGTGCACCGGGAACATGCCCGGACTGCCCGCGGACTTGAACGGCGCCTGCTCGTCGGTCCACGGGGAAAGAACCGGCGACCCGATGTTTGCCTTCAGTGCGGCCGACGGGGCATGCGAACCGACGCGGGACAAGACGCTCAACCCCGGCGAAAAACTGATCGACTCACTCACCGGCACTACCTGTGTGGTCGACAAGGGCAACCTCACCGCCTGCATCATCCCGAATACCAATCACGGGTTCGTCCTGCAGACCTCTGGCAGCTGGACGTTCTGAAGCGGTCGACGTCAGCGCGTGCCGTCGACGCCCGAAAGGTTGTAGGCGAAGGACTTCTGCTGGCGCTGCTTCATCTTCTCAAGGCACTCATGGTGTTTCCGCGCGTGATAGGCCAGCGGAAAGTAGGTGAGCCGATCGGGCAGGATGCGGTAGGCAGCGCGGATGACGGTGTAGATGCGCTGAAGTTGACGCTCTTCGTCGTCGCTCCACGTGACACCGAGCTTGGCCCGCAGCCGGGGCTCGAGCAGCCCGACAACAGACAGGTAGTTGAACCGCAGCGCCGGGCGCAGCGCCCGACGCACCAAGGGATGCAACAGCTTCGGCACCGACGGCGGCAGCTCGACGTTGCCGGTCTGCATCTCCTCGATCAGTTGCAAGGCCTGGGGCGTGCCCTCCAACTTGTCGATCATCGCCTCGTAGTAGTCGGCCATCTCGGCACGCGTCGTCGGATAGCCGCCCATCGGCACGTGTAGCAGTCGCGCGAGTCGGCGGTTGTCCCGCAGCAGCTCGTCCTTTTCATCGTCGGTGAAGTCGCGTCCGATCAGCAGCTTGCCCCCGCCTTCGGCGTTGACGATGTAGCCGGTGGCGATCACCCATTGATATGCCTCGGGATTGAGCGCGCTGATCTGCTTCCCGGTCTCGGCGCTCTTCATCGTGATGGGCTGGTGCAGAGCGCGCACCCGGTTCCCCTCGGCGACCGCCTCGGTGCCGCCATAGGTCCACCGCAGCACCGAGTCGACGCTGCGAATCGCCCGCCCACCCGGATCGCCGTGGAACGCAGCCGAATAGCGGCCGGTGATCTCTGCGATGACGGGATGCATCGCCTGCATCATGAACGCCGCCCCGTCGACGATCAGGAACGTCCACCGGCCGGTGTGCACACCGGTCAGCGAGTCGAGCGGAACCAGTTCGATGTCAACGGATTCGTCGACGACCGGGTTGACGGCGTCCGTAGTGGCGGTCATATGCAGCGCACCTCCTTGAGCGTGAGCCGACGGTAATCTGACCATCAGGTCGCATTCAAGTCGCATTTGAACTCAGAGGCAGAAATGGAAACCCGCACTTCAGCGCAGCGCAAGCTGCCCCAGCAGGAGCGTTCTCGTGAGATGGTCGCAAAAATCATCGCGACGACGGTGAAGATGCTGAAGAAGACCGACCCCGATCAGATCACCACCAACGCCGTCGCGGCGCGGGCCGGCGTCAGCAAGGGATCGATCTACCAGTACTTCGCCAACAAAGAAGAGCTCATCCATGCCGCAATCGAGCAGCTCGCCGCCGAGCAGGCGCCGCTGATCGAGGACATGCTCCGGTCGGTCACCCTCGAGCAGCCACAAGATGCGATGCAGGCGTCGATCGACATCCTGATCGACTTCACGATCGCCAACCGGAAGTTGATCCGCTACGTCGCCGACCGGCCGGACTATGCCCGCACCTTGGAAAACGCCTCCGGCCTGAACGCGACGCTGCTGGCGATGACCACCCTGCACATGGCGCACTACCGGGACCAGTACCGCCACGAGCTGAGCCCACGGGCATTGGCGTGGCTGTTCTTCAACATGGCCGTGGCCACTACGACGCGCTACATCGAGAGCGAGGACCCGATCCAGCTCGACGAGCTTCGCAGCGGTTTGAAGTTCGCCTCGGCGGGCCTGCTGGCGGCCGGGCGACAGTAGCTCGGGCAACGTGTCGTCGATGTCGACGTCCTGGTTGTTTTCCGTGCGCAAGCACAACCCTGCCGTAGAAAACGGCGAAACAAAACCCACCCTGAACTGCACACCTTGACGACGCTGTCACTTAGTGACACATTGGAGCTGTCACTAAGTGACAAGTTCTGGAAGGTGAGTCGATGGGCGAAAAGCAGGAACAGGCCCGCCTCGAGGTGTCACGACATGCCTGCAAGCTGTTCTGGGAGCAAGGCGTCGCCGCCACCAGCGGTGACGACATCGCCGCGGCGGCAGGGCTGTCGACGCGCACGATCTGGCGCTACTTCCGCGCGAAGGAGAGCTGCGTCGAACCAGTACTGGCCAAGTCGGCCGACCGGTTCATCGCCATCTTGAACCGCTGGCCGCACGACCTGTCGTTGGCCGAACATCTTGCCGCCGACGGGATTTCACATCCGCTGGCGCCCCAGGACATAGCCGATGAGATCAGCGCGATGCGGATCGCCACCATGACACCATCGGAACCGGCACTGCGCACTGCCTACCTCATGGTGCATGACCGGATGGAGCAGGGCTTCATCCCGGTGATCGCCGACCGATTGAACCTGCCCGCCGATGATCTCACCGTGCGACTCTGCGCCGCCGCCGTCACCGGGGCGTTCCGCGTTGTCGATGAGGACGTCAGCGTAGCAGTGATCGTCGAGGGGAAAACGGTCACCGAGGAGCAGGCACTCTCGCTGATCGACCGGGCGATCCGCGACGCCACCAACGGGCGCCTCGGCGGCCCTGTCGCGTCCTAACCCATCTCGAAAGAGCTTGTCCACACCCGCGAAAGGAACGTCATGGCGTTGCCCGAACTCATCTCGGTGGAGGAATTCTTCAGCCCGCCCGAGCGCACAGCTGCCAGGATCTCGCCCGACGGAACCAAGATCGCCTATCTGGCGCCGTGGAAGAACCGCCTCAACGTATGGATCCAAGACCTCGACGGTGACACTCCGCCACGCTGTGTCACCGCGGATGAAATCCGCAGCGTCTACATCTACCAATGGACCGACGATCCACGATGGCTGCTCTACATGCAGGACAACGGCGGCGACGAGAATTTCCACGTCTACCGGATCGACCTGGATAACCCCGACACCGCCGCAGTGGATCTCACACCGTTTCCGGGAGCCAGGGCGAGCTTCGACCTCACCAAGGGCCGACCCGGAAAAGCGATCGTGCAGACCAACAACCGCAATCCCGAACTGGTCGATGCGTACGAACTCGACATCGCGACAGGAGAACTCACCCTTCTCGCCGAGAACCCCGGCAATGTCATCATGTGGCTGTGCGCCCCCAACGGTGACCTGTTCACCAACACGTTGACGGCCGACGGCGACGTCGAGATATCGCAATGGGACTCGGCCACAGCATCATTGCGACCCATCAAGGTCTACGACGGCACCGATTACCCGCTGGGTATCTTCCCGGTCGCCATCTCCCCGGACGGCACCGGCATCTGGCTCGGATCAAATGAGGGTACCGACAGGACCCGGCTGGCCCGCATCGACGTGGCCACCGGTTCAGAGACCGAGATGGACAGCCACCCTACGTTCGACCTGGGCAACCAGATGGTGTTACCGTCGCCGTTCATCCTGAGCGAGCGCACGGGCGAACTGATCGGCGCCCGCTACTACGGGGAACGCCAGGTGATTCATGCTCTCGACCCGAATTTCGCTGCGGTACTGGAGAATCTGACCAAACTGTCCGATGGCGACCTCGGGGGCATCTCCTCCGACGACAGCGGCCAGCGATGGGTGGCCAGTTTCACCCATGACCGCCACCCGTGGGCGACCTACTTCTACGACCACTCCACCGGCGAGAGTCGGCTACTGTTCCGGCCGTATCCGAATCTGAATTCAGATTCACTAGCACCGATGACGCCGGTGACCATAACCGCACGCGATGGGCTGGATCTGCACTCGTATCTGACCTTGCCCGTCGGAGTCGAGCCGACCGATCTGCCGTTGGTCCTGCTGGTGCACGGCGGCCCGTGGTCTCGGGATTGCTGGGGCTTCCAGCCAGACGTGCAGATGCTGGCCAACCGCGGATATGCGGTGCTACAGGTCAACTTTCGCGGCTCGACAGGCTACGGCAAGGCGTTCACCAAGGCTGCGATCGGTGAGTTCGCCGGCAAGATGCACGACGATCTCATCGACGCGGTGGACTGGGCTGTCAAGCAGGGTTATGCCGACCGCGACAAGGTGGCGATCTTCGGTGGCTCGTACGGCGGTTACGCTGCGCTGGTCGGCGTGACGTTCACTCCGGACGTCTTCGCCGCGGCGGTCGATTACGTCGGGATCTCCAGCCTGGCCAACTTCATGCGAACGCTGCCGAATGTGGCCCGGCCGTTCCTGGCCAACAACTGGCACCTCTACGTCGGGAATCACAACGATCCTGAGCAGGAGGCCGACATGCTGGCCCGCTCCCCCATCACCAAGGTCGATCAGATTCGCACGCCGCTGCTGGTTGTCCAGGGCGCCAACGACTCTCGTGTAGTGCAGGCCGAGTCCGACAACCTGGTCGAGGCGCTGCGCAAGCGTGGGGTCGAGGTCGAATACATGGTCAAGGAGGACGAAGGCCACGGATTCCTCAACCCCGACAACCAGATCGACATGTACCACGCCGTCGAACGCTTCCTCGCCGAGCACCTGGGCGGGCGCGTCTAGCCGGCACGCCGAGCGCACGCTCGCGCCAAAAGAAAAGGCCCCCGCCGTAGCGGGGGCCTTTCCGTTGCAAAGACTTACAGGTTTGCGAGCAGCTCGCGCGCCTTGGCGGCGGTCTCGGACGGCGTCTTGCCGACCTTCACGCCCGCGGCCTCCAGGGCCTCCTGCTTGCCGGCGGCGGTGCCCGCACCGTCGGACACGATGGCGCCGGCGTGGCCCATCGTCTTGCCCTCGGGAGCGGTGAAGCCCGCGACGTAGCCGACGACCGGCTTGGTCACGTTCGCCTTGATGTAGGCCGCGGCCTTCTCTTCTGCGTCGCCACCGATCTCACCGATCATCACGATCAGCTTGGTCTCGGGATCCTTCTCGAACGCCTCGATGGCGTCGATGTGGGTGGTGCCGATGACCGGGTCGCCACCGATGCCGATGGCGGTCGAGAAGCCGAGATCGCGCAGCTCGTACATCATCTGGTAGGTCAGCGTGCCGGACTTCGACACCAGCCCGATCGGGCCCTTGCCGGTGATGTTGTTCGGCGTGATGCCGACCAGCGACTCGCCGGGGGTGATGATGCCGGGGCAGTTCGGACCGATGATGCGGGTCTTCTCGCCCTTGTCGACGTTGTAGGCCCACGCGTAGGCGCTGTCCTGCACCGGAATTCCCTCGGTGATGACCACCAGCAGCGGAATCTCGGCGTCGATGGCCTCGATGATGGCGTCCTTGGAGAACGCCGGCGGCACGAAGGCGATCGACACGTCAGCGCCGGTCTCCTTCATGGCCTCGGCGACCGAGGCGAACACGGGCAGCTCGACGTCGTTGCCGTCTTTGTCCTTGTGGGACACGGTGGTTCCGGCCTTGCGGGCGTTCACGCCGCCGACAACCTGGGTGCCGGCCTTGAGCATCAGGGCGGTGTGCTTGGTGCCCTCGCCGCCGGTGATGCCCTGGACGATGACCTTGGAGTCCTTGTTCAAAAAGATCGACATTGCAGCAGTCCCTTACTTGTTCGCCAGCTCGGCGGCCTTGTCGGCGCCTGCGTCCATGGTCTCGGCCTGGACAACCAGGGGATGGTTGGCCTCGGCCAGAATGCGCCGGCCCTCTTCGACGTTGTTGCCGTCCAGGCGGACGACGAGCGGCTTGTTGGCCTCGTCACCGAGGATCTGCAGCGCCTTGACGATGCCGTTGGCCACCGCGTCACAGGCGGTGATGCCGCCGAACACGTTGACGAACACGCTCTTGACCTGGCTGTCGTTCAGGATGACGTCGAGGCCGTTGGCCATGACCTCGGCCGACGCGCCGCCGCCGATGTCGAGGAAGTTGGCCGGCTTCACGCCGCCGTGCTTCTCGCCCGCGTAGGCGACCACGTCCAGCGTCGACATGACCAGACCGGCACCGTTACCGATGATGCCCACCTCGCCGTCGAGCTTGACGTAGTTGAGGTCGTTCTCCTTG
Organism: Mycobacterium shunyiense; assembly: GCF_058270075.1. Taxonomy (NCBI): domain Bacteria; kingdom Bacillati; phylum Actinomycetota; class Actinomycetes; order Mycobacteriales; family Mycobacteriaceae; genus Mycobacterium; species Mycobacterium shunyiense. The sequence goes on along the minus strand of NZ_JBZDPU010000040.1, from coordinate 534,741 downwards.
GCCTTGAGCTCCAGGGGATCGGTCGCGTCCTTGTCCTCGAACTCGGCGTGGCCGGGCTGACGGAAGTCGGCGTTGGCGTCCAGGGTGACCTTGCCGTCCAGGGCCAGGATCTGGTCGTCGGGCGTACGCACCAGCGGGTTGACCTCAACCAGGGTGGTGTCCTCGCCGACGAACACCTCCCACAGCTTCTGGATGGTCACGGCCGCGGCGTCGAGCACCTCGGCGGGCAGGTGACCCTGCTCGGCGATCGAGCGCGCGAAGGCCAGATCGACACCCTTGACGGCGTCGACGGGAACCTTGGCCAGCCGCTCGGGCTTGGTCGCGGCGACTTCCTCGATCTCCATGCCGCCCTCGACCGAGCACATGGCCAGGTAGGTCCGGTTGGAACGGTCGAGCAGGAAGGAGATGTAGTACTCCTCGGCGATGTCGCTCGCCTCGGCCACCAGCAACTTTTTGACGACGTGACCCTTGATGTCGAGACCGAGGATGTTGGTCGCGTGCTCGAGGGCGTCCTCAGGGGTGGCTGCGTACTTCACGCCGCCGGCCTTACCGCGGCCGCCGACCTTCACCTGTGCCTTGATCATCACGGGCTTGCCGATTTCGGTGGCGATCGCCTTGGCGTCCTCGGCCGAGTCGGTCACGCGGCCCGGGGTCGTGGGGACGTTGTGCTTGGCGAACAGCTCTTTTGCCTGATATTCGAAGAGATCCATGTGCTTCCTAGATAGGCGTTGTCTGTCTGCTTGGCTTCTAGCGCGCTTCGAAGCTGCCCGGTCCGCATACCTCTGACGGGCCCGCAGGCACTTTATCCATCACCGAGTGATGGGCTAGCATCGCCTCCGGCTCATGTGGTAGATCTCACCGCCCATGGGAGGTGATACGGATCACATTCCGACGCGGAATAGACCCATAAGTTGCCACCATCATTGGGATTTGGTTAACGTGCCTCTGGTCCAGATAACGTTCAGGTCACGACGAAGAAGGATTCTCGAGTCTTGCCGCAGCATCGTTCGTCCGCAGCTCCGCGAGGAGTGCCGACGGACGCGCGCCGCCGCAGGCGCCGGGTTTCCCCTGACGAACTGGATGCTGCGGAGATCACCGACGTCATCCCCTTCAGCGCTTTCGAAGCGTTCGATGCCCCTCCCGGCCAGGATGATCACGGATCGGACGATCACGAATCCAACATCATCTATGCCCCGGAGCTCGACGATCTAAACGACACCGACGACCTGGTGCCCGTCCGCCTCGCCGTCCCCTCCCGCTTCCGTCCCGAGGCCGGCACCGAGCGCGGCTCCCGTTACGCGTACCGCGACAGCCACACCGACGTGAGCGACGGCGTCGCCGCCACCGACGTGATCAACCTGTCCGGCCGCCGCGGTGCCCACCGCAAGGAGCACGCCGGCGCCGTCAAGAGCCGCCTGATGATCGCCGCCATGGCCGCGGGTGCCACCGCCGCCGGCGCCTACTCGCTCAGTAATCCCACCGAGACCAACGCCGACGACACGATCCTGGCCTCCGAGGGCAGCCACATCGAAGGCGCCTCCGTCACCGGCTCGGTGGACGGCATGCAGATCGTCTCGGTCTCCTCGACCGCCGACACCTCGGTGCACGCCGAAGAGATCACGAAGGCCGCCGCCTTCGCCCAGGAACGCGCCGAGCGCGAGGCCCGGCTGTCGCGCCCACTGTTCGTCATGCCCACCAAGGGTTACGTCTGGACCTCGAACTTCGGCTACCGCTGGGGCGTGCTGCACGCCGGCATCGACCTCGCGAGCCCGATCGGCACCCCGATCGTGGCGGTCTCCGACGGCGTCGTCATCGCCTCGGGCCCGACCGCCGGCTACGGCGCGTGGGTCAAACTCCGCCACGCCGACGGCACCGTCACGCTCTACGGTCACATCAACACGTGGCTCGTCAGCGTGGGCGACCGGGTGATGGCCGGCGACCAGATCGCCACCGTCGGAAACCGGGGCTATTCCACCGGCCCCCACCTGCATTTCGAGGTGCTGCAGAACGGCACCAGCCGCATCGATCCGGTGCCGTGGCTGTCAAAGCGAGGCCTCAGCCTCGGCAGCTATGTTGGCTGAGTGAGCGACGACGGTCAGATACCAGCCGATCACCCTGACGAGGACGACGACCGCACCCGCATCATCCGGCGTCAGCCGCAGGACCCGGTTTCCCGGCCCGTACCCGTGGCCGACGATCCCCACACAAGCATCATCCGGCGTCATCCCACCGGTGCCGTTCCCACCGCGGGCAGCGCGGAGCCCCAGACCAGCCTGATCGGCCGCGCGGACGACGACGCCAGCACGAGCTATGTGCCCCGCGCCCGGCCCGTGATCGTCCCGCGCACCCCGGCGGGTGCCAATCCGCGCACGGCGATCGTGGCGGCCACGTTGGCCATCCTCAGCGGCTGGGCCACCGGCGTGATCGCCACGGACCTGATCGCAGGGTGGTGGCGCACCGACCGATTGTTCTGCGTCGCCATCGGTTTCCTGGCGGCGATCTCGGCTGCAGCAACCATCGGCGGGCTCATCGCATTGTTGCTGCGGCGCCGGATGGGCCGTCTCCTGGTCGTCGTCGGTGCGGTCATCGGCCTGCTGATCTTCGGCAGTCTGTTCATCGCCGGGGCCCGACTGCATCCCGTCGTCTACGCGATGCCGGCCCTTCCGCTGGCCGCCATCCTGTTCACCGTGTTGCCCGCGACCGGACGCTGGAGCGCGCGCCGATAGGCGCCCGGTCCGCACGGTGACCGCTGTTAGGTTTGCGCGATGCGCCCCACTGCGTTGACCGCGATTGCCCTGACCTGTGTCAGTGGTGTCCTGGGAATCGTCGCGACACTGCGTGCGCTGATCGTGGCCTGGTACGCCATCGGCTACGGTTTCAGCTTCAACCCGCTTCGCTTCTGCCACTCGATCTTCAACCTTGTCGCGCTGGGTGCGGTGACGGTGGCGCTGTTCGCCGGTGCAGTGCTGCTGGAACGGCGCAACCCGCGGGGACGGGTCGTGGTGATCGCGGCCAGCGCGACGGTGATCGTGCTGTCGCTGATCGAGTTGGGTGTATGGGCCATGTCGTCCGGTCAGAGCATGCTCGGGGTGCATCGTTGGGTGTGGTTTGCCCTGGCCATCGCCACGCTGATCGTCGCACCCTTCGTGTCGAGCGAATCTCGTTGCACTGCAGGCGGTCCAGAGGTCGTCACACCCCAGCCCAGCCGGTGGGCCAACCTGCTCGTTGCGGCACTGGCTGTAGCGATGGCCGCCTACCAGCTGTGGCTGGTCACAAGGCAGTTCGACGACAGCTTGCATTATGTCTCGAACTTGACGGACCTGCTGCCGACTTCGCCGAGCGCGACATGGGCGCTGGCGATGGTGGAACCACCGATCGCCGCGGCAGTCGCGGCACTGACGCTGATTCTCGGTGCAGTGCTGATCTCCTTCGGTGCCACCGCCGGCCGGTACGCCGTGATCGCCGGTTGCATTCTCACGGTGGCGCAAGGCATCTTCGGCTGGACTGATCTGGATCGGCTCTTCTTCGAGATCGGAGCCACCGATCTGACACCGATCTTCGCCCCGCGTTCGGCGTCGGTGGTGGTGCTCACGCTCACTGTGCCGGTGGTGACCGCGGTACTGGCGGCGGCGGCACCACGACCCTCTAGAACTTGACCGGCAGCCGCGCCCATCCGCGAACGCTGGACGTGTGGGCGCGGAAAGCGTTGGGGTAGTCCACTTCCCAGTCTGGCCACCGCTTGAGCACCTCCTCGAAGGCCACCCGGGCCTCCAGCCGGGCCAGTGCCGACCCCAGACAGAAATGCAGGCCCTGCCCGAAGCTCAGGTGTCCGCCGGTGCGGTGGATGTCGAACCGGTCGGGATCGGTGAACTTCGACTCGTCACGATTGGCCGATCCGTTGAGCAGCAACATGTACGAGCCCTCAGGGATGGCCTGTCCGTAGTGCTCGACATCCTGGGCGACGTACCGGGCCTGCACCGGTGACGGCGGTTCGAAGCGCAACGTCTCCTCCACCGCACCCGGGATGAGGCTCGGGTCGGCCACCAGCTCGCGCCGTTGGTCGGGATGTTCACCGAGCAGCTGCCCCATGAAACCGATGAGCCGAGCAGTGGTTTCGCCGCCCGCGCCGGCGATCATCGCGGTGTACGCCAGCACCTCGGTGCGTTCCAGCTTGCGCCGGGTGCCGTCGGGTTCGTCGATCTCGGCGTTGAGCAGCTCGGTCATCAGGTCGTCGGAAGGATGGGTGGCCCGCCAGTCGATGTACTCCGAGAACATCGCCAGGGACTCCACGAACACCGTCGCACTGACATCGGTGGTCGCGTCGGAGAGTGCGATGTTCTTGTCGGTGCTGGCGCGGATCTGCTCCTGACCTTCCTCCGGAATACCCAGCAGATAGCCGATGGTCCGCATCGGCATGAACGCCCCGAGGTCGGCGACGAAGTCCAGTCCGTCCTGCCCGCGAAGGGGATCCAGCGCCTTCGCGCAGAAGTCGCGCACCAGGTCCTCGACGGCCAGCATGCGGCGTGGCGTGAAGACTTTCGACAGCAGTCGACGATGAAGATCGTGCAGCGGGGGGTCCTCGAACAACAGGATGCCCGGTGGAACCTCGATGCCGCTGAACAGGATGTCGGCCGTCGTGCCCCGCCCGGACCGGTAGGCCTGCCAGTTGGGCAGTTCGCGGGCCACGTCGTCCCAGCGGCTCAGCGCATAGAAGTTGTACTTCTCGTTGTAGTAGAGCGGCGCCTCGCTGCGCATCCGCTTCCAGATGGGGTAGGGATCGTCGTCGATGTCGTTGTCGAACGGGTCGTAGTACAGCTCCACAGCCTGTTGCGTCGTCACCGATCCATATCCCCATCCACGTGGTACCAAATAGTTGTTCCACCGTACTGTGCCGTTCGCTGAGCGGTCAATCACCCGCTCACAGGGTTCTTCCAGTCAAGCTGAGCCAAACCGTCGACCCGAAATCGAGCCGGGCGTCTACTGGGGCGGATTCGCGTGTGCTCACGCCTTGACCCTCGGAGGCCCGCTCCCATGTTCAACCGCCTGTTGCGCACCGCTTTTGCGCTCGCCATCCTCGCCACCGCCGTCTCCTGCAGTGCCAACGGCGACAACGCCGACGGCTACACGCTGCGGGTCGGGGCCACCTCGGTGACCGGTACGCCCGCGGGCTCGCTGGGCTGGGGCGACAAGCAGGGCATCCTCACCGACCAACTCAAATCCGCCGGGGTCGGCAAGATCGAGTACTCGTTCTTCCAGTCCGGTAGCGATGTCGCCTCCGCCCTGTTCGCCGGAGCCATCGACGTGGCGGCCATCGGAGACAACCCGGGCCTGCGGGCCCGGAGTCGCGACCCGAAAGTGGTGCTGCTGTCCCTGGATTCGGTGAACGGCGACGCCTGGTTGGTGGGCGCCAAGGGCGGACCCACGGAGATCAAGGGCCTGGTCGGCAGGGACATCACCGCCCCGCAGGGCACGATCCGTGACCGGGCCGCCCGACAACTCATCGATGCCGCAGGGCTGACCGGCCAGATCCACGTCAGGGACGTTCCCACCCCCGAGTCCATCGCCGGACTGAGTTCCGGGAAGATCGACGCGGCAGTCGTGACCGGCGCCAGCGCGGCCGAGCTCGAATCCAAGGGCTTCCCGATCATCGACAGCCTGTCGCGGCACGGCTTCGGCAGCACCGGCACCAACATCGCCCTGCGCTCGTTCACCGACGCCCACCCCGAGTTCATCGGCTCCTGGCAACAGGCCGTCACCAGCGTCAACCGCGACATCACCGAGAACTTCGACGACTACCTGGCCTGGGTCGCGCAGACCGACGACACCGACCTGAAGTTCGTCCAGAAGTCCACCCGCGCCGAGGAGTTCAACACCGAACCGTTCCCCCAGGTCGGCGTGGACCAGCTCGAGGCCGCCTACCAGTTCCTCAACGCCGACGGATCGTTCGACCACGAATACTCGGTCCGGGAATGGGCCGGGGCCAAGTCATGACCGCAGCGACCGTCGTCCAGGCCCCGACCACCCGTCCGGAACTCATCGAGGTCGTCGGTGGCCGTGGCCGACGAAAAGGCCTGTGGGCACGCCTACCTCGACCGGTTCGCCGGCTGGTGAGCCCGGCACTCATCCTCGCGATCTGGACCGTCGGCTCGATGACGGGGCTCCTCAATACCGACCTCTTCCCACCTCCGACCGAGGTGGCGGCCACCGCGTGGCGCCTGCTCGGCGACGGCCAACTCGCCACCCACGTCGGCACGTCGGCGGTCCGGGTGCTGACCGGCACGGTGCTCGGCATCCTCATCGGGGTCGCGCTCGCGATCCTGGCCGGGCTCACCCGTACCGGCGAGGACCTGCTCGACTGGACCATGCAGATCCTCAAGGCGGTACCGAATTTCGCGCTGACCCCATTGCTGATCATCTGGATGGGCATCGGCGAGGGCCCCAAGATCGTGCTGATCACCACCGGGGTGGCGATTGCGATCTACATCAACACCTATTCCGGAATCCGCGGTGTGGACCGGCAACTCGTCGAGATGGCCCAAACCTTGGAAGCGCCACGGCACACCTTGATCACCCAGGTGATCCTGCCCGGTGCGATGCCGAATTTCCTGGTCGGCCTGCGGCTCGGGCTGTCCAGCGCGTGGCTCAGCCTGATCTTCGCCGAGATGATCAACACCACCCAGGGCATCGGCTACCTGATGTCGCGGGCCCAGACCAACCTGCAGTTCGATGTGTCGCTGCTGGTGATCGTCATCTATGCAGTCGCGGGACTGCTGTCCTACACGCTGGTGCGGGTACTTGAACGGCTCCTGCTGTCCTGGCGCAACGGTTTCGAGGGTCTGGGAGCGCCGGCATGAGTTCACCGGTCGTCGAGGTGCACGGCCTGCGGCGCGCCTTCGGTGATCAGCAGGTGCTCGACAACCTCGAATTACAGATCGACGACGGTGAATTCGTCGCGATGCTGGGCCGGTCCGGGTCCGGGAAGAGCACACTGCTGCGGGTGCTGGCCGGCCTCGACGATCAGGTCACGGGCTCGGTGAAGGTGCCTCGCTCACGGGCGGTGGTGTTCCAGAACCCGCGGCTGCTGCCATGGCGGCGTGCCCTGGCCAACGTGACCTTCGCATTGCCCGACGCCGGACCCGATGCCCCCAGCCGGGCGGCGCGCGGGCGGTCCGCACTCGAAGAGGTGGGCCTCACCGCGAAAGCAGGCAGCTGGCCGTTGTCCTTGTCCGGCGGTGAGGCGCAACGGGTTTCACTGGCCCGCGCGCTGGTCCGCGAACCCGACCTGTTGCTGCTCGACGAGCCGTTCGGCGCGCTCGACGCGTTGACCCGGCTCAAGATGTACGGGCTGCTACACGAATTGTGGTCCCGCAGACACATGGCGGTCCTGCACGTCACCCATGACGTCGACGAGGCGATCCTGCTGGCCGACCGGGTGGTGGTCCTCTCGGACGGGCGGGTATCGCTGGACCGCCGTGTCGGACTGTCCTTCCCCCGCACCCGCAGCGACGACGGGTTCGACGAATTGCGCCATGTGCTGTTGGCCGAACTCGGTGTCCGAGAGGAAGTAGGCCATGACCGCTCCCGTTGACCCCGATGCGCTGGTCACCGATGTCCTGGTGATCGGCGGCGGCCCCGCCGCCACCTGGGCCGCCATCTCGGCCACCGAATCCGGTGCCCGGGTCATCCTGGTGGACAAGGGCTACTGCGGCACCAGCGGAGCCACCGCCGCCGGTGGCAACAACCTGTGGGCCATCGGTCCCGGCCCTCGGCGCGAGGATTCGGTACGCGAGCGTGAGCTGGCCGCCGGCCGGATCACGGACTCCGAGTGGATGTTCCGGGTATTGGCCACCTCGTGGGACCGGCTCGAGCAGCTCTCCGAGTGGGGCTATCCGTTCCCGGTGGGCGCCGACGGTCGCGAGATGCGCAGCAGTCTGCAGGGCCCGGAGTACATGCGCCGGATGCGCCGCAAGGCCCACCGCAGCGGCGTGCTGATCCTCGACCATCACCCGGCGCTGGGCCTGACCGCCGACCGCGACGGTGTCGTCACCGGTGCCACCGGCATCGCCAGGCAGGACGGCGGCCGGCCGTGGCAGGTCACCGCGGGTGCCGTCGTGCTGGCCACCGGCGGAACGGCCTTCCTGTCCGGCACCTTCGGGACCAACGTCGATACCGGCGAGGGTCTCCTGATGGCGGCCGAACACGGCGCGCACCTGTCCGGCATGGAGTTCTGCACGGCCTACGCGCTGGCGCCCGAATGGGGTGTGCACACCAAGGGCCGAATGCTGCAGTGGGGGAGCTTCTATGATGAACACGGCCGGCCCTTCACCACCCAACGTGGGCTGAGTGGGCGTCAGGACGCGCAGCGGGCACTCACCCGCGGCGAGCGGGTGTTCGCCCGACTGGATCGGGCCCCCGAACACATCCGGCAGACCATGCGCGATGCTCAGCCGAACTACTTCCTGCCGTTGGACAAGGCCGGCATCGACCCGTTCACGACGGCGTACCCGGTCCGAATGGTCTACGAGGGCTCGGTGCGTGGCACCGGTGGACTGCGGCTGGTCGGGCCGGATTGCGCGACAACGGTTCCCGGACTGTACGCGGCAGGGGACGCCGCGACCCGCGAGCTCATCACCGGCTCGCTGTCGGGCGGCGGCAGTCGCAACGGCTCCTGGGCAATCGCGTCGGGCACCTTCGCCGGCCGGGGTGCTGCGGAGTTCAGCCGCACCCGACGGGTCGAACCGGCTGCGGCGATACCGCCCACGGGGCGGTCACGCTCCGGTGCGCCGACCATCGACGAGGTGGTCGCGGCGGCACAGTCGCATGTCCTGCCGCCACAGCGCAGCTACCTGAAATCAGCTGAGCGGCTTCGCCAATCGGCCAGAGCACTGGAGACCCTCTGGCGTGACATCGCCGACGGTCTCGCCCCGGTTCCGGCACGTGCGGTCTACAAGCAGCGCCAGGCGGTCGCCATGGTGGCAGCCGCGCGCTGGATCACTGCCGCATCTCTGGCCCGGCCCGAGACCCGCGGCCTGCACCGGCGTGAGGATCTGCCCGAATCGAATCGCCGCTTCGAGCACCGCATCCTGGTCGGCGGTCTCGATGACGTCTGGACCACCCCTGATCCCGTTGCCCCGCAGCTCATCTCCTCGGAGGCCGTGGCGTGATCGAGATCGTCAGCACCACCGCGTGCATCAAATGCGACGTCTGCGTGAAGGTGTGTCCCACCGACGTCTTTGACCGTGGCCCCGACGGCGTGCCCGTCATCGCCCGCCAGTCCGATTGCCAGACCTGCTTCATGTGCGAGGCTTACTGCCCCACCGATGCGCTCTATGTCTCGCCGGTGTCGGCGCCTGTCGGCGCCGACAGCCCGCACGCGACGGAATCCGCCGTCGCCGAGGCAGGCCTGCTCGGCGGCTACCGCGAGATGGTGGGCTGGGGTCGGGGCCGCTCCCCCGGCTCCCGGCTGGACCAGAATCCGGTGTTGACCTCCGTTCCACCTCTGGCCGAGCCGCGGCTCAGCGCCCCGGCGGTGTTGGCCGACGGCCCCTGGCATCATCAGGGACATGCCTGACGACGTCACTCCTGATGACACCGATACGGCGCCGCCCGAGAACAAACTATTGCTCCGGGGAGCAATCCTGTTCGCCCGCCTGGCATTGGCCACCTCGTTCCTGTCCGCCGTTGCCGACCGGTTCGGTCTGTGGGGACCGCCGGGCACGCCCAATGTCGGCTGGGGGAACTTCGAGTCCTTCACGGCCTACGTGCATGTCCTGGCGCCTTACCTCACCGGAGCGCTGGTCGACATCGTCGCGTGGGGTGCGACGGTCGTCGAAGTCGTCCTCGCCGTGTGGCTACTGCTGGGAGTTGCCCTGCGGTGGGCCGCTTTCGCCAGTGCGGCAACGTTGCTCATCTTCGGTGTCTCGATGTTCGTCTTCGCCGGATACGAGACACCGTTCAGTGCGTCTGTCTTCACCGCCGCCGCGGCGGCCTTGCTCGTCGGCTCGGCACCTTCGGCACGCAGTCCTCGTTGATTCTGCGAGCACGGCGCAAAAGTACGACAGACCTACGCCGTCAGCGCAGAGTCAACGGGTTGGGAAGCGTCAGAGCTTCTGCACCGGCGCGTGATTGTGCATGAGCTTGACCCGACCCCCACTGCCGAAGTCGATCAGAGACATCGCCAGATCGCCCACGCCCGTGACTTCCTCGACGCGGCCCAACCCGTACTTGTCGTGGGTGACCCGATCGCCGGGCTCCAACGTGATGATCGGACGGTTCCGCGCCGGCGCGGGCCGTGACGGGGAAGGACGCGGGGTGCCGTAGCGGCCGGCGTTGCCGACCGGCGCACTCATCGACGACGGCTGCTCGATGCGTCGCCAGTTGATCAGGTCTTCGGGAATCTCCCGCAGGAAACGAGATTCCGGGTTCAGCATCGGCTGCCCCCACGACGAACGCACCTTGGCCCGCGAGAGGTACAGCCGCTTGCGGGCCCGGGTGATGCCGACGTAGGCCAACCGACGTTCCTCGGACAGCTCGTTGGGATCGCCGAGAGCCCGCATGTGCGGGAACATGCCGTCCTCCCAGCCCGTGACGAACACCGCCGGGAATTCCAGCCCCTTGGCGGTGTGCAGCGTCATCATCGTGACCACACCTGCACCGTCTTCGGGAATCTCGTCGGCGTCGGCCACCAACGAGACCCGCTCCAGGAACTGGGCCAGCACACCGGTGTCGGGGATGTCCTCGTCGACCGGCTCGCCCTCACCCTGCTCGGCCAGTGCCCGGGCATTGGCCAGATCCGTGCTGAACTCGTGTGCGACGCTGACCAATTCGTTGAGGTTGTCCAGCCGGGCCAGATCCTGCGGATCACTGGAGGCCTCCAGTTCGCGGCGGTAGCCGGTGCGCTCCAGCACGGCCTCCACCAGATCTCCCAGCTCGTCGTCGAGCTTGGCCCGCAGCTGGTCCAGCATCTCCACGAAGCTCGCGATGGCCTTCTCCGAGCGGCTGTTGAGCATCGGCACCCGCCCCTCGGCGGCCGCCTGCAACGCATCGTTGAAGTTTGCGCCGGTGTTCTCGGCGTAGACCGCGACGCACGCCTCGGCCCGGTCGCCGATGCCACGGCGGGGGGTGTTGAGGATGCGACGCATGCTCACCGCGTCACCCGGATTGTCGAGCACCCGTAGGTAGGCGACGATGTCTCGGATCTCGCGGCGTTCGTAGAACCGCACGCCGCCGACGACCTTGTACGGGATGCCGGCGCGGATGAACACTTCCTCCAGCGCTCGCGAGGAGTTGTTGGTCCGGTAGAACACCGCGACGTCCGAATACTTGAGGCCCTCACTGTCGGTCAGCGAGTCGATCTCCTCGGCCACGAAGCGGGCCTCGTCGTGCTCGTTGTCGGCGACATAGCCGACGATCAGCTCACCCTCGCCCTCCTCGGTCCACAGCCGCTTCTCGCGGCGGCCCGTGTTGCGGGCGATCACCGAGTTGGCCGCATTCAGGATGGTCTGGGTGGAGCGGTAGTTCTGCTCGAGCAGGATCGTGGTCGCGTCCGGGTAGTCGCGCTCGAAGTCCTCGATGTTGCGGATCGTCGCGCCGCGGAACGCGTAGATGGACTGGTCGGCGTCACCGACGACACACAGTTCCGACGGGGCCACCCCGTCCTTCTCGTCGAGGTGGTGCCCGACCAGCTCACGCACCAACACGTACTGCGCGTGGTTGGTGTCCTGGTACTCGTCGACCAGGACGTGGCGGAACCGGCGCCGGTAGTACTGGGCGATCTGCGGGAAGGCCTGCAGGATCCCGACCGTCTCCCCGATCAGATCGTCGAAGTCCAGCGCATTGGCCGCGCGCAGCCGACGCTGGTACTCGCCGTAGACCTGCGCGATGATGCCGGCCATCTCCTCGGCCGCCTCCGACGCCTCGGCCGCGGCCTGCTCGGGTCCGATCAGCTCGTTCTTCAGGTTCGAGATGCCGTTGGCCAGCAGCCGCGGCGAGTACCGCTTGGTGTCCAGCCCCATGTCCTTGCCGATCATCATCAGCAGGCGACGGGAATCGTCCGAGTCGTAGATCGAGAAGTTGGAGTTCAGTCCCGGCAGCAGTGACGCCTGATTGCGCAGGATCCGCACGCAGGTGGAGTGGAACGTCGAAACCCACATGTTCCTGGCTCTGGGGCCCACCAGCTGGACCACGCGCTCGCGCATCTCGGCCGCGGCCTTGTTGGTGAACGTGATCGCCAGGATCTGCCCGACCCCGACGTCACGGGCCGCCAGCAGATAAGCGATACGCCTGGTCAACACCGCCGTCTTACCCGACCCAGCACCGGCAACGATCAACAGCGGCGACCCTTGGTGCAGCACTGCCTGGCGCTGCTGAGGGTTCAAGCCATCAAGAAGTTGATCAACATCTGCAGCAACTGGCGAGGCGACGGGGGAAGTGGTCATCTTGCGTTCAAACTTACCGCCGAGCGGGGACAGTTTTGCGCTGGCACGGGCCGACTGGGACGATCAGCCTGTGCCTGAGATCGATGACCTGCGCCGCGAGATCGACGAACTCGACGCGACCATCCTTGCCGCCGTCCAGCGACGCGCCGAGGTTTCCAAACTGATCGGCAAGGCCCGAATGGCCTCCGGCGGCACCCGCCTGGTGCACAGCCGCGAGATGCAGGTCATCGAGCGCTACAGCGTGCTCGGCCCCGAGGGCAAGGACCTGGCCATCCTGCTGCTGCAGCTCGGACGCGGCCGCCTGGGTCACTAGACCCCCGCACCCGGCTCACCGGTTCGGGCGAGCCTGACAAATTGCTGTCAAGACGCTGCCGTAGTCGCCCCGATAATTGGTGGGTGACAACCGGGGGGCGGCATCGATGAGCGTGCTCGAAGCTTTTCTGACGACGTACCAAACTGCACGGTCGAACTTCGGTGACGACACACCTCTGCAGTCCGGCGCCCCCTTGTTCGAAGGCAGCGCAGCCGTCGATGCCGTCGCGAGGGACACGGCGGGAACCATGCCCGGGGATGCGTGGAGGGGTACCGCGTCCGAGGCATACGAGGACGCCAACAACAAGAACGTCGCGAAGATGAGGGCATTCGCCGCCCTCGATCAACGTCTCGGCTCCCAGATCGACGCGTCCGCCTACGCTGTCAAGCGCGGACGCGAGAATCTGGTCTCGGTGCATGACCAGGTGGTCAGCTTGGCCAACTCGGTGCCGCCGGGTCCGCTCCGCGAGACGATGCTCCTGCCGATCGTCGCCGCCGGCATGGGCCAGATCGCCGAAGTCGTGGGTCGCACCACGGCCGATCTCTCGGACATCGGCAAGGACATCACCGAAATCGCCAACGAGTACCAGAAGCTCGGAGCGGGCGAGAGCGCCGGATCGACTATGGAGGAGGATCCCCGCAAGAAGCTCGAAGACATCCTGCGCGAATACCAGGTCAAAGACGATCGGAAGCTACCGCAGTGGATGATCGACCAGCTCGGGAAGTTGATTGGCGACAAACGCGCAGGGTATGCCGGGCTCACGTTCGGCGAATACCAGCTCCTCCTTGAACTGGGTGCGACCCAAGGACCTCAGGCGGTCATGGACTTCTTCGATATGAAGGAGGCCGCGGAACAAGAGGCAATCCGCAGGTATCCTCCCCCTGCCCCTGACGCCACCACTGACAATCACACCGACGCGTTCAGACACACGTATTGGAATGCACTGATGACGCAGCGGTTCGGTGAGGAGTGGACCCGCAAGTTCGCCACCGCTCATGAACGCCGACCGGGTGAACCGGCACCGCGCGAGGCGATGGATCTATACAACAACGAGATCGGCCGCCAGATCGGGATGACTCATGCGAATGCGACAACTGAGGAGCTCGCCGATCTCGTCCAAACGACAGTGGACAACGGCGACAGTGTGATCGTGACCAAGGACGGCGCAGGCCTGACCTGGAGTAATGACCCGAGCTTGCCGAAAGGCGAGTTCGGGGGCAATCCCGAAGGCCGGGCACCTGGCAATCCGACCCCCTACCCGACCGAGGGCCGAACCCCGGGAGTACCAAGATGACGAAGAGGACGGCCATGATTGTCCTGCTCGTCGCCGGTCTACTCAGCGGATGCTTCTTCGGCCCCGGCAAAGACAACGGCGCCGAGAGGCTGAAGGACACCATCGCCGCCATGCCCGGCGTCACCAGCGCGGGCTTTGCGACAAACGACGCGGAACTGGCCACCGTCACGCTGCCGAATCTCTTTGTGACGATGGCAAGCGCGACGCCCGGGCAGATCCGCGCGGTCGTCGACACGCTCAAGAACAATCCCGATGAGGATCTCGAGACCGTCAATATCCGTGTCGCTGAAAAACCCTTGATTCTCGTCAGCGGCACGGTCGCGAATCTCGATGCCGGTCAGTTCGTCGACGATGTCGAGCGGCTACGTCGACTCACCCCGGCGGTGGGCCCAACTGCGGTGATGAAGTGGACACGCGACGATATCCCGGACGGCAACCTCTATGTCTCACGCGAATCGCCGTTGCCGGGCACACTCGGCATGATTCGGGAAAGCCTGGGCGGCATTGGTCTGGCCGAGATCTACCCGGGCGCATCGAGCAGCGTGCAGCGCTGGCGCATCTATTTCCCGTTCTCACCTGATGAAGAACGCCGCGTCAGCTCTCAGCTCGACTCGCTTCCCCTTCAGGTGGGCGCGGTGACGGTCAGTTCCGGTGTCATCACCGAACTCAATGTCGCGGTCACCGACGTCCAGGCGGTCGAACCGGCGATGAAGGATGCCATCAGCCGGCTCGGCGCCGGACCTGACTCACCATTGATGTTGAGCTGGCAGGTCGGCCAGATCTTCCTTCCCGCGGCGCCCGACGGAACAGTGCACGTGGGCGCTTGCGGATATCCGAGTACACCCTACGGGGACAATTTGTCGCCAGAGGAAAAGGCGCTGCAGGAGCGCGTCCGCGAGCAGTACGACTCCTGCCCTCGCTAGATCGACTAGCGTCCCGCCGGTTTGGCAGGCGCCTTCAGCGAGTCGAGCAGCCACGGCGTCAGCCACTGCACGGCCTCCGAGGTCGGGTGCACACCGTCGCTGCGCATCCGCACCCCGTCGATCTTCGCGGTGTACTTGCCGTCCGGGTTGAGCTTGGCGTTGAAATCCAGCACCGACACGTTGGGCCGTTGCCCGACCACATTGCGCAGCATGGTGTTCCAGGCCTGCACCCGGCCCGGCTGATCCTCGGGATATAGCGTCCCGTCCGACCGTTCGCCGCGTCGGTTGTAGGGCGCCGTCGTCACCACGACACGGGCGCCGGTCGAGCTCAGGATGTCCAGCGCGCGCTGCAACTCACCTTTGAGGTAGGCGTCGTAGGCGTCGTTGCCGACGTGCGTCCACCGGCCCTTCCAGGTGCGGTCCACAACCTCCCAGCGCCCGATCATCAGCAGCACGGTCTGCGGGCGGTCGTGTGCGATCCGCTGCGCCCAGCGTTCCGGCCAGGAGTCACACTCCGGCTTCTGGTTCAGCGTCTCCCCGGCCGACCGGTACGGTCCGCCGCGGGCGATGCCGCAGCCGATGGTGGTGTAGTCGCTGAAATGAAAACCAGGCGTGGCAGGCAGATAGCGCATCAGAGTCCAGGCCACCGAGTCGCCGAACACCGCAACGGTTTGCGTGCCGGGCGGCAGCGCCGGCGGTGGTCCCACCGGGACGGCCCGCTCGGCGCCGATGTCCTGCTCCGAGGCGGCCGCAGCCATCACGTCCGGGCCGGCGGGGCGGGTCGGAACACCGACCGGGACGAATGTCATCGTCACCACCGCCGCGGTGGCCACCGTCGCCGCCGCCAGCCGCAGCATCGGGACGTGCTGTGGGCGCCAGTGCCGGACCGGCTGTTCGATCGCCCACCACGACACCCATGACACCGCGATCGTCACCGCACACCGCAACGCCAGCAGCGACCAGCCGGAAAGCCCGGTGCGTTCGCCGTTGAGGATCAGAAAGATCGGCCAGTGCCACAGGTAGACGCCGTAAGAGATGACGCCGAGGGTGACCAGCGGGAACCAGGCCAACGCCCGCGCGACGTAACCGTCCTGGTCCAACGCGACGGGGGCGACGACGAGCACCGCACCCACGGCCACCGCGATCAGCAGCCCGTGATGGAACTCGTCGGCACTGCCGGTCGCGAGGTGCGCGGCCAGCGCCAGCACCGCGATTCCGATCACCGGCAACGTCCAGGCGACCCATCGCCGCCATCGGGTCCGGATCAGCGTGCCCGACACCGTCAGCGCCGACCAGTCCCGCACCAGCAGCGCCGCGGCAGCCGCACCGATCAGCAGCGCCTGCGCCCGGGTGTCGGTGCCGAAGTACACGCGGTTGAGCTCACCGGCGTCGCCGGACAACCAGATCGCCGCTGCCGCCGAGCCGGCCATGCCGAGGACGGAGAGGACGAACACCACCGCGCGGACAGCGCCCGTCGAGCGGCGGCGCACCAGCAGCGCAGCGGCCAGCACGAGCAATGGCCACAGCAGGTAGTACTGCTCCTCGACCGCCAGCGACCAGGTGTGCTGCAACGGCGAGGGCGTGGCGCCCTGGCTGAAGTAGTCGGTGTCCGCGGCGACGAACACCCAGTTGGCCATCCAGAAGAACGCACCGACCGCATCCTCTCGGAGCGAGGTCACCGCTTCGGAGGGGAACAACGGCCGGGCGATCACGACGGCCAAGGTCATCAGCACCATCGCCGGCAGCAGGCGCTTGGCCCGGCGGATCCAGAAGCCTTTGAGATCGATGCGCTCGGTGCGGCGGAACTCGTCGAGCAAGAGCGAGGTGATCAGGAATCCGCTGAGCACGAAGAAGACGTCGACGCCGATGAAACCTCCGGCCACACCCGGCACCCCGCCGTGACCGGCCAGCACCAGGGCCACCGCGATCGCGCGGATGCCGTCGAGTGCCGGGATGTCTCGGCGGATGGAGGCACGCCGACGCCGACTGGCAGCACGGACCGGCGCCGCAGTCACGTCATGCCCTCCCGTCGTGGCGTCCGAGCCCCAGAGTTTAGGGGGCATCGGGCGCCGAATCGGGAAGGCGCGACGAGGCGCTAACGGGTTAGCGCAATATATTTCGTGTCGAGGTATTCCTCGATGCCCTCGATGCCGCCCTCACGGCCGAAGCCGGATTCCTTGATGCCGCCGAACGGGGCAGCCGCATCGGAGATGACACCGCGGTTGATTCCGACCATGCCGGATTCGATGCCCTCGGCCACCCGCAGCGCACGGTCCAGTGACTGCGTGTAAACGTAAGCAGCCAAGCCGTATTGGGTGTTGTTCGCGGCGGCCACACCTTCGTCCTCGGTGTCGAAGCCCGTGATCGGGGCGACGGGACCGAAGATCTCCTCCTTGAGGATGCGGGCGTCGGCGGGCACATCGGCCAGCACCGTGGCCGGGTAGAAGTTGCCCGGGCCGCCGGGGGCGACGCCGCCGACGGCGACCGTCGCACCTTTCGACACCGCGTCGGAGACGAGTTCGGTGACGGTGGCGACCTGCTTGGAGTTGATCAGTGGACCCAACGTGGACGCGGGGTCGATGCCCTTGCCGAGGGTGAACTCGCTCATCCGCTTGACGAGCTTGTCGGTGAACTCCTCGCGCACCGAGTTCGCGACGTGAAAACGGTTGGCGGCGGTGCAGGCCTCGCCGCCGTTGCGCATCTTGGCCAGGATCGCGCCGTCCACCGCCGCGTCGACGTCGGCGTCGTCGAACACGATGAACGGGGCATTGCCGCCCAACTCCATCGACGTGCGCAGGAGCTTGTCGGCGGATTGCTTCACCAGTGCCTTGCCCACCCCGGTCGATCCGGTGAAGGTGAGCTTGCGCAGCCGGCCGTCGTCGATCAGTGCGGTGGTCACCGCACCCGGATCGCTGGTCGGCAACACCGAGAGCACGCCCTTGGGCAGGCCGGCCTCATCCATCAGCTTGGCCAGCAGCAGCATCGTCAGCGGGGTTTCCTGCGCGGGCTTGACGATCATGGTGCAGCCCGCGGCGAAGGCAGGCCCCATCTTGCGGGTGCCCATGGCCAGCGGGAAGTTCCACGGTGTGATCGCGTAACACGGGCCGACGGCCTGCTTGGTGACGAGGATTCGCCCGGTACCCGCAGGCGCCGGGGTGAAGCGGCCGGCGATGCGCACCGCCTCCTCGGAGAACCAGCGGAAGAACTCGGCGCCGTAGGCGACCTCGCCCTTGCTCTCGGCGACGACCTTGCCCATCTCCAGGGTCATCAGCGCGGCGATGTCGTCGGCGCGTTCGGTGATCTTCTCGAACACCGAGCGCAGGATCTCGCCTCGCTTGCGCGGCGCGGTGGCTGCCCATTCGGCCTGCACCGCACATGCGGCGTCCAGCGCGGCGACCGCATCGGCGGCGGTCGCGTCGGCCACCGTGGCCAACACCTGATCGTCGCTCGGGTCGAGCACATTGAACGTCGAGGCGGCCTGGCGTTCTTCACCACCGATCCACAGACCCGTGGGCACGGATGAAATCAAGTCTTCAATGGCCATACATCCATCATGTACACCTTCGAATCAAGCACCGCACTAAGGTCAGCAGAATGAGTGCTGACATCACCGCAACCCCCGCATGGCAGGCATTGTCGAAGCACTACGACGAGATCCGCGACATTCATCTGACGGAGCTTTTCGCCGAGGATCCGGCCCGCGGAACCGAACTGGTGTTGACGGTCGGCGATCTCTACATCGACTACAGCAAGCACCGCGTCACCCGCCGCACTCTGGAATTGCTGGCTGACCTGGCGCGCGCCGCCGGACTGGAGGCCCGCCGCGCGGCGATGTTCGCCGGGGAGCACATCAACACCTCCGAGGACCGCGCGGTGCTGCACACCGCACTGCGGTTGCCTGCCGATGCGGCCTTGACGGTTGACGGCCAGGACGTGGTGACCGAGGTGCACTCTGTTTTGGATCGGATGGGCGATTTCACGGACCGGCTGCGCAGCGGCGAGTGGACCGGCGCCACCGGCGAGCGCATCAAGACCGTGGTCAACATCGGCATCGGCGGTTCAGACCTGGGGCCGGTGATGGTGTACGACGCGCTGCGCCACTACGCCGACGCAGGCATCAGTGCCCGCTTCGTGTCCAACGTCGACCCTGCCGACCTGGTCGCGACGCTGGCCGATCTGGACCCGGCCACAACGCTTTTCATCGTGGCCTCTAAGACGTTCTCCACACTCGAGACGCTGACCAATGCCACCGCCGCCCGCCGATGGCTGGTCGAAGGACTGGGCGGCGGTGCCGGACAGGAAGCCGTCGCCAAGCATTTCGTCGCGGTGTCCACCAACGCGAAGCTGGTGCAGGAGTTCGGCATCGACACCGACAACATGTTCGGCTTCTGGGACTGGGTGGGTGGCCGGTATTCGGTGGACTCGGCGATCGGGTTGTCCGTGATGGCCGTGATCGGCCGCGAGCGGTTCGCCGAATTCCTCGCCGGATTCCACCTGGTCGACGAGCACTTCCGTACCGCCCCGCTGGCCGAGAATGCTCCGGCACTGCTGGGGCTGATCGGCCTGTGGTACTCGAATTTCTTTGGCGCACAATCACGCGCGGTGCTGCCCTACTCCAACGACTTGTCGCGGTTCGCGGCATATCTGCAACAGTTGACCATGGAGTCCAACGGCAAATCGGTGCGCGCCGACGGCACCGCCGTCACCACCGACACCGGTGAGATCTTCTGGGGCGAGCCGGGAACGAACGGCCAGCACGCCTTCTATCAGCTGCTGCACCAGGGCACCCGCTTGGTACCGGCCGATTTCATCGGCTTCTCTCAACCGACCGACGACCTGCCCACAGCCGACGGCACCGGCAGCATGCACGACCTGCTGATGAGCAACTTCTTCGCCCAGACCCAGGTGCTGGCATTCGGCAAGACGGCCGAAGCGATTGCGGCAGAAGGGACACCGGCTGCGGTGGTGCCGCACAAGGTGATGCCCGGAAACCGACCGACGACGTCAATCCTGGCAACCAGGTTGACGCCGTCGGTCGTGGGTCAGCTCATCGCCCTCTACGAACACCAGGTGTTCACCGAGGGAGTTGTGTGGGGTATCGATTCCTTCGATCAGTGGGGCGTCGAACTGGGCAAGACGCAGGCGAAGGCGCTGTTGCCGGTGATCACCGAGTCGGAATCACCTGACACTCAGTCGGACTCGTCGACCGATGCGCTGGTGCGCCGGTATCGCGTCGAGCGCGGGCGCTCGGCTTAGGAGCGTCCCCGACCGAAGCGATCCCCGTTAGGGCATCCCCGGGACCGTCGCGCAGCCCACGTTCGGGATGCAACCGCTGGCGCCGCCGGGACCGGCTGTGCCACCGGGACCGCCGGGGATGGAGCCGGTAGCCCCACCGGGCCCCGCCGTTCCGCCCGGGCCGTAGGGAATCTCACCCGTCGCGCCACCGGGACCCGCCGAGCCGCCGGGGCCGTAGGGAATCGAGCCGCTGGCGCCACCCGGGCCTGCCGTGCCACCGGGACCACCCGGAATTTGGCCGGTGGCGCCGCCAGGCCCGGCGGTGCCAATGTCGGAGCACGCGGTGCCGTCGGCATTGACACAAGGCGGCGGAGCAGGCTCAGCCATGGCCACGGGGCCAAAGGCGACAGCACCTGCCGCAGCGCCTGCAAAGAGCATCGAGGCAATCAACTTTGTGGTCATAAAGGCTAACTACCCAAGTTCACCCGGTGCTGAAACCCCGCCCCGTCCAGAGCCCACCGACTGAAGGCCGCGGCGGGTAGGCGTGCCGGCGGAGGGGAGGGCCGTATAGACCTGCCCGCCTGTCCGCGACTTTTCAGCGACAATCGCCTCATAGATACCTTGGGTCACTCTGACCCCACGGCCGATTAGTACTTTTGTCACTCCAGCCAACTACAGCCACTTCAGCATCAGACTTCGGGCTGCCCGGCTATCAGCGACAGTGTCGCTAACAGGCGGGCACTGGACTGACGAACTCAGTGAGTCCAGTGGTGCTGGAGTGCCGAAAACCGCCAGCGACAATGTGGATGGCGATACCGATGTTGTTCAGGTGGCGATTGTCGCTGAGAAGTCGCGGACAGTCGGGCACATCGACATTCCTCGGGAATCTGCGACGGGAGTGATGCCTGTGGCTAGGCGAACCGCTTGGTGTACTTCGGTGGCAACAGCCTCATCACCTGGGTCAGCGGCGCCCACGGCCAGCGCGGGACCACGGCCCGGCCCTTCTCCTTTTCGATGGCCTCGACCATCGCCCGTACCCCGGTCTCGTTGTCGACCATGAGCATCGTGGTCGCCGACTTGGCGGTCATCTCCGACTCGATGTAGCCGGGCTCGATCACAGTCACCCGGATCGGGCCCTTGTCGTACTCGGCGCGCAGCGACTCGCCCAGCGAGGTCATGCCGGCCTTCGAGGCGCAGTAGGCGGCCTTGCCACCGGGCACACCGGTGTTGCCCAGGACGGACGAGATCAACACGAGATGACCGCTGCCGGACTTCTTGAACATCTCCAGCGCTGTCTCGATCTGCACCAGACCGGCGATCAGGTTGGTCTCGATGGTGGCCTTGTTCGCCCATGGCTTGCCCTCGCCCAGCGGCCAACCCTTGCCGATCCCCGCGTTGACGATCACGCGGTCGATTCCGCCGAGTTCCTCGGACAGCTCGCCGAACACCCTTGGCACGGCTTCATGGTCGTTGACGTCCAGCGCAGCGACGGCCACCTTGACGTAGGGGTGCCGGTCGGCCAGTTCGGCTTTGAGCTCATCGAGCCGCTCGGTGCGACGGGCACACAGCGCCAGGTCCCGGCCCTTGGCCGCGAATTGCCGGGCCATGCCCGCGCCCAGTCCAGAGCTGGCACCGGTGATGAGGATCTTCTGACGGGTCATCGCTGCAGGATAACCGAGTTAGACAACTGTCAAAAACGCGGACTACTTCAACAGTCGTGACATCCGGCGATCGGCCAGCACCTTGCCGCCGGTCTGACATGTCGGGCAGTACTGGAACGACTTGTCGGCGAAAGACACCTCCCGCACGGTGTCCCCGCACACCGGGCACGGCAGCCCGGTGCGGGCGTGCACGCGCAGGCCAGAGCGCTTCTCCCCTTTGAGCGTCGCGGCCTGCTGCCCCACCGACCGCGTCACCGCATCCGTGAGTACCGAGATCATGGCGTCGTGCAGCGCGCCGAGTTGGGCATCGGTCAGCTTGGCCGCGGTGGCGAACGGCGACAGCTTGGCCACGTGCAGGATCTCGTCGCTGTAGGCATTGCCGATCCCGGCGATCACCTTCTGATCGGTGATCACCGTCTTGATCCGCCCACTCTGCCCGGCCAGCGCACCGGCCAACCCGGCTGAATCCAGTGACAGCGCGTCCGGTCCGAGTGAGGCGATCTGCGGTACGTCGAGAGGATCGCCGACGATCCAGACCGCCAACCGCTTCTGGGTGCCGGCCTCGGTCAGGTCGAAACCCAACCCGTCACCCAGATGCACGCGCAGGGCGATCGGGCCCTTTCCCGACGGCTTCAGCGGGGTCGGTGACAGCTTGTCGGACCACCGCAACCACCCCGCCCGCGACAGGTGCGTGATGAGGTGAAAAGGACCCAACTCCGCGCCTAATTCGATACCGAGGTACTTGCCCCAGCGGTTCGCCCCGGTCACGGTCTGGCCGTGCAATGCCGTCGTCGGCGGGTCGAACGTCTTGAGCACCGACAACGCGGCCACGTCGATCCGGGTGACCACCCGGTCCGTCGCATGCCGACGCAAATGATCGGCCAGCGCCTCGACTTCGGGCAGTTCAGGCATGGCTCCAGTGTGTCAGCGAAACGCCGAGCATGCTGTAGACATGTCCAATCGGCCTGCTCCCCGAGCGACCAACCCGCTGCGGCACGTCTTCGTGATCAACAGCGTGCCGCGCCGGTGGCCGTTCGCGCTGCGCGCCGGAATCTGCATGGCGGTACCGGTTCTGGTGGGCTGGCTGGCCGGTGACACAACCGCCGGATTGATCGCCACCATCGGCGGATTCACCTCGCTGTACGGCAGCGGGCGCCCCTACCTGAATCGGGGCGGGTTCCTGGCGGTCGTTGCGGTGAGCTTCGCGGCCGCGGTGGCTCTCGGTGACTGGGCGTCGTCGACACCCTGGCTGGGCGTGCTCACGGTGACGATGATCGCCGCGGTGGCCACCTTGGTCTGCCATGCCCTGAGCGTCGGACCGCCCGGCGCCTACATGGTGGTACTGGCCTGTGCGGCCGGCACCGGCACCCCGGCCACGCTGCACCTCACCCCGGCTCATCACGCGACGCTGGCCCTCGCGGGCGGGGCATTCGCCTGGCTGGTGCACATGAGCGGCGCGCTGGTTCGTCCCCGCGGACCGGAGAAGGCCGCGGTGGCGGCGGCTGCCGCTGCCGTCGCGGCCTACATCGAGAACCCTGGCGCCGAGGCAAGACATAAAGCGGCCCTCCTGCTGCACACCGCATGGGTCACGCTGGTCAGTTATCAACCGGTGCAACCGAAACCGGACCAGGCGCTCTATCGGTTGCGAGTGGTCAACCGCCGCCTGCACGTGCTGTTCGCGGAGGCCATGCGTGCCTCGGACTCGGGTGAACCGCTGGCGTTCGACGGTGCCGCCCTGGCCCGCCATCTGGCTACCGTGCCTGCCGATGCGATCACCGATGAGCATGGCGCCGAGGGAATTCCACTCGGCAGGCCCAGCGTCGTGCAATTACTGAGCCGGGCCCTGACGCCGGGTTCGGTGTCACTGCAACTGGCAGTGCGCGTCGGCATCGCGGTCGCGATCTCGGGCGTCATCGCGGTGCTGATCTCGCAGGCGCTCACGATGACCCACGCCTACTGGGCAATGGCGGCCGCGGTACTGATGCTGCACCAGGGCTTCGACTGGCAACGCACCGTGGCCCGCGGGGTCGAACGGACGCTCGGCACGTGGCTCGGACTCGGTGTGGCCGGGGCGATCCTCGCGTTGCACCCACAGGGCCTGTGGCTGGTGCTGGTGATCGGGGCGCTGCAGTTCACCATCGAGATGTACGTGATGCGCAACTACACGCTGGCCGTCGTGTTCATCACCCCCGCCGCGCTCACCATCGCCTCGGGCGGCCAACCCGTGGACAACCTCGGCGAACTGCTGCTGACCCGCGGTAGCGACACCCTGATCGGTTGCGCGGTGGCCCTCGCGGTCTATTGGGCGACCCAGCGTCTTCGCCATCCGACCGGTCTGCGCAGTGCCGTCAACGCCACGCTCGACGCGGTCACCGCGACCCTGCCTCACCTGGCAGCCGGCGACGCCACCTCCGCGGCGGCCCGCACCGAGCGGCGCGATCTGCAACTGCGGGCCATGGGGCTGCTCCCGGCCTATGACGCCGGCATCGGCGGTTCGGCCGCGCAACGCCTTGGCGCCGAACGCATGTGGCCGACGGTCGTGGCCACCGAACAACTCGCCTACCGCACCCTGGCGGCCTGCTGGGGTGCCGAGCACGACGGCGCGACCGAGGCCGGCGCCGAGGCGGCGGCAGACACCGCGGCGGCGCTGACCGAGCAGGCCACAGCCTTACGCGAAAGCGTTACGCGAGAGCCTTGACGAACGACAGCAGCCAGCTCACCAGCGACAGCACGATCGCGGCCCAGATGGCGGTCCACCAGAACTGGTCGATGTGCAGACCCCAACCCGTGGTGTTGTCGGTGATCCACGAGGTGATCCACAGCATCAGCGCATTGATCACGATGTGGATCAGGCCGAGCGTGAGGATGTAGAGCGGAATCGACAGGATCTGCACGATCGGCTTGACGAACGCGTTGACCAGACCGAAGATCACCGCGACGACGAAGATGATGCCGACCCTGGCGATGGTCGAGTCACCGCCGATGAAGTAGATCCCCGGCACGACGAGAGTGACCACCCAGAGCGCGAATCCGGTTATCGCGGCGCGCAGGAGAAATGAGCTCATGGCGGTCTAGTCTGCCGAGCGCAGCAGGTATGTGTCCATGATCCAGCCGTGGCGGGTTCTGGCTTCGGTACGCGCAGCAACGATTTCGTCGCCGATCTCCCCGACCGTTCCCGCGTAGAGCAACTCATCGGGTGTGCCCAGATAGGCGCCCCACCAGATGCGGGTCTGCGGCGGGCACTGCTGAAAAGAACAGTCCGCGTCGAGCATCACCACAGCGCTACCGGTCAGCCCGTGCTCACGCAACTGACGTCCGGTGGTGATCAGCACCGGTTCGCCGACGTCGTTGAGCGGAATACGGTGCCGTGCGGTCAGCACCTGGATTGCGGTGATGCCCGGGACCACGTCGTATTGGATGTCGAGGTGCTCGGCCACTTTTTCCAGGATCCGCAGGGTGCTGTCGTACAGCGACGGATCTCCCCAGGCCAGGAAGGCCCCGGTGCCGTCGGGCCCGAGTTCGGATTCGATGGCCTTCGCCCAGATCCTGGCCCGCTCGGCATGCCAGTCCGCCACGACCTGGCGGTAGCCCGGCGCGTCGCCGGCCGCGGCGCGCGGCGGGTCGACCAGTTCGACGAAGCGGTAACCATCGGGTTTCTCGATGAACCGGTCGCAGATCTGTTTGCGCACGGCGACCAGGTCATCGGTCGGCGAGCCTCTACGCGGACCCTTGTCCATCGCGAAGAACACCTGGGTGTCGTTGAGCGCGGAAATGGCCTGTGCGGTGACGAAGTCCGGATCACCGGCCCCGATACCGATGACATGGATGCGACGCACCGTCGAAGGTTAACCGAACAAGAACCGGGTACCCCAAGTATCCGGTACCCGGGGTATTGACATCACGCATTGTCGGTACCTACCGTCGGGAAGAGGGGGACCACAAACGAAGGGAACGTCAACGGTGACAACTTCGGTCAGACCCGGCGGAGGCTCGGCCAACGCTGCGCGGCGGGACGCGTTCTCCGAACGCCTGCTCAAGGGTTCGGTTCGCAAGTCGTACGCGCCGGTGGTGGACATCGACTGGCAGGCGCCGATCGATCCGGACAAGTTCTTCCTGCCGCCGCGGATCGTGTCGCTGTACGGAACCCCATTGTGGGACAGCATGTCTCGCGCAGAACAGATCGAGCTGTCACGCGAGGAACTGGCCAACACGCTCTCGGCGGGCATCTGGTTCGAGAACATCCTCAACCAGGCGCTGCTGCGCAAGATGATGCACCAAGATCCAACCTCGAATTCCACGCACTACGAGCTCACCGAACTCGGCGACGAAACCCGTCACATGGTGATGTTCGGAAAGGCCATCGACAAGATCGGCGCCAAGCCGGTGCGACCACGGCTGTACCAGCGCATGATCATCAACTCTCTGCCGTTCTTCTTCCGCGGCTCGGTGCTGTGGGTGGCCGCGCTGATCGGCGAGGAGATCTTCGACTCCCTGCAGCGGCAGATGATGGATGACCCCGAGTTGCAGCCGATGGTGCAGCGCCTCATGCGCATTCACGTCGCCGAGGAGGCCCGCCACATCCAGTTCGCGCGTGACGGCCTGCGCGGGCGCACCCCCTCGATGCGCTGGTACCAGCGGGTGTGGGTGGCCAACCTCAACGGGGTCGGCGGATTCTTCTTCCGCTACCTGTTCACCAACAAGGTCCAGTACGCACGCGTGGGCCTCAACGCCCGCGCGGCCCGTCGCATGGCTCGGGCCAGCGCACACCGCCGTGAGGTGCAGATCTCCGGATTCGCCCCGCTGGCCGCCTTCCTCGAAGAGGTCGGGTTGATGGGCCGCATCGGACGGCGGATGTGGCGGCGCTCGGGGTTCCTGCCGGCGAGGGCCCCGCGTGGCCTCACCGGACCGGGCAGATCTGACGCAGGTTCCGAAGATGGCGTCACCGAAGAGGTGTTCGACGGGCTCGCCATTCTCGACACCGGCGACGGCGATCGCCGGGTGAACGTTCGCCTGGCCGGTCACCTCGATCCGATCGACGGCCGCTACCACTGGCAGGGAACGATTCTCGATGCCCCGAGCACTGTCACTCCCGGGCAGGTGCGGCTCACCATCGGCACCCGAACGGTCGATGCCCGCATCACCGAGCGCACCTCGCAGGGCACGCACTCCATTGCCGGTGTGGGCGAACCACCCTTCGAACTGGACGGCGCCGACGAGTCCGGAGTCAGCGCCGCCGGGTAATCGCCGAGCGGCCGAGCAACCCGACGGCGAACACTGCACCACAGATCCCGGAGATCAGCAGTGGCAGCTGGCCGGGCTGACCTGGAACCACGGTCCAGAGAAGCCCGGCCCACACCCCGGCGCCCAGCACGGCAAAACCGCTGAGCCCCTGGAAAACTCCCTGTGCGCTGCCCTGGAGGTCAGCGCCGACCAGGGAGGAGACCCAGGCTTTGCTGACCCCGTCGGTACACCCGGTGAACAAGCCGTAAGCCCCGATCAGCAGCCAGGCCAGCAGCGGATCGGTGGTCAGTCCCAGCCCGGGATAGCCGATCGCGAAGAACACCAGACCGAGGCCGAACACCGGCAGTCGACCGATCCGGTCGGCCAGCAGCCCGGCCGGGAAACTGGAGATGGCGTACACCGCGTTGTAGGTGACGTACGCCAGGATCACCTCGACGACAGAAAAGCCGATCTCGTTGAGCCGCAACAACAAAAGGGCGTCGGGGAAATTCACCAGGCCGAACGCCACCAGCACGGCCGTCACCCGCCAGTACCGCCCGGGCAGATCGCGCACGCGGGCGAACACCGGCTGACGCTGCGGGCGCGGCTCGGTCCGTTTCCCTCTCGCTTTTTCGGACACCAGGAACACCAGGGCGACGCTGAGCACCGCGGGCACCACCGCAACCCACAGCAGTGGCGCGATCTGATGGTCGAGCAGTTCGTAGCCGGCCAACCCAAGCAGCGGACCGACGACAGCGCCCATGGTGTCCATGGCCCGGTGGAACCCGAACACCCGACCACGGGCAGCGTCGTCGACATCGACGACCAGCAGGGCATCCCGCGGCGCCCCGCGGATCCCTTTGCCGAGCCGGTCCACCACGCGGCCCGCGAGCACACCGGACCACGCACTCGCCGCCGCGACCATGACCTTGCCCAGGGCAGCCATGCCGTAGCCGGCGGCGATCAAGGGCCGCTTCGAGTAGCGGTCGCCGAGCGGGCCCGCGGCCAGCTTGGTCATCGCGGCCGCGCCTTCGGCGGCGCCCTCCACCGCGCCGACCACCGCAGGTGGGGCACCGAGTACGGCCGTCAGATAGATCGGCAGCAGCGGATAGAGAAGCTCGCTTGCAGCGTCCTGCAGAAAGGACACCGCCGACAACACTCGGACGTTGCGGGTCAGCCAAGCGGGCACCAGGTCATCATGCCTGCCGATCGGCCCCACAAAACTAGAACACGTTCTAGTGTGTACGGCATGCGGTTCACCTATGCCGAAGCCATGACCGATCCCACCTACTACATCCCGCTGGCCCAGGCGGCCGAGGCGGCCGGCTACCACGCCATGACCATTGCCGACAGCGTCGCCTATCCCTTCGAGTCCGATTCGAAGTACCCGTACACCCCCGACGGCAACCGGGAGTTCCTCGACGGCAAGCCGTTCATCGAGGCCTTCGTGATGGCCTCGGCCTTGTGCGCGGCCACCACCACGCTCAAGTTCAACTTCTTCGTCCTCAAGCTGCCGATCCGCCCGCCGGCCCTGGTGGCCAAGCAGGTCGGCTCACTGAACGCGCTGTTCGACAACCGGCTGGGCCTCGGGGTCGGCACCAGCCCGTGGCCCGAGGATTACGAGTTGATGGGCGTGCCGTTCGCTCGGCGCGGCAAGCGCATGGACGAGTGCATCGACATCATCCGGGGACTGACCAGTGGCGACTACTTCGAGTACCACGGCGAGTTCTACGACATCCCCAAGACCAAGATGACCCCGGCACCGTCGAAGCCGGTGTCCATCCTGGTCGGCGGGCACGCCGAGGCGGCGCTGCGCCGGGCGGCCCGCAACGACGGCTGGATGCACGGCGGCGGCACCGACGATCTCGATGTCCTCCTGAAACGACTCAAGGAGATCCGTGCGGAGGAAGGTCAGACCGGACCGTTTGAGGTCCACGTGATCTCGGCTGACGCGTACACACCCGACGGCATCAAACGGCTCGAGGACAAAGGCGTCACCGACGTGATCGTGGGCTTCCGCCTGCCCTACATCAAGGGCGACGACCCCGAGCCACTGGACCGCAAGATCCGCCACCTTGAGAAGTTCTCCGAGAACGTCATCGCCAAGGTTTGATCTGCGCTGCCCGCGGGCCTCTGCAGGTCGGATGTTGTTTGGGCGATCGTCAAGATTTTTGACGCGGGTCGAGAGAACAGGTTGAGGGAACAGCGGGCGCGCCGTTAGCGTTGCACCCGCCGTTCTCGCCAACGCTGTCCGAGAGCTCAGTCCGGCCACCACCGGAAAAAACTCAGAAGACTCGGAAAGCCTGCGAATGACGACCTCTCTCGAACGTGCGCGCTCCATCGTCGCTCCCGACCCCACGGTGCGCATGCTCGCAGTGTTCGCCCTGGCCCTCGGCGGCTTCGGGATCGGCACCACCGAATTCGTCGCGATGGGCCTCCTACCCGATATCGCGACGGGCTTCGGCATCACCGAGCCCACCGCGGGCCACGTCATC
The DNA here is from genome assembly GCF_058270075.1 of Mycobacterium shunyiense. Taxonomy (NCBI): domain Bacteria; kingdom Bacillati; phylum Actinomycetota; class Actinomycetes; order Mycobacteriales; family Mycobacteriaceae; genus Mycobacterium; species Mycobacterium shunyiense. Next base: position 505,163 of record NZ_JBZDPU010000040.1, on the reverse strand, counting down.
TCCGCCTACGCGTTGGGCGTGGTCGTCGGCGCGCCCGTCATCGCCGCGCTCACCGCACGGTGGCCGCGCAAGGCGCTGCTGCTCACCCTGATGGCCGTCTTCACCCTCGGCAACGTGGCCAGCATGCTGGCCCCGACGTACGCGACCTTGGTCACCGCCCGGTTCGTGACCGGTCTGCCGCACGGCGCGTTCTTCGGGATCGCCGCGCTGGCCGCCGCGCATCTGATGGGTCCGCAGAACCGGGCCAAGGCCGTGGCCTATGTGCTGTGCGGGCTGACCGTCGCGACGGTGCTGGGCGTGCCCTTGGCCTCCTGGCTCGGCCAGGCCCTGGGCTGGCGCAGCGCGTTCGGTCTGGTGGTCGGAGTCGGGCTGGTCACGCTGGCCGCCCAGTGGGCTTGGCTGCCCGAGCAGCTCCGGGCCATGCACGTCACCAGTCCGCTGACCGAACTCGGAGCGCTGCGCCGACCGCAGGTGTGGCTGGCGGTGCTCGTCGGAATGATCGGCTTCGGCGGCATGTTCGCGGTCTACACCTACATCAGCACCACGATGACCGACGTGACCGGACTGCCGCGGTCGCTGGTTCCCGTGGCGCTCATGGTGTTCGGCCTCGGCATGGTGGTCGGAAACCTGATCGGCGGCCGACTGGCCGACATCTCGGTGGTCCGTGCGCTGTACCTGGCGCTGGGCTCACTGGCGGTATTGCTGGCCGCGTTCTCGCTCGGGTCGCACAGCCCGTGGACGGCGTTGCCGCTGTTGTTCGGTGTCGGGGTGGCCGGCTCCGCCGTCGGCCCCGCCCTGCAGACCCGGCTGATGGACGTCGCCCACGATGCGCAGGCACTGGCCGCCGCACTCAACCACTCCGCGCTGAACGTCGGCAATGCCACTGGCGCGTGGGTGGGCGGCCTGGTGATCGCGGCCGGTTTCGGTTACACCGCTCCCGCGGCCGCAGGCGCGGCGCTGGCCGTCGGCGGCCTGCTGGTGTTCACCGTGTCGGTGGCGTTACAACAACGGACCGCTACCCGATGATGACGGCGGGATGATGTGAACCGCGGCTTCTTCGGCAGAGGCCGCGCCACCATCGATGCCGACCTCAGTCCCGAGCAACTCCGCCTCGTCGTCCTCGCCGAAGCCGGCATCAGGGGCGACCAGCCGGCCGGACCGCCGATCCCCGACCTCGTCGTCGCCGGCCTGCTCGTCGGGAACCTCGGAATCGTCTAGTTGCATCGCGGGATCGGGCTCTTCCTCGGCCAGCAGCTCATCAAGAGTCTCGTGGTCACGCGGTTCCCGCCAACGGTCCGGCGGGGAGTAACCCTCGTCGAGCAGATCGTCCACACCCCGGTCGATCAGGGTGTCCTCCTGAGTCAACTGGTCGTCGTCGTCGACGCTGTACCCGTCACTACTCATCCTTCAACGATGGCACAGGTCGGGCCCACCTGAGCAGTTCTTCGCAGTCGGAGATCCGACACAGCGACCCGGTCGAGCATCCCGCCCCGATCCTGAGAAATATCCAATATCCAGCTGAGAATTCTGGAATTTTCGAACCCAATTCCCAATTAGACGTATTAGGCAGCAACCGGTAGTAGTGGGACTTCCGGTGCGGCCTGCAACGGAGGGTTGGGAAATGAAGTCATATACCATCGCCACATTAGCCGCGGGCGCGCTGGCCGCGGGAGCATTCCTAGGGGGCGTCGCCGCCGCCGCCCCGACCGCACAGTCGGCCGAACAGACCGTGAAAAGCCTCCAGACCAGCGGCTATCACGTCATCGTCAACCGCACCGGCGCGGCACCACTGGCCAACTGCACCGTGCTCGGCGTGCGCCAGGGGCAGACCATCGCCACCAACGACTCAAGGGGCGGAAGCTCGATCAATACCACCGTAATTTCAAAGACGGCATACGTCGACGTCGCCTGCTGAGTCGGGAATAAAACCGGGCATGCATTTGTTGTGACGCCAAACCGGAATTAATCAATCCGGTGATAATTCCATATCCGCAGTCGGCCGCACAGTGTTGTGCGGCCGATTGTTTTGGGCCGGGTCCGAGCGCCCGCCGGACTTGTCGGTGTGCCGGCGTACGGTACCGAACATGAGTTCGATACTGGTTTCCGAGAGGGACATCGAGCGGACGATCGTCGGCGATGCCCTCGAACATCTGAATGCCGCCTGCAAAGAGATCGACGCGCTGTCGGTGCATGCCCTGACCCGCGCAGAGCTGCACGAGGTCTTGAGTCGGCTCGACGCCGGTGAGAAACGGCTGGCCACCGCTCAACAACGGCTCCTCGGGCGGATGGTCGCCACCAACACCGCGTCGCCACCGCGGTTCGATCCGGCCGCCGTGCTGGCCAGGCGGTTGCGCATCTCGCCGGCCGAGGCCCGGCGGCGGATAGCCGACGCCGGCCAGCCGTCCGACTGAGGTCTACGAGTTCGACGGCATCCACAGCGGGGTATCCCACCCGCGTGGCATTCGACATCACCCCCACCGCGGCGCAGCATGACCTGGCTCGACGCACCCACGAATTCGCCGAACAGGTGGTACGTCCGGTCGCCGCGGACTACGACCGTCGGCAGGAGTTTCCATGGCCGGTGCTGGAAGAAGCGGCGGCTCAGGGCTTCTACAGCCCACTGTTCTATCGCGACCTGATCGGCGACCCGACCGGACTGTCCCTGCCGATGTTCATGGAGGAGCTGTTCTGGGGCTGCGCAGGGATCGGGTTGGCCATCGTCATGCCGGCCCTGGCATTGTCGGCCATCGGCCAGGCCGCCTCGCCGGAGCAGATGTTGCGGTGGGCTCCCGAGTGCTTCGGCACCCCAGGGGACCTCAAGCTGGCAGCCTTGGCGATCTCCGAACCCGAGGGCGGCAGCGATGTGCGCAACCTGCGCACCTACGCCGTCCGTAGCGGATCCGGACCAGACGCGGACTGGATCATCAACGGCCACAAGATGTGGATCGGCAACGGCGGCATCGCCAATGTGCACGTGGTCAACGCAGTCGTCGACAAAGAGCTCGGCCACAAGGGGCAAGCGTTGTTCATCGTGGAGGGCGGCACGCCGGGGCTGGAAACGGTGCGCAAACTCGACAAGCTCGGCTGCCGGGCCTCACACACCGCGGAGCTCAAGTTCGACGGTGTCCGAGTTCCTGCCGACCACCTGCTCGGCGGTCAGGACAAACTCGAGCACAAGTTGGCCCGAGCCCGCGAAGTCGTCGCAGGCGGTCAGAATTCCGGGTCGGCCACCCTGGGGACCTTCGAACAGACCCGGCCGATGGTGGCTGCACAGGCCCTCGGAATCGCCAGGGCCGCACTGGAATACGTCACCGAATATGCGAACCGCCGGGTCGCCTTCGGCGCTCCCATCATCGACAACCAGGGCATCGCGTTTCCACTCGCCGACCTGGCCACCCGGATCGATGCCGCCCGGTTGCTCACGTGGCGGGCGTCCTGGATGGCCGCGACCGGGGTGCGGTTCGACCGCGGCGAGGGCTCGATGTCGAAGCTGGCCGCCAGCGAGGTGGCAGTCCGCACCACCGAGCAGGCCATCCAGACGATGGGCGGCTGGGGCTACGTCACGGATCATCCCGTCGAGAAGTGGTACCGGGATGCCAAGCTGTACACGATCTTCGAGGGCACCAGCGAGATCCAGCGCATCGTCATCGCGCACGCTCTCGGCGCCGCCGACGGCAAGCCGCCACTGCACGTCGACCTGGAGCCGTCCGGCGGGCCGTTGAACCGGTGGTTCGGCCGCGGCACACCGCTGCGGACCCGAGCGGCCGGCGCCGCACTTTCTGCGAAGGACCACCTACCGGAGCCCGTCATGCGCCTGGCGATGAAAGCCCTACGCCCGCCACGCAAGTAACCGCACGCCGGATAGATTCGACGTCCATGACCGTCACCGTCGACGAACTCGAAGTCGCTGACTCGCCGGATGCCTGGACGCAGGCGGGATTCCGTGTCGATCCCGGCGGAGACGCAGGCCCGGTCTGCCGGGTCGGCGGGGTGCGCATCCGACTGGTCGGGCGTGACCGCGGCGCCGGCATTGTCGGGTGGTCGTTGCGCGGCCTCCCGGCCGACGGCACCTTCGAAGACCTCGACGGCATCCCGACGGCGCGGTCGATGACCGCCACCGCTGATTCCGCCACTCACGCGAACGGTGTCGCCGCGATCGACCACATCGTGTTGCTGTCCCCCGACCTGGGCCGGACGGTCGCCTCGATGGCCGCCATCGGCGAACAACCGCGCCGCGAGCGGGACACCGAGCTCGGCGGGCGGCCCATGCGCCAGGTCTTCTTCCGACTCGGCGAGGTGATCCTGGAGGTCGTCGGTTCACCGGAGACCGCGTCTGACGGACCCTCGACGTTGTGGGGAATCACGTACACCGTGGCCGACATCGACGCGACGGCGGCGTTCTTCGGCGACCGCATCGGGCCCGTCAAGGACGCAGTCCAGCCCGGACGCCGGATCGCCACGCTGCGGCACCGCGACCTCGACATATCCGTGCACACGGCGGTGATCTCGACGACTCTGCCGGCTTGACGTGTGTCGGGGCGCCGGTCGCCCGACGCGGTTACCTATCCTCAGCGCATGACCGACGCCGGACAGATGAGTGACAACGTCGTTGTCGTCCACACCGACGGCGGGTGCCGGCCGAACCCGGGCCCCGGCGGCTGGGGTGCAGTGCTGCGCCACCGCGAGCACGTTCGCGAAATGTACGGCGGGGAGCCCGGAACCACCAGCAACAACCGGATGGAGCTGATGGCTCCCATCATGGCGCTCGAGGCGCTGACGAGGCCCGTGGTGGTGCATCTGCACACCGACAGCACCTATGTCCGCAACGGCATCACCAAGTGGGTGCTCGGCTGGCAACGGAATGGCTGGCTGACCGCAGCCAAGCAGCCGGTGAAGAACGTCGACCTCTGGCAGCGACTGCAGGCCGCGTGCGCCCAGCACCAGGTCGAGTGGTTCTGGGTGAAGGGGCACTCAGGGATCGCCGACAACGAGTTGGCCGACGAGCTCGCGACCCGGGGACTTCGGGAAGCGCTCGACGGTTCGGGCGATCTGGTTCACTGACTCCCCACACAGCTGACGGAGATGCAGGTACGCCGTCATCGACGAGATACAGAAGGTCTGCTGGAGCGGTGATCACTGCCGCGCTCCTCGACCATTCGCGGAAACAGAGGCGCTCCCCGCAGCGGGCCGTAGTCAGCGGCGGCCAAGGCGGCTGCGGCCGCCGACACCAACGCCAGGACGAGAGCCGGCTGCCGGCCGGCGTGAGCCGGGAAGTCACCAAACAGCAGCCAGGCCAACGTCAGTGTGGTGATAACCCCAAGACCGTCAGTCGCGCCGATGATCGAGACATCCGGCCTGTTCAGGCCGATCCGTCCGCCGGTGATCGCGGTGGTCAACGCGCACGCGGCCAAGGCCACGCAGAGCGGAAAAGTGAGCTTCCACAACCCCCACGCAATGCGATCGGCGTCCTGAACCTGGGTCCACGGCAACAACAATGCGACGACCATCAAGGCGCCGGCAGCGCCGCAGACCAGCCGTCGGAGCAAATTGGTCATTTCGTCCTCCCAACAGTCATTCCAGTGATCGTCGAGGTCAGAGGTCGTGCTGTCGATTACCTGGAGGTAATGGAGCAGCGCACCTCATCCGGCTACAGTCGGTGCGAATGGCGATCACCAGCCTCACTCCTCAGGTCGGGCCGCTGCTGCGGGAATGGCGGCAACGGCGTCGGCTGACCCAGCTGGAGCTGGCACTCGACGCGGGCGTGTCGGCGCGTCATCTGAGCTTCGTCGAGACCGGCCGCTCCAAACCCGGGCGAGACATGCTGCTGCGGCTTGGAGAACGGCTCGAACTACCGTTCCGCGAACGCAACCAGCTGCTGCTTGCCGCGGGGCACGCTCCGGCATTTCCCGAGCATGCGTTCGGCGCACCTGAACTCGCCCCGATCCGCGAGGCGTTGGAGCGGATCCTGAAAAGTCATGAGCCGTATCCGGCAGTCGTCTTCGACCGCAATTGGAACCTCGTCGCCGCAAACGCCGCCATACAGCCACTCATCGCGACCATCGACCCTGCCCTGCTGAACCCGCCGGTCAACGTCCTCCGCGTCGCACTGGAGTTGGTTCCGCAGATCATCAATGCCCGCGACGTCATGGCCTACTTTCGCGATCGCATTCAGCGCCAGCTCGCCGTCACCGCCGACCGACAGCTCGTGCAGCTGCTGGAGGAGTTCGAGACGTATATGCCGGACGAAGACCACAGTGCGGCAAGTGAATCCGACTTCGCGCAGAATCTCGGCCCAGTCAGAGTCCGGGCACCCGACGGCGGCGAGTGGTCGTTCTTCGGCATGTTCGGCACCTTCGACATGCCGTTCGAGGTCACGATTTCCGAATTGGCCATCGAGTTGCTCTTTCCCGCCGATCGCACAACCGCCGATGCGTTTGAATCGCTGGCTCGATGACGCGAAGAGAGTCGCCACATCATTCCCAGACCACCTCGTCCGGCGTCTTGTCGGGCCGCAGCCCACGCCAGCTGGGCTGGCGCAGCCGGCGGTCGCTGGTGCGCTCGCTGTAACGCACCTCGCCGACCAGGTCGGGCCGCACGAACGTCACTCCTCTGGCATCGAGCTTCGGCAGCGGTTTGTCGAACGGCGACTCGTCGGTGTGCAGCGGGGCCAGCATGCCTTTCAGCTTGCTCAGTTCCTTCTCGGTGAACCCGGTGCCGACGCGGCCCGCGAACTGCAGGCCGTCGGGGCCGGGGACGCCGAGCAGCAGCGCCCCGATCCCGCTGCTGCGGCCCCCCTCCCCCTGGCGCCAACCACCGATCACCACCTCCTGGGTGTTCCAGATCTTGTCCTTGATCCAGGAGGCCGACCGACGGCCCGGCTGATAGGTGGAGTCCCGCTTCTTGGCCACCACACCTTCGAACCGGTGCTCACGGGCATGTTCCATGGCCTCGGGACCGTCGCCGGGCAGCGGCTCGGGCACGATCAGGCCGCCGCCGGCAGCCAACGCCTCCAACACCTTTCGACGGTCGGAATACTTGGCGCGCAGCAGGGACCGGCCGTCGAGCCACAGGACGTCGAAGGCCCAGAACTCGACGCGGGTGGAGCGGGCCCGGTTCTGCATCTCGCCGAAGCTGGGCACCCCGGAGTCGTCAAGCGCCACCACCTCGCCGTCGAGCACCACGTGGTGGTCGGCGAGATCGGCGGCCAGCGCTTCCAATTGCGGGTACTCGCCGGTGACGTCACGTCCGCGACGGGAACGCAGTTGCAGGCGACCGTGATCGGCGTCCACCAGCAGCCGGTAGCCGTCCCATTTGCCCTCGAATGCCCACTGGCCGGCCTTGAGTTTGGCGACCGAACCCTCGGTGGCCAGCATCGGCGCGAAGTCCTTCGGTTCGGGCATGGCCGACTTCTGGTCCTTCATCCGGTGCGCCAGCCAGTTCTTGCCCTCGGTCTGGATCAGCGCGTACCGGCCCTGGATCTTCTCGCCGTGCAACGTGACGATCACTTCCCCGCCTTGATCCGGGCCGTCGGGGGAATGATCGCGGAACTTCTCCGTCTCGTACGTACCGGTGTCCCAGACGATAACCTTGCCGCCGCCATACTCGCCTTTGGGAATCTCGCCGTGAAACGTCAGGTATTCCATCGGATGGTCTTCGGTATGGACGGCAAGGTGATTCACCGACGTGGTCTCGGGCAGGTTCTTGGGCACCGCCCAGCTGACCAGCACCCCGTCTCGCTCCAGGCGGAAGTCGTAGTGCAACCGCCTTGCATGGTGTTCCTGGATGACGAAGGCGTCGTTGTTGCCGGTCGTGGGCGATCCCGCCGGCACCGGCTCGGGCGTCTTACCCGCATCGCGCATGCTGCGGTAGGTGGTGAGTTTGTCGATCCGGGGTGCATCCTCGTCGAGCCCGGCCAGCAGGTCACCGTCATCGGAAACCCGTTGCAACACCTCATCGAATCGCAGGTGGCGCAGATCCGGGTCGCCGATCTCGTCCCAAGTGCGAGGCGCGGCGACGGTCGGGTGCTCACGCCCGCGCAGCGAGTACGGAGCGATCGTGGTCTTGGCCCCGTTGTTCTGGCTCCAGTCCAGGAATATCTTCTGCGCCCGCACACTGCGGGTCATGGTGGCGGTGACCAGCTTCGGCATCGACTGCTCGAGTTGTTGGGCCACCCGCTTGGCCAGGACCGAGGCACCACGGGAGCTGATCGGCTCGGCCAGAGGCACATACAGGTGCAGACCCTTGCTGCCGCTGGTCAGCGGATACGTCGTCAGCCCGATATCACCCATGAGTTCGCGCACCGCCTGGGCCACGTCGCACAGCTGCGGCATGGTGACGCCTTCGCCCGGATCAAGGTCGAACACGATGCGCGTGGCCGGTCCCTGGCTCCCGTCGGCGGAGAACCGCCATTGCGGCACATGCACTTCCAGCGAGGCCTGCTGGGCGATCCAGGCCAGCCCCTCGCGGGTGTTGATGATCGGGTAGGTGGTGGTACCCGACTTGTGCGCGATGCTGCCGCGCTCCAGCCAGCTCGGTGCCGAAGACGCCAGCTGCTTTTCGAAGAACGACGCCGCTGCCACCCCGTTCGGCCAACGCTTTCGGGTCACCGGGCGGCCGGCCATGTGGGGAAGCATCACCTCGGCGATGCTGAGGTAATAGTCGAACACCTCGGCTTTGGTGGTGCCGGTGGCGGGATAGAGCACCTTGTCTGGGTTCGTCAGCCGAACCCGTTCATAGCGCTCCATGTTCCCAACCTATACGCGGATATCCAGTAGCAAATGCCTATCAGTCATCCTTCAGAGGTCACCTGTTTCGCGGCCACCACCCGGTATCAACGGTCATACAATGATCCCGATCGACGTGCCGTACGGAACGTGATGTTCGGGCGCGAATGCGACCTTGGGGGAAGGCCGAGATGAATCGACGCAGTTCCGTTGTAGCCCTGATCCTCACGATCCTGGTCTTCGCGAACGCCCTGATCGCAGCACCGGCGGCGCACGCCACTACGACGAAGATGGATGTCTGTCCGGATCTCGTCGCTGCCGAAGCCAGCCATGATCAGCGCAGAAGTCAGCACAACAGTTTCAAGCCCAATCTTTACGACCACGCAGCCGTCGACGCTTACAACGCTGAAGCCGAGGCACTGAACGCCGAGCGGGCGGTGCTTCAGCAACGCGATCGCGGATGCGTCGAGGCCGTCCGCCTGATAAACGATGGGAATCCGGGCGGCCCGGCGTTCGCATCACCCAGCCCGGCGAAGATACGCGAGGTCGAAAACCAACGACAAGGTGTCGCGCGATCCGGATGGAACCCGGGCCCCCTGCCCGGAGTCAAAGACATGGATCGAGCGCGCCACTTGGTACCCAAAGAACTTTCCGGGTTGCACAAGGAAATCCGCAAAGACAACCCACCCTCGGCAAAACAGATCGGCGACATGCCCCTCAATGGGACGCCTCGACCGGGTGGAACAGATACAAATCGGGCGTACCCGAACGAAACATATGGGTTCCACGCAGACGGCAAGACACCAAAGGTTTCGGCCGACCACATTGTTCCACTGGCCGCCCTCATCCAGATGCCCGGCTTCAAAGACCTGAATGCCCGCAACATGATGATCGTTGCGACCACTCCGGCAAATCTGCAATGGATGGGTACCGGCCCAAATTCGGGCAAGAGTTCGGGCAGTCCTCTCCGGCTCCTGCCGAAAGCCGACTCCGCCTGGGTGGACGAACAGATAGCGCTGCAAACGCAAAAGATGACCGACATGCAGAACCTGATAAATGCGCTCCTGGCGAGCCAGAGCCCTTAGGAGGTCACAGTGGCAGAATATGCAGTCGGCGATATCCTCGCCGAGGTCGGCGGAGGGAATGCCACCTGGACCCCGGTCGGGGCAGAATCACCAGAACTGGCGGCGATACCGCAGAAATGGCGACCGATCGCATCCGCCGACACCTCATCGGACAGATGTCGTCGCGCCCTGTCCTTGTGGGGCTCGGATTTCATCGACCTACTTCCCGGCTTCGCCCGACGATTTCAGGACGAACTCTCCGATGTCAGGGTCTTTCGCCGACAATCAGACGGCTTGGCCGAAAACGTCCTCATTTACGTGGCGGGACAAGCCAGAGATGGCTTTCCAGCACTGTGGCTCGGCTGGGATCCGGCTGTCCTCGGACAGCCCACGACAGAATTCTTCGATTGCTTTCCCGCTGCCGTACAGACGTTTCTGCGCGAGGTACATCCGGGATTTACCGCCCAGGATTGGGAGTCTTATGGAATCAAGCGCCCGGATGCCTGGGAGAGCTTGGAAGGATATGACTGGTTTCCGAGCGAGAGTTTTGACGAGATCGAGTCCCAACCCTCGCAGATGATGTGGTTCACGAAGGATTCGGGGCAGCTGTATTACTGCGTGAACAGCCGCCTCCCCGGGAAGGTGACCCTCGCCTATGAAGGCAATTTCGATCCGCCCGGCGAATTCGGCGCGGAACTCGACGAGCTCCTGATGCGTCGCTGGGACGAGCAATGACGACGCCTCCGCCACAGCCCCCGCCCTGGCCGCCGTTTCAGCCGCCCCAATGGCCGCCACCTCAACCGCCGCAATGGCCGCCACCTCAACCGCCCGGTGCGCCTTACCCACAACCGCCGTACGTGTCGGCTGCCCAACCGCCGGTCAAGAAGTCCCGCACCGGATGGTGGATCGTCTCGACCGTGGTGGCCACGTTGCTCGTCGCCGGAGTGGTGTTGGCGTACTTCACGCTCGCAGGCGGACCGAATTCGACGGAGCGGGAGATCCGTTCCAGAGCAATCAGTTTCGCCGAGGCGGTCGACACCGACGATCAGCGCAAGGTTTTGGACATGATGTGCGCGGAGGAGGCTGACGAGCTCCTGCAGCTCGATACCTGGGACCCACTGGGCCCCCAGTCGCCTGATCCTTCGCGGAAGAAGCCGATCGACATCACCGACGTGACCGTTCGTGGGGACGTCGCACAGGCCCAATTCACCCGGTCCGATCCACCTCTGAAGGGAGCGCTGTATTTCCTCAAAGAGGATGGGACCTGGAAGTTGTGCGACAGCGTCTCGAAGCAGTTCGGCGATGAACCGAACTGATGTGCCGCCAAAATGTGAACATGGGCTGATGTCGCTGAACACCGCAGTCCTCCGGTCGGCCATCGCTGTATCGATTGCGACGGCCGGCCTCATCAGCCCGGTACCCGCGGCATCGGCCGACCCGTGCTCGGATGTCGAGGTGGTCTTCGCCCGCGGCACCGGTGAGGCACCCGGCATCGGTCGGGTGGGTCAGGCGCTCGTCGACCAACTCGCGCCGAGGATCGCGCCGCGCAGCCTCGGCGTGTACGGGGTGAACTATCCGGCCGGGCTCAACTTCCTGACCACCGCAGAAGGAGCGAACGACGCCGCCGGACACATCGCCTGGCTTGCCGACCAATGTCCCGGCACCCAGGTGGTGCTCGGTGGTTTCTCGCAGGGCGCAGCCGCCGTCTCGATGTTGGCGGGTGTACCGCCGATCGGTGACCGGATCGGCATGATCGGCTCGGCTCCCGCGTTGCCGCCCTACAGCGCCGACCGCGTCGCCGCGGTGGCGGTGTTCGGCAATCCCGGCAACCGGTTCGGCACTCCGCTGTCCGGTACCGGGCTATTCGCGGGTCGGGCCATCGACCTGTGCAGCCCGGGCGATCCGATCTGTGTCCAGGGTGGGCGTCTCCGCGCGGCTCACAGCGCATACGAGCTTCCGCCGTACCCGGACCAGGCGGCGGGGTTCATCGCCGGACGGCTGTAGCCGAACCCACCTACCATGGAGCCATGAGCCGGGCTCTGGTCATCGGCGAGGCACTGATCGACATCGTCGAACGAGATGGCAGCGTCGTCGGAGAGTACGTCGGCGGCAGCCCACTCAATGTTGCCGTCGGTCTCGGCCGGCTTGGCCGCGGCGTCGACTTCCTCACCCACATCGCCCCCGACGACCACGGCAAACGCATCGTCGAGTACGTGGAAAGCGCTGGGGTACAACTTGTTTCGGGTAGCACCGGCGCGAGCCGGACACCCACGGCAATGGCCACGCTGAGCGCCGCAGGATCGGCCCACTACCAGTTCGACATCGACTGGCAACTGGCGGGCACTCCCGAGGTGGCAACCCCGCTGCTGGTTCACACCGGTTCGATCGCGACTGTGCTGGAACCGGGGTGCCGCGCCACCGCCGCACTGCTCGATGCCTATCGGATGTCGGCGACCCTCACTTTCGATCCGAATGTCCGCCCGGATGTGATCCGCGACGACGACATCGCGCGGGGGCGCATCGACCGGCTGGTCGAACGCGTCGACATCGTCAAGACGTCCGAGGAAGATCTGCGCTGGCTGGACCCCCGGCACTCCCCGGAGCAGATCGCGCGGGCCTGGCTCGAGGTCGGCCCATCCATCGTCACGGTGACGTCGGGCGAGCGTGGCGCGTTTGCCGTGTGCCGGGCCGGTTCGGTGTCGGTCCCGGCGCGATCGGTACAGGTGGTGGACACCGTCGGGGCCGGCGACGCCTTCATGACCGGCCTGCTCGACGCGGTGTGGTCGTTGGGGCTGCTCGGCGCGGACCGCCGCCGCGACCTGTCCCGGATCAGCACCGAGGCGCTCGAGGGTGTCCTGAGGTCCGCTGCGTTGTCGGCGGCGTTGACGGTGGCCCGGCCCGGTGCCGACCTGCCGGATCGAGCGGCGCGAGACGCCGCAGCGCAGTCCTGAGCGCGCTCACGGCCGACGGATCGCGGCCGCGATGATCTCGGCCACGACGTCGGCCTGGGTCTCGGGCAGACGGGAGTATCCGCACACCAGGCCGCGGGCGGCGGCAACGTGCGAGAAGCCCAGGAAGAAACCTGACAGCGGCGATACGGCGACACCCCGGTCACGCAGCGTCGCAGCGACCGTGAAGTCGTCGGCCTCGTCGGGCAGCCGCACCACCAGGTGCAAACCCGCCTCGACGCCCTCCAGTCGGATGCCGGCGCAGCGCCGTCGGAGCGCATTGACTAGCGCCGACCGCCGCGCCGAGTACGTGCGCGCCGCCCTGGCGAGGTGCCGAGTCAGCGCACCCGACTCGATGAACCGGGCCAATGCGAGAGCGGTTACGGTACAGACGGATTCACCGCTGGCTTCCAGTGCGTCGACGACACCGTCGTGCAGCCTCGGCGGTGGCAGCAGCCAGGCCACCCGCAGTGCGGGCGTGAGAACCTTCGACGCCGTCCCGATGTAGGCCACACGATCGCGCCCGCCGTCGATGCCCCGCAACGCGGGCAACGCGGATACGTCGTAGCGGAACTCCCCGTCGTAGTCGTCCTCGATGAGCAGGCTGCCGGTCCGGTCCGCCCACTGCACCAGCCGGGCGCGGCGCGGCACCGGTAGCCGTGCCCCGAGCGGATACTGGTGTGCCGGGGTGCAATACACCGCCGCATCGGAATCGCGCAGTGATGCCGGGTCGAGACCGTCACCGTCGACCGCCACGGCACGCGTTCGGGCGCCGGACATTTCGAAGACCCGCCGCGCCTCGTCATAACCGGGTTCCTCGACCGCGACATCGCGGCCGGCCAGCCCCGCTGCCGCGGTGACGGTGCGCAAGGCCGAGGCCACGCCGGGCACGATGATCAGCTCGCTCGGGTCGGCGACGATTCCGCGGGTGCGACGCAGATGCCCCGCCAAGGCGTGGCGCAGCTCGACGTGCCCGTGCGGCCCCGCGGCCGCCGGCGATATGGGCGCAACAGCGGCGGCCCGCCAGGCGCGGCGCCAGTCGGTGGTCGAGATCAGGCCCGGGTCAGGGTGGCCGGGCATGAGGTCCCACATCGGTGCCTGTTCCCGTGGGGCACGCCGCACCGCGGGCACGACACCGCTTGCGGTGACATGGGAGGCCGCACCGGCGTGGGCTGCGACATCTGCCCCGGCAGCGATCCGTGTACCCGATCCGAGCTGGGCGGTGGTGTACCCGGCCGCGGCGAGCTCGTCGTACGCGTCGACCACCGACGAGCGGGCCACCGCGAGTTCGGCGGCCAGACTGCGGGTCGAGGGCAGCGCGTCGCCGGGCCCGAGCCGGCCCAGCCTGATCTGCTCGATGACCGCCGCCGCGATGCGCTGTCGCAGCGGGGACTCGTCGGCAGGGAGCTGCAAGGCCAAGTGCAGCTCGGGAGCGTGGCGCGCCATACGAGCCACAATAGTGGTCTGCATAGATTCAGCAGTTCTGGACCTTCTGGCCATGCCGCAATGCCCGCAGAATTCGTTCCGTGAACCAGATCAGGAGAGAACGCGAACGCGCCCGCACCGACCGGCCCGACCTGGACTCGGTCCTCGACGCCGCCTCGGTGGGCACGCTCGCGACAGTGCTGGACGGGCAGCCGTGGGTGGTGCCCATGCTCTACGCCCGCGACGGTGACCGGATCCTCCTGCACGGCTCGACAGGCGCGGGTGCGCTGCGGCATGTCGCGGCCGGAGCACCCGCCGCGTTCTGCGTCACGCTTCTCGACGGAATCGTGGTGGCGGACACCCTTTTCGATTCCACCGCGAACTACCGGTCGGCCGTGGTTCGCGGAAATCTGACGGTCATCGACCCACGGGAGGCGGCGTACGCGCTGGATCTGCTGAGCGATTCGCTGATCCCGGGCCGCAGTTCGGAGGTGCGTGCCAGCACGAAGAAGGAGCTCGTCGCGACGCTCGCAGTCGCCCTGCCGATCACGCCCGACGGCTGGACGGTCAAGGTGCGCGACGCCCCGCCGGCGCAGGTGGAGGAATCGTCCCAGCCCGGCGGATGGGCCGGTGTGGTGCCCCTGCGCACGGTGGCCGGCGATCCGGTTCCGGCCGCGTGGGTGAGCGCCGATGTCAACCCGCCCGAGTCGGTCTGCCGCCTGGTCAAGGGCATCTGACACGGCGCACCGATCCGGCGGTTCTTCGCACAGACCGCCGGATCAAGCCATACTGGGCAAATGCGATCCATCTGGAAGGGTTCGATCGCCTTCGGCCTGGTGAACGTGCCGGTCAAGGTCTACAGCGCGACCGAGGACCACGACATCAAGTTCCACCAGGTCCACGCCAAGGACAACGGGCGCATCCGCTACAAGCGGGTCTGCGAAGTGTGTGGCGAGGTCGTCGAGTTCCGCGACATCAACAAGGCGTTCGAATCCGACGACGGGCAGATGGTGGTGATCACCGACGAGGACATCGCCACACTGCCCGAAGAACGCAGCCGTGAGATCGAAGTGGTCGAGTTCATCCCGGCCGACCAACTCGACCCGTTGATGTACGACAAGAGCTATTTCCTGGAGCCCGACTCCAAGTCGTCCAAGTCCTACGTGCTGTTGGCCAAGACCCTCGCCGAGACCGAACGCGTGGCCATCGTGCACTTCTCGTTACGCAACAAGACCCGGCTGGCGGCGTTACGGGTCAAGGACTTCAGCAAGCGCAACGTGATGATGATCCACACCCTGCTGTGGCCCGACGAGATCCGCGATCCCGACTTCCCGGTGCTGGACAAGGAAGTCGAGATCAAGCCGGCCGAGTTGAAGATGGCCGGGCAGGTCGTGGAGTCGATGACCGACGACTTCAAGCCGGACCAGTTCCGCGACGACTATCAGGAACAGCTACACGAACTGGTTCAGGCCAAACTCGAAGGCGGAGAAGCATTTTCTGTCGAGGAACAGCCGACCGAGCTCGACGAGACCGAGGATGTGTCCGACCTGCTGGCCAAACTCGAGGCCAGCGTGAAGGCCAGGGGCAGCGCCGCGAAAGAACCCGCCAAGAAGGCGCCCGCGAAGAAAGCTGCCGCCAAGAAGGCACCGGCGAAGAAAACAGCGGCCAAGAAGGCTGCCGCCAAGAAGTAGCTCAGCGCCTGCAGTCCAGATCCACGTACACCGTCGTGTACTGCAGATTCTGTCCCGGGTTGAACGACGTGATGCTCGCCGCTCCGGCCGGCACTTGCGGGCCGGTGACCGAGCGGCCCTGGCGCACCGCGCTGACCGTGCAGTCGTCGATGGCTTTGGTGCCGACCTTGCTCAAGATCACCCGGTAGCCCTGACTTTCGAGGTCACTGATGGTTTGGCTCGCCGTCGACTCGGTGGGCGCGGCCGCAGCCGGCGCGGCCAACGCCGTCCCCAGTCCACACAGCGCGGCACCGGCAACACACAAGCCCTTCAAGTTCCGTTTCACTGGGTTCAGCCCGCCCTTCGGTTTCGGTGAGGTGTGCTAAACCGTAAATCGGCGAAATCCCTTGTCCGACAGACTCATACCGAACACATACGGGTTAATACGCACCGAACACCACCGAAACACGGCGTTAACATCAACCCGCCGGAAGCGGCATCACACAGTGACGTCGACGCGCAAGGCCTCGTGTTCATCGAGGATGCGGCGCAACGCGGCATCCATGGGGTGGGCCGATTCGAGATCGTGGCTGCAGCGACGATCGACGGCGACCACCGCGCCCGGGCGCAGCGATGTGTGCTCGATCTGGTCGACGAAGGCGTCGAACATCGGGTCCGGAGTGGCCAGGTAATACAGGCCGTGACGAGCATCGGCGAAACGCGCGCCGTACATCAGACCGCACTGGGTGAAGACGAACAACTCGGACGTCGCGTGCACGTGGCCTGGGTGGCCCATCTCCTCCTCACCCCACGCGGCGGCCGCGAGGCGCGCCTGGGCCAATCGGTCCTGCACGTCGTCGGTACACGCCAGTAGGCGGTGGACAAGGGTGCCCGCCGTGGATGGGTACCGATCGATCGCGGGGCTGAAGTACCGCGCGAACAAGTCGCCGAAGAAGTCATATCGCTGCTGGGTCATCGCGGCTCCCACCTTGAGCTGACCCCTCAATTGTGCGCCCGGCAGCGCCACCGCGGAGGGCTTTGCGCACACTGCGCGACCCGAAGGCGGGTACCACGGGACAACTAGAACGTGTTTCAGAAACCTCTCACATGCGCCCGCTCCCCCTGCTAGCGTGACGCCGAGCAAGCGATTGGAGTACACGTGATTCTGGACAGATTCCGACTCGACGACAAGGTTGCGATCGTCACCGGAGCCGGCCGCGGATTGGGCGCAGCCACTGCCCTGGCATTCGCGGAAGCCGGTGCGGACGTGGTCATCGCGGCCCGTACGCAGACCCAACTCGACGAGGTTGCCGCCCAGATCGCCGCGACCGGGCGGCGGGCCCACGTAGTCGCGGCCGACCTGGCCCACCCCGAGGCCACCGCCGAGCTCGCGGCCGCTGCGGTGGACGTGTTCGGGAAACTAGACATCGTCGTCAACAACGTCGGCGGCACCATGCCGGCACCCTTGATGAACACCTCCACCAAGGACCTGCGCGACGCCTTCACCTTCAACGTGTCGACCGCGCACGCGCTGACCTGCGCGGCGGTTCCGCTGATGCTCGAGCACTCGGGCGGCGGCAGCATCATCAACATCACCTCCACGGTGGGGCGCCTGGCCGGTCGTGGGTTCGCCGCCTACGGCACCGCGAAGGCCGCACTGGCGCACTACACCCGACTGTCCGCGCTGGACCTGAGCCCCCGCATCCGCGTCAACGCCATCGCGCCCGGTTCGATCCTCACCTCGGCCCTCGACATCGTCGCCTCCAACGACGCGCTGCGCGGGCCGATGGAGCAGGCCACCCCGCTCCGCCGGCTCGGCGATCCGGCCGACATCGCCGCCGCCGCGGTGTACCTGTCCTCCCCCGCCGGTGGCTATCTGACCGGCAAGATTCTGGAGGTCGACGGCGGCCTGAACATGCCCAATCTCGACCTCCCCATCCCCGACCTCTGAGGAGAGCAATGACCATCCGTGTAGCGGCGATAGGCACCGGCAACGTCGGCAAGCATGCCCTGGCCCAGCTCGTCACCAACCCGGACTATGAACTCACCGGGGTGTGGGTGTCCTCGTCGGCCAAAGCCGGTAAGGACGCCGGAGAGCTTGCCGGCCTTGATGTTTCGACGGGCGTCCTGGCCACGGACGACCTCGACGCGATCCTGGCCGACAAGCCGGAATGCGTGGTCTACACCGCGCTTGCCGACAACCGGCTGCCCGAGGCCCTTGAGGACTACCGGCGCATCCTGTCGGCCGGGGTCAATGTCGTCGCCAGCTCCGCGGTCTTTCTCCAGTACCCGTGGGAGGTGCTGCCGGCCGAGTTGATCGAACCCATCGCCACCGCTGCCGAGGCCGGCGGGGCCAGCATCTTCGTCAACGGCATCGATCCCGGTTTCGCCAACGACCTTCTGCCCCTTGCCCTTGCCGGTACCTGTCAGCAGATCGAGCAGATCCGGTGCATGGAGATCGTCGACTACGCGACGTACGACAGCCCGGCGGTGATGTTCGACGTGATGGGCTTCGGCAAGCCGATCGACGAGACTCCGATGCTGCTGCAACCAGGCGTGCTGACCCTGGCCTGGGGTTCAGTGGTCCGGCAGCTGGCCGCGGGGCTCGGCATCGAACTCGACGCGGTCACCGAAGAGCACACGCGGGTTCCGGCGCCGGAGGACTTCGACATCGCGGCCGGGCGGATCCCCGAGGGGACCACCGCCGCATTGCGTTTCGAGGTGCGCGGTATGCGCGACGGCAAGGCGGCCGTGGTGCTGGAGCATGTGACACGGCTGCGCGACGATTTGTGCCCCGATTGGCCCCAGCCCGCGCAGGAGGGCGGCTCGTACCGGGTCGTGGTGACCGGTGAACCGTCCTACACGCTGGACCTCTGCCTGAGCAGCCCAAACGGCGATCACAACCATGCGGGCCTGGTTGCCACGGCGGCCCGGGTGGTCAACGCGATCCCGGCCGTGGTGGACGCCAAGCCGGGTATCCGAACCACTCTCGATCTGCCGTTGATCACGGGTAAGGGTCTGTACGCTGCCGGGTAGACCCACCTTGGAAGGACCGTTGCCATGAAGATTCGCCTCACCACGTTGACCGGTTGCCTCATGGTTGGCGGTGCTTCCGCGGCGATCGCCTTGGCCCCGCTGGCCTCGGCCGAACCCAGCGCCCCCAGCGAGCCGCGCCTGCTGCCCCAGTGCGAGGTGACCGGCGGCAGTTCGGTCGAGGGTGGGCAGACCACTGAGTGCGCGTCCGAGGGCAACGTTCAGATCGACTCGACGCCGCCGCAGCCCGGATACGGGATGTTCCCCTGGGATGACGACTTTTTTGTCCTCTGACCAGCGCTGACAGCGCCGTTCGGACGTAGACTTGCTCCATCGATCGGAGCTCGTCATGAACAACATCTCGCGGTGTCTGGTGGCGTTGCTGGCGGTGCCAGGTTTGGCGATTCTCACGGCCCCGGCGGGCTCGGCCGCACCGAAATGCACCACCACGTCGCCCAACACCACGCAATGCCAGACCAACGGCAGCACCGCGATCGTGACCTCGCCGCCCGCCTTGAACAACTACGGCCCCTGGTACGGCCCGGTGTTCGGGTTCGGCGGCTTCGGCGTCGGCTGGTGACGGCGATGCCCGACCCCCGCCGCTGACTATCGCGCGAATTTTCGGGTACCCTAACTTTTCTATTCGTATACCCGGATAGAAGGTAGGCCGTTGCTAGAGGACACGAAGACGCGCACCATCCCGAGCTGGTCGCTGCTCGGACCGGCATTCGTCGCTGCGATCGCCTACGTCGATCCGGGCAACGTCGCCGCCAATGTCAGCGCGGGTGCGCAGTTCGGCTACCTGCTGGTCTGGGTGATCGTCGTGGCCAACGCGATGGCCGGCCTGGTGCAGTACCTCTCGGCCAAGTTGGGCCTGGTCACCGGACGCTCGCTGCCCGAGGTGGTCGCCGACAACAGCCGCACCCCGACCCGGATTGCCTACTGGATACAGGCCGAATTGGTGGCTGTGGCAACCGATCTCGCCGAGGTGGTCGGCGGGGCGATCGCGCTGCACCTGTTGTTCGACCTGCCGCTGCTCCTCGGCGGAATCATCACCGGGCTGGTGTCGCTGCTGCTGCTGAGCGTGCAGAACCGACAGGGTCAACGGGTCTTCGAGCGGGTGATCACCGGACTGCTGATGATCATCGCCATCGGATTTCTCACCAGCCTGTTCGTCGAGACTCCTCCACCTGCTGAGGTCGCCGCCGGTCTGATTCCCCGGTTCCAGGGCGCCGAAAGCCTGCTGCTGGCCACCGCGATGCTCGGTGCCACGGTGATGCCGCACGCGGTCTACCTGCACTCCGGCCTGGCCCGCGATCGTCACGGTCACCTCCAGCCGGGCGCCGTACGGCGACGCCTGCTGCGGATAACCCGCTACGACGTCGGGCTGGCGATGCTGCTGGCCGGCGCGGTGAACCTGGCCATGCTGCTGGTCGCAGCCACCAACCTGCAGGGACGCGACGACACCGACTCCATCGAGGGTGCCCATGCCGCGGTCCGCGACACCCTGGGCCCGACGGTGGCGCTGCTGTTCGCCATCGGGCTGCTGGCCTCGGGCCTGGCGTCCACCTCCGTCGGTGCGTACGCGGGCGCGATGATCATGCAGGGGTTGCTGCGTCGCTCCTACCCGTTGCTGCTGCGCCGGTTGGTCACCCTGATCCCGGCGCTGGTCATCCTGGCCATCGGCGTGGACCCCAGCCGGGCCCTGGTCCTCTCGCAGGTCGTGCTCTCCTTCGGCATACCGATGGCCCTCATCCCGCTGGTGCGGTTGACCAGTCGGGCGAATCTGATGGGTGAGGACGTCAACCACCGCCTCACCACGGCGCTGGGCTGGGGTGTTGCGGGATTGATTAGTGTGCTCAACGTGGTGCTGATCTATCTGACCGTGAAGGGCTGAATGCTTCACCCGTACTTCGCCTACGGCTCCAATCTGTGCGTGACACAGATGGCCCGGCGCTGTCCGGGCGCGATCGATCCCGCCCCGGCCCACCTGGACGGCCACAACTGGCTGATCAACCAGCGCGGCGTGGCCACCATCGCACCGCTCGGCACAGCACAGGTACACGGTGTCCTGTGGCAGGTCACCGACCATGACCTCGCCGCGCTCGACAGCGCCGAGGGGGTGCCGGTGCGCTATCGCCGCGACCGCCTGACCGTGCACACGGCGGACGGCCCCGAACCCGCCTGGGTCTACATCGATCACCGCGTCGAACCCGGACCGCCGCGGCCGGGATATCTGGAACGCATCCTGGCCGGCGCGGTGCACCACGAGCTCCCCGACCCCTGGGTGGATTTCCTGCGCCGCTGGGCGAGCTAGTCGCTGGTCACGGCGGCCGCCAATTCGCCGATCACATCAGTGATTTCATTTCGCTTCCGCCAGGCGCGACGCTGCCGGATCGCGCCGTTGCCTTCGGCCACGACGCGGGCGAGTTCGCCTCGCACCATCTCGTGGTCGCCCAGCGCCACCAGGGCCGGCCGCACCGTCTCGACGAATCGACCGAGCAGATCCCGAACCGGGACCGTCGACTGATCTCCCAGCAGATCGATGCCGTCTCCGTCCAGGCCGTCGTGGGCGGCTTTCCAATGCGCCGCGCGGATCTGGCTGTCCGCCAGGCACGGAATTGATTCGCCTTCGTCGTAGCCGCGCAACGCCGTCATCGCCCCGGCACGGATCAACGTGGCGAGCAACACCGTCTCGGCCACCGTCGCAGGCACATCGGACACCCGCACCTCCACGGTCGGGAAATTCGCCGACGGCCGGACATCCCAATAGATCATGCCGTCATCCAACGCAGCGCCGGCCCGCTCCAGCATCGCGACCGCGGCGTCATAGTGCGCGACGGAATCGAAATGCGGCGGAGGTCCCGAACTCGGCCACCGCGACCACAGCACGCTGCGGAAGCTGGCATAGCCGCTGTCGGTGTTTCGATAGATCGCCGAGTTGGCGGTCAGCGCCAACAGCACATGCAGCCACGGCCGGAGCCAGTTGCTGACATGAATCGCCGCGTCCCGGTCCGGCACCGCGACATGGACGTGGCAGCCACAGATGCCCTGTTCGTGAGCGATCATGCCGAACCGGTGGGCGATCCTTCGGTAGCGCGCGGTCGGTGTCACCGGGAACTTGTGCGGCACAGTCGGCGGTAGCGCGACGGCCAGCAACTGCGCACCGTTCGCCGCGGCGGCCTGGGCGGCAGTCCGGCGCAGCCTGCCGAGCTCGGAGCGCAGCGCGCTGCTGGTGGCCATCACGTCCGTGGTCGTCTCGACCTGGCAGCTGGTCAGCTCCAGTTGCAGGTCGACCCCGTGCTCGGCGGCGCTGGCGGCGACCTGCTTGTTCCGGGCGATCGGTTCGCCGCTCTGCGAGTCGATGAGCAGGAACTCTTCCTCCACGCCCACCGTCGGGTGACTTGTCACGGCTCAGAATTGCCCGCCGCAGACGCCTCCAAACCTGCACGGACCGTGCTTAAGATCGGGTGATGCCCAACGATTTCCGCTTCGGCGTCAGCCTGCGCGTCGCCGAGTCCCAGTCTCAGATTGCCGACGAGGCCCGGCGTGCCGAAGACCTCGGCTTCGACGTGCTGAACGTCCCCGACCATCTCGGCGCGCCTGCCCCGTTCCCCACCCTGACCGCGATCGCCGCGGCGACGAGCACGCTGCGCGTCGGAACGTTCGTGCTCAATGCCGGGTTCTACAAGCCGGCGCTGCTGGCGCGCGACGCCACCGCGCTGCGGGATCTGTCCGGCGGAAGGTTCGACCTCGGCCTCGGCGCCGGCTACGTGCGCGAGGAGTTCGAGGCCGCCGAACTGCCGTTCCCCATCGCCCGCGAGCGCATCGATCATCTGCGCCACACCACCGAGTACCTGAAAGAACACGCCTCCGATATACCGATCCTCATCGCGGGCAACGGCGATCGGCTGCTGACGGTGGCCGCCCAGACCGCCGACATCATCGGCCTCACCGGTGGTGATCAGGTCGGTGGAGATCCCTTGGCTGACCGAATCTCGTTCCTGCGCAACGCCGCCGGTGACCGCTTCGGCCAGCTGGAGCTCAACATCGCGGTCACCGCCATGCCCGCGCCCGGCAGCGAGATGCCCATCCTCAACGTCCCCCGCCATTTCCTCCCGGGGCTCAGTGACGAAGAACTTCTCCGCCACCCCGGCGTGCTGTCCGGCTCGGTCAGTGCCATGGCCGACCACATTCGCGGTCTGCGCGAGAAGTACGGGATCACCTACGTCATCGTGCAGATCGCTCACGCAGAGGCGTTCGGCAAGGTGATCGCCGAACTCCGGTAGAAGTTCTTCCCATCCGCGCCCGGACCGGCTCCGAATACCGGGTGTGGAAATCATTCATCCTCGCGGACGTGCCGTCGCGGTGATAGGCAGCGGTGTCGCCGGCCTCACGGCCGCGTATGTCCTGTCCGCACGGGACCGCGTCACCCTGCTGGAAGCCGATGCCCGCTTCGGCGGGCATGCCCACACCCAGCACGTCGTCGAAGACGGCCGCACCGTCGCGCTCGACACGGCCTTCCTGGTGCACAACGACCGCACGTATCCCACTCTGTGCCGGTTGTTCGACGAACTCGGGATCCGTACGCAGGACACCGACATGTCGATGTCCGTACGCGACGACGGCACCGGGTTGGAGTACGCCGGGGCGCGCGGCCTGGCCGGATTGTTCCCCAGCTGGTCCATTGTGGGCCGGCCGCGCTATCTGCTGATGCTGGGCGAGATCACCCGATTTCACCGGCTGGCAACGCAATTGCTGCGACGCACGGCGACCGGTGACGAAGTAACCGTCGAGGAGTTCCTGCACCGGCACGGGTTCTCCCGGTACTTCACCGACCGTTTCATGACCCCGCTGGTCGCCGCCGTGTGGTCATGCCCGCCCGGTGAGGCACTGCGCTACCCGGCGCGGTACCTGTTCGTCTTCCTGCAGCACCACGGGATGCTGTCGGTGTTCGGTTCCCCGACGTGGCGCACGGTGGTCGGCGGGTCGGTCAACTACGTCGACGCCGTCGTGTCCCGGCTGCCCGAGGCGATCACCGGCGCGCGCGTGCGATCCGTACGGCGAGTCGCCGAGGGCGTACTGGTCACCGTCGGCGGGCAGTCGCCACGGCGGTTCGATGCCGTCGTCATCGCCACTCACCCGAGCCAGGCGCTGCTGATGCTCGACCACCCCAGCGAGCACGAACGGCTCATCCTCGGCGCCATCCCCTACAGCCTCAACCAGGCTCAACTGCACACCGACGAGTCGATACTGCCCCGCCTGCCGAGAGCCCGCGCTTCGTGGAACTACCTGATCGACCCCGAAGACCACGCAGTCACCGTCAGCTACGACATCACCAGGCTGATGAGGCTGGGTGGCTCCCGGCGGTATCTGGTGACCCTGGGCGGCGCTCATCGGGTGGACCCGTCGAAGGTCATCGCCGAGATGGTCTACGAACATCCCGCCTACACCACCGAATCCGTGGCCGCACAACAACTCCTGCCTGAGCTCGACGACGACCGTGTCGTCTTCGCCGGGGCGTACCACGGCTGGGGTTTCCATGAGGACGGCGCCGCATCGGGACTGCGGGCCGCGGAGCGACTGGGCGCCCGTTGGGCCGGTGGGCCGGTTGCGGAGCCGCTGGCATGCTGACTCCCGCGCTGTACCGCACCAGGATCACCCACGTGCGCCGCGCTCCCGTGCACCATCGCTTCAGCTACCGCGGATACAGCTGGTACGTCGATCTCGACCGGATGCCGCGACTGCCACGGTGGCTGCGACCCTTCGCCCGCTTCGAGGTCGACGACCATTTCGCTGGTGAACCGAAAGACACACTGCGCCAACGGGTGGACGCATTCCTCGTGTCGCGCGACGTGGACCTCGACGGCGGCAGGGTGACCGCTCTACTACAGGCCCGCGTGCTCGGATACGTGTTCAATCCCCTGAGCCTGTACTGGTGCCACGATGCCGCCGGCACAGTACGTTGCGTGGTCGCCGAAGTCCACAACACCTACGGCGGGCGGCATGCCTACCTGCTTCCGGCCGGACAGCTCGCACGCGTGTCCAAGCGCATGTACGTCTCACCGTTCAACGCCGTCGAGGGCCACTACCGGGTCCTGGCTCCAGAACCCGGGGAGCAACTCGACGTGACGATTTCGCTGCACCGCGAAGGACATCCGGCCTTCGTCGCCACCCTCCGTGGCGACCGCAGGCCGGCGACCACGTGGGAGATCCTGCGCCTGCAACTGAGCGCACCGGTGGCACCGCTGGCCGGTGCCCTCGCCATCCGCGTTGAAGGGATCAAGTTGTGGCTGCGCCGGGTGCCGGTGGTTCCCCGCCCCACCGGCGAGGTCGTCGAGTTCGTTACCCAGAACCCAGGAAGGTCGCAGAACCCAGGAAGGTCCCAGAACCGAGGAAGGTCATTGTGAACACGCGGACCGGAGCGTTCCCCGCCATCGATCCCACCCGCTGGCCGGACGTGGCACGTCCACCGCGCGGGCCGGTCGCCGCGATCTCGGGCGCGGTGGCCGATCAACTGCTACGCCGCGCCGCCGCGACATTGCCGGTCCGGCTGGCGTTTCCCGGCGGGACCGTGATCGGCGCGGCCGATCCGACCCTGCCCACGATGGTCATCGAACATCCCGAGGCCCTGGCCCGCCGGATCGGCCGCCACGGCCTGATCGGGTTCGGCGAGTCGTACATGGCCGGTGAGTGGCACTCCACCGATCTCGTCGGGTTGCTCACCGAGTTCGGCAGGTCCATGGGAGACCTGGTTCCCGCTGCGCTACAACGGTTCCGGACTGTGACGCTGCCCCGTCCTCCGCGCTCTGCCCACAACAACCCTGCTCAGTCCCGGCGCAACATCTCCGCCCACTACGACCTGTCGAACGAGTTGTTCTCGGAGTTTCTCGACGAGACGATGACGTACTCCAGCGCGCTGTTCACCCAACTCCCGGGGACGACGGCCGGGCTGGCAGACGCCCAGCACCGCAAGATCGACCGACTACTCGACACCGCGGGCGTCGGACCGGGCAGCCGAGTACTGGAGATCGGCACCGGCTGGGGAGAACTCTGCATCCGTGCCGCCGAGCGCGGCGCCCAGGTGCGCTCGGTCACCCTGTCGGCCGAGCAACAGCGGCTGGCCCGGCAACGGGTGGCGGCGGCGGGCCTGTCGGACCGGGTCGGTATCGAGCTGCTCGACTACCGCGACGTCGAGGGCTGCTACGACGCGGTGGTGTCGGTCGAGATGATCGAGGCGGTGGGATATCAGTTCTGGCCCACCTATTTTCGCGCACTGGACCGGCTCGTCACTCCCGGAGGACGCGTGGCGATCCAGGCGATCACCATGCCGCATGATCGCATGCTGGCCTCGCGCGGCACGCACACCTGGATCCAGAAGTACATCTTCCCCGGCGGGCTGCTGCCGTCGACCGAAGCGATCATCGGTCTCACCGAACGGCACACCCGGCTGCGCACCGTCGACGTGATGTCACTCCGGCCGCACTACGCCGAGACCCTGCGACTGTGGCGGGAACGTTTCGTCGCACGCCGTGACGCGGTGACCGCACTCGGTTTCGACGAGGTCTTCGCCCGCATGTGGGAGCTGTACCTGGCGTACTCCGAAGCGGGTTTCGCCTCGGGCTATCTCGACGTGTACCAGTGGACATTCGCCCCGACAGGAGGACACCGGTGAACCTGCTCATCGTCACCGCGGTATCACTGGCCGCCCTCGCCGTCGTACACGGGGCGACGTTCGTCATCGGCCGAAACCTCGGGCGGTACAACGTCGTCGACGTGGCCTGGGGCATCGGGTTCATCGTGGTCGCCGCCGTCAGCGCCGTGCTCGGTAGCGGCGACCTCTTCCGGCGCATCCTGCTGTTGGTGCTCATCACGCTGTGGGCAGGCCGACTGTCCTGGCACATGGTGCTCAAGTCGGCAGGCAAGGGGGAAGACCCGCGCTATCAGGAGCTGCTGGGCGGCGACTATTCGGCCGGCCACGTGCTGCGCAAGGTGTTCGTGATCCAGGGGGCGGCAACCTGGTTCGTTTCACTGCCGGTGCAGCTGTCCTCGACCTTGGGACCCACCCCGGCCGCCCTACGACCGGTCCTGATTGCCGGCGTCCTGATCTGGGCCGTCGGACTGGCGTTCGAGGCGGTCGGCGACCATCAACTGCGCAGGTTCAAATCCGATCCGGCCCACCGGGGCGTGATCATGGACCGCGGATTGTGGGCCTGGACCCGCCATCCGAACTACTTCGGCGACAGCTGCGTGTGGTGGGGACTGTGGCTGGTGACCATCTGCGGCTGGCTGTCGCTCACGACAGTCCTCTCCCCGGCGCTGATGACGTACTTCCTGGTGTACGCGACAGGTGCCCGATTGGCCGAGAAACATATGGCAGGCCGACCAGGCTTCGACGAATACCGCTCGCGCACTTCATTTTTCATACCGCGCCCGCCGAGATCTGGATAAACATGACGGCGCAGACCCCGGTCGCTAGGCTGCTGTGGGTGACCGCCGAACTCGACGCGCTGCTACGGCGGGTGGCCCGACACGACGTCGACGCCTTCGCCGAGCTGTACGACCATACGCGGTCGAGGGTGTTCGGCCTGGTCACGCGGGTTCTGCGGGATCCGGGATACAGCGAGGAAACCACCCAGGACATCTACCTCCAGGTGTGGCGCACCGCAGACAGCTACGACCCGGCGGCCGGATCCCCGATGGCCTGGCTGATGACGCTCGCCCACCGCCGGGCAGTGGACAGGGTGCGGGCCGAACAAGCCGCCAGCCAGCGCGAATCGCGCTACGGCGCGACCAGCGTGGAGCCGCCTGCTGATCACGTCGCCGACTCGGTGATCACCCAGGACGAACAGCGGCGGGTGGCCGAATGCCTGTCCGCGCTGACCGATGCCCAACGCGAGTGCATCCACCTCGCCTACTACGACGGCCTGACCTATAGCCAGGTCTCGCAACGGCTGGCGGCCAACCTCGCCACCATCAAATCCCGGATGCGCGACGCCCTCCGCGGCCTGCGCAATTGCCTGGGGGCCGCATGACCGAACCCTTTGACTCCGAACTGCTCGAGTTGGCGACCCCGTATGCGCTGCACTCGGTGTCCGACAGCGAGCGCGCCGACATCGAACAGCGGCTGGCTGCTGCTTCTCCCGAGGTCGCGGCCCAGTTCACGACCGAGGTGCGGGAGGTGCGGGAAACCATGGCCCGACTGGCAGGGGCCACCGCTCTGGAACCACCACCGCATGTGCGCGAGCAGGTGCTGGCCCGCGTCTCGGTGCCCGAGCTACGTCGACGACCTGCGGCAAGCTGGCGCAACACCGCCCTGGCGGCCGCGGCAGCCGTCGTCATCGCCCTGGCCGGCGTCGGTATCGGCATCGCCCTGCGTCCGGGCCCCCAGCCGACCACCGCCGAGCAGATCTTCGCCGCCCCCGACGTCCGGACCGTCTCCGGAGACATCCCCACCGGCGGCACCGCCACCGTGGTGTTCTCCCGCGAGCGCAACGCCGGGGTGCTGGTGATGAACGGTGTCACGCCTCCGCAATCGGGCACCGTCTATCAGATGTGGCTGTTGCGCGAGGGTGCGGCAACCTCGGCCGGCACCATGGACTCCGCTGCTGTCGCGCCGTCGACCACTGCGGTGCTGCCAGACCTCGGCGACGCATCGGCCTTGGCCTTCACCGTCGAACCGGGTGCAGGCTCGACCGCCCCGACCACGCCGATCTTCGCCGAGCTGCCATTGCGCTGACACGCATGAGGTGGGCGGGCGCCGGGTATCACTGACCTCACCGCACGAGTTCGGGAAAAGGAAGTGGTGAACGAAATGTCACAAGCCACCGACGACCTCAGCAGGGCGCCCACACCTGACCGGGCCGAGGACAACGCGTTCTTCCCGTCGCCCTACTCACTGAGCCAATACACGTCGGCCAAGACCGATTTCGCCGGCGTGGAACATGCGGGTGCCTACACCGAGGGTCGGTGGAAGATACTCATGATCGCCGCCGAAGAACGATATGTGTTGTGCCAGAACGGAAAGATGTTCTCCACCGGCAACCATCCGGTGGAGATGCTGCTGCCGCTGCACCATCTGATGGAGACCGGATTCGACGTCGACGTCGCGACCATCACCGGGTATCCGGCCAAGCTGGAACTGTGGGCGATGCCCCACGAGGACCAGGCCGTGGCATCGACCTATGAGGCCCTCAAACCCAAGCTCAAGCAGCCCCTCAAGTTGTCCGAAGTGGCCGCGGATCTGCATCCGGCCTCCCATTATCTCGCGGTCTTCATTCCCGGCGGGCACGGCGCCGTCGTCGGGTTACCAGGCAGCGAAACGGTAGGGCAGACACTGAACTGGGCCCTGGACCACGGCCGATTCATCATCACCCTGTGCCACGGCCCGGCGGCGCTGCTGGCCGCCGGCCTCGACAAAGCACAGTCACCGTTCGCCGGGTACTCGGTGTGCGTGTTCCCCGACTCGCTCGACGAAGGCCCCAACATCGATATCGGCTATCTTCCGGGGCGCCTGCAGTGGCTCGTCGCCGACCTCCTCGCCAAGCAGGGACTGACCATCGTCAACGACGACATGGCCGGCACCGTGCATCAAGACCGCCGCCTGCTCACCGGCGACAGCCCGCTGGCCTCCGATGCGCTGGGCAAACTGGCCGTCAACTGCCTGCTCGACGCACTCGGGCGGGAGCACGAGGCCTGAGCGCACCGGACGGCTCGATCACGGAAGTCGCTGCTTCAGGCGCGCACTTCTGAGGATCTGCATCGCCATGTTGGTCGAGGTGAGCATCGGGAAGACGCCGAGAAATGTGCGCTCCGACGGGGTACGTCCGTGCAGCTGTTCGAGGCTGCCGAAGACACAGAAGCATCCGATGCAGAACAGCGTGGCGGGCACCGCGAGCGCCAGGATGCTGCCACGGTCGGCGAGGACCTGTCGCGCGAGAGCCAGTTCCTCGTCCGAGAGCGCCTCGCGTTTACGAACCTTGCGCAACGTGGCGGACAGGGTGCCGACGGCGAGCTTCGACGTGACGTGGGAGTGGCCTCTCATCCGCCGGGTGAAGACGAAGGCCACGACGGCGAACACCCAGATCAGCGCAAAGGAAACGATCGACAGGATGCCGTACAGAGTCGACGTCGTCATGTCAGGCCTCCGCCCGCTGCCGTTGCGGCACTGGTTGCCGCTGTCGTAGCGGTCGCTGCCGGATGAAGGTCGGCCACCAGAACCACGGACCGAGGAAACGCAGCAGACACGGCACCACGAACGAGCGCACGACGAGCGTGTCGAGCAGCAGGCCGATACACACCGTCGAGCCCACCTGACCGATGGTGCGCAGATCGCTGATCAGCATGGCCAGCATGGTGAACGCGAACACCAGGCCGGCCGAGGTCACCACGCCGCCGGTGCTGCCCAGGGCGCGGATCAGCCCGGTGTTCAGCCCCGCACCCGACTCCTCCTTGACCCGGGAGATCAGCAGCAGGTTGTAGTCCGAGCCGACCGCAACCAGGATGATGAAGGTCAGCGGCAACACCAGCCAGTGCAGGTGCAGACCGATCAGGTGCTGCCACACCAGGATCGACAGTCCGAAAGCGCCCGCGTACGAGAACGCCACCGTGCCGGGAATGACCATGGCCGCGACCAGGCTCCGGGTCAGATACAGCATGATGAGGAAGATCAGCACGAACGCAGCGATCGCCACGATGAGCAGATCGGACGCTGCATAGGCCTTGATGTCCTTGTTGTTCGACCCCGCGCCGCCGATGTAGATCTTGGAGCCCGCCAGAGAGGTTTCTTTGAGCGCCGCCTTGATCGCGTCGGGGAACTGTTCGACGTGGTCGATCCCTTCCGGCCCCATGGCATTTCCCTCATGGGTGACGATGAACCGGGCGGCCTTGCCGTCCGGCGACATCATCAATTGCATGCCGGTCTTGACGTCCTCATTGTCGAACGCTTCCCTGGGGATGTAGAAGAAGTCGTCGCTGCGGGATTGGTCGAAGTCGTTGCCCACGTTGATCAGGTCGTAGTACGTCTGGTCGGTCTGGGTGGACTGCAGATGCGCCGGACCGTAGTTGTTGGTGATGACTCCCAGCAGGGACCGGCTGTCAGCCATCATCCGCTCCAGCTGCGAGATCATCTGCGGCAGCAACCGGTCGATGGCCTCGAACGACGTGACGGCGTCGGCGATCTGGGCGTCGAGGCTGTCGATCCCGTCGAGCGAGTCGAACAGCGAGCGCATCGCCCAGCACGCCGGTATGTCGAAACAGTGCGGCTCCCAATAGAAGTAGTTCTTCAAGGGTCGCAGGAAATCGTCGAGGTTGGAGATCCCGGCGTTCATGTCGTCGGTGACCTGTTTGAGGTTCTCCAAAGTGAGCACCGTGGAATGCAGTTCGTCGGCCATCTGCTGGGTCAGCCCGATCACCTTCTGCAGCACCTCGACAGAACGCGCCTGGATCTCGGCCTGTTTGTCGGTGTTCTCGTTCTGCCGCTCGGTAAATGGCAGTTGCTGACCGCTGCCACTGCCCTGGGTGGTGAACAGGTAGGGAATCGTGGCGTGCTCAAGCGGCCGGCCCAATGGCCGGGTGATGCTCTGCACCATGGCGACACCGGGGAGCCGGATCAGGCTCTTGGCGACCCGGTCCAATGAGATGAAGTCGGCCGAGTTGCGCATGTCGTGGTCACTTTCGACCATCAGCATCTCGCTGAACAGCTTGCTCTGCGAGAAGTGCCGATCGGAGGCCTCGAAGCCGAGATTGGCTGCGCCATCGGCAGGTTGGTAGGCACGATCGTCGTAGCTGACCTTGAACGTGGGCACGAAAACCGCACCGATCATCACGACGGCGGTGCTTGCGACGAAGACGGGTTTGGGCCATCGCACGACGCTCGTCGCGATCCGCCGGTACAGATGCCCCTTGGACATGCGCTTGGGATCGAACAATCCGAACAGACTGCCGAGCGTGAGCAGTGCCGGTGCGAGTGTCAGCGCCGCGGCGATGGTGAACAGCATGCTGATGGCGACTGCTGGTCCCATCGTGTGGAAGTAGTCCAGCCGGGCCAGGCTCAGGCAGTAGCACGCACCGGCGATCGTCAGCCCGGAGCCGATGATGATCGGCGCGACGCTGCGATAGGCGGTGTAGAAGGCGTCTTCGCGGCTCTCGCCGTCCTGGCGGGCCTCTTGATACCGCCCCATCAGGAAGATGCCGTAGTCGGTTCCCGCCCCCAATGTCAGTGCCACCACGATGTTCACCGCGAACGACGACAGCGGGATGACGCCGAAGTGTCCGAGCGTCGCGATGACGCCCTTGGCGACAAGCATTTCGATCAGCACGCTGACCAGCGGCACCAGCACATTGGCCAACGACCGGTAGACCACCAGCAGCATGATCACGATCAGGATGATCGTGAGGATCGTGATGTTGTTGAGGCTCGAGTTGGCGATGGTCAGCGTGTCCGATGCCAGCGGGGCGGCACCGCTCACGTAGACCTTGAGCCCCGGCGGCGGGGTGTCGCCGGCGATGATGTCCCTGACCGCGTTCACCGACTCGTTCGCCTGGAGCTGGCCGATGTTCCCGGCCAACCGCAACAGCACGAAAGTCGCCTTGCCGTCGACACTTTGGGCCCCGGCCGCGGTGATCGGTTTGCCCCACAGGTCCATCACGTACTGCACGTGCTCCGGATCCTGCTTCAGCCGGTTCATCAGGTCGTCGTAGTACCGGTGATCACCGTCGTCGAGGGGGCGGTCGGCCTCGAACACCAGCATGGTGAGGCTGGTGGAGGTGGATTCCTGAAACTTCTCCCCGATCCGGAGCATCGCGACCTGTGACGGCGCGTAGCTCGGGATCATCGAGCCCGCCAGCTGTTCGGCGACGTGCTCGACCTGCGGGATGAAGGTGTTGGTGGTGACGGCCAGCAGCGCCCAGAACACGATGATCGGCACTGCCAGGACCCGCACGGTCCGCGCGACGAATGGGCGGTTCGCCCGATGAGTGCTCATGCGGACTTGACCCGGCAGGTGACGTCGGCTTCGGCATGGGTGGACGATTGTTCATCGCGCACAACGCCGTTGACCAACATTCGGCACCCAACCTCGCCGCCATTGACCTGCACGGAGATGCTGCCGGAGACCACGGTGAGGGTCGACGTCTCGGTGTGCGTCCAGGGCAGCTCCGTGACATCGACCTTGTGCGGATGCCCGTCGATGTCGACATAGCTCAGCATCCCGCCGTCACCGACGGAACCGAACACCTCGTAGGTGAGCTGCTTGGGCGTGAACTGCTCGGGCGCCTGCGCGGCGAGGACGGTGGGCACCGGTCCGGGTTCCGACATCTGGTGCACCTTCCAGACGCCCAACGCTCCCACGCCCAACGCGATGACCGTGACGACCGGAAGCCATCCGTTCTGCAGAAGCGTTCGGTTTCGTCGTCTGCGGCCGTCCGCAGGCTGCTCCCCGATCATGACCGACAGATATATCGCATACAGGATGCACTTCTCAAGCTGTTCGCTCGCGACCGCCGGGCATTCACAGCAGATTGGCAGCCAAGCAACGAAGGCGATGTACGCGATTTACCACGCACTGATCCGTGCGCAACCGCAGATGACCGCCCCACCCCGGCGTCCGCGTCACCGGCATCCAGTCGCACCGCTTTCGGCCCATTACTTCCCATGACTGATATAAATGAGCCGTGAGCAACGCACCGTTCGGCAGCAACGTGGAAGCCGTCTCGTCGATGCTCGTGGCGAGCGCCGACCTCATGTGGCGGCATCTCGCCGATCGCAAAGGCTTGAGCGCGAGCGCGACGCTCGTCCTCGTCCGACTCAACCGCGAGGGTCCGATGCGGGTCACCGCACTCGCCGAGGCCGAGGGCGCGAGCCAGTCGGGCATGACCCAACTGGTCCAGCGCCTCGAACAGCAAGGCCTGCTGGAGCGGTGCAGCGACCCCGACGACGGGCGGGCCTGCCTCGTCAAGGTCAGCGAGGGCGGCCAACGCCTGTGGGAAGAGCGGGCGGTTCTGCGCAAGCAACGCATCGCCGAACTGTTGGCGGGGTTGTCCGACGACGACCAGATGGCGCTGTGGCTCGCCGCCCAGGTGGCAGGACGGCTGGTCGACCAGATGCGCGAGATCGCCGACACCCGGGCGAGCACCGATGCGTAGGGTGTCTCGGGAAGCACTCACCTCTCGACGATCACACGGCCGCCAGGGGCCACGAACCCCGGAAAACCCGTAGTCCCCGTCCGCGCCGGTGTTACGTTGACGCCACTGCCCCGAGGAGGCGGACGCCATGTCCATGGAAGGCTCAGCAACCGTACGCATGTCCGCGCCGGCGGACCGCATCTGGAATCTCATCGCCGACGTACGCAACACCGGGAAGTTCTCGCCCGAGGTGATGGAAGCCGAATGGCTCGGCGGTGCCACCGGCCCCGCCCTCGGGGCGCGGTTCCGGGGACACGTCAAACGAAACGAGATCGGCCCGCTCTACTGGACGACGTGCGAGGTGACGGCCTGCGACCCCGGGCGGGAGTTCGGCTTCGCCGTCCTGGTGGGCGACCGAGCGGTGAACAACTGGCACTACCGGCTGGAACCGGCCGGAACCGAGACCGATGTCACCGAATCCTTCCGGATGACGCCGGGAGCCTTCACCACCGTGTTCTCGATGCTCGGCGGACAGCTCCGCACACGCCGGAACATCCGCGACATGCGCAAGACTCTCGAGCGGATCAAGGCTGTCGTGGAGACCGGCGAGCAATAGCCGGGTATACCGCCTTCCTGTGAATCCCTGTGCGACAGCTATGCGTTGATGAGAATTCCGGCGCGACGCCGGCGTCCGCGGTGGGAATAAATAGAATTTAGTTGCACTTAGCAGTTGTGGTAAGCATTAAGTACCGGGCAGTACGTGAGCTCCGGGACATCTGGATCCGCGCGGTCGGGAGCGGCGCGATCACGGCCATCGGCCGTAGTTGAGGAGTTCGACATGACGATCCTCGGGCCCCGACTGGTCCCCGAGAATGTTGTGGAGTATGCCGAGCCTGTGCCGAGATGGCGAAGGTTCGTGCCCCGTTCTCGCCGAGGCAAGGCCACCGTCGCCGCCGCCATGGCCGGTGTGCTCGTGGCGGGTCTACTCGGCGCGGCGTACGAGACCTCACCCGGTGGTTCCCTGTGGGGCGTCACGCGGACGGTATTTCCGGGACACGCCCAAGACGTCGCCCTGACCGCTGTCGTAGCTGACCTGAAGAAGGCTCAGGACATTCTCGGCAGCGGGGAGCAACCCACCGCCGATCAGCTGACCGACGCCCGCACCGCGCTCAATCAAGCCAAGCAGGACCTTGACTACCTGTCGCCGTCACCTGAGCGCACCAGTCTGCAGAATCTCTATCTTCAACTGACACAACAACTTCTGCAGTACACACCCGATTCGGTGCTTCGACTCGCGCCGTTGCCCGCCCCGCCTCCAGAGCCTCCGGCGGCCGTCCCGGCCGACCCGCAGCAGGACGCTGTGGCACTGACCAGCGCGTCCGCACCGACCTGGGGATATGACGCGTCCGACGACTACGTCCCGGCGCCGCCCGGTGTTCCGGATTCCCCGATGGCCGATTGGCCGCAGCCCATCGATCCGCCGTCGACGCCCAACCTCGGAAACCTGGGCTACTACGACCAATCCTGGGGTCAGCTCTACGGCTACAACCCGGGCGGTTGGTACAACTACGACCTCGGTGGCTACAACCAATACGGTTACGACTTCATCGGTTATGACCGGTGGGGATATGACCGTTGGGGCTACGACCGGTGGGGATACGACCGCTGGGGCTACAACTGGGCCGGCTACAACTGGGCGGGCTACGACCGCCACGGCTGGGACCGCAATGGCCGCAACGAATGGGGTCAACACCGCGACCGCCCACGCGACCCGCGCAACCAGCGATGGTACGACCATCACCATCCCTACCAGCAGTACTACGAGTGGAAGTTCCGGATCTACAACCCGGTGTATCGCCGCGCGCAGTGGGACCGGGCCCACGGATTCAACCCGCACCGGTATCAGAACTGGAACATGAACCGGGACTGGCACCACCCGCGCAACCGCGATTGGGCGCCACCGGCGATCAGGGTGAACACAACGGTCAACATCCACGTCTCGGCCCCGGTGGTGAACCTCAATGCCTCACTGACACAGTTCATCTCCAACGACAAGGCGACCCGTACCTCCGGGCATCTGATGAAAGACCTCGCGGACAAGTCCCCGCGCAACTTCGCCAGGGACCTCACCCCGCGGACCAATTCCTTTGTCGGGTGGCAGCTGCCGTCGGGACTCGGCCAACGATCCGATATGCCCAAGGAAAACCACCGATCGTCGTCTGAACCGCCGGAATCAACCGCTCCGCCTGCCTTGGCGGCCCCCGCACCGGCAGCGCCGCCGTCGAAGGTGTCACCCACATTCAAAGCTCCCGAGCTTTCGCCGGCACCCGCTTACATCCCGCCGACGATCGACAAATCGGATCCAAAGCCAGAGACCGCACCTGCGCCGGAAACCGAACCAGATATTTCCTCGGGCCTGCCGCTCACGCCGCCACGGGCCGGCCGGCCGAACCCGGCTGAAGCGTCGCCGGACCAGCCTGAACCGGCCAGCCCACCCAGCCCGGCGCCGGATCGTCCCCGCGAGGCCCCGGCGCCGCGCGAGGCCGCTCCAGATCCGCAGGTGCCGGCGGCGGAGGCGCCCACACCTGCGGAGGCACCGCGCCAACAGGAGCCTCCGCAGCAGCGGAATGCACCGGAAGAGGCTCCGGCGCAACGTGATCAGGTCAAGGTTCCCGAGTCCGAGGCACCGGCCCCGAAGACACAGGCGCCTGTTCGCGAGGCACCGGTGTGGCAGGAGCCCGCGCCCCAGGCTCCGGCCCCTGCTCCGGCTCCCAAGGAAGAACCGGCCCCCAGGTATCAGGCTCCCGAACGGGAGGCTCCGGTCTGGCAACCGCCCGCCCGGGAGGCGCCCGTCCAGCAGGTACCTGTCCGCGAGGCGCCGCCCCAACGCGAGGCACCCGCTCGTCAGAAGCCCGAGCGGCAGGCACCGCAGGAACGCCAGGCTCCGCGATCTGATTCTGGTCCACGTCAGGCGCCAGAACAGCCGAAGACCAAGGGGCCCAAGTGTTCGTCATTCCCGATGTGCTGAACACCGGTGCCGGGCGCGGTCACTCGCGCCTGCGCCGGAACAGCAGGTAGACCAGGCGGCCGACCAACCCGAGCGTCAACATCACGACCGCCAGGGCTGCCACCACGGGAAAACCGGCCTTGGTGGCGGTGACCAAGCTGTCCGTGATGCTCGTCGGACCCACCGTGACGTTCAGCGCGTAACGCCGGCACACCTTGCCGGCGTTGTCGGATTCGACGAGGCTGATGCGCGCGGTTCCGGTCTGCTGCGCGCGGTACCTTTCGGTGTTGGTGCCATTCCCGTTGCCGGCGGGCGGCTTTCGGGCCGGCTCGTAGCGAGCGCCGAGAAACTCCACCGTCTCGGGGCCGGTGTTGCGCTCTTCGCGCCACTGACAGCCGGTCACGTCGTAGTCGTCTGCGAGCACGATGTCGAAGAGCTGCCCGGTTCGGAGCTGGACGTGGCCACCGTTGTCGTCATCGGTCGCGGTCACGTCAGGTTGCGGCGCGCATCCACCTGCGATCAATACGACCCAGCACACCACCGCGAGCTGTACCCGACGCCCCATTCTTCGATCGTATGAGGCGGCTTGGCAGCACACCTGGATGCCTCACCTGGCGCTCGCTACGGGCTGATGCGGATCGGGGCCGGGTTCCACAAACCGCTGCGGGTGGCGGAACCGAGGTCGAGGCGCGCCTCGGGAGCATCGACGACAGGAACGAACCGACGCAGGGAACCCCAGTCGCGTCCCCAGTCCCGCGACAGGTAGGTGGGCATGACATGGGCACGCAGCAGGAGATCGGTGATGCCCAGCGGGCCGCCATTGTCTCCGCTCTGCCAGGTGTCGGGCATCTCGATCTTGGCCGGATAGTCCGGGGAGATCCGGTATTTGGGAACTTGAGTGACGCCGTTCGCATGCAGCATGGGCTGCTGACAGGGGAATACCAATCCCACGGCCCAGTCCAGCAGCACCGGCTCTGTGGAGCCCAGATACTCCTGCACCGAACGTAATTCGGGCATGCGAGGTGGCGTGACGGCCACCCAGTCACCAACATTGAGCGAACGGTCTTCGGCGATCACCCGGACGAAACGGGCATCGGTGGGGATCTCGGTGCGGGGGAAGCGCAAGTTGCGCCAGGCGGGTTGCGGGCCGATGTCGTACGGGGTGAGCCGACCACCCGGTACGGGTGCCCCGTCGGGTCCCGGAGTGCCGTATTCGAGTGCGACGGTTTGGGCGGCGGTGTGTCCGGACAGCACGCTGTTGCCGGTGATCGTGCCGGCCGCGGTGATCACCACGAGCGGATGTTCCCGGTCTGCGGGCGGAAGCTGATACCACGCCGAAGTCAATGTGCTGACTTGTTGAGGCCCGGCGGTGAAACTTCCCGCGAGCGGCACCCGGGCAGGGTCCAGACCGTAGGGCAACGTCGTGGGTGTCTCCCAGTCATCATCGGTTCCGGACTTGGATTGGCTCTGCCAGATCGCTTCAGCCAGTGTGTGTTCAGGCACTCCGTCGGCGGTGAAGCCGATCGCTTCACTGCCTCCCAGCGGACCCAGGGGCCCGTAGCGTCCGGCTGCCGGGGTCAAGAATCCGGTGTTGGGATCCGGTTCGACGAACACGTCGTCGGCCAGCCCGCACCCACCGGCCAGCTCGCGCAGATTGGCCCACCCGTTGGAGTAGCTGGGGTATTCCTTGATCGCTCCGGTCAGCATCGAGCCGGCCGACACCACCACCATGAACCCCGCCGCCACCGGCACGGGTGCGGCCGTCACCAGCCGGGTCAGCCGAGATTCGGGCCGCACCGGTGCAGCCAAGTGCAGCCAACCGGCATAGCCGGCGGTCAGCAGGCACAGTGCGAAAAGGACCGCGCTGGCGGTGACCGGTCCCCAGTGCGGACTGCTGTCGTTGAACGGCACGCCGTAGCTGGAGACGTACCAGTAGCCGTTGGTCGACGCGAAACACACAGCGAGAACAAAGAACACGGTCGCCACGAAGGCCATCCGGTTGCGCGCCGATCGCAGCACTGTCGGTCCGAGCAGCACGGTGGCCACTGCGGCCATGGCGGCGCCGACGGCGGCGAACAACCCGAAATGGTGAATCCACTTCGTCGGGGCGAACGTCAGCAGAAACAGGGTCGCGAAGATGACGCCCATCAGCCGCCACACCGGGCCGGTGGCGATCCCAGGAATCCGCTTGCGTCGCAACAACATCAGTATCGACGGGAACAGACACGCCATCGTGATCAGGATTCCGAAACGACGCGACACGGCAGCGTCGGTGGTCGGCAGGACCAGATAGAAATAGCGCAGATTCTCGGTATACCAGGGCTGCGCGGGTCCGATGGCCGTGCGTACGGCAGTGGCCTCACGCACCGCGGCGATGGTCTGGTCGGCGAAGATCACGGTCAGCACCACGACCCCCGCCGCTGCCAGCGGCAACAGGACCGGCCAGATCCCAACCGTTTTCGCGCGGGCGACGATGATGCGCAGGATCGGGCGCCCACCCGCCAGCAGGACGGCAACAGCGATGATGCCTGTGGGCTGGATGCCGAGTGTGAATGCGGCTACCACGATGGCCAGGCCTACGGGGGTGGCGCGGCGGGTGATGATCGCGCGCTCGACGAGCACGTAGGTGATCAGGGCGCCGGTGGCGATCTGCCCTTCAGGCCGCAGCCCGTTGTTGAACGGCATCCACGCCGCGATGAACACCAATGCTGCCGCCCACGCCGCCGCGCGGTTGCCTGTCACCGCCGGACCGAGTCGGGGCAACACCTCACGGGAGAGCAGCAGCCAACACACCAACGCGCAGATCAGATCCGGCAGTCGCAACCACAGGCTGGCGTGGCTGACATGGGTCATGGCGGCGATCAGCTCGTAGTACCAACCGAACGGGTCCTCGGGACTGCCGAACCAGCGGAAATAGTTCGCCATGTAGCCGGCATGGCTGGCGGTGTTGGCCATGCCGAACTGATAACCGTCATCGGAGGAACCTGCGCCGGCGACGAACCAGAACAGCGATACCGCGATCACCGTCGCGTCCACCGCGTTGAAGTAGCGCCAGCGAG
Source organism: Mycobacterium shunyiense (assembly GCF_058270075.1). Classification (NCBI taxonomy): domain Bacteria; kingdom Bacillati; phylum Actinomycetota; class Actinomycetes; order Mycobacteriales; family Mycobacteriaceae; genus Mycobacterium; species Mycobacterium shunyiense. The sequence goes on along the minus strand of NZ_JBZDPU010000040.1, from coordinate 465,111 downwards.
CCGGAACGAGCCGGTGCGCGCGCCGCCCGTCGAGGCGGTCAAGGCGCCACAAGGCCAGCAGGCCCACGACAGTGCCCAGAATTCCGGCGAGCATCGCCGCCGTTTTCAGCGGTGACGGAGAGCTGGTGAAGCGGGTGTCGATCGTGGCCGATACCGACAGCCCCGACGGCGCCGCACCGCTCAGGTCGGTGAACACCCCGACGATCTGGGGCCGAAGGTTCGGGTCGGGATACCCGCCGCGCAGCGTCGTGCCGGTGTCGGGATCGGTCAAGCCGCTGACCGTGGCGAAGGTGCCCTCCACCGAGGAGGACACGTCCAGCCGTTGACAAGCCGGGTCGGTCATTCGGATGCGCGGCACGCTGAGGACGACGACATTGCGTGCGATCACGTCGACGCGCTGCGCGGTGGCCCTGACGAACAGCCCGTTGAGCATCGCCTCCTTGCCGGCTGCCGGGGCCGTCCCCAGGACCAGCTCGGCCGCGGTCGGCATCGCGCGAATCACCGTGCACGGCACCGATGCCGTCAACGACACCGGTGTCAACGAGATCAGTGGCGCGGTAACACTGTTCAGCTGCCCGTCCTGAGGCCAGGTCAGCGTCGCCGTGGTCTGCACGACCGGCAATACGGGAATGAGCACGCTGGCGACAAAGCCCACCAGGCCCGCGATGACCGCCACGAGACGGGTCGCTCGCATCGGCCGGCCCGATCGCGTCACCGCATCCTCAGCAGGTGCACCACCGGCGAGGGAGGTGGTGTCGCGCACCAAGCTCATCGGGCCACCCCGATCGTCGTGTCTGCGCGCACCGCATCATCAGTAACCGAAGCAACTGTTACAGTCAAGTGTGCCGCGGCCGTTCGACCACGCCAAACGCGAAGAACTACTGGCCACCGCGGGCGCGATCTTGGCGCGCACCGGGGTCGTCGACACCTCGCTGCGTGAGCTCGCTTCCCAGATGGGAACCAGTGCTCGCATGCTCGTCTACTACTTCGGCGGCAAAGAGCAACTCATCCTCGAAGTCCTGAACCGGCAGCAGCGGGCGGCGATACCCCGGACCGAGGACTTGGATCTCCCGGAGTCGATCGCGGCGCACCGCGCATGGTGCTTCGAGGACTGGTACGAGTGCACCCGCGGGGAACGCCATCAGAGCCTGCGTGTGGTGCTGCAGGTCTTCGGCGCCGCGTGTGCGGTCGACAGTCCCTATCGCGAATACACCTGGGACACCCTGTCCTTGCTGACCCGCAACTCCAAGGCCCGCCTGCAGGCGCTGGGGATGCCCGCACACGTCGCCGAAACCCGTTCACGCATCGCACTGGCAGCCTTCCAAGGCTTCATCATCGAGTACTTCACCGCCCCCGACCCCGCCTTCGTCGACGACACCTTCGCCAGATTCGTCGACGAGTTCCTGCTCGCCCCGTTCCCTCCCGCGGATCCCGCGGGTTCAGTGGAAAAACGGCCAACTCCCCCGCACCGGGGCAAGGATCAACCGAAGTAGGTGTAAGGCATCAGCCGAAACACTGTCACCCATCAACCGGAGACGAAGCGTCAAGCATCACCCGAGGTCATACAACGAACTGAGTGCCCCCGGCAGGATTCGAACCTGCGACACCGGCTTTAGGAGAGCCGTGCTCTATCCCCTGAGCTACGGGGGCCGGGACCTATCGAAATAGGCGTCGGAAAAACCCATAGGGACGCCTCATGGTAGTTGGCCGACGGCCAATCGGTGGCATCGGGTCTATCGCAGCTGGTGTTTACTGCGGGGCGCCTGATGAGCTGTGCTGGGTGGGTGCGACCGGCCATCGCCGGGTTGCGGTGGGGTTATCGATTCAACCGAGAGCCCTATCAGGCCCGCCCTGGCTGCAAGCTACGTAGGGTGCTGGTCACGAACTTCTCCAGTGCCACGTCGCGTTCGGACCGGGATTCCCCGACGGTGGTGAGCAGTGCATAGACACCCAAGAGGAAGAACGCTGCGCTGTGATGGGCGTCGACGTCGTCGTAGAGTTCCCCGCGGATACGCGCACGCTCGATTTCGGCGGCCAGCAGCAAGAAGATCGGGTGGCTGGTCCACTGTTCCCGTTCAGGCCGGGTGGGTGACAGGTACAGGCCGATGACGTCGTGGAACAGGGCTGAGCCCCAGCGACTTTCGAGCGCCATCACCAAGCTGACGATCGTCTTCAACACCGAAGCCAGGTCATGGGGAGCGTCGAGGAACCGGCCCAGTTCGTCGGCGAGGCTCGCCTCATCCCTTCGGATCAACTCAAGAAGCACGTGCTCCTTGGTCGGAAAATGGAAATAGAAGGTGCTGCGCGCGACGCCGGCGGCCTTGACGATCGCATTGATGTCGGCCGCGTTGGTACCGGCACGCTGAAACTCGACGATGGCGGCGTCGAGCAGCCGGGCACGCGTCTGCCGACGCTGGGCCTCGCGCTGCGTCGCACTGTCTCGCACCCGTCCATTGTGCAGTACGAGACCTCATTTACTGATCATTGTCATTGAGATCTGGGCCGAAGCGGCAAGCGGTGAGGCACGGAGTTCAGGCCGAGCTGAACACATTTACCCAGGTCACATGGGTATTGAAGGTGGATCCATATCACGCACCCGAACCGCAAATCTGCATTTTCATTGTCATCTGTCAGTGAGAGTGCTACACCTAGGGACACCGGTGTAGTCGCAAGCTCGTGACATACCTGACGACAAAGGTCGCCGATCGGTCGACCGAGGTGTAGCAATCCGGACAGGCAGGACCATGGCGAGAACAACATCTGTAGCGATGAACACCAAGGGTCAACGGATCCTGCTGTGGACCACAGTGCCGGCGGCGGCGCTGTTCGTGCTGGCGTTCCTGTTGTTTCCCGTGTTCTCCCCGCCGTTGTCGCCGACACTGACACCCGAACAGGTTGCGACGTTCTTCGCCGAGAATGTCACGGGGATACTCGGCGTTGCGGTCCTGTGCAATCTCATTGCCTGCTCGCTGGTTCCGCTCTTCGCGGTGACGGCCGTGCAGATCTCCCGGACCGCCACGTCGAGCAGTGTCTTCACCTACGCCTACATCATCTGTGTCGGAGTGGGTCTCACAGCCTTCATCCTCGCCGACTACTGCTGGGCCATGGCGGCATTTCGACCCGAACGCGATCCTCAGCTGATCAGTCTGCTCAACGACATGGCGTGGTTTTTCTTCGTCGCGCCGGTCGGCACGATCATCGTGCAGAACCTCTGCCTGGCCACCAGTATTTACCTGGATGCGCGGCCCGAACCGATCTTTCCTCGCTGGGTGGCGCACTTCAACATCGCGACCGCTGTTCTGCTGGTGCCGAGCGCGTTCGCGATCCTGCACAAGTCAGGGCCGCTCACATGGAACGGTGCCCTCTCGTTCACCCTGCGGCTCAGCGTTTTTGCCGTGTATGTCGTCGTGATGTTCATCGTTCTGCTGGGTGTGGTCCAGCGCCAAGGCGCAGAGCGCGAGGCCCTGGCATGACCCAGAGGTTGGCCACGACATCCCAGTGCGGGCCCCGGCGTTCCTCGTGGCTCGAGAGCAAGAAGCTGGATCAGTGGATCGCGTTCTGGTCGGTCCCGATCTTCTTCACCCTGTTCGGTCTGGTCTTCGTGCCGTTGAGCGGGATGATGCCGCCACGATCGCCGAGCAGCCCGCGATCGCAGATTGTCGAATTCATGCAGTCTCCCAACTTGCTGATCGCGTGCGCCATCCTGACGTTGACGTTCGGCCTGGGGCCTGTATCCAATGCGTGTTACCTCATCCAGATCAAGCGGATGTCGGTCAGCCCGGCATTTCGGTACACCCTCATGATGGGTGCGACCACCGGCACGATCGTCGGCATGCTCTTCCCGTTGTTCTGCTTCGGACTCGGAGCTTTTCGCCCCGGCTACGATCCGGCGGTCCTGGCGATGCTCTACGATTTCGGCTACTTGGCATTCATCGGCTCGCTGGGTTGCTTTTGCGTCATGTGGATGGCCTTCGGGCTGGCCATCATCCTGGACGAGAACCACATCCTGCCGAAATGGCTGGGCTACTACACCGTTTGGCAGTACGTGTCAGAGCTGGTCGCCGCACCCGTGTGGATCGCCAGTTCGGGTCCGTTCGCCTGGAACGGAATCATGACGTTCTGGTTCGGGATGGCGCTGTTCGTACCATGGCAATTCATCGTCTACGTCTGCATCTACCGCGCGATCAAGAACCAGCCCGACGACGAACTCGAAAACTCTTGGCTGATCGACCCGCAACAGGTCACGGCCGATGCTCTGCCGGAGGCGAGTAGATGACCGAAGTCTCAGAGCATTTCGGCACCCAAACCGCCGACCCGCACAATGCGGTCCGGGGGCGCCTGCCCGGCGATCCGAGCATGTGGTTCTTCGTAATCGGCGACCTGATCATCTTCGGCATCTACTTCGTGGCCTACATGTATTTCCGCGGCCAAGATCACAGCACATTCCTGCAAAGCCAATCAAAGCTGAACCTCGATATCGGCATCGTCAATACCGTTGTACTGCTGACAAGTTCGCTCTTCGTCGCGCTGGGCACTTCGGCGGCCCGCGCCGGGAAGACCGCTGACGCCTACCGGCTGCTCTGTCTGGGACTGGCCTGCGGTGCGGCCTTCCCATTGCTGAAGATGTTCGAGTACATTCCGGAGATCACGGCCGGCATGACCCCGGGGACAAACCTGTTCTTCATGTACTACTTCGTGATGACGGGAATGCACCTGTGCCACGTGCTTCTCGGGCTGGTGATACTCAGCTTCGTCATCCACTCCCTGCGCGGGACAGCAACGCCCCGAATCGGTTTCGTGGAAACCGGCGCGACGTATTGGCACATGGTCGATGTGCTGTGGCTCGTTCTCTTCGCGTTGCTCTACTTGATGAGGTGATCGGTGTGACGGCCTATCTTCGCAACCCACTGACCTTGGTCTGGGCGCTGCTCACGGTGGTGACCGTGGCATCGTGGCTGACCGCTCGTGACGGTGGCCAGGCGCACCACCTCAGCGCCACGGTCACCGCAATCGTGCTACTGATTGCCGCATTCAAAGCACAGCTGGTGATCTGGCACTTCATGGAGGTCCGGCGGGCGCCCACGTGGCTCAAGGTGACGACCCACGGATGGCTGGTCGGCCTCTTCGGGCTCCTGTTGGGCCTCTACTTCGCCGCCGCATGAATCGCTTGAAGGCTACTGGGCTGCAACGTTTTCCGGCCGGACTGCGGTCTCGCCTTCGACGATGAAGCTCGGGCCTACGAAGCGCGCGGCGATCTCGTATTCGGACTCTCGGTCTTTGACCGGGAAATACCACAGCGCCAGGGTGACGCGAATCAGCCACTGGGCTGCCAGCGGATCGGATCGACCGATCATGCGCTCGGCAAGTTCTTCCACCAGAGGCGATCCGGTCAGCCAACCGTTGTTCTGATCAGGTCGGATCGCCCCCATCATCAACGGGCCGAGCGGCTCGGACCGGATATGGTCGAGCGCGACGATCAGGGCGGTGACGATCCGTTCCGAACCCTGCAATCCGTCGATCGCCTCGGACACGTGTCGCACGATGCGCGCCGACAGTCGCCGCACCACCCCTTCGAGGATCGCCGCCTTACCGCCGGCGTGCCGATAGATGGTGGCAGGCGAGCAATGCACCTTCGCCGACAGCGCGTCGATGGTGAACGCCTCGAAACCCTGTTGGGAAACGAGTTCGGCGGCCGCGGCGAAGATCCGTTCCACCGCTTCGGATCGACGGTCCGTACCGACAAGCCAGTCCTGTCGCGTCATCGTGTAGCCCCCACAGCTCGACATTCCGGCGATTCACTCTCTCATCCTGAGAGAAGATTCCTTTTCTCTCTCAGGCTAGGGCCAGCTCCGGCCACTGTCCTGCGAAACCGGGATCCTGTTTCGGACAAGCCCGCTTCGCAACCTGGCGGCACACTATTGACGGTCGAACCGCGCGACACCGAGCCTGTGTTCATGCAATTCAGCCGGGCCGGCGCGGTACCCGCGATAGGCGCCCGAGACGACTTTCATCCCGAGCTCAAGGCGCTGGCGCGGATCGCTCCGCGGGGCAATGCCGGGACTGCCACTGCTCTCAAGGCGGTGCGCCGGCTGATGGCGCTGCGAAAGTCCCGGGTTACGGGCATCGATGTCGTATCGCTCGGGGATGGGGTGAACGTGCGCATTTTTCGAGGGGACGAGAGGTCCAGCGCGCGGCCGGCCCTGCTGTGGATGCACGGCGGTGGATATGTCGCGGGCCGCGCCAGCCTCGGTGACCGGTTGTGTCGAGCGTTCGCGGATGCACTCGATATCACCGTGGCCTCCGTCGAGTACCGTCTCGCGCCCGAGCATCCGTATCCGGCGGCGCTGCAGGACTGCCATGACGCGCTCAGCCACCTCCTCGCGTTACCCGGGGTTGATCCAGGACGGATCGCGATCGGCGGTCAGAGTTCGGGCGCCGGCCTCGCGGCCGCCCTGGCGTTCCGGTTGCGCAACTCCGATCGGGTCGCCGTGGTGCGGCAGTTGCTGGCCTATCCGATGCTCGACGACCGCACGTCCGACCGGATCCATCCGAATGCGCACCACTTTCGCTTCTGGAACACCACATCGAACCGATTCAGCTGGACGGCCTACCTCGGCGATGCGGATCCAGCGATTGCCGTACCTGGACGACGTCCAGACCTTGGTGGCCTGCCACCAGCGTGGATCGGTGTCGGGTCACTCGATCTGTTCTGCGACGAGAACGCCGCATACGCGGAAGACCTGCGCGCCGCCGGCGTGCCCTGCGAGTTCGTCGTGGTCAACGGAGCGTTTCACGGATTCGATGAGGTGGCCCCGAAAACTGCTGTCGCACAAGCGTTCTTCGCCAAACAGTGCCTCAGTCTGGCCGACGCCTTTCGATCGTCGTGATCGGCTCTCGTCCTCGAGCACTGCACCCCGTACATCCCCGCCAGTTCGCCCTTCAGGAAGGTCCCCGTGTGTCATGACGCCCGCAACACGCGACGCAACGACAATGTTCAAACCGCTGACGTCCGCCATCCAGATGAACCTGTCTGCCGCCGTGCGCACCCGACGACTGGGCTACCGCGGCTGGGCTGGAGCGGTCAACACCGACTATGACCCCCTCGACCCCGCCACTGCCGCACAGCCGTTCGAGGCCTACGCACAGTTGCACAGCAGTGACCGAGTGCACTACAGCCCTCGTCGCGCCACCTGGATCCTGCACCGTCTAGAGGATGTCCGCGCCGCATTGCGTGACACCGAGCAGGTCACGAGCAGCCATGGGGTGACCCGGATCCGGATGGCTGCCGACCTCGTGGTGGTCACCGACGGTGAAGAACACAACCGACTGCGCAAGCAGGTGCAACCGGCGTTCACCAAGCGGGCCCTCGACAGTTGGCAGAGGACAATCAACGATCTCGCCGCCGAACTCGTCGACACCCTGATTGCCGAACCGGGCAGCGATGTCGTTGCACGCCTGGCGATCCCGATGCCGTTACGCCTGATCGCAGCTATTCTCGGAGTCCCCGAGCGCGACATCGACGACTTCCGGCGTTGGTCGGAGGACAGTGTCAAACTCATCGACTTCACTCCCACGCCGGCCGGTGTGCTCAATACGGCCAAGTCATTGCGGGCTGCGATGGCCTTGCGTCGCTACTTCCTCGACCACCTGGCGACGGGCGAACTCAAAGGATCTGACACGGTTCTGGGGCGGCTTCTCGAGCACAACACTGACGGTACGTTGACCGACGATCAGCTCTTCTACATCGCGATCTTGCTGTTGATAGCCGGCAACGAAACGACCACCAACCTGCTCGGCGGACTTTTCGATACGTTCGCACGCTACCCGGACCAGTACGACATGATCCGCGCTGAACCCGATCTCATCCCGATGGCCGTGGAGGAACAGCTCCGCTACGGCAGCCCGGTCCAGAACTTGTACCGGTACACCCGCGCTCCGTACCGAGTCGGTGAGGTCACCATCCCGTCGGGGGCGCGACTGTTGTTGTCGTTCGGCGCTGCAAACCGGGATCCGTCGGCTTTCGACGACCCCGATACGTACCGCGCTGATCGCAATCCGCGAGCGCACGTCGCGTTTGGTTACGGTGCCCACATGTGCCTGGGTGCACCGCTGGCGCGCATGGAAGCCGTCGCGGTCCTTCGGGAACTGGTCAATCGCGTGTCACGGATCTCCGCCACGGCCCCGACGATCTGGTCGACCAACAGCTCGCTGCGTGGACCGGTCCACCTGCCCGTCCGATTGCATTGTTAGGACGCCGTTCTCAGCCTGAGAGACCATGGCGGCGCGTTCGCTGAAACATCCCTGGTGAGACGACCGTACTGAGAATCAGGGCGGCACCGCGGGCGCCGTCCCGTAATCAACCTCGCATCGGCACCTTGACCGGCCGCGTGGCCCCGGAACAGCCTGAGCCGGTGACCGTACTCGACAACCCGGCCAGCTTCTTCGGCGCGGAGGCGATCCAGAACCCCTATCCGGTCTATGACCGCATGCGTGATGAAGCGCCCGTGCACCGCGTGGGCGATTCCGCGTTCTTCGTGGTGTGCGGTTGGGACGCCGTAGTCGAGGCTGTCACCAGGGTCGAGGACTTCTCTTCCAACCTCACCGCGACCATGGTCTACCACGACGACGGGACGGTGACACCCTTTCCCATGGGTGAGCCCGGCGGGTCCATGCACGCGCTGGCCACCGCAGATGATCCGGTGCACGCCGTGCACCGCAAGATCCTGCTGCCGCACCTGTCGGCACGGCGGGTTCGGATCATCGAGCGATTCGCCACCCAGACCGCTGCCCGGCTGTGGAACGAAAACCTGCGCGATGGCCAGATCGAGTGGATGAGTGCGATCGCCAACCGGCTGCCGATGATGGTGGTGGCAGAACTGTTGGGACTGCCCGACGTCGACGTAGACAACCTCATCCGATTGGGCTACGCCACAACGACATTGCTCGACGGCGTGGTCAGCTCGACACAGATCGAGGCCGCCGGGGCGGCGGTGCTCGAACTGTCCGGGTACGTGATGGAGTATTTCGAGAAGGCGGCCGTCGACCCCCAGCCCGGCCTGATCACCGATATGGCTCAGCGTTACGCGTCCGGTGAACTCGACCAGATCGTGGCACTGGGCATCATGCTCACTCTGTTCAGCGCCGGTGGCGAATCCACGGCCTCGTTGTTAGGCAGCGCGGTCTGGGTGCTGGCGAACCAGCCCGACGTTCAGCGGCAACTCCGGGACAACCCCCTTTTGTTGTCGGCCTTCATCGAAGAGACACTTCGCTACGAACCACCATTCCGAGGCCATTACCGCCACGTCTGGCGGGACACCTCGTTGGGTGGGGTGGCACTTCCGGCCAACTCGCACCTCCTCTTGCTGTGGGGCGCGGCCAATCGTGACCCAGCGCAGTTCGAGGCGCCCAACGAGTTTCTGCTCGATCGCGCCGGCGCCAAGGGACACGTCACTTTCGGCAAGGGTGCCCACTTCTGCATCGGGGCCGCGCTCGCCCGGCTCGAGGCACGGATCGTGTTGGGCCACTTGCTCGAACACACGAGCTGGATCGGCGCCGTTGACGTCGGCGATTGGCTGCCCAGCATCCTCGTCCGCCGATTGGAGCACCTCCGCCTCGAGGTGCGATGACAAGCGAATCTCCCGGTCCTCTGTTGAGCGTCACGGCCCCTGTCCGAACCTGGTGCGGCCGCGACGACCGGGGTGCAATCTCACTCTCGCAGCGTGAGAGATCGTCCGCGATTTTTCTCAAATATCACTGCTGGTGGCGCCATCCCTCACGAAGCTACGCACCTTCCATCCGGCGCTGACGTCATTTCAACTTGGCGAGGGTGCGTTGACGTCACCATCGCGAGCTAACGAAGCTGAGAATCCGACTCCGGGGAGGGGAAAGACTTCAGATGGTGCCGTCGAACCCGCGGTTGATCATGCGGCCTCCCGCGAGGCCCGGCGCCCGGGTACCGCTGGGCACCGATCGAGATGGGCTGTCATGACGACTTCACCCGGCGTGCTCACCGAACCGGGCGAGCGATCGGCGATCGGCGAGATCGGGGCGGGAGTACGCCGTTATATCCGATCACACCCGTTACAAGCGCTCGAAACGGTCGGGGGGCAGACCGCACTGGGCGTCCGTACGCTGCAGTTCTTCATTCTCGACGTGTTCGCCGGTCGATTCCCGTTCAAAGAGTTCGTCCGGCAAGCGGCTTTCATGGCCGGCACTTCGCTGGTGCCAACCCTTCTGGTGACGATCCCGGTCGGTGTCACGTTGTCGATTCAGTTCGGGGTGCTTGCCGGACAGGTGGGTGCTGAGTCGTTGTCTGGTGCGGCCAACGGGCTCGTGGTGATCCGCCAGGGCGCCCCGCTGGTGGCGGCGATACTGCTCGCCGCCGCCGTCGGCTCCGCAGTCAGCGCCGATCTGGGATCCCGCACCATGCGTGAGGAGATCGCCGCGATGGAAGTCATGGGGGTCTCGGCCATCCAGCGTCTGGTCGTGCCCCGGTTCGCGGCGGTGATCGTCGTCGGTATCGCGTTGACCGGTCTGGCCACCTGCGCCGGTTTCTTCGTCGGCTACCTGTTCAACATCTACATGCAGAACGGCACGCCCGGTTCATTTGTGGCAACGTTCGCATCGTTTGCCACCGAGGGAGACCTCGTTCTGGCGCTGAGCAAGGCAATCGTGTTCGGAGCGATCGTGGCAGTCATCAGCTGTCACAAGGGACTGGCCACCTCTGGTGGACCGGCCGGCGTGGCGAACTCAGTGAACGCCGCGGTTGTCGAAGCGATCCTGCTCTTGATGATCGTCAACGTTGCGATGAGCCAGTTCTATCTCCTGCTGTTCCCGAAAGCCAGCCTCTAGACATGGCCGTCGCCGCATCATTTCGCCCGCCGCTTGTCGGCCCCGCAGTGCAGGCTGCCGACACAGTCATTCGCCCCCTGGCCCGGGCCGGGCACATGCTGCACTTCTTCGGCCAGATTCTGCTGGCGATCCCCCTGACCCTCGGCCGGTACCGCCGCGAATTCTTCCGAAATCTCTCCGATATCAGTTGGGGCAACGGATCTATCGTGGTCGGCGGCGGCACCGTGGGTGTCGCCGTGGTCCTGGGCATCACCGCCGGCGCACTTCTGGCGGTTGAGGGATACAACGCTTTGAATCTCCTCGGACTCGGGCCGGCGACCGGTCTGCTGTCTTCCTGGGGTTCGACTCGCGAACTGGTGCCGATCATGATCGCTCTGGCCTTCACGACCCAGGCCGGGTGCCGGTTCACCGCACAGTTGGGCGCCATGCGCATCGCCGAAGAGATCGATGCCATGGACGCACTGGCGATCAGACCTGTTCCGTATCTGGTGACCACTCGTGTCCTGGCGGCCATGGCGGCCAGCATTCCGCTGTTCATGGTGTGCCTGGCCACCGCATACCTGTCCGCCCGCGGTGTGGTGGCGGTGATCGCCGGCACTTCTCCCGGAACCTACCAACACTATTTCGAATTGTTCAGTAGCAGCCGCGACGTCGTTTACGCCCTGATCAAGGCGGTCGTGTTCATCTTCGTCGGCTCGGCTACCCAGTGCTATTACGGGTATTTCGCCTCAGGCGGCCCCGAAGGAGTGGGGGTGGCAGCCGGTCACGCGATGCGCGCGACGATCACCGTGATCGTCATCTTGAACGCGTTGCTGACCATGGCGATGTGGGGCGTCGATGCCGGCGCGAGGTTCGGGGGCTAAATGCCGAACTCGTTCGACGCCGAAGGCCGTGGCCCATCCACCGCGAGACTCGCCGTGGTGGGCATGGTGTTCGTGGCAATCGCAGCGACGACGGTATCGCTGTTGATCGCGAAATCCCGTGGCGCACTTGATCCGTTCGTCAGGGTGAGCGCGGAATTGGTCAATGTCGGCGACGGCTTGCCGACCAAGTCGGACGTCAAGTTCCGCGGTGTCCTCGTCGGATTTGTCTCGGGAGTCACCCCGGCACAATCCGGGCATCCCAACATCGTCAGACTGAACCTGAAGCCGCAGTATGCCTCCGGAATCCCGGACACGGTCACCGCACGCGTAGTGCCGTCCAACGTGTTCGCCGTGTCGTCGGTGCAATTGGTCGACAACGGGACGAAATCTCGGCCATTGCGTGGCGGCGCCGTCATTCACGAAGATCAAACCCTGCCTACCGTGCTGTTCCAGACGACGGTGGAGAAATTCCGGCAGGTGCTGGCCGCGATCGGCCGGGAACCCAACGACAACAGTGTCGGCTGGCTCACCACGTTGGGTGATGCCACCAGCGGCCGCGGTGACCGCCTGCAGGCCGCCGCTCACGATCTCAATGAGATTGTGACACAGCTGAATACCGTTGTTTCGGACGAACCGGGACCGTCCACGATCTCGGCACTCACCGCGGCGACAACCGGTTTGCGAACGACGGCCCCCGAACTGCTCGACTCTCTCGACGTCGCCGTGCGACCGATGCGCACACTGGCCGAAAAGCAAGTGCAGTTGACCAACTTCCTTTCTGCCGCAAGCGGAACCATCCACAACGTCGGTGACGCGTTCGACAATCAATCTGACCGGCTGATCAACATCACCACCAAGTTGACCCCCGTCCTGGGTACCCTCGCCGATCACGGCGGCACCATCCACTCCATCCTCATGAACGCGCAAGAGCTGGTCACCACCTTCGTGGACGGCGGGTGGAACTGGGAGACCAACCAGATCCAGGCAAAGGCGGTGGTCGCCCTCACCCCCAGCCGAACCTACGTCCGCGCCGACTGCCCACGATACGGAGACATGCTCGGCCCGAGCTGCTTCACCGCCCCCGAAGTGCCGACGGCCCCGGCGTTGACTCCGGCGTTGGGTTCGGTGGGGCTTCCGCTTCCCCCCGGCGTGAACGAGAATCGGCCCAACTACGCGCCGCCTCGCGGCTCGGTACTTCCCCCGGATGCGCCTCGCCCGGACGGGCCGGCACAACCCGGCGAGCCCCCTGGCGCCGTTCCGCCCGACAGTTCGCAGGCACCTCCTCCGCCGCTGCCCCCGCCACTGCAGGCGGAGGCCCCTCCTCCTGACTCCGGCGCCGTCCCCCAGGCGGCGATCATCGGCGGCAACATCGGGCCGGTCGGAAGTCGTCAGGAGAAGAATCAGTTGGGCTACCTGTTGGGCGGCAACACAAATGTCGCCACCGAGCTCTTGTTCGCGCCACTGGTTCGCGGGTCTGCCGTGCACCTGGCACCCGCTCAGGAAGGGCCGTGATGCAATACCGCAGATCATCGATCATGCTGAGCCTGTTCCTGATCGCCGCGACCGTGGCAACCTGGCTGGTCTACGTGACACTGCGCCGCGAGATCACGGGGGCCACCAACAGCTATTCGGCGATGTTCACCGATGTTTCCGGCCTGAAGACCGGCGACGACGTACGCATCGCCGGAGTCCGGGTCGGGCGGGTGGACCATATCGACCTCGATGACACCCTGGCGCGAGTGACGTTCCGAGTAGCCAGTGACCACACGCTTTACGACGACACCACCGCGACAGTCACCTACCAGAACATCATCGGCCAGCGCTACGTCGGATTGTCACCGGGAACCGCTCAACACCACACCCCACTGCCCGACGGGGGCCGGATTCCCGTGGAGAAAACCCGGCCCTCATTCGATATCTCCAACCTGCTCAACGGGTTCGAACCACTGTTCACGTTGTTGAGCCCCCAACAGGTGGACAACCTGACCAACGGAATCGTCGAAGCGCTACAAGGCAATTCCGGTTCAGCGCTGACCTTGATCACCCAAACCTCGGCCCTCGCGCAAACCCTTGCCGGACCGGACGCGGTCCTCGGCGACGTCATCCACAACCTCAACGACGTGACCACCGTCCTGGCGAAGCAGAACAGCAATCTACAGACCGTCATCAGTCAATCACGCGACGCCATCAGCACACTCGCCGGCAGACGTGAAGGCTTGGTGTCCTCGGCGGGCTCGATCAACGCCGCCATGGGACGACTGGCGGAGATCGCCAATGCCATCTACCCCGACCTCCAACAACTCATCCAGCGGGACCCGGGATTCCTCGCGCACGTGACCGGCCCGGGTCGGGACCGCTTCTCGATGTACACCGCCAACCTGATCCTGATCTGGAAAGGACTGGCCCGCGCAACACAGAGCGGTGCTTACGTCGACGGTCTCATCTGCGACGTCAACGCCACGATCTTCGCGTCCCTGGGTCGAGTCATTCCCGGTGTCGTCAAGCTCGCGTCGCCGGGAAACATCGTCCAACACTCACCGATCTGCAGTAAGTGACCGCCACCATGCTCCAACGCTTCAAACGACCTGTCGAGGAATACAACAAGATTCGCCTCGGCACCGCGACCATCGTCGTGATTGCGCTGGCGGTGGCCGCGGTCTTCGGAATCGGCAAACTCTCGGCGGGGCAGACGACATACCGTGCAGAGTTCGCCCAAGCAGCACAGATCAGCCCCGGCGACCAGGTCACCATCGCCGGAATCGGCGTCGGTCAGGTCACCGGAATCGAATTGGCCGGCGATCATGTCGTGGTCACGTTCCGGGTGCACGACCATGTGCGCCTGGGCGAACAGACGCACGTGGCGATCAAGCTCACCACACTGCTGGGACGCCGCTATCTCGAACTGTCGCCGGCTGGTGCCGGCCACATCGAGAACCGCACGATCTCCCTGGCGAACACAGCAGTGCCGTACAACTTGCAGGAAGCGCTCGCGGGCGCAACCACCACATTCGAACAAGTAGACGCCGACCGCGTGGCCGATGCCATGTCGACGTTGAGCCAAGGCCTCGACGGCGTCCCCGAGGCGCTGCCTCAAGCACTGGCCAACATCCAGTCCCTGGCCCACATTGTGTCCACGCGTCGTGACCAGATCGGTTCCCTGCTCCGCAACGTCGACAGCGTCACCGCAATGGTGCGCGACCAACAAGCCAACCTGGGCGCCCTGGTTCTGCAGGGCCGGGATCTGTTGAGTGAAATTGCGACTCGCCGCGAAGCGGTACACCGCATGTTCGCCGCGGCAACCGAGTTGATCAACACGATCAAGAGCATTCTGAACGACCAGCCGTCGATCGACACCATGCTCGTCAATCTCCAGAAGTTCGGTGACATGGCTGCCAAGAACGACGCCATGCTGCGCGCATTCCTGCAGTCCGCCCCGGTTGCGTTCCGGAACATGGCCAACGTCAGCGGCAGCGGAACCGCGCTGGACGTCAATCTGCCTGCGGGGATCCTGGTCGACTCGTGGATGTGCGCGATCAGTCAGCGCGCCAAGCAGTTCAGCCTCGCTCAGTACTTCACCAACTGTGCTCCGGCCCCTGATCCGTTCCCTGGGTGGCCGCCCCCTGATCCAGCGAGGTTGCCCCGATGACCAAGCGCACCATCACAAAACTGCTCGCGGTCGGCGCTGCGGTCAGCGCCATCGTCGCTGCCGCCGTGCTCTTGTTTCCCGACAAAGACCGAACTCCGATTACCGTCACCGCACAGTTCGAGGATGCGGTGGGGCTGTATCCCGGCAACGCCGTCGCGGTACTCGGCATGCCGATCGGGAAGGTCACCAGCGTGACTCCGAAAGATGCCTTTGTCGAGGTGAAACTCGCGATCGACCGCGATGTCGCGGTACCTGCCGACGTTCAGGCGGTCACCATCTCGACCTCGGTCCTGACCGATCGCCACGTCGAGCTCACCCCGGCCTACCAGTCGGGCCCCCGGCTCGGTGACGGCGATGTCCTCGGCTTGCCCCGGACCAGGACACCAGTGGAGTTCGACCGTACGCTGGCCATGGCCGACAAGCTCTCTGTGGCCCTGAAAGGCGACGGGCAGGGACAAGGGCCGATGGCCGACCTCGTCGGGATCGGCGCCAAGATCGCGTCCGGCAGCGGCCAAGACATCAAGTCGGCACTCGACCAACTATCTGCGGCCCTGCGTGTCGGCTCGGACAACGGCGCCGCCACCAAGGAGAACATCCAGTCGATCGCCGCCAGCTTGGCGACATTGACGCAAGCCGCCAGAGACAACGACACCGCCATCCGTGAATTCGGAACGAACATCCGCGAACTGAGCACCATCGTGGCCGACGAGAACTTGGGCAGCGGTAATGCCGGCAGCCAGCTCAACGACATACTCGCGCAAGCCGCGTCGCTGCTGGAGAAAAACCGAGACGGGCTGAAGACCACCGCCACCGACTTCCAAAGCCTCATGGGGGCGGTCAACGATTATCGTCGCGAGCTGGCCGAGATCATCGATGTCCTGCCGATGCTCGGCACCAACATCTACAACGCCGTCGATCAGAACGCCGGTGCTCTACGAATACACGCCATGATCGACAAGTTCTTCCTCAATGGCCAGATGGCCAAGGATGCCTGCAACCTCGCCGGGATCAAGGATCTGGGCTGCAACACCGGCACAATCGCCGATGCCGCACCGGGATTCGGGGCAGGCCTATTTGTGGACAGCATGGCCGGGTTGCTCCAGAACATGGCAGGGGTGCCGCAATGACACTGACCACCACGATGTTTCGCCGCCACTGCCTGACCGCGACGGCACTCTCATCGACCTTGATCCTCGCGGGCTGCGGGGCCGGCCTCCAAAGTCTGCCGCTGCCCGCGCCGGGCCAGGTCGGCCAGGCGATCACGGTCACCGCCGAGTTCGACAACGCGATGAACCTGCCCACGAAGGCCAAGGTCAAACTCAATGGTGCCGATATCGGCGAGGTCGAATCCATCAGGGCACAGGACTTCACCGCCCGGGTTGTCATGCGGATCAACGCCGACGCACCGGTGTATTCCGACTCCAGGGTCGAGCTGCGTTCTGCGACACCGCTCGGCGACATCTTCGTCGCGATCCGCCCCAACCCCACGCAGGCCGCAGAAGCCCAGCGGTTGCGCGACGGTGACACTATCGGGTTGCGCTCCACCACCTCGGCGGCGACCATCGAAGATGCGCTCAGTTCAGCCGCCTTGCTCGTCAATGGCGGCGCCATCCGCCGGTTGGTGACCGTCGTGAACGGAACCGGTGACGCGGTCGGTGGACGTGGCGCCAAAGTCGCTGCACTACTGGATGAGTCGAACACGCTGATCTCTCGGCTCAACGCGCGGTCGGCCGAGATCGACACAGCCATGCGCAATACCTCGGACCTGGCCGCGACGGTGACCGCGCGGCAGCACTCAATCGACGAAACGATCCAAGCCGCGGTGCCTGCGACTGCGGTGATCCGAGACAACACCGCGACTTTGGCCGACCTGACCGACGGGGTCGCTCGGATCACCAACCAGTTGAACCGGTTTCCGTCCCTTCAAGGGACAGACACGCGCAGCATGATCGCTGACCTCAATGCGCTGTCGGTGGCGCTGAACGACGTGGTGGTGGATCCCAACGTCAATGCGAATGCCTGGATTCGAGTCATTCCGGTGTTGGCGAAAATGACCAGCGGCTCGAACATCCACGCTGTAGCCGATGTCCGTCAACTCGCGTTCGGTGCGCTACCAGACATGAACTACCCGGGCGATCCGATGTTCCACGGCGCCGACGGCACCGACTGGCACGCCATGGTCGGCAGTCTCAGATACGAATGGAACCTGCTGTTGAGCAAGATCTACGGCCCCCAGCACGAGCCCCGCTGATGGCAGGCACACCCAGTCCAGTGGAACGGTTGGCGCGGCTGACCGTGGACAGCGTACGGGCGGTGTCTCGTCACCGCGTCGCGGCGGCGGTAGCGGGTCTCGTGCTGGCATTGGTGATCGCAAGCGGCTACGTGTTCGTCGGGTCGCTCGACATCAACCCGGCCAGGTCGTCGTTCGCGGTCACGGTGCTTCTGCGTGAATCCGGCGGGTTGCTGCCCAATCAGGACGTCACCCTGCGTGGCGTGCCCGTCGGCCAGGTCACCTCGGTCAACTTCACCGACAACGGCGTGATCGCCACCGCCGAAATAGACGGTGGCACAAGGATTCCACAGGGAAGCAGAGTCAACGTTTCAGCGCTGTCGCCTGCCGGAGAGCAATACCTCAATTTCCAGGCGGAACAAGCGGGCGGGCCGGACCTCGTCGACGGCAGCGTCATCACCGATGATCGCACATCGACACCGGTGTCGTTGGCACATCTGCTCGGAGATGCCGATGGGCTGCTGGCCCAACTGGACCCCGAGAAGCTGCGCGCCATCACCGATGAACTGCGCGTCACACAACAGGGGCCGCAGAAACTCGCCGCGCTACTCGACGGCGGGGCCTTCCTGCTTTCGACTGTCGGTTCGGTGCTGCCCCAGACCACGAGCGTTCTTCGCAACAGCCGAACCGTATTGACCACACTGGCCGATGCCGCACCGAGCCTGGACATCACATCGAAGAACCTGGATCGAATCCTGCGCGGTGTGAACACGATGGACGGAGGATTCCGCACTCTGGTGGACCGAGGTGGTGCACCGCTGAACGCCGTTGACGGCGTCATCGCCGACAACTCCGACACTATGGTCCAACTGCTCGGCAATCTCACGACCGTCGCCCAGATCGCCTCTGCTCGCGTGCCCGCCTTGAACGAAATCGTGAACTCGCAGCGCGGGGGATCCGCCCTGGGGGCCATCACCAAAGTCGTTCACGACGGCGGCGCGTGGGTCATCGTGGACATCTACCCTCGCTACGGTTGCGACTACGATCTGCCGCGGCCACCACCGTTCCTGCCGAACTATCCCGAGCCGTTCCTGTACACCTACTGCAAGAACCCCGATCCCTCGGTGCTGGTCCGCGGTGCTCGCAATGCGCCAAGACCGCCGGATGACGACACTGCCGGCCCGCCACCGGAATACGACCCGCTCGCGCAAACCATGCCGACACCGCCGGCCAACAGCCTCATACCCACCCCGTTCGGGGGCGCGCCCTTCCCGATTCAGTTGCCACCTGATCCGCCGGACTGGCCGGTACCGCCCGGCTGGCCCGGACCGAAGCCGCCCGGCTGAGCGCCACGGCTGCCCATACCGATCGATCGAAGGAGATGAAGATGGCGACCAAGCTGTTTGGACGGAATTCCAAGGACGTCTTCGACAGGATCGCCGATTCCGACGGTCCTCCCGATACCGGCGAGGATCCCGCCGACGAGACGTTCACGCCTGCGACCGACGTCGCCGAGGTGCTCCCGGAAGAAGACCGGGCCGCCACCGAAAGCACTGCCGAATCGGAGCCGGACGAAACAGCGGAGGCCGAGGACCCCGATCTCACCGGCGCCGGCCCGCAACCGCACGCCGATCAGCCTGTGCGCAAACGGTGGGTGCGCCATCTCGGCCGCGGTGCTGTCGTTCTGTTGGCCGTCGCGGGTCTCGGACTTTTGGGCTTCTTCGGTTGGCAGCTCAAACAGCAGCGCGACATCGACAACGCCGGTCGTGAGGCGCTGTCTTCGGCCCAGCACTTCGCGGTGGTATTGACCAGCATCGACACCAACAAGGTCGACGAGAATTTCAACGAAGTGGTCAGCAGTTCCACCGGTCAGTTCAAAGACATGTACAGCCAGTCGGCCAGTCAGCTCCGGCAGGTTCTCATCGACAACAAGGCGATGAGCAAAGGCACGGTTATCGATTCTGCCGTCAAGTCCGCAGCCAAGGACCGCGTCGACGTGGTGCTGTTCGTCGACCAATGGATCACCAACACCGCGAGTCCTCAACCCCGGATGGACCGTAGCCGAGTGGCGATGACGATGGAACTGCTCGACGGTCGCTGGCTGGCCAGCAACGTCGAGCTCAAGTAGCGAGGCCAGACGTGCTGTTCGTGCGCCGTCCAAGGATCCTGTTGAGCCTCGCCGCGGTCGCCCTCACGGCGGTGACCGCCGGTCTGGCGGTACCTGCGGCTCGCGCCGACAACCTTTCGGCCTCGGCCACGGTGATCACAGGGCGGAGTCCAGATGGGTTGGGCACCTGGACAGTTCACTATCAACACGTCGAGGGCGGCGATGCCGCGGTCGCCGCGAGCATCAATGATCACCTCGACAATGAAGCGAACCGCCTGGTCCAGCAGGCCACGTGGGACGGATCGACTCGGCGGCCGTGGACCTACGATGCCAACGGAACGTTGTACTTCTCCCCTGCCGCCGTGTCTGAAATCTTCACCAGCGAGTACGACACAGACGAACCGAACATGCCGATGCGGTCGGTCTCCAGCGTTGTCTGTGACAGCCGAAGCGGTGTCCCCATCACGTGGGACAACCTGTTCGTCGACAAGACCTCCGGCCTTGCCCGGCTCGGCGACGGAGTCGCCGAAGCAGTCGCCGCCGTGGCACCGCCCGAACATGTCCGCGACTGGAAACGCCAAGGGCAGTTCGCACCCGTCGAGGTCAACTTCAAGGCCTGGAGGCCTACCACTACGGGGATCGAGATCCATTTCCCGGAGTTCCAGTTCGGCAGAGGACTCAAGGCAGTCACTGTTCCGTGGGCGAAGCTGGCAGATCAGATCAGAGTCGAGTTCGCCGCGATCATGGGATGACTCGATCTCGCTCCGAGCGCCGATCGGCGGCACCCGGGCCGTCGGCAGGGTCGTCGTGATACTTCGCGAGTCCCCCGATCTTGTCGGCGGCCGCCAGTAACGTCAGGGCCAGAGCGACTATCTGGAACACAAGCTCGAGATGGCGGTCGGCATCGGGGCACCGAAAACAGAAGGATGCGATCCGCCGGAGGATCCGCGAACTGGTCGACACCCTGCGGGGGTCGGGCGCACTGTCGGGGTTCGAGAGCGCGCACGTCGTCGGCTGATCAGCGGCAGCCCACAATCGGTCGACCTACTCGAAGACAGGTTCGTGGAGAAGACCCAGGTCGATGCCGACCGCTTGAACGATCCGGACCGCTCGACCACCTATGCGCGAGAGCTGTTGTCACAGTCGCTGACTCGCAACCGCGAGTACCTGTTTTCGGCGGTGGCCGAGGTTCCAGACACCCGGGCCCCTATGCCGACACCTTCACAGCGATCCCCGGCGATGAACGCGAATAGGCGCCCGGTCGTGCAGTTCAGCTTGCGGGAAAGGCTGCAGCACAACTGGCTTCGTCATCAGTGGGCGGGCTCGCCGCTGGCCGTGATCGTGGTCGGCGTCCTGGTGAACCTGTTGCGAGCGCCGATGACCACCGTGGACAAGCTCTTAGCCGCCAACGAGAAACGCCGGGTGGGTACCGCATTCATCTCGGCGCTGCCCACCCTGTTCGCCTTGTTCGTCGCGGCGATCGTCGGGTTGATGACCGACGCCAATCTCGATGCCGGTTGGTGGTGGCTGCAGGCGATCATCATCGGCGCGGCCGTCGCATCGCTGGCGCGGGTGGTGTGGATCCTGCGCCGTCTGCTGACCCTGTCCACAGACCGATGCACCGCTAGGTCAACCGCTCACGCTCAGGTCCCTACCAGCGGTCGACCGCTGGCCTGCCAGGCCTTCATTCCACCCTGGAGTTCGACGACGTCGGTGTAGCCGAGCGACCTCAGCGCCTCGGCGGCTGTCGCGCTCATGGGGCCGGTTCGGCAGTAGATCGCGATCGGGGCCCGGCGATCGGCGGGCAGCCGGTCAGCCTGCTCGACGATCCGATCGAACGGAATCGACAGGTCCGTGCCGGCGATGTCCCCTTCGAAGGGCACGTGCACGTTGATCGTCACCCGATCGGATTCGGCTATGGCAGTGGCGAATTCGTCGGGGCTGACCAGTCGGTGGAGGGTGACGGCTGCCGTCCCTGTGCTGGCAGGTGCGGCCGACGGCGCCTCGGCCGTTGCGCCGCACGATGCCAGCGACACGGTAGCAACAACCGCCAGTACACCGATGCACATCCTGGTGAACATGCCGAAAGGATACCCCTAGGGGGTACTTGCGCTCCAGTCTTCACCGGTGCTACGTTCACCGTGTCAGATACCCCCAGGGGGTATTCAACGGAAGGAGCGGAATCGATGACCACTTCGTCGACACAGGTCGATTGGCATTTGCGCGGAGAATGGTTCGACGTGTGCAGCTGCAAGTTGCCTTGCCCGTGCAGCTTCGCCCAGGAGCCCACGCACGGAGATTGCTTGTTCAACCTGGTGTGGCATGTCCGCGAAGGACACTACGGCGACACCGACCTGGCGGGCCTCAGCGTGATTGCCCTCGGTGAGTTCGCAGGCAACATGTGGATCGGCGACCCGAACGCGACGATGAAGTTGATGTTCTACATCGACGAGAAGGGCGATGCCGCCCAGCGCGACGCGCTCGAGCGGATCTTCACCGGCAAGGAAGGCGGTTGGCCGGCGGAGTTCGCCAGCCTGATCTCCGAGATGCGAGGCATCGAATACGCCCCGATCAACTTCGAGGCCGCCGAGGATCTCGCCTATTGGCGCGCTGAGATCCCCGGCAAGGTGGATCTGAAGGTGGAGGCCCTGACCGGCCCGACAGCAGACCCGAACCGCCGGGTGACCACCGTCAATGCGCCGGGCGCCGAGGTCGGCCCGGGCCAGGTGGCCACCTGGGGTGTGGTCAAGGAAGACCACGCCGTGGGCTTCGAGTGGTCGCACGAGCGCACCGGCGCCTCGAGCAAGCACTTCCCGTTCGACTGGCGACCCGGGTCTGCGGCAGCGGATGCCGGTGAGGCCAGTGCCGAAGCCCAGGCCTCCTGCAGCTGCGGCTGCTGAGACCGGCACCGATGCCGGCGGGGCTGAGCGGCCCCGCCGGCATCAGATCACATTGCGCCGCGGGCTAATTCGGCCCGTTGGGAAGAATCATCGACGCACCGGTCTGCAGCCAGCCCGATCGGACACCAGGTACAGCACGGCATCGGGCGACTTCTCGCGGCTCAAGTAGACCGGGGCGGGGCCAACCCTGGGTGAACATCTCCTCGACATCGTCGAGGCCGGGGCTTTCCAGCTCCGGTCGGATCACCTTGTAGGTCGCCGGGTTGTGGATCATCGGGGTGTTCACGCCGGACGGCAGCACCGCGTTGACCGTGATGCCGTATTCGGCCACCTCGTGCACCAACGATTTCACCAGCGCCGATCGAGGAGGTCGCGACGACGTCGCACACCACGATGTCGGCGCCTTCGCGAGCGAGCGTGAGTGCATGCGCACGCCCCTGCCCACGCGCTCCCCCGGTGATCAAAGCCGTCCTGCCGTCCAGCGCCCCCATACCGATCCTCTCCCGTCGATCCGGTCCTGGAATGGAGACCGCCTGTGCCGGCAAAACTCGTAGACACCATCGAACGCATCACGCGACACGCGTGTCACAGCCACTGGCTGGCAACACTCCGAAGAGATGCCGGCGGGCCCCGTTTTCCTTGGCAAATGAATTCAATGCCCTGACCGGGAAGAGTTTCTTGTGAGCAAATCCGCTGCACGAGGAGGTGCCAGGCGATTCCCAGGAACATCGTGAGATGCACTAATGTTATCTACAGACGGGGGTCTTGAGCTCGTACACAGCTAACAAACCCGGAGGCGAGAAATATGCGTTCGAAATTGAAGAAGGTCGCGGCTATCGGGCTGGGCACGCTGGCCATTCCGGTTGGCGTGGCGATGGCGGCAGCCGCTCCGGCTTCGGCAGGCCCTGAGATCTGCGCGACCGGTCCGTATGGCTACGTGCAGGCTTGTGTCGAGGGTCCCGGCTGGGGCCGTTGGAACGGCTGGGACAACGGCTGGCATGGCCGCGGCCATGGCCATGGGCACGGGCACGGCTGGGACGACTGAGCCGGCTTGATCACGGGTAACGCCGTGGCGGGAATCTGAACCTGGATTCCCGCCACGGCGTTTTCTCGTTGATCTCCTTTAGTCACTCTCTTAGTTGTAGTAGCGTCGCCGCCATGGAGGATGTCTGGATTCTCGGCGGCTACCAGAGCGATTTCGGCCGCAACCTCACCCGTGAGCAGGTGGACTTCGCCGGACTCACCCACGAGGTCGTCGACCACACACTGAACAGCGCGAGCATCGACGCGGCCCGCATCGGCGTCGTCCACGTCGCAAATGCCTTCGGCGACCTGTTCGCCGGTCAGGCCCACCTCGGCGCCATGCCGGCCACCGTGCATCCCGACCTGTGGGAAACCCCGGCATCTCGGCATGAGGCCGCATGTGCGTCGGGCAGCGTCGCGACTCTGGCGGCCGTCGCCGACCTGCGCTCGGGCGCCTACGACAGCGCCCTGGTCATCGGGGTGGAGCTGGAGAAGACAGTGCCCGGCAACACCGCCGCCGCGCACCTCGGCGCTGCCGCGTGGACCGGTCACGAAGCCGACGACGCCCGGTTCGTGTGGCCGTCGATGTTCTCCGACGTGGCCGACGCCTACGACCAGCGCTACGGCCTGAACGCCGAACATCTGCGCGCCATCGCCGCACTGAACTTCCGCAACGCCAAGGCGAACCCGAACGCGCAGACCCGCGACTGGTCGGTGCCCGACCCGATCGGGGACGACGACGCCACCAATCCGGTGGTGGAGGGGCGCCTGCGCCGCTTCGACTGCAGCCAGATGACCGACGGCGGAGCGGGAGTGGTGCTGGTCAGCGACACGTACCTGCGCGCGCATCCACAAGCCCGACCGATCGCGCGTATCGACGGCTGGGGCCACCGCACCGTCGGTCTGGGTCTGCAACAGAAACTCGACCGCAGTGCGGCAGATCCGTATCTGCTTCCGCATGTGCGCCACGCAGTGCTGGACGCTTTCGGCCGCGCCGGAGTGACGCTCGAAGACCTCGACGGGTTCGAGGTCCACGACTGCTTCACCCCCAGCGAGTACCTGGCCATCGACCACATCGGACTGACCCGCCCCGGCGAATCCTGGAAGGCCATCGAGAACGGTGAGATCGAGATCGGTGGTCGGCTGCCGATCAACCCCAGCGGCGGGCTGATCGGCGGCGGGCACCCGGTCGGCGCATCGGGGGTCCGGATGCTGCTCGACGCCGCCAAGCAAATCAGCGCTACCGCGGGGCCCTATCAGGTCGAGGGCGCAAAGACGTTCGGCACCTTGAACTTCGGCGGCAGCACCGCCACCACCGTCAGCTTCGTCGTGGGAGGAGCCCAGCAATGAACACCGAAGTCGTCGCCAAGTACCTGTCCACCCTGCCGGAGGACGACGACCACCCCTACCGCACCGGGGCGTGGCGGCCACAGACCACCGAATGGGATGCCGACGACCTGCGGGTGATCGACGGCGAGATCCCGACCGACCTCGACGGTGTCTACCTCCGTAACACCGAGAACCCACTGCATCCGGCGTTGCAGACCTACCATCCGTTCGACGGTGACGGCATGCTGCACATCGTCGGCTTCCGGGACGGAAAAGCGTTCTACCGCAACAGGTTCATCCCCACCGACGGACTGTTGGCCGAGATCGAGGCGGGCGGGCCGCTGTGGCCGGGAATCGCCGAACCGATCGAACTGGCCAAACGCGACCACGGCTGGGGTGCGCGCACGCTGATGAAGGACGCCTCCAGCACGGACGTGACGGTGCACCGTGGCATCGCGCTCACCAGCTTCTACCAGTGCGGCGACCTGTATCGCATCGACCCGTACACCGGCGATGCCCTGGGCAAGGAGGACTGGGGCGGGGCGTTTCCCGCCGAGTGGGGCGTCTCGGCGCATCCCAAAGCCGACGACGCCACCGGCGAACTGCTGTTCTTCAACTACGGCAAGCAGGCGCCGTACATGCACTACGGCGTGGTGGACGCCGACAATCGCCTGGTGCACTACGTCGACGTCGAACTGCCCGGGCCCCGACTGCCCCACGATATGGCGTTCACCGAAAACTATGTGATTCTCAACGACTTTCCGTTGTTCTGGGACGCCAAGTTCCTCCAGAGCAATGTGCATCTGCCCAAGCTGCACCGCGACCTGCCGTCCCGGTTCGCCATCCTGCCCCGCCGCGGCGCACCGGGCGACGTCAAGTGGTTCGAGGCCGACACCACCTACGTCCTGCATTTCACCAACGCCTACGAAGACGGCGACGAGATCGTGCTCGACGGGTTCTTCCAGGGCGACGCGACCCCGGCCCTGGCGCTGGACAAGATGCAGACCCGGCTGCACCGCTGGCGGTTCAATCTGGTCACCGGCCAGACCCGCGAAGAGCAATTATCCGACAGCATCACCGAATTCGGCATGATCAACCCCGGCCACGCCGGGCGCGACTACCGCTACGCCTACGCCGCGACCGGGAAACCGGGCTGGTTCCTGTTCGACGGACTGGTCCGCCACGACCTGCACACCGGATCCGAACAGCGCTATGCCTTCGAAGACGGCGTGTACGGCAGCGAGACCGCCATGGCGCCGCGGGTGGGCAGCACCGGTGAGGACGACGGCTACCTGGTTACCATCACCACAGACATGAACGACGACGCCTCCTACTGCCTGGTGTTCGACGCCGCCCGCGTTCCTGACGGGCCGGTGTGCAAACTTGCTCTGCCGGAACGGGTTTCCAGCGGGACCCACTCGACCTGGGCGCCGGGTGACCAGCTGCGCCGATGGCTGGTGCGTGACTGACGCTCGCACCGGCGGCACCAACGCCGTCGGGCAGATGCTCGCGCTGGTTGGCGACGAATGGACGCTGCTGGTGATGCAGCAGGCCCTGCTGGGCACCACGCGTTACGGAGAGTTCCGGACCCGGCTGCCGATCTCCAACTCGGTGCTGACCCGCCGCCTCGGGTCTCTGACCGAAGACGTTCTGCTGCAACGCCACCGCTATCAGGAGCGGCCCCCGCGCGACGAATACCTGATCACCGCGCGGGGCCGGGCACTGTGGCCGGTGCTGCTGTCGATCTGGGAGTGGGAACGTCACTGGGTGCCCGAGCACCGCGAAACCCTGCCTGCCATGCGGCATCTGCGCTGCGGCACCGATTTCACCCCGGTCCTGACGTGTGGCAGCTGCGATGCACCGACCACTTCCGGCGAGGTGACCGCCGTGTGGGGACCGAGCGGCGGCTGGGATCGTTCACTGCCCGTGGTGACGACGCGGCGGCGCTCCGACGACGATCGGCGCGATTCCCCGTCCGGCCAGTTCCCCGAGACCATGAGTGTGCTCGGTAACCGCTGGGCGTTTGCGATCCTGGTCGCCGCCTTCACCGGCACCACCCGGTTCTCCGACTTTCAACGGGTGCTGTCCGCCCCGCCGGCTTCGCTCGCCGACCGGCTTCAGACGTTCCGGGCCAACGGGATTCTCACCACGACCGACGACCGCCAGTACCGGCTGACCCCGAAGGGTGCCGCTTTCCTACCCGTCCTCGTCACAGCTCTGGCGTGGGCGCAGCGGTCGTTCCCAGCCGTCGAAGGCCCGGCAGTGCTCCTCACCCACACCGGCCACGGACACCCCTTCTCCCCCGTGTTGACGTGCGATCAGTGCGGTGAGCGGCTCACCGGCGCAGCGGTGTCCGTCGTCGAATCATGATCGCCAACACCGTCAGTAGGGCAATCCCAGTGAGCGCAACGGCTACCCACACCGGCCCGAGGTTCCCCGCCGAGCCTGCGAGCGAGGCAGCGCCCAATGCCGGGCCGCAGGCGGCACCGATATTGAGCGCCGCCGTCGCATAGGCGCCGCCCATGGTCGGAGCCCCGGACGCCGCGTAGAGCAGCCGAGCAATCAGGGTGCTTCCCACCGCGAAGGCCGAGGTTCCTTGTGCCAGGACCAGAATCAGCAACACCACCGGATGAGCGGCCGAAGCGGCCAACGCAATCCATCCGACGAGCAACACCGGGCCACCCACGCCGATGACGAGCCAGGGACGATGGTCGGAGAACCGGCCGGCCACCGTGACCCCGATGAACGACCCGAACCCGAAAAGCACCAGCACCACCGGCACCCACAGCTGCGGCAATCCGGCAACGTCGGTCACTATCGGCGCCAGAAACGTGAAGGCGGCGAACGTGCCCGCGTTGACCAGTGCGGCGAGGAGCACGGCCAAGGCCAGTCTCGGCGATTGAAGTTGGGCGAGCTCACCACGTAGCGGTGGGTCACCAACCGCCGATCCCGAATTCCCTTCAGAACGACCGGGAATCCCGTGCCAGATGCCGAGTGCAGCGGGCAGGCACAGCAGGGCGATCGTCCAGAACGCCGATCGCCAGCCCAGAAGTGCGCCCAGCACGGCGCCTCCCGGCACACCCGCAATGGTCGCCACTGTCGTCCCGCCGAGCAGTACCGACAGCGCGCGGCCCTTCTGGTCCGCCGCAACCAGTGCAGCGGCCGTGCTGAGCGCCACCGCCAAGAATCCGGCGTTGGCCAATGCGGCGACGACGCGGGAGCCGAACAGGATCGTGAAGGTCGGCGTCAACGCGCCGACAACGTGGCAGAGCGCAAAGGCGACAACACATCCGAGCAGGCTGGTCCGGGCCGGCCACCGACGCGCAAGCACGGCCATGGCCGGCGCACCGATGACCATTCCGATGGCGAAGGCGGAGGTCAGTAGGCCGGCAGCGCCGACCGTGACGCCGAGACCGGCGGCGATATCCGGAACAAGCCCGGCGAGCATGAATTCCGAGGTGCCCATGGCGAAAACCGCCAGAGCAAGCAGATAGAGAGCAAAAGGCATCGAGGACTCCGAGACAAAGGTATGAACAGGAGGCGTCTCGTCACCACGGCCAGCACCCGAGGAGTGCGGAAAACTGAGGAGTCAGTGATTCAGGGGGCTGACGGCGTGACCGAAAGCCCCCATCTTGTGCGCTTCGGGGCTCGACATGCCGCCACCCTACTAAACGCCCGTGGCACCAACGCAACCGATTTCATCTGGCCCCGGGCGGGACGACCGCCGATGACAAGGTTGCTACTGGTTTGGTCGAACCTGCCGAGGTCGGCGACGGCAGAGGTGGGGCGTCGTCGTCGTGCGCCGACCGTACACTCACCCGCTCCCCGGTGGAGCTCACGGCGTCGCCATCAACCTTCCGCCTCGGCGCACGCCGTCACGAGAGGTCTCACATCCGGGTAAACCGCTCTGGAATGCAAGAACCACCGAAAATATCGTCGAGAATATTCTGGCACTCCACCTAGTCGAGTGCTAATATCGGCGCTGCACAGTGATTGGTTGCCCGCCAGGGTGGCGGGCTCTGAGTTGGTACGGGAGGTGAATTACTGTGCTTCGTTTTGATCCGTTCAGCGACCTTGATGTGTTGACCAGAAGTTTGCTGTCAGGTGATTCAGGGTCAACGCGTACACCCCGGTTCATGCCGATGGACCTATGCAAGATCGGCGACCACTACGTCCTGACAGCCGACCTTCCCGGTGTCGACCCGGGTTCGGTGGACGTCAACGTCGACAACGGCACACTCACCATCTCGGCGCATCGAACCGCTCGTTCGGAAGAATCCGCGCAGTGGCTCACCAATGAGCGGTTCTTCGGCAAATTCCGACGCCAGTTGTCGCTCGGCGACGGGATCGATACGTCGGCCATTTCCGCCACGTACGAGAACGGTGTCCTCACCGTCACCATCCCGATGGCCGAACGTGCCAGGCCCCGCAAGATCGCAGTGGCCCACGGTGCCGATCGCAAGTCGATCGAAACAACCACTGTCGACGCGGACTAACCGATCCCGCCGCGGCGGTCCAGCCTGAACTTCAGGTTGGACCGCGCCGCGGGCCATTCGATGTCCAAGATCGAGTACACGACAGTGTCGCGGCGGGATCCGTCCGGCAGCAACTGGTGGCTGCGCAACACTCCGTCGAGTTTGGCACCGAGCCTTTCGATGGCTGCGCGGCTGGCGAAGTTGAAGAAGTGGGTGCGGAATTCCACTGCCACACAATTCAACTCATCAAAGGCATGCCCCAGCAGCAACAGCTTGGTCTCGGCGTTGATGCCGGTGCGCCGGGCCGCGGCGGTGTACCAGGTATGCCCGATCTCCAGCCGGCGGTTCGGGCCGTCGACATGCAGGTAGCTGGAAGACCCCACCAGTTTGCCGTCGAGATTGCGCACCACGAAGGTCACGCCGTGATCGGCAGCGCGCAACTCGAACATGCGCTGCACCCACTCGGCGGCACCGCCGGGCTTCGGCGTCATCGTGTACCAGAGCGAGCCCAACTCACCGTCGGCGGCCGCGGCGTCGATCTCAGGAACGTGCGCGGTCGTCAACGGTTCCAACGTCACCCACCGTTGCCCGGTCAACTCCACCGGCGTGACGAATCCGCTCATCACTGCTCACCTAACGTCGACAACAGCGACCACACCGAACACAATCCCGCCAGCACCGCCATCGCGCCGCCGACGTACAGCCCGTAGCCCGCGGCCACCGGGCCTTTGACGTTGAGCGTGTAGTACCACACCGTCAACGCCACCAGGCCCAGCGAAATCAGCAGCCCCACAGCCGAAGCCCACCGCTGCGACAGGCCCCGCCCGGCCATCGCACCCGCCACGATCAATCCGGCGCCCAACAGAACGATCAGCTGCCCCGCGCCGAAACCGCGCGGCAGCACGATGCTTCCCACGGCCCCGCCGATCGCATTGGCCCGGCCGCCGCCGTTGGCGCTGGTGGTCAGCCACGGCAACCAGGCGACCACCACCAGGACCGCGGCACACAGGGCGATCAACCACCCCGGGGCAACGCGCCACCCTGGACGCAGACGAACCATGACGACGAGACTATCGGTTGTGACCGAACTCCCCGACTGGGCCAGACAGCTCGACCTCGCCCCGCACCCCGAGGGCGGGTGGTACCGAGAAACATGGCGCAGCGAACTGACGGTGAGCCAGTCTTCGCTGCCACCGGGCTACTCCGGGCCGCGCAGCGCCGGCACCGCGATCCTGTTCCTGCTGATGCCTGGCCAACAGTCGGCCTGGCACACCGTCCGCAGCGCCGAACTGTGGTTCCACCATCGGGGCAGCCCGCTGGTCCTGGAGATCGGCGCGGACCGGAACACGGCGGGCACCCGCCTGCTGGGCCCGGACATCGAAGCCGGGCAGCACCCGCAACTGCTGGTGCCGCCCGGCCACTGGCAGCGCGCAAAGCCCCGCGACGACGAGCCGGCCCTGGTCAGTTGCGTGGTGGTGCCAGGCTTCGACTTCGCCGACTTCGCGCTCAGCCCTGCAGCGACGACAGATTGAAGCCGGCCCCGGTCGGATCGGCCACCGCGGCCAGCCGCCCGTAGGGGGTGTCCTCGGCCGCACGCACCACCGAACCACCGTTGGCGACTAACAGCTCGATCGTCTTGTCCACGTCATCGGATCCGAAGAACGTGGTCCAGGCCGACGGCGCGCCTTCGGGGATGAACGCCGCCCCGTCCATCACACCGACCAATTCCTCACCATCAAATGATGCTGTGCTGTAACGGAACTCATCGGTATCCGACACGACCTGGGTGGTCCAGCCGAACACCGTCCGATAGAAGTCCAGCGCCTTGGCGTAGTCACTGGTGGTCAGCTGGTGATACACCGGTGCGCCGGCCTCGTTGAACAGGGCGAAGCCGTCGTGCCCCGCAGGCTGCCAGATACCGAAGAACCCGTTCGCGGTGTCGGTCATCATCGCCATCCGCCCCTTGGCCGGAATGTCCATCACGCCACCGCAATTGCTCCCGCCGGCGGCGATCGTCGCCGCCACCGTGGCATCGGCATCGGCGGTGTGCAGGTAGGTGGTCCAGGCATCGGGTGCATTCCACTGCGGATCATTGCGCATCAACCCGGCGACCACCTGACCATCGACCGCCGCGGTGACATAACCGCCGTACTCGGGACCGCCGGTTTCGAACGTCCACCCGAACACCGCACCGTAGAACTGCTGGGCACGCTCAAGGTCGGACGTGGCCAGGTCGATCCAATTGGGGGCGCCCAGCGGGGCGCTCTGACGGGTAACCACGATATTTCTCCTTCACGGAATGGACAGTCGCTAGGTCTGACCACTGCCGCGCGGAAAACTCATCGCCCGGTTCAACAACTGATGGTCTGATCCGGCCGACCTCGGTCGTCCAGCGTGATGGTGGTCGGTCCGCCACGCAACAGCTCGACCCGCACCGTCCTCGGACCGGTCCACTCGACATCTTTGAGCCCGTCACGGTCGCCGTTGACGCAACCCAGATAATTCTCCCGCGACAGCAGACCGTTGTCGGTGTACACCTGCACCGACGTGATCGGGTCGATCGTGATCCCGCCGCCTCTGAACACGACCAGCTCCATGTCACCGTTCGGTGATGGGAGCCGTTGGCTCTCTTTCCCACGTCCGCCGCTGGCAAGCAACATCGCAAACCACGCCATGCCGCCCCACACCACGCCGATCACCACGATCAGCACCACGCCCAGCCATTTGACCACCGGCTGACGAATCCCCAACCCCCAGGCGATGGCCAGCGCCACGCAACCTGCCACGCCGAAGATCACGGGGTGGAGCAGAAACGGACGCAGACGGTAGTAGTCGGACAACAGAAACCCGGCAGCGACCAGACCGCAGAAAAATACGCCGACAATCGCTGATACCCGCGCGCCTACCCGCACGCAGCTACTGTACGCAGCTCACCGATAACGCTGCGCGACCTTGGCGCGGTGCTCGGCGGGCGAGCTGTAGAGCGAACGGTTGAGCGCGGCTCGCTTGAGATAGACGTGCACCCGGCTCTCCCAGGTGTAGCCGATGCCGCCGTGCAACTGCATGGCCTTGCCGGCCACCTCGACAGCGGCCTCGGTCGTGTACGCCTTGGCCATGGAAACCGCGCGGGGATCGAGAGACGCGATGGCGGCCCCGACGAGCTGTCTGGCCACCGAGATCTGCACCAGCATGTCGGCGCAGGCGTGCTTGACGGCCTGGAACGAGCCGATCGGACGGCCGAACTGTTGGCGAACCCCGGTGTAGGACACCGTGGTATCGAGCATGGCCTGCGCGACACCGAGACTGTCGCAGGCAACCGCGAGCGCGGCCCGGTCGGTGAGTGCATCCAAGCCGGAGTCGGGAGCACCATCGAAATGCCAGACCGCGTCCTCGTCGACCTCGATACCCTCGGCCGTCACGGTGGCGAGCGTGCGGGTCTCGTCGAGCACCGGTTGCTCGGTGACCGTGAGACCGGGTGAGCCGGCCGCCACGTCCACCAGCACCGCCACGCCATCGGCGTCACGGGCAGGCAGAAGCAGCCGTTGAGCTCCGACGACGTCCGGTACAAACGCGGCACTGCCGTGGATGCGCCAGCCCAGCCTGGTGGTGGCCAGTTCGAAGGGCGCCGGATCGCCTGCTCCGGGCAGCGCGATCGCGGTCCGGATACTTCCGGACACGACGGCCTTGAGCAGTGCGTCGCGCGATTCATTGGGGTGCACCATATTCAGGACACCGATGGCCAGCACGGCACCGCCCAGATAACCGGTGGCCGCGGCGGCCCGACCGAGCTCCTCGCAGATCACCGCGACCTCGGCGAACGTGGCGCCGGCACCACCGGCATCCTCCGGCGCATCCAGCCCGATCCAGCCTGCCGAGATCAGCAGCGGCCAGTCGATGGTGTCCTTGGCCAGCAGATCGGCTGCTACCGAACGCAGCTCGTCGTGGATCGCCGCAAAATCAGGAACGTCGCTCATCTACACCGCACTCGGTTCTCGTGGCAGGCTCAGTCCGCGCTCACCGATGATGGTGCGCTGGATCTCGCTGGCGCCGCCGGGGATGGTCCATTCCCACGATCCGATGAAATCGAGCATCCAGGATCCCGACTCCCATCCGCTGGAAGCCGGTTTGGTCAGCACAGTGTGGGCGGCCAGGCCACCGATCTCGGCACCGAAACCCGTCATCCGCTGCAACAGTTCGCTGTAGTAGAGCTTGACGATCGAGGCGTCGGCCGGTCCGGCCTTCCCTGCCTCGGTGCGCTCGACCAGATCTCGGCACAGCCCACGCAGGCCAGTCAGCTCGATTTCGAACTGCGCCAACCGGTCTGCCACCACCGGATCATCTGTCGGCGCAGCCTCCAGCAGCCAGGTGAAACCGGCATTGCCCAGGCGTTCGGACAGTTCGAGCATGGTCATGCCACGTTCAGCACCGAGGGTGGCCTGGGCGACCTGCCAGCCCTTGTTCACCGGGCCGATCAGGTTGGCCGCGGGCACCACCACATCGTTGAGGAAGATCTCGCAGAAATGCGAATCCCCCACGGCATTTCGGATCGGCCGCACATCGATGCCAGGTGTGGTCATGTCCATCAGGAAGTACGAGATGCCGTGCCGCTTGGGTGCGTCCGGATCGGTGCGGGCCAGCAGCAGACACCAGTCGGCGTGCATCGCGCCGCTGGCCCACAGCTTCTGGCCGTTGACGATGAAGTTGTCGCCATCAGCTCTGGCCGTGGTACGTAGCGCCGCGAGGTCGGATCCGGCCTCCGGCTCGGAGAAACCCTGTACCCAGATCTCACCGTCGAGGATGGCGGGCAGGTGTCTGCTGCGCTGCGCGTCGGTACCCGCCGCGAGCAGCGTGGACGCGGCGTGGTGGATCCCGACGAACGCCAGCACCAGGCGGGGCGCATCGTGGGCGGCCAATTCCTGGTACAGCACGATCTGCTGAGGCACGGACATGCCGCCGCCCCATTCGACAGGCCAGTGCGGCACGGCGTACCCGGAAGTGTGCAGCTCGGCGAACCAGGATTTCTGGAACGACACGAACTCTTCGTCGCCGACGCCGGTCTGGTTGGGGCGCCAGTCCTTCGGTACGTGGCGTGCGCACCAGTCCTTGACGGTGGTGCGGAAATCGTCGAGGTCCGTCATGACGAGAACAATCCGGTGAGTCCGCGCCGGCCCAGCCGAGCGGTGAGGGTATCGCGGGTCTTGGACACCCCGAACGGCAAGCGGCGCAACGGCTGGCTGTAGCGCGACAACCAGGACAGTACGGTCTCGTCGCAGAAGCCGACGGCTCCGTGCAGCTGGTGGCACACCCGGAAGACCACCTCTGCTGCCTCGATCGTGGCCAGTCGTAACGCCAGTGCGTCGTTGATCGCCTCGTCTGCGGGGTGGATGCCCAGGCTCCACAGCGCGTGTTTGGCCAGCATGTCGACACCGCTGCGCTCCACTTCAGCGTCGGTCAGCTGGAACTGCACACTCTGGAAGGCCGACAGCGGCTGGCCGAACTGCTTGCGCAGACTGACATGCGCGACCGTCAGGTCGATGGCCCGATCCAGCATGCCGAGCAGCGTCCACGACGGCAGCACCAGGCCCAAGGCGACATCTGCGGTGCCCGCGTCGTCCAGCGCCGACAGTTCCAGTGCGGTGGTGAATGACGGACCCGACGCACCCGTCTTGGTCACTGTGCTGCGCTGACCATCCAATGTGACAGTGGCCCAGCGGTTGTCCAGGCCCTGCAGCGCCGCCTCGGGCGCGTCGGGATCGACGATGACCAGGCCGTCGACGTCGAGGTTTGCCGGGCGCGAAAGCCGCTCGGCCACCGGATAGGGCAGTGCCCAATAGCCCGCACTGCGACACAGGGCAGCTGCGGCTTCCAACGAGTCCGCATCGGTGCGCGGCTCCAGTTCGAAGGCGCCGAGACTTTCCAGCACGGGCGTGGTCAGGCCGGCGCGGGTGTGCGGCTTGGCGTCGGCCTGAGCCAGCAGCTGATCGCCGCCAGCTGCTTCGAATGCCTTCAGAGCCTGACGGCCATACTCTTTCGCGTCATCGCTGAGATCGAGAATCATCGCCGTCACGCCTTTCCGGCCAGCAAGGTGCGCGACAGCAGGATGCGCTGCATCTCGATGCTGCCCGAGGACACCGTCGACGCCTGCGAGTACCGCCAATGGTCCTCGACCTCGGCGCGGAAGTACTCGGCTTCCGGGCTTCCACCTCGGGGCACCGCGGCGGCGATCTCCATGAGCACCTCGGCACTCTCCTGGTCCAGCCTCGTCACCGCGATCCGATATGCCGCGGAGTCACCGGGATTCACCCTCCCGGTGGCCTGCATCGACACCACCCGATAGGCCATCAAACGGGCCCGGCGGCAGTGCGTGAGCATCCGGGTCCACCGGCCCCGCAGCTCGGCGGGCAGCTGCTCCCAGGCGTCGCCGAGGATCTCGGGTGCGGTTTGCAGTAGCCGCTCACAACGAGCGTAGCGGGCAATACCGACGCGCTCGAAGGACACCACGTCCTGCACGATCGACCAGCCCTGATCCACGGTGCCCAACACATCGGCCTCGGTGACCAAGAGGTCATCGAAGAACACCTCGTTGAGATGGTGCGGGCCCATCATGGTCCGGATCGGGCGCACCGTGATCCCCGGGGAATCCATCGGCACCAGGAAGATCGTCATGCCCTGTTGTTTCTTCTGGGTTGCGCCTTCTCCCACTTTGGAGGTGCGGGCCAGCAGGAAGATCCACTGCGCCATGGTGGCGTAGGAGGTCCAGATCTTCTGACCGTTGACCCGCCAGCCGTCGTCCTCCCGCCGGGCGAACGTACGCAGCGAGGCCAGGTCCGAACCCGCCTCAGGCTCGGAAAAGCCTTGGCACCAGATCACTTCACCGTTGGCGATCGGCGGCAGGTGCTTGCGCTGCTGCTCTTCCGTGCCGTGCCGCATGATGATCGGGCCCACCCAGTTGACACCCATGTACTGGGCACCGCGCGGTTCATGGTGCGCCCACATCTCCTCGCGCACCACCGTCTGCTCCCACACCGAGGCGTCGCCGCCGCCGAACTCCTTCGGCCACGACATGCACAGCAGGTGCTGTTGCGCCAGCGTGCGGCAGAACTGCTGGGCCACCGCAAGATCGGCGGGGTCATCGGTGAACGCACCGAGAAAATCGGCGGGCACCTGATCGGCGATCAGCGCCCGCAGCTCACCCCGCAGCGTGCCGGCCGCCTCGCCAAAATCGAAATCCACTCTTGGCCTTTCTGTTCCTGCTCTGGTACGCCGTTACCCGGCGATGTCCCGTGGGTCGAGCTCGGCGAGCACCGCGGCGGTATCCGCACCCAGTTCCGGTGCATACCCGGCCACGTGACCCGGAGTCCGGGAGAACCAGGTGGGCACGCCCGGCATCCGCACCCGGCCGTGCGGGGTGTCGACGGTCTCGAACAGCCCGACGGCATTGAGGTGCTCGTTCTCGAACAACGCGTCGGGAGTGAGCATGGGGGCCGCGGGAATCTCCAACTCCGCGAACAGATCCAGCCACTCCGCGGTAGTGCGCTCCTTGAGAGTCTGCGCCACCAGCCCGTACACCGTGTCGATCTGCCGGGCGCGCTGTTCGAGTGTCGCGAACTGTTCGGTGTTCCACGCGGGCTGCACTCGGTCGATGAAGGCGTTCCAGTGCTTGTCGTTGTAGACGAGCGCCGCGATGTGACCGTCCTTGGTCTCGTACGGCTTGCGGTTGGGAGTGACCGCCCGCGGATACACCGCGGGCCCCAGCGGGGGGTCGAACATGGCGCCGTTGGCATGTTCGACCAGCATGAAGGAGGCCATGGTCTCGAACATGCTGACCTCGACCTCCTGCCCCTCGCCGGTGCGCTCCCGGTGGAACAAGGCCATCGTCGTGGCGTACAGCGCGGTCAGTCCGGCCACCTTGTCGGCCATGATGGTGCCCACGTAGGAGGCCTCGCCGGTCAATTGCTGTTGTACCGCGGGCAATCCGCACTCGGCCTGGATGGTGTCGTCGTAGGCCGGCCGGTCGGCGTCCGGGCCGCGCCGGCCATACCCGTAGCAATTGGTGTAGACGATGCCCGGGTTGATCGCGGCCACGTCGTCGTAGCCGAAGCCGAGCTTGGCGATGGCCTTGGCCCGCATCGAGTGAATGAACACGTCGGCGTCGGCGATCAGAGCGCGCAGGTCGGCCTTGCCCTGTTCCGACCGCAGATCCAGCACCACACTGCGCTTGCCGCGGTTGACGTTGACGAAGACGCCACTCATCCCGGGAGCCGGGCCCACCGAGATGTAACGGGTGTTGTCGCCGGCCGGTGTCTCGACCTTGATCACGTCGGCGCCCATGTCGGCCATGATCTGCGTGCAGTACGGCCCCATCACCATGGCGGTGAGATCAACGACCCGAACCCCTTGCAATGGACCGGTTCTCATGATCGGGCTCCCTCTGCTGCACGTCCGAAGCTGTAGCGGATGTGGTCGGCGTGCCCGTCAGGAACGACCGGGAAGATCACCGGCTCGCTCACGTCGCGGATGCGGTCTATCTGCTCGCCGACCTCCTCTACGGTCCACGATGGCTGGTACACCCCGGGCGACTCGGCGACGACGCCACGGGCGATGCGCCCGGCGATCGCCACCAAGAACTCGCCGGTGACCGAACAGGTTTCATGGGCCAGCCAGCCCACTGCCGGGGCCACGAGGTCCGCGCCCATCGGCGGGTAGGCCGAGGTGTCCAGACCTTCGGCCATCCGGGTCACCGCGCCCGGAACGATCGCGTTGCACAACACACCTTCGGCGGCACCTTCCAGTGCCACCACATTGCACAGGCCGAGGATCCCGGCCTTGGCCGCAGCGTAGTTGGCCACCTCGTGGTTGCCGTACAGCCCGCCGATCGACGAGGTCAGCACCACACGCCCGTACCCGGCCTGGCACATGAGCGGAAAAGCCGGGCGCACAACGTGGAACGCGCCGTGCAGGTGCACGTCGAGCACGGCGTCAAAATCGTCGTAGCTCATCTCTTTGAGCGACGCGCGGCGCACCGTGCCGGCGTTGTGTATCAGGATGTCGATGCGGCCGAAGCGCTCGACGGCCGCATCGATGATGGCCTGACCGCCTTCAGCGGTCACCACCGAGTCGGTGACGGCAATGGCTTCTCCACCGGCCGAGACGATTTCGTCGGCCACCTGCTGCGCCGGTGCGGTGTCGGTCCCGTCTCCTGTGAGGCTGCCACCAGGATCGTTGACGACGACCTTTGCGCCCCTCGACGCGAGTAGCAGGGCGTATTCGCGGCCCAGTCCCCGTCCGGCGCCGGTGATGACGGCGACGCGATCGTCGAATCTGAGGAGTGTGCTCAAGCGAAGGGCTCCTCGCCCTCGAGTTTGGTGCGCTGCAACAGCCGTCCCGACGTCGGGTCATACGGTGTGGCCCGGTGCATGGTTCCGGTGTTGTCCCAGATCACCAGGTCACCGACGGTCCACTTGTGCCGGTAGGTGAAGTCCGGCTGGGTGGCCCAATCCCGAAGCCGCACCAGCAGTTCGGCGCTCTTGCGGAAGTCGATGTCGGTGATGTGCCGTGCGGTGGCACCCAGCACCAGCGACTTGCGGCCGGACTGATGCGTCCACACCAACGGCAGTTCCCGGTCACCGATCGCCATCATCCGGCGCAGCGCCTTCGCGCTGGGTTCCGGGTCGTAGTAGAACATCGTGTTCCACGCCGAATGCATCACCCGCAGACCCTCGATCTCGGCCTTGTCCTCATCGGACAGGTCGTCGTAGGCGGCGTAGGTGTTGCAGAACTCGGTGTCGCCTTCCTCCGGGTTGCCCAGCGCGACGCTCTGCAGCAGCGAGGCCAGAATCGGCACCTCGTTCATCGTGCCGTCGATGTGCCAGTACAGCGAGCCCTTGAGATAGTCGGCCTGCTTGTTCACCTCGGTATCGAGAGAGACTTTGTACAGCTTCTCGCCCTGGTGCTCGGGAGCGAACGTGCCCAGGGTTTCGGTGAACGCGATCTGCTCGTCATCGGTGAACCCGATCTGCGGGAACACCAGTACTCCGCGCTGCTCGAGCAGTTCTCGGATCCGCCCGGCGTGCTCCCCCGACAGCAGCGCAGCCTTGTCGGCCCGGATCTCGGTTCCGATGCGCGGCTTGATATCCCGGGTCTGAAGAGCGGTCGTAGTCGTCATGAGGTGAGCTCTAATCCGTCGAGGTCGCCCTTGGCGCGCCAGTCGGCGATCAGTTCGTCGAAGGCGTAGAACCCCGGCGAGTAGAAATCACCGAGGAACGCGCCGTTGCGTTCGGCACCACCGCGGCCCTCGTTGTTGTAGTAGCCGGGCGTGCACGACAATTCGAACGCCGAGTTGTCGATCGACAGTTCACGGACCGTCGAAACCCAGCTGTCCTGCCCTTCCTGGCTCGGCTCGACCGTGGTGGCGCCCCGGTTCTGCGCCTCGGCGATGATGTAGGCGATGTGCTTGGCCTGCTGTTCGAACATCGCCGTGGTGTTGGCCGACACGCCGCCCTGGATGAAGCCCATGAAGAACTGATTGGGGAAGCCACGGCTGGTCATCCCGTGCAGGGTCTTGTAGTCGTTCTGCCAGTAGTCGAACAGCTCCAGCCCATCGCGGCCCACGATCTTGTCGATCGCGAACCGGCGGCTGATCTCGGTGGAGATCTCGAAGCCACTTGCGAAAACCACGCAGTCGACCTCGTATTCGACGCCGTCGGCGACAATCCCCTTCTCGGTCAACCGCTCGACACCCTTGGATGCCGAGACGTCCACGAGCGTCACGTTGGGGCGGTTGAACGTGGACAGATAATGCTCACTGGACGTCGGTCGCTTACACATGAAGCGGTAGTACGGCTTGAGCGCCTCGGCGGTATCGGGGTCCTCGACGATCTCGGCGACGAGCCGCCGCAGCCGCTCCATGATCTTGAAGTCTTCTTCTTCCCGGAACGCCATGATCTGCTCGATGGTCACTTCGGCGGGGTTCTCGCTCGCCGCGATCCGGGCGGTCAGGTTGCGTCCGAGCTCGGTCCAGAAGTCGCACACCAGGTCTGGTTCGCCGAACACCACACCGACGAACGGCGACCAGTTGTGGAAGTTGCGCTTGCGCTCCTCCTGCCAGCCGGGTTGCAGGGACGCGGCCCAGGCCGGATCGGTGGGCGGGTTGGTCCGGGCGTCCACCGAGGACGGCGTGCGCTGGAAGACGAAGAGTTCCTTGGCGTCGCGGCCGAGGTGCGGTACCAGCTGGATACCGGTTGCGCCGGTGCCGACAAGGGCGACGCGTTTGTCGGCCAGCTTGTGCAGGCCGCCGTCTGCGGTGCCTCCGGTGTAGTCGTAGTCCCAGCGCGCCGAGTGGAACACGTGTCCGCCCGCGGCCTTGTATTCCTTGATACCGGGGATGCCCGGCAGCTTCGGCACGTTGTAGGAGCCCTGCGCCATGACGACGAAGCGGGCGCGGATGTCGTCGCCCCGGTCGGTGCTGATCCGCCATCTCTGCGTCTCGTCCTCCCAACGCAGTTCGCGCACCTGGGTGGAGAACAACGCGCCGTCGTAGAGGCCGAAATGCTTACCGATGTTGCGGCAGTGCTGGAAGATCTCGGCGCCGTCGGCGAATTTCTTGCTCGGCATGAAGTCGAGTTCTTCGAGCAGCGGGATGTAGCAGTAGGCGTCGTTGTCGCACTGGATTCCGGGGAAGCGGTTCCAGTACCACACCCCGCCGAAGTCACCCGCCATCTCGATGACCCGGATGCCCTCGACACCGGCCTTCTT
The DNA here is from genome assembly GCF_058270075.1 of Mycobacterium shunyiense. Taxonomy (NCBI): domain Bacteria; kingdom Bacillati; phylum Actinomycetota; class Actinomycetes; order Mycobacteriales; family Mycobacteriaceae; genus Mycobacterium; species Mycobacterium shunyiense. The sequence continues at coordinate 423,933 of NZ_JBZDPU010000040.1, read as the reverse complement.
CAAGTACGCCCCGGCCAGCAGGCCGGCGAAACCACCGCCGAGGATGACGACGTCGGCGTCCTCGGCGATCGGGTCGCGCTCGGTCACTGTGGTGTAAGGGTCGACCTCGGAGAACTCGGCGAAATCACCGTCCAGTTCCAGGTACTGGTCACCACCCTCGGGTCGCAGACGCTTGGCCCGCTCGGCGGCGTACTTCTCCCGGATCGCGTCGACGTCGAAATCGGTTGGGGTTTCGGTGGGCCCGCACGTGTTCGGTTGGGTCATGCGTTGGCCTTCTCGGGGAGAGCGGCGGCGTGCAAGGGAGCGGGCATGTCATGAACCGCGGGCAGCACCTCGGCGGCGAACAGCTTGGTGGACTCCATCGCCTTCTCGTACGGCATGGTGCCGAACTGCGGGACGATGGTGACCTCACAGAACGAGCAGGCCTCCTGGGCCGCCTTGAGCTTCTCGAACACCGTCTCGGGGGTGCCGATCAGCAGGTTGGAGGCGTGGTACCCAGGCGGGCCGCCCTTCTTCTGGTTGCCGACCTCGGAAGCCAGCACCGCGGTGGCGCTGGCCTCGCGGGCGGCGTAGGCCTCGTAGCCCTTGACCCCCTTGAAGTTGGACGCGTCGGCAAAGCCGTAGTGCACGTTGACATCCCGATTGGCCGTCCAGATCCACTCTTCGGTTTGAGCGACCTCGTCCTCGGAGCCCACGCAGTACATGAACATCACGTTCTTGGGCTGACAGGGCCCCAGGCCTTCCTCGGCACGGAAGGTGTTGACCTTGCGCACCTCCTCACCGGCATCGGTGATCGGCTTGTTGCCGACGAACAGTGGGACCATGCCGCGACGGGACAGGATCTCCAGCGACTCGGCGGTCGAGGACGAGCTGTAGATGCGGTCGAACAGGTCGGTGCTGATCGGCTCGGGTCGCAGCGACATCTCCGGGAACGAGAAGATCTTGCCCTCGTAGGAGAACCGCTCACCGGAGAAGGCCAGCTTGAGGATGTCCAGCGTCTCGTTGAAGCGGTCGCGGCTCTCCTCGCGCGGCACACCCACGGCTGCGAACTCGCCCTTGGAGACGCCACGACCCAGGCCGATCGTGGTGTAGCGACCGTTGGAGACGATGTCGAGGTAGGCGATCTGGGTGGCGAGCCGGATCGGGTTCCACCATGGCACCACCGCCACGAACGTGCCCAGGCTGACCCGCTCGGTGCGTCCGGCGAAGTAGGTCAGGGCCTGGATCGGGTTGGGCGTCATGCCGTATGGCGTGCCGTGGTGCTCGGGGAACCAGATCCCGTCGAAGCCGAGCGGCTCGGCGAGGTCGCCGAGGGCCAGCGCGGCCTGCACGCACTTGTAGTCGGGGGTGGCCGGCGGGGTGCTGAAGTCACCGGCCAGCACGCGCTCCCAGTCGTGGGAGTTCTGCGCTCCCGTACCCAGATTGACCTTCATGTTGTCTCCTTACTCGGCGATTTGTGTGCATTTGGCGGCGCTGACCGCCGCTGGACGCACCCAAATCACTGGATGTCTCGGGGTTCTCCGGTGCCCATGTACTTGGAAAGTTGGTAATGCAGGTTGACCGTGCTGCGTTCGCGGTAGGGATTCGGCAGAGTTCCGGGGAAGCCTGCCGATTTCATCCCCTGTTGCACCGCCGCCATGTTCGAGAAATCCTGCGGCAGCACCGACAGCCAGTTCGGTGAATCTTTCGGGGTGTAGGCCCATTCGGTGTCCGGCTCTTCGCCTTTCGGGTACAGCTCGAAGACAGCGACCTCGAAGATGCACTTGTCCGGGTTGTAACTCGGATCGGGCCGTGCGGCATAGCACAGCGCACTGGTCAGGCCCTGCCCCACCTGGAAGTTCGGGAAGATCTGCCAAGCCGTGCCGCTCTGCCCGAGGATGTCGGGCGGGATGGTCGGCCAGGTCACGCCACGTGCCTCGTCATCGCGGCGGGCCGAGGCCAGCCAGTGCTGCAGCACCTCGTCGGCGGGCGTGCCCTCGGGCAGCTCGTCGACGAGCCGCTTGGCGGCGTTCACCAAGGTCTTCGTCGTCGTCGCGTTGGTCTCTTCCATGGTGTAGACCTGCATCTCGGCAGTGGAGATGCGCGGATCACCGATTCCCAGACGGATCTTGGACTTGGTCTCGTCCAGGCCCTTCGGCGCGTCGTAGCCGATGTTGCTGTGCTTGCCCTGCGCCTTGGCCCAGCCCTTGAACTCGCCGAACTTGTTGAACTCCGGGTGCGTGGTGAACACGTGGTAGGTCTCGTTGAAGGCCTCCATCGCGACCTTCCAGTTGCAGTCGAAATACAACCATTTGCGCCACTTGTAGCGCATGTTCTCCAGACCGAACGGGTCGAGGATCTTGGCCGCCGGCATCAGGTAGTCGGCCAGCGATTCGCAGTCCGGATCCATGTTGATGAACAGCCACCCGCCCCAGGTGTCCACCTGCACGGGAGCGAGGTGGGTGTTGCGCGGGGTGAGTTTGCCCTGCCAGTCGTCCTGTTCCCGGATATGCGTGCAGGTTCCGTCGAGACCGTAGGTCCAGCCATGGAATCCGCAGACGAAGGACTTCCGCGCCCGGCCGGTCGCGTTCTTGGCGCCCTCGGGATTGTCGATGAGCTTGCGTCCGCGGTGCATGCAGACGTTGTGGTGGGCAGTGAACTCATTCGGGCCCGTACGCACGACGATGATGGAGTCGTCGAGGATGTCGTAGGTCAGGTAGCTTCCGACCTCGGGAATCTCCTCGACCCGGCCGACCTGCTGCCAGACCTTGCGCCACAGTCGATCTCGTTCGGCGCGAGCGTAACTCTCGGAGATGTAGGCCTCGACCGGGATGGTGGTCGGCTGTGACAAGTCCTCGGCGATCTCTCCGCTCGCGCCATCCGGTTCGGCATCGACCTCCAGCGTCGCGTCGAGATGGGATTCGGTATGCGCCATCAGATCCTCCTGATCGCTTCGCGGAAGTCGTTGTCCTTGAGGAACAACGAGGTGTTGTCGGCACCGAGATGGGTCCAGCGCAGGTTGAGCCCGCCGTCGACCAGGATGGTCTGGCCGGTGATATAGCTCGACAGGTCCGAGAGCAGGAACAGGATGGCCCCGGCCTGCTCTTCGGGAGTACCGCGGCGGCCCATCGCGATCGCCCGCTGGTCCCGCTCGGGGTCGGCATCGACATAGGTTGCCGAGGCGGCGGTTTCGGTCACACCCGGGGCGACAGCATTGACCCGGATGCCTTCGGCGGCCAGCTCTGCGGCCATGGTCCGGGTGGCCGCCACGATCGCGGCCTTCGCCGTGCCGTAGGCGACGTGATACGGCGCGGTGTTCATCCCGCTGATCGAGGACACCGACACGATCGAGCCCGGGGTCCCCTGGCTGCGGATCTCAGCTGCCACAGCCTGGCTCATGAAGAACATGGTCTCCAGGTTCGCGGCGAACAGCTCGCGCCAGTCGGCCCGCGAGACCCGGGTGGCCGGCATCCAGGTGGACGGCGCCGCGCCGCCGGCGACATTCACCAGCCCGTACAGCGTTCCTTCGGCGGCCCGGGCCGCGTCGAGCACCGTCGCGATGCCCTCATCGGTGGAGGCGTCGGCGGCGACCGTCACCACGTTCAGTCCCTTGTCGGCCAACGGTACGACGTGGGTGTCGAGGTTGTCCTGCGACCGGCTCACCGCCACCAGCGTGGCCCCGGCCTCGGCTGCCATCCGCGTGACAGTGGTGCCGATGCCGCCGCCACCGGCGCCCGACACCACCACAACCCGGCCGTCCAAGCTCAGGGAACTGTCCATCCGCACCCCAATCGGCTTAATTGTCCGGACAACAAATGACGATCTTCATATTGGAGAACACTATTCCCCAGCACTTATTCAACCGTCAAGGGTCGATCCGAGGTTTTCGGCGGCTATTGTCTGGACTACGGCAAGTTGCTAACGTCCGAGGTCATGAGCGCCCTATCGGCAAATCCCGGCATCGCCAATGCGAGGTACACCGCAAACCCGTCCGTCGCCGAGAACTGGACGCTGCAGCAGGTCACGGGCCCCAGCAGGCTGTTCGGCGCGAACGGCCTGCGCACCGGACCCGATGGCCGGATCTACGTTGCCCAGGTCACCGGCAGCCAGATCAGCGCACTCGACGTGGAAACCGGACAGCTCGAAACCATCAGCGCCAAGGGCGGCGACATCATCGCCCCCGACGACGTCGCGTTCGACCCGAGCGGCAACCTGTATGCCACCGAGGTGATGGACGGCCGGGTCAGCGTGCGCGCCGCGGACGGCACCACCCGCGTCATGCGCGACGACATCCCCTCCGCGAACGGCATCACCTTCCATCAGGGACGGCTGTTCGTCGGAGAATGCCGCGAGGGTGGCCGGCTCATGGAGTTCGACCTGGCCGGCGGCGCCCCGCGCATCCTGCTGGAGAACGTGCCCTCGCCCAACGCCATGGAGGTGGGCCCCGACGGACTCCTCTACTTCCCCGTGATGGGCGCGAACGAGATCTGGCGCATTGACCCCAATGGCGGCGAGCCCCAGGTGGTGGCCGGCGGGCTCGGGGTACCGGACTCGGTCAAGTTCGACGCCGACGGCTATATCATCTCCACCCAGGTGGCCAGCGGCCAGGTGTTGCGCATCGACCCGCGCAATGGCGAGCAGACGCTGCTGGCCCAGCTCAACCCCGGCCTGGACAACTGCACCTTCGTCGACGACCGGCTCTTCGTCTCGAACTTCACCGGTGAGATCACCGAGATCTCATCGAGCGGCAGCCAGGCGGTACTGCCGGGTGGTTTGAACTGGCCGCTGGATCTGACCGTCGGCGCCGACGGCAACCTCTATGTCGCCGACGGCACCTACTTCTATCGGGTCGGCCCCGACGGGGACCTGCAGACAGTCGCGATGCTCTTCTCACCGGGCTATCCCGGTTTCCTCCGTGGGGTGACCGCCTCGGGCCCGGGAGAATTCATCGTCACGACCGCCGCCGACACCGTCGCACGCTTCCGCCCCGGGGCAGCCGACGAGGAGGTGAGCCAGGTTCTTGCCAGTGGAATCGACCAGCCCTACGGCGTGGCCCAGGCTCCCGATGGGTCCGTGGTGGTCGTCGAACAGGGTGCGGGACGGCTACTTTCGGTGCGCGACGGATCGGTCAGCGTCCTGGCCTCCGGCCTCGACACCCCGGTCGGGGTGGTGATCGGACCCGACAGCGCACCGCTGGTGTCGGTGGCCGGTGCGGTTGTGCGGGTGAGCGGCGGAGGTGTCGCGCCGCTGGTCGACGGATTGCACACGCCGCACGGCATTCTCGTGCGCGACGGCGTTCTCTACATCGTCGACTCGGGCAGCAAGGAGCTCATCGGCCACGATCTGAGCGATGCGGGCCGCACGACGATCGCCACCGGGCTGCCGGTCGGCCCGCCGCCCGGTGTGACCCCCAAACCGCTCAAGGGCATGCCGCCGTTCTCCGGCCCGCAGGGCCCGTTCGCCGGGATCACCGCGGGAACCGATGGGACGCTCTACATCTCGGGCGACGGCGACGGCAGCGTCCTGGCGCTGCGCAGAGGCTGACACCGATGACCGTCACGCCGGCCGACCACCGCTACCTGCAGGTCGCACGCACCCTCCGCAAGGAGATCGTCGACGGGGTGTACCCGGTGGGCTCGCAGTTGCCCACCGAACACGAACTGTGCGAGCGCTTCGAGGTCAGCCGCTACACCGTGCGCGAGGCGCTGCGGCGGCTGCGCGACGACAACCTGGTCACCTCACGGCCCCGTGCGGGCACCACGGTGGCCCAGCGAGCCGCGACCAATACCTATGCGCAGGACGTGGTCTCGATCAACGACCTGCTGGCCTTCGCCACCGGCGCCCAGTTCACGATCGAGTCCAATGCCATGGTCACGATCGACGGCGAGTTGGCCGAACGCACCGGACTCCCCCTCGGTGAGCAATGGCTGGCCGTCCGCGGCTACCGGCAGGCCGACGGTGACCCCGCGCCGGTGTGCCGCACCGAGTACTACGTCAACCGCAGCTTCGCAGCGGTGGGGCGGCTGCTGCAACGGCACTCCGGGCCGATCTTCCCGCTGATCGAGGATCTGTTCGGAGTCAGCATCGTCGAAGTGCACCAGGAAATCTCAGCGATCGTCACGTCGCCCGAGCTCGCCGCGGGCCTCAAGGTCACCGCAGGCACCGCGGCGCTGCAGATGCAACGGACCTATACCACCTCCGACGGCGAGATCGCTCAGGTTACCGTCAACACTCACCCGTCCGGCCGGTTCCGCCACTCCATGACGATGCGCCGGGTCAAGGGCTGAGGCGCGGTGCGAAATCTGGTGCGACGGGACCAGGCGCGTGCGACCGACGCCTACGCCCGGGGCCTGTGGGTGTCCACGACCCTGGCCGACGCGCTGGCCGATGCCGCGCGGGACAACCCCGACCGGGTGCTGCTGGTCGACGGGGAAACCAGGCTGACCGCCCACGAATTACACCGCCGGGCACAGGCTCTGGCGCTGCAGCTGGCCGCGTGGATGCCGGCCGGCAGCGTGGTGTCGTTCATGCTGCCCAACTGGCACGAGGCCGCGGCCATCTACCTCGGCGCCACGCTGGCGGGCATGGTGGTGAACCCGATCCTGCCGTCACTACGCGACCGGGAACTGTGCTTCATCCTCGACGACGCGCAGAGCCGGGCGATCTTCATCCCCGCCCAGTTCGGTAAACACGACTACGCGGCAATGCTGACCCGGGTGTGCAGCCAGATGGACAGGCCACCGGAGGTGGTGGTGCTGCGCGGAGATCCGGGGCCGCACCGCGCATTCGACGCGCTGCCGCCCGCTCCCGACCGAGACCTGCCCGCACTCGATCCGGACGACGTCCGCATGATCATGTACACCTCCGGCACCACCGGGCGCCCCAAAGGAGTACTGCACAGCCACAACTCGATCAACGCGCTGATCCTGCAGTTGCGCGAGCACTGGATGATCGACCCCGGCGACACCTTCCTGGTGCCCTCCCCCATCGCCCACATCGGTGGCTCCATCTATGCCTTCGAATGCCCCTTGCTGTTGGGCAGCACCGCGGTGTTGATGGAGCGCTGGAACGCCGAGGACGGCGTGGCTCTGATGACCGACCGCAAGTGCACCCACATGGCCGGGGCCACACCGTTTCTGGAACAACTGCTGGCCGCCGCCGAACACGCCGGCACCCGGCTTCCCGACCTCAAGGTGTTCATCTGCGGCGGCGCCTCGGTACCGCCGTCACTGATCCGGCGGGCGTCGGACTACTTCGACCGGGCCGTGGTAAGCCGCGTGTACGGCTCGACCGAGGTCCCGGTTACCACCGTCGGCTCACTGGCCCCGGGAGGCGTCGAGCACGCCGCCGAGACCGACGGCCGCCCAGGGATCGCCGAGGTCCGGCTCGTCTCCGGCGAGATCAGGGCTCGTGGCCCCCAGATGCTGCGGGGCTACCTGCACCCCGAGGACGAGATCGAATCCTTCGACGAGAACGGATTTTTCCGCACCGGGGACCTCGGCCGCTGGGTGGACGGCGACTATCTGCAGGTGACCGGACGGGCCAAAGACCTCATCATCCGCAACGGCGAGAACATCTCCCCCAAGGAAGTCGAGGACATCCTGGTCGGTGAACTCGGCATCACCGAGGCAGCCGTCGTCGGCCTGCCCGATGAACGCACCGGCGAACGTGCCTGCGCGGTGCTGGTGACCGCCGACGGCCAACGCCCCGACGTGGCAGACGTGGGCCGGGTGCTGGCCGAACACGGGCTGGCCCGGTTCAAGACACCCGAGCGGGTCGAGATCTGGGATGAACTGCCGAAGAACGACGCGGGCAAAGTGTTGAAGCATCAGATCCGAGCGACGCTGAAGGGGCACGACTAATGCAGGTTGCGATCGTCACGGGAGCCAGCAGTGGCATCGGATTCGGCTGTGCCACCGCGCTTGCCGAGGCAGGCATGGCGGTGCTCGGCACCGGCCGCGACGAGGACCGGCTGGCCGAACTCGAACGGGTCGCCCCGGATCGGATCGCGACACTGGCCGTCGACCTGACTGCCGATGACGCCCCACAACTAATCGTCGAGGCCGCACTATCCCGCTGGGGCCGCATCGACTTTCTGATCAACAACGCCGGAGTCGGCAGCCCCAAGCCCCTGCACGAGACCGATGACGAAACCCTCGACCACTTCCTGGGCATCATGCTGCGCGCACCATTTCGATTGGCCCGCGACGTCATCCCGCACCTGGGTTCTGGTTCGGCCATCATCAACATCACTTCGACGTTCGCCGTTGTCGGCGGCCTCCGCGGCGGGGCCTATTCGGCGGCCAAGGGCGGACTGACGGCGCTGACCACCCATATCGCCTGCCAGTACGGGGCCCAGGGCATCCGCTGCAATGCGGTGGCCCCGGGGGTGACGGTGACGCCGATGGTCGAACAACGGCTCAACGATCCCGGCTTCCGCAAGATGCAGACCGAGATGACTCCACACACCCGACTGGGCCGGGTCGAGGACATCGCGTCCACCGTCGCTTTCCTGTGCTCCGACGGGGGCAGCTTCATCAACGGTCAGACCATCGTCGTCGACGGCGGCTGGAGCTCGACGAAGTATCTTTCCGATTTCGCGCTGAACGCCAAGTGGGTTGCAGAGTGAACACTTTCGTGGTCCTCGATCAGGCCGCCGACCGGTTCGGCGACCAGGGCGCGGTGTTCCTGGGGGAACGCCAAGTCCGCACCTGGGCACAGTTGCGCGACCGGGTACTGCGACTGGCCACCACATTGAAGGCCCTCGGTGATCGCGGCACACGCATCGCCGTCGCCAGTGAGAACCGGCCCGAGATCATCGAGCTGATGTTCGCGATCTGGGCGGCCGAATGCGTGTTCGTGCCGATCAACTACAAGCTTCATCCTCGTGAGATGGCCGACATCCTCGACGATTCCGGTGCCGTGCAGGTGTTCGCCTCGGCCAAGGTCGCCGAGGGGCTGGCATCGGTGACCGGGGTGCCCGTCGAAACCATCGGTGACCAGACCTATGCGGCCCGGTTCGATGCCGGGCCCGCGGACCCGCCGTCGACCGATCCCGCGGCTCTGGCCTGGCTGTTCTACACCAGCGGCACCACCGGAAAGTCCAAGGGCGCCATGCTGTCCCATCGCAACCTGATGGCGATGACACTGGCGCACCTGGCCGATTTCGACGATCCGGACGAGCACTGCAGCCTGATCCACGGTGCCCCGATGTCCCACGGTTCCGGTCTGTACATCCCGCCCTACGTGCTGCGCGGCGCCCGTCAGGTGGTGCCCGAATCCGCCGCGTTCGAACCCGACGAGTTCCTGGACCTGTGCGGTCACCACCCCGGCAGCAGCGCGTTTCTGGCTCCGACCATGGTGCAGCGCCTGATCCAGACGGGCAGGCCCCGCCCCGAGAACCTGAAGACCGTGGTCTACGGCGGCGGGCCGATGTACGTCGACAGCCTCAAGAAGGCTCTGGCCGCCTACGGTCCGATCTTCGTGCAGCTCTACGGACAGGGCGAGGCGCCGATGACGATCACCGGACTGCGCCGGGCAGACCACGTCGGAGCGGACGACGCGACGCTGGGCTCGGTCGGATATCCGCGTTCGGGCGTCGAGGTGGCCGTGCTGAACGACGACGGCACCCACGCCGCCGTCGACGAGATCGGTGAGATCGTCTGCCGCGGCGACGTCGTCATGTCGGGCTACTGGAACAACCCGACCGCCACCGCCGCCACGCTCAAGGACGGCTGGCTGCACACCGGGGACATGGGTTCCTTCGATGCGCGCGGCTACCTCACCCTGCGCGACCGCTCCAAGGACGTGGTGATCAGCGGGGGCAGCAACATCTATCCCCGCGAGGTGGAGGAAGCGCTGCTGGAACACCCCGATGTGGTGGAGGCCGGTGTGGTGGGTGCACCCGATGCGGATTGGGGTGAGGTGGTGGTCGCGTTTGTGGTGGGCTCCGGAACAGGCAAAGTCGACGCCGCCACCCTGGATGCTCACCTGCTGGAACGCATCGCCCGGTTCAAGCGGCCCAAGCGCTACGAGTTCATCGACGCGCTGCCCAAGAACAGCTATGGCAAGGTGCTCAAGCGCGAACTGCGGGAGCGATTGAAGCGATGAGTGCTTGAGGGCCTGCTGAGCCGTTCTGCGGCGCCAAATGTTGAGGCCGCGACGGCAATCGGAACGTGAAGGCGACGTCTGTCAGTCCGCCGGGGCATGTGACCACACTTGCTCTTTGACTGTTGTAACTCAGAGGGGGCGGTCACATATGCGCCATGGCATGGATAGCTAACTGCTACCGCTGTGGGCATCGCGTGCTTCGGGGAAGAAAAGGGATGAGCGGTCCGCATGATGGCTTGCAAGCTCACAGCGCGGAACAGCCCAGAGCGCCCACCGGATCGAGAGTACGACAATGAGCGGTGCTGAATCACAAACGATTCCTTGACGAATCTCAAGGCCCGCGTGCCCCCTATCGCTAAGTATCGCTTTTCGCTTCATGCGGCTGATCGAGTTGTTGCTGGCGCTTCCGCTGCTCGGCCTTAAGGATCTCGATATCCGTCGCCAGTTTGTGAAGGTTCAGACTTTCGTCCGTCGCATCGTACGGGTGTATTCCCAAATCAAACGCCGACATGTTTTGCTCGATGCTGTCGGCGGTCTGTTGCAAGTAGAAACTGCGCTCTCGGTATTTGAAGTATCCGGTGAATCCAGCAGACACACCCACCAAGAAACTGAGGCCTACAGTCACCCATTTAAGCGATGACGGCGTTGCCGCGAGGCTCGCCGCGGTGGTAGTACCAAGAGATCCGATGATGATAATCGATTGAAATGCATTATGGATTCGTCCGTACCGCTTCGCCTCGGCTCGCAGTTGCCTCAATTCTCGCGGAATCATGTCTTTGTAAGCGTACTGACGTTGATAAACCGGCAGACCGAGCTGCGCCGCGTTAATTCGACGAGATTCTTCTGCTAACTCTAGATCCAACTGTAGGCGACGAACCGACGTCCTCTTATCTTTGGGACGATCATACTCAATCATAAGAAGCGCCACGAATGCCAGAATTACCAACAAAGTGATAGGAATTGCAACCCGATTTATCTGACCAAGATCTAATTTGCCCCATGTCAGCGTTGTAACCACAAAAATGGTCAGCGCCGAGGCGATCGCCGCCGCACCAAAAACCAACCTGATCCTCAACTCAAGACGCCTGACACGAATCGCTTCTTGCAGAAGGAGAATTCGCTCATTATGCGCCAGAAGACGCGCCTGGGGACCGCTGGTGCTGTGCAGTTGCTCGGTCAAGCGTTCTCCCATTAATAATGTTGGACGGGCCGCGTTGATCGTACCAGCGACCGTCTGATAGGTGTGGCGCGCGGAACCCGATCGAAAGACATATCCATTGTTCTCCGATTGGACGAATTCCCTACATCCAATCCCCGCAGAAATCGTCCGTTGCGCACGCGCAACGTCGTCGGAGCCCCGGCGAAAGCACTTCACCGGGGGCACAAGAACTGCATCTGGATTGGACTCCGCAGCGGAAGAACGTACTACGGGATGAACGTTGCTCTTGGCTCTGGCACGCGACGACGAAGGCGGCGCCACCGCAAGATCTAGCAACGAGCTTAACTCCGTGCATGAGCATTAGATGGCCATGCGTGGTCGCCGGCACTACAAGCGCCGCCCGCGGGGCTCGTAGCTGCATGTGGACAACAAATTGGATTGGTGAGCCATCATTCATGATCGACGCTGGACTCTTACGCAGTCGCGATCAGAACTAACCGGCCGGACATTACGGAAACAACTCACCCCGCTGCAACTTTAAACAACGCGAAAGGTGGATCACCGGGATATGCGGCTTGACCTTCGGTGCACGGACAACCGAGAGCCGACATGACATCGCTAGCCCGCGCAAAGCTGCCGATCAGCACATTCACCACATCAGCCCGCGGATCAGTGCAGTCGGCGGGATATCCTCGGCGGCAATCAATCCCGCCGGAGCGTCACACACCCAGTCGATCGCGTTGACCACCCGTGCCGCGGTGGACACACATCCGGCGTCGGTCACGTCGAGCGTCGGATGGGACAGCTCAGTGCTCACCTCGATACGCGGCTCGCCCTCCACGATCACCTTGTGCACGCCGGACTGACCTTCCGGCGGATACTCCCAATCCGGCGCCGCCGCCGGGGTCAGCCGGGTGGTGTGCTCGATCGTGATGATGGGAACGCCGCCGCGCACCCCTTCGGCGGCGAACCGCACTCCGGCCAGTTGTCCTGGCTCGACGGTCATCATCGTGCACTCGATGCGCTCGGGGCTGTACCACGGCTCGAAACGCTGACCGACCTCGTCGAGTTCCACCCCCAGCCGTTCGGCGAGGTTGCGCACCAGACCGCCGAACATCGCCGTGATCACCCCCGGCTGGAATGCCATCGGCAGGTCGTCGTCGGGGGTCGTGCCGAAACCCATGGCGGTGCCGGTGTATTCGTAGTCGTCGTAGTTGCCGTAGTCGAAGATCTCCTTGACTGTCACCGACTCGGCACGCGTGACCAGGCTGAGCGCCGCGTACACCGCGGTGTCCCCGGAATACCCGGGGTCGATGCCGTTGACATACAGCGAGGAGTTCCCCGCCGAACACGCCTCTTCAAGCGGCACCCGCAACCAGTCGTCGGTCTGGCGCGGTGTCACCAGCCACACCATGGAGGTTCCGACGACGTTGATCCCCGCTGCCAGGAACCGCGACATCTGCTCGATCGCCTCCATCGGCCTGGTCTCGCCCAAGGCTGTGTAGAGCACGCAATCGGGCCCGAGCGCGATGAGCGCGTCGATGTCGTCGGTCGCGATGACACCCGTCGGCTCGGCGATTCCACACAATTCGGCAGCATCGCGGCCGATCTTGTCCGGGCCGGAGGCATGAACACCCACCAACTTGAGATCCGGCCTGCCGATGATCGCGGCCAGCGAATGCCTGCCGACGTTCCCGGTCGAGAATTGGACCACTCTGCGCATCGTCAATCCTGTTCCTGCTCAGTAGTCGGGGATCGGCAGCGGCGAGTTGTTCGAGTCGATACCGCCGTCAACGTGGAAGATGGCGTTCGTTGCGTAGCAGTCGCGCGTGGACAGATACACGCACAACCTTCCGAGGTCCTCCACATCGCCGAGGCGATGCAACGGCGTCGCCTCCTTCATCTTCTCCAACGACCCGGGTAACAAGTCAAGGCTTCCTTGTAAACCATCGGTCGCGAACGACCCCAGCGCGATCGCGTTCACCCGGATCTTGGGCGCCAACTCCTGCGCCATCGCACGGGTGAGCGCCTCAAGACCGCCTTTTGCCGTGCAGTAGGCGGTCAAGGCACGGATGCCGAATCGGGCCGACCCCGAAGAAATGTTGACGATCGAGCCGTGTCCGGCCGCGATCATGTGTGGCGCGACAAGCTGACTCATGATGAACGCCGAAGTGACACACCAGTCGAAGGTGTGCCTGAAGTCCTCGTCGGTGACGTCGAGGAACCGCGCATAGGTGGATCCGCCGACGTTGTTGATGAGGATGTCGATGCGGCCGAACCGCTCCATGGCCGTGCCCACCACTCGCTCCCCGTCGGGCCGGCTCATCGCGTCGGCGACCACCGCCATGCCCTTACCGCCCGCGGCTTCGATGCCGGCGATGGTCTCGACGATGTCGGATTCCGTTCTCGCCGTGCCGACTACGGTCGCGCCGGCCTCTGCCAGCACTCGCGCGATACCTTGCCCGACGCCCTTTCCGGCGCCGGTCACGATCGCGACCTGACCTTTCAGGCCGAACTGCTCCATTGCCATGCGCGTCTCCCCGTCGAGGTGCTGTCAACCAGCTCCGCCGAAATGGCATTCCAGCAGTGAAAATTCGAGTGAGCTCCGGCTGGAATGCAATTTCGGCGAGAGGGCGGGCAGGCGATTGACTGCCCATGTTGATTGACTATAGTCAGTCTGCATGAACTTGCCAACGTTCAATCTGAAGCGTGGCGGCAGTGCGGACGACGTGGCGCGCCCGTCGGCCAGCGGGCTCGACGAACACCTGGAGGCCTCCCAGCGTGCGCAGCGCCAGGCCGACAAATGGCTCATCTCCGGCAGCCTGCTGATCGGCTCCGCAGCCCTCGGCATCTTCGGCCTGCCGCTGTTCCTCAGAGGCGTCTGGCTGCTTCGCAAAGCTCAGCGCGACGGATTGTCGGTCCGGCCGATGCTGGTCACACTGATCGGTTATCTGGTCATCATCGACGCCGCCATCAACACCGTTGGCTGGGCCCTCGACGTCGCCGCCAACCACACCATTCTCGCCCGAATCCTGTTGAACGGCTGGGGCGCAATGTTCGACGCCGGCTACTTCTGGCACTACAACGAGCTGTGGATCGGCGGGGCCGCGGGACCCGGCGAGAAGGCGATGGAAGTCGGCATGATCCTCACGGTCTTCACCATGCGGATCGCCGCGGGTATCGGCTTCCTCCAGATGAAGCGGTGGGGCCACCAATGGATGATCATCACCTGCTGGATGGGCATCGTCATCTGGTGCCTCTACGTGTTCAACATGACGATGTTCGCCGATGTCCGGTTCGCCGGCGTCGTACTGCCGGTCGTCGGGTGGTGGCTTTACGACATCTTCTACATCACTCCGTTCCTCGCGATCCCGTACCTGCATTCGGTCAATCGCGAGATCTTCTCCGACTAGCCCAATGACTTAACTCATTGACTGCAATCAGTAAGTGAGTTAGAAATGAGCGCAACATGACGCCACAGACCAAGCAGTCGGCGCGCGAGTTGCGCCGACTGCAAACGCGGGAACGGATACTCGGCGCGGCCGTCGCCGAGTTCCAGGCGTCAGGCATGGCCGGGGCGGACGTCGGCGCGATCGTCAGTGCCGCCGGCGTCGCCCACGGCACCTTTTTCTTTCATTTCCCCAGCAAGGAACACGTTCTGCTCGAACTGGAGCGGCGTGAAGAGACGCGCATGGCAGCCGAATTCGCCGGCTTTCTGGAGAACACGCATGATCTCGCGACGGCGTTGACCGAGCTCGTCCGTCTGGTGGGCAGCCTGGAGCAACGATTCGGACCGCTTCTGTTCAAAGAACTACTTGCGCTGCACTTCTCGCCGACGCGTCCGACCAAGGACGAATGGAGCGACCACCCGATGATCGTTCTGCTCGTCCGTGAGATCGAGCGTGCCCGCGGCGACGGTGAGGTGCATCCCGAGGTCGACGCCTTCTACAGCGCCGCATTCTTTCTCCTGGGGATCTACGGCGTCCTGACCACCACCGCCAACAGCCAGCACCGCGACGCGATGCTGGCCAACTTGGTCATCACCGCACTACGAGGACTGGAGGTCCGATGAATCATCCCTTCTGCGAGGAGAACTGACGTGGCCGGTTGGATCTGGGAGATACTCCGCTACGTGGCCGCCTGGGGCGGCACCGGCTTGATCATCTGGTTCTGGTACTGGATGTTCTCCAACATCGGCACCTTCTGAAGGCGTGACGCAGCAGATGCCCGAACTCGACGAGGCCCACGCCATGGCGACCGAGCGCAGTTGCGCCGTCACCGCCATGGCGTTGAGCGACCAGCGCCGCACCGGCGCGCGCCTGGTCAGCGGACAGCACCGCGGCTTCGGTCTGAGTTCCCTACTCGATGTCGTGCACGTGCCCTATCCCCCGCATCGTGACTGGACCCGCCGAACGCTGACCTGCGGTGTGGCACTGCAGTGCTCACCGTCCAAAGAGCGCATCCTCGACTACCGACTCAACGAGCTCTCGACCCGCGAACTAGCCGCGCTCACCCTCGTCGAGGCCGGTGTCGCGCTGGGCTGGGTCGCCGAGAACTGGCCCGGACTGCTGGCCGACCTGCGCGCAGCGCTGCCGCACCTGGAACCGGCCGGCGCGGACACGGACGCCGAGGAGATGCTGAATCGGGCCATCGCGCTTGCGCGTACCTCACAGCAGTTCTCCATCGACCCACTGCTCGGCAGCCTGCCGCGGGCATACACCCTGCCGCAGGGGCTGTCCGACAAGCTGCGCCGCACGTTCGGACGGCTGCCGTGGACCACCAACCAGAAGCGTTCACCGGCACCACACTCCGTCCCCGCCGGCGGGGACGGAGGGGTCCGCAACTCCAACCTTCCCCCACCCAGCCGGCCTCAGGACAACGACCTCGACATCACCCCCGACCACCGGCCGGGAATCCCCTACCCGGAATGGAACGCGTGGACGAAGAGCTTCATGCCTGACCACGTCGCGGTTCTCGAGCAGGCACGTTCCGGCCGCGACCGGCAGGCGGCCACAGTCGCCGTCGATGTGCGGAAGTGGTTCGAGCAGAACACCCATCGGGCCATGAAGAGCCGGCTGGAAGACGGCTCCGACCTCGACGTCGACCAGTACGTCAACCACTTCATCGACCTGACGACCGGTGAGGCGGTGGAACCGCGCCTCTTCCGCGAACTGTTGCCCGCCAGCCGCGACGTGACAACCGCGCTGCTCCTCGACGGCAGCTCCTCGCTGGGCGTACACGGAGGCAGGATCTTCAAACTGGAGCTCGCCTGCGCCGACGCCCTGTCCCGCGCGATGACCTCGGCCCGGGAACGCCACGGCATCTTCACCTTCACCGGGAACACTCGCCATCGCGTGGAAGTCAGCTGCCTCAAGGACTTCGCGGACCGCCGTTTCGTACCGCCCGGCAGCCTGGGTCTGTCCACCGGCGGCTACACCAGACTCGGTGCGCCGCTGCGGCATATGACCGGCCGGCTGCTCGCGCAGCCTTCGGAGCGCAGGTTGCTCATCGTCATCGGTGACGGCCTGATCTCGGACGAAGGCTACGAGGGCCGCTACGCCTGGGCTGATGCCGCCCACGCCGTGGAGGAAGCCAACGACGCCGGCGTCTCCATGTACTACGTCGGCGTCGGCCCCGTCCGCGTCGATCCCCTGCCGGAGGTATTCGGACCCAAACGGTCCCAACGCATCCGACGAATCGAAGAACTACCCCGAGTCCTCGCCCACGTCCACCGGGAGCTGGTATCTGCATGACCGACACGTATTACGCCAATGCCAACGAGGTTCAGCTGTTCGAGCAGGCCTGCCGCCAGCGCCTGCCGGTGATGCTCACCGGTCCGACAGGATGCGGCAAGACTCGCCTCGTCGAGCACATGGGACTACTACTCAGCCGTCCGGTCGTCACCATCAGCTGCCACGACGACCTGACCAGCTCCGACCTCGTCGGCCGGTTCATGGTCACCGGCGGTGACGTGGTCTGGACCGACGGGCCCCTCACGCGGGCGGTCAAGGCCGGAGCGATCTGCTACCTCGACGAGGTGGTCGAGGCGCGCCACGACTCGTTGGCCGTGCTGCACTCGCTCACCGACCACAGGCGCACGCTCTACCTGGATCGTGCGGGCGAAGTCGTCCATGCGCCAGAGGCTTTCATGTTGGTGTGCTCCTACAACCCTGCCTACCGCAGCTCGCTCAAGGAGCTCAAACCCTCCTTCCGGCAGCGTTTCGTCACACTGCCGATGCGGTACCTGCCGCCCGAACGCGAGGCCGAGGTGATCGTTACCGAAGCCGGCGTCGGACTGCCCACCGCACAGCGGCTGGTCCGGTGTGCCACCGCGATCCGTACCGCGGACGAGGCATTCCACTTCGAACCGCCGTCGACTCGGGTACTGGTCACGGCGGCACACCTGATCGCCGCCGGTGCAACGGAACTCGAAGCCGCAGAGGCCTGTGTCCTCGCCCCGCTGTCCAGCGACGGCGCCATCACCGAAGGGCTGCGGGAGGTCGCGTCCGCGTGCCTCTTCGGAGCCGACGCCGACAGCCCAAGCGCCTAGGAAGGAATCGCCACCATGGTGGATCAGAAGGAACGCAACCGCAAGAAAGCCCTCATCGTCCTGCAGATCGTCATCTACGGATACCTGTTGATGATGTTCGGGATTCAGCTCTACATGTCGTTCACCCGAGGCTGGTGGGACCTGTGAAGGTTACGGCATCCGTCCCGGCAGAGGGTTCCCTCAACCTCGAAGAGCATCACGAACAGTCCCGCCTGGCGCAGCGGCGGGCCGACAAGTGGATGATCGTCGGTGCCGCGCTGATGGGCATGTGGGCACCCGGGCTCATCGGCTTCCCCATCTTCATGCGCGGTGTGTGGTTGCAGCGCCAGGCACTGCGCGCGGGGTATTCCGTCCGGCCGATGATCGTCACGCTCATCGGCTATCTCGTGCTGATCGACGGCATGCTCAACAGCCTCGGCTGGGCCCTCGACCTGGTCGCCAACCACACGCTGATCAACCGGGTGCTGATGGTCGGCTGGGGCGCCATGTTCGACGCCGGATATTTCTGGCACTACAACGAACTGTGGATGGGCGGCGCCGCCGGGCCGGGCGAGAAGTCCATGGTGTTCGGCATGATCCTCACCGTTTTCGCGATGCGGTGCGCCGCCGCGATCGGCTTTCTGCAAATGAAGCGCTGGGGCCACCAGTGGATGATCATCACCTGCTGGATGGGTGTGCTGATCTGGTGCCTGTACGTGTTCAACATGACGATGTATGCCGACGTCCGCTACGCAGGCGTCGTGTTCCCGGTGATCGGGTGGTGGCTCTACGACATCTTCTACATCACCCCGTTCCTCGCGATCCCGTACCTGCACACGGTGAACCGCGAAATCTTCTCCGACTGAACATAATTGATGCAGCACATAGGAGAGCCACTGTGACAACCACACCTGAAGCCACCGAAGACCAGAAGCCCGAGGATCTCCCTCCCGGCACCACGCCCTACTACGCGCGCATGCACAAGTGGATCAAGCGCGCGGTGCTGGTGTGCCTGGTCGCCCTCGTCCTCGAGGGCGCCTTCACCCTGCCGTTCATGGCGGTCTACTACGGCTACCCCACCTTGAGCCTCACCCAGATCTGCAGTGAACTGCTCAAGGTTCGCTATTCCGACGACACCCTCGAATGCAAGGTCCCTTACCCGGCATTCGGCCCACCCGAGGGCGCCGAAGGCAAGGACACCGCGCAGGACGAGTGGGGCATCCAGCCGGTACCCAAGTACCACCGGATCGGGTTCCGTGAGCTGGTGCGGATCCACGAAGAACGAGAAGCACGTGAGTCAGCCCAGCAACAGCAGCAGAGCCGCTAGGAGCCACCGTGCCGGAGTCACTCGAACGCCACGCCGAGAACTGGGACCTGCGCCACCAGGATTTCAACGACAACGACTTTCTTTACGACGTCTACTCGGTGATGCGACGGCAATCGCCGTTCGCGCGCACCGACAAGCCGTTTCTCAGCGCGACGCCGGCCGGCGCGTGGGTGGCGGTGCGCTACGCGGAATGTGTCCAGATTCTGCAGGACTGGGAGCACTTCTCCAGCAACCCGACGCCCGAGGGCGCCGAGCAGCTCGCCGGTGATCTGGTGATCACCCTCGACCCACCGCGGCAGCAGAAGTTCCGCAAGGTCCTGAACCCGTACTTCTCGCCGGCACGGATGAAGGCACTGCGCCCCGAGATCGGCATCGAGACCGATCGGCTCATCGACGAATTCATCGAGTCCGGTCGCGGTGACCTCGCCCAGATCGCCTGGCGCCAGCCCGGAATCGTGTTCTTCAAGTATCTGCTCGGCATGCCGATCGAAGACGTCCCGCTGTGCATCGAGCTGACCGACACCGCGCTCAACGGCGCCACCGAACAGGACCGGATGAGCGCCTGGGGCGGGCTGTACCAGCACCTGCACGACGCCGTGACCGCTCGTATGGACCAGCCGCCCCGTGACGACATGATCGACGTCCTGCTGTCCGCCGAGATCGACGGAGAAAAACTGTCATTCGGCGATGTCGTGTCCAACGCCATGCTCCTGGTCCAGGCCGGTCTCGAGACCACCGCCAGCGCAATGTCTTTCGCCTATCACTACCTCGCCACCAACCCGGCCGAGCGGGACCGCTTGATCGGCGATCCCGAACTCCTCGCCCGTGCCGTCGAGGAGTTCATCCGGTTCGCCGGGTCGATCCACGGCATCCCCCGCACCGTGGCCAAAGAGGTGGAACTGAACGGCTGCACGTTCTCGCCGGGCGAGTCGGTCATCGTCAACTACGCCGCCGCCAACCGCGACGAACAGGAGTTTCCCGACGCGGGCCGGTGCATCCTCGACCGCCGCGAGAACCGGCATCTCGGTTTCGGGGCCGGCGTGCACCGCTGCCTCGGGTCCAATTTGGCTCGGCTGGAATTCCAGGTGGGCCTGGAGCGGGCGCTGTCCCGGATGCCCGATTTCACGCTCGCAGCGGGAGAGCAGGCGAAGTTTCACGGCAACTCCGTCACCCGCGGATTCCGCTCGGTCCCGGTAACTTTCACGCCCGGCGACCGGACCACCACATGACCTACCGGGTCGTGCAGTGGACGACAGGCAACGTCGGCCGCAAGTCGGTCCACGCCATCGTCGCGAATGCCGAACTCGAGCTCGTCGGCTGCTACGCCTGGGCACCCGACAAGGTGGGCAAGGACGTCGGCGAGCTCAGCGGCATCGAACCGCTGGGCGTGGCAGCCACCGACGACGCCGACGCGCTGCTGGCCCTGCAGCCGGACTGCGTCGTCTACAACCCGATGTTCGCCGACGTCGACGTACTGGTTCGCATTCTCGGCGCCGGCATCAACGTCGTCACCACGTCCGAGTTCATCAACGGGCACGGCCTGGGCGAGGGCCGCGATCGTGTCATCGACGCCTGTGAACGAGGCGGCTCAACCATTTTCGGCAGCGGCATCAACCCGGGCTTCATCCAGTTGTTCGCCGTGGTCACCGCAGGCATCTCTGATCGCGTCGACCGGATCTCCATCCTGGAGTCGTTCGACACCACGATCTACAACTCGCCGGCCACCGAGATCCCGATGGGCTTCGGTTATCCCATCGACCACCCTGATCTGCAGGCGATCACCGAAAAGGGATCGGGCATCTTCCGGGAAGCGGTCCAGCTGGTTGCCGTCGCTCTCGGCGTCGAACTCGACGGTATCCGGTGCGACCCCAGCTATGCCCAGACCACCGAAGACCTGGATCTGCCCGGCGACTGGACCATCGCCGCCGGCTGCGTCGCCGGCATCGACGTCCGGTGGATCGGCACGGCCGGCGGGCGGGATGTGATCGAGATCCGCGGCGTGTGGACCAAAGGCCAGTCGCTGGAACCGGCCTGGTCGACCACGTTCGGTTACACCGTCACCGTGGAGGGCAGGCCGACGATCAAGAGCACCTTGAGCTTTGAACCTCCCCCGGACTTCGTGGCCGAAACCATCGAGGACTTCATCATGCTCGGGCTGACGATCACCGCCATGCCCGCAATCACCGCGATCCCCACGGTGGTGGCCGCACCCCCGGGCATCGCCACCTACAACGACCTGCCCCTACTACTGCCGCGAGGTGTGCTCAATGTCTGACAAGACCTACCGGATCATCCAGTGGATGACCGGCGACGTCGGCCGGGCCGGCGTGCGACACTTCGCCGAGAGCCCCGTGTTCGACCTCGTCGGAGTCCTGGTGCACAGCGAAGACAAGGTGGGCAAAGATGCCGGCGTGATCGCGGGTATCGCACCGATCGGTGTGACCGCCACCGACGACGTCGACGCCATCGTCGCGCTGGACGCCGACTGCGTCTTCTACACGCCGATCATCATGGACGTCGACACCGTGTGCCAGCTGCTACGGTCCGGCAAGAACGTGGTGACCACGAGCGGGTTCTTTCATCCCTCACCGGATTTCAGCGAGCCCGCCGAACAGATCCGGGCGGCCTGCGCCGACGGCGGGACGTCGTTCCACGGTGGCGGTATCCATCCCGGCTACGCCGGGGACATCCTGCCGCTCACCCTGGCCCGCGTGATGAGCAGGATCGACACCATCCATGTGTACGAGGTCGTCGACGTACTGAAGGACGCCCCGATGGACCACATCGACTGGATGGGATTCGGCAAAGACAAGGACAAATTCCTCGCGGAGCCAACGATTCTGGGTCTCGGCCTGCCGTTCTTCGCCCAATCGATGCACATGATCGCCGACGGACTCGGCGTGACCATCGACGAGGTGACCGCGGCCGAGGTCGAAGTCGCGACCGCTGCCGCGGAAATCCTCCACGACGAGGGCGCGATCCCGAAGGGCACCGTCGCCGCGCAGCGCCACGAATGGACCGCGTGGGTGGGCGGGAAACCACTGATCGTCTTCCACGCGATCTATGTGACCGCAGGCCCCGACAAGCTCGAACCGGCATGGGATTGGGGCGAGACCCGGTACGAGATCGTGATCGAGGGCGACCCGCCCACCGAGCTGACCCTCAAAGGTGTCCGGCGGGCCGACGGCACCATGACCCATCCCGGCTACGACTGGACGGCCATGGGCGCCATCAACGCGATCCCCGATGTCTGCGATGCCCCGCCCGGCTGGCACAACCACCTCGACCTCGGGCTCATCCGGCCCCGAGGGCTCGTCCGCCGATGACCTCCCAACCGGCACTGCACCACGTCGTGTTCGCGGTCGCCGCGGAGCGGACAGCCGACATGGTGCAGATGTTCACCGACCTCGGATTCACCTTCAACGCGGCCGAACTCACCGACCTCGGCGTCCACGTGCACCTGGACTGGGACCGCGGCGTCGAGCTGATCAGCCCGTTGCCCGGTTCGACCGCATCGGTGGCGGCCTCTGTCAGCGACTTCCTCGACCGCCACGGCGACGGTGTCTACACCGTGGTGGTCCGTGTGCCCGACGCCGGGGCGGCTGAGGCCGTGACACAGCGGTACGGGTCGGTGACGCGATTCCGTCAGGGATTCTCCGGTGAAGGCTCCTACCTCGACGAGATCGACCTGTCCGCCCTGGGACTGCCCCTGACATTCCTGTCCACCAATGTGTAAGCCGAGCGTTTTCGACGCAGGTCTGCCGACCCTCGACTACTCCGTCACCGACACCCCGCAGCAGATCTATTCGCAGTTCCGGGAGGCTCAGGAGGTCGCGCCGATCGCACTGGGCCCGATCGGGCCCGAAGTGCTGTCCTACGAGATGGCGCGCGCCGTACTGCGCGATCCGCGGTTCGGGATCCCCCAGGGCATACATCTGTCCGCCCATGGCATCACGTCAGGTCCGTTGTGGGACAGGGTGACCCGCAGCATCCTGAACATGGAGGGCGAGGAACACCGCCGGTTGCGCAGCCTGGTCGCCCGGGCTTTCACCCCACGTGCCACCGCGCGCATGCACGACGCGATCCACAGTGTCGTCAACGAATTGATCGACAGTATTCAGGACTCCGGCCGGTGCGAGTTCGTGGCAGACGTCGCGCGGCCGTATCCGATTCCGATCATCTGCGCCCTTTTCGGCGCACCACGCGAGGACTGGCAGCAATTCTCCCGCTGGGCCGAGGACATCTTCAAAATCGTCAGCTTCGACTGCGATCTCGCGCAGGAGGAGCCCGTCGTATTGAAGGCGTGGGGCGAGTTCGACGATTACATCGACCACATGATCGCCCACCGGCGTCGCCACCTGACCGATGATCTGCTGTCCGACCTGATCCGGATCGAAGACGGCGGCGACCGGCTGGACGCCGCCGAACTACGAATGCTGGCGTTCTCCATCCTGATCGCCGGAACCGACACCACCCGCAGCCAACTGGCGGCTTCGATGCAGGTGCTCTGCGACCACCCCGACCAGTGGGCGCTCCTGCGGGAGCAGCCCGACCTGGCCATGCGCGCCGTCGAAGAAACCATGCGGCATTCGCCGTCGATGTGCAGCACCGTGCGCAGCGTCGCCGATGACGCCGAGATCGGCGACTACAGTTTTCCCGCAGGGGCATTCATCATCGTGAACACCTATGCGGCCAACCGTGATCAGTCCGTCTACGACGACCCGACCCGCTTCGACATCACCCGCGAGGACCCGCCGCCGATCCTGACCTTCGGTGGCGGCGTGCATTACTGCCTGGGCGCCAACCTGGCGCGGCTCGAGCTGTCCGAGGCACTCACGATCCTGTCTCGCCGGCTTCCGAACCCTCGCGTGGCCGGACCGGTTCCCTGGAAGCCACTACTCGGCCTGAGCGGCCCGACCAGCCTGCCGCTGGAGTTCGACCGATGACGTACAAGATCGACCCGGATGTGCTGCACACCGTGGCCAAGCAGGTCGTCGGCCTGCCACTGGAAGACGGCGGGCTACTCGCACACGCAATCGAACGGCTCGCCGCCGAGTATCCCGACCTGATCGACACCGGACCGGGCCGGTGGGTGGGCAGCAAGGCCGGGGGAATCCTCGGCAAGGTCAGGTTCCTGTACTTCAGCCGCCGTGAGTATCTCGTGCTTTTCGGTTCCCCCACTGGGACACAGGGCTTTTCCGGACGCTACAAGCACGTCGACATCCACAAGTTCCTGCTCGCCGGACAGATCGACTCTTACGACCTCGATTCCGACGACATGGTGCCGTTGCCGATGCTGCTCCCCGGCGAGCGCACCTGTCTGGAGCGCGGGCATGCCCGCGGCCTGACCATCCACCCCGGGTCGTGGCACCTCGAATATGGCCGCGGCGCAGTCGTGACCACGCTGCCCTTCGCGATGGTCGACACGCTGCTGGTGTCTCTGGAGTTCGAATCCGTACGGCGTTCGACGGCCGAGTTCAGCAAGCTGGTCAGCCGGCGATTTCGCCGCTGACGCCGAACAGCCCCCGCAAGCAGGGGCTGTTCGCGAGAAACTACGACGACGCGTAGAGCGCCTTGAACTTGTTCAGCGACTGCTGGATATCGCCCTTGAGCGCGGCGGCGACCACCATGCCGATCGGCCCGAACAGGGCGGGCCCACCGAGATGTACGTCGAACGACACTTTCGCGCCCTCTCCGCCATCCACCTGGGCCGGCGTGATCTTTCCGATCAGCTTGACCTTTACCCCGCCACGACCATCGCCGTTGAGGGTCAGGGACTGCGGCGGCTTGTAGTTCACCAGCGTCCACTTCACGCGGTTCAACATGCCCTTGACTTCGACGATCGAGTCGATGACCGTGCCCTTTTCCAGGGTTTCGGGCAGCTTCGAACGCCACGCCCGGTGGATGCTGAGCCACTCGTCGTAACGGGACAGATCTGAGGCGTACTCCCACGCCTTCTCCGGCGGCAACGGAACATCGACGGAGACAGACAATTTGGCCATAACTTACTGCTGCGGTTCTTCCTTGTTGAGGGCGTTCTTCGCCGCTTCTTGCGCCTTGTCGACATGCTGGCTGTACTTGCCCTGCGTCTTCTCGTCGACGATGTCGCCGGCCTTGTCGATGACCTGCTCCACCTTGTCAGCGTTCTGCGACAACAGGCTCTTGGCCTTGTCCAGGAATCCCATCAGCCCACCCTATCTTCTCGTGACCAGCGGAAACGCTGGCGCAGATTCCACCGGCGTCCGCCGCGCCAGTCTATCTCCACAACCGGCGCTTCTCCCCCAGGACCCTCCCCTGAACCCACCAGAGCACCTCCACCAGCGATGCTCCGACCAGGCCGATGCCCAGCGCAACCGCGGTGACCTTGAGGTTCGACGGATCGAGCATGAACAGGCGTTGAGCCAACGGCAAACAAAAAATCAGCACGTATGCCAACCCGGAAAACGCGACCAGGGCCACGCGCCACCACTCATACGGGCGGGCCACCACTGACAGCACCCACAGTGAGGACACCAGCAACGTGATCAGCGCCGCCGTCGAGGCCTGCGTCTGCTCCGTCAGATCGGCATCCCGGCCCTGATAGGCCACCAGGTAGGAGATGAAAGTTACGGTGCCGACCACCAGGCCGGAGGGCAGTGCGGCCGTCATCACCCGGCGCACGAAACCCGTGTGGGCGCGCTCGGTGTTCGGGGCCAGCGACAGGACGAACGCCGGGATACCGATGGTGAACCAGGCCGCGATGGTCACGTGGATCGGCTGGAACGGGAACAACAGCGGATCGGTGCCGAACAACTTGGACGACAATCCGGCCAGCGCAACCAGGATCGCCAACAACACCGAGTACACGGTCTTGGTGAGAAACAGATTCGAGACGCGTTCGATGTTGCCGATCACCCGCCGGCCCTCACCGACCACATAGGGCAGCGTGGCGAACTTGTTGTCCAGCAACACGATCTGCGCCACCGCACGCGACGCCGAACTGCCCGAGCCCATCGCGACGCCGATGTCGGCATCCTTGAGGGCCAGCACGTCGTTGACGCCGTCACCGGTCATCGCCACCGTGTGTCCGCGTGACTGCAGGGCGTGCACCATGGCCCGCTTCTGATCCGGACGAACTCGGCCGAACGTCGTGTATTCGTCCAGGGTTTCGGCCAACTGCTCAGGTTCGTGAGGCAACTGGCGGGCATCCATCGTCTCGCCGTGCAGTCCGAGCTTGCCCGCCACCGCGCCCACCGACACCGCGTTGTCCCCGGAGATCACCTTGACCGAAACATGCTGGGAAGCGAAGTATTCGATGGTGTCAGCGGCATCGGGACGGATCCGCTGCTCCAGCACCACCAATGCGACCGGGGTGACCGTGCCCGGGGCCTGCGGCGCGTCGACCGCAAGGTCGGACGACCCGACCAGCAGCACCCGCAGCCCCTGGGCCCCGATCTGCTCGGCTTCCTCGGCCACCGGTGAGCTGGAGTCCAACAACACATCCGGGGCGCCGATCACCCAGTTGCCGTGCTCGCCGTAGGACGCACCGCTCCATTTGGTGGCGGACTTGAACGGAGCCGTCGCGGTGGCCTTCCATCCCGGCGGCGTCGCGAAAGCCTCGGCGATGGCCAGCATGCTCGCATTGGGCCGGGCGTCATCGGCAGCCAACTGTGCCAACGCCTCTGTGACAGTATTTTCGCGATCCCCGTGACAGTGTTTCAGATCGCTTACCCGCATACCGTTTTCGGTCAACGTGCCGGTCTTGTCCGCGCACACCACGTCGACGCGGGCCAGACCTTCGATCGCCGGAAGCTCGTTGACCAGGCACTGGCGTCGGCCCAACCGCACCACCCCGACCGCGAATGCGATTGACGTCATCAGCACCAGGCCCTCGGGCACCATCGGCACCAAGGCTCCCACCATGCGCAACACCGGTTCATGCCACACCGCATCGGTGGTGAAGACCTGACTCATGATGATTGCCAGCGACTCTCGCCAGCCGCCCTCGTTGGCCACGATGTCGTGGTAGGTCCGCTTGAGCGAGTCCAGGACCCGAGGGTCGGTGGTGAACAGCTGGGTGTAGATGGTGAGCAGGCCGGCGGGCACCAGCAGGTAGGTGATGAACTGCAGGATCTTGTTGATGCCGTTGCGCAGTTCGGATTTCACCAGCGTGAACTTGGAGGCCTCCTCGGCAAGCTTGGCAGCGTACGCCTCGTGCCCGACCTTGGTGGCCCGGTAGGCGCCGGAACCGGCGACCACGAAACTGCCCGACATCACCGCGTCACCCACGGCTTTGACGATCGGATCGGCCTCGCCGGTCAACAACGACTCGTCGACCTCAAGATTGGAATCCTCGATGATCTCGCCGTCCACCACGATCTGATCGCCCGGGCCGAGTTCGATGATGTCGTCGAGCACGACCTCGGCGGGCAGCACCGCGCGGCTACCGGATTCTCTCCGCACCGTGGGCTTGGCCTGTCCGACGATGGCCAGCTTGTCCAGGGTCTGCTTGGCCCGGATCTCCTGGATGATGCCGATGGCGCTGTTGGCGATGATCAGCAGGCCGAACGCCCCGTTGATCAACGAACCGGTGGACAGCACGATCAGAAACAGCACACCCAGGATCGCGTTGATCCGAGTGAACACGTTGCCGCGGATGATCTCGGAGATGCTGCGCGCCGCACGCGTCGGGACGTCGTTGCTCTTACCCTCGGCTACCCGCTGGGCCACCTCGGAATCGGTGAGACCAGTGACATTGATCGTCGTCATCCGCGAAAAGTCCTCGTCCCGTCGGTGTCGTGGAGCTCAAGCCGTCAGTTTGCCACCGGAAACCGGTCAGAACTCCCACCACGGGTCGAGTGCCGCGGACGCGGCGTCCACCCGCTGCCCCGGGCGCGGCACCGCGATCTGCACCCCGGCCGGATCGGCCGCAGTCAGCAATCGGCGCACCGGCTCGGCCCACGGGTGCGGCGCCAGCCGGAACGTCGCCCAGTGGACCGGCACCAACAACCCGGAATCGGTGACGTCCAGATGGGCGCGCACCGCCTCCTCTGGATTCATGTGGATGTCGGGCCAACTCGGGTGATACGCCCCGACCGGAAGCAGGGTCAGATCGAAAGGCCCGTATTCCGAACCGATCTCGGCGAAGCTCTTGGTGTAGCCGGTGTCTCCGCCGAAGAAAGCCCGGTGCTGCGGCCCGACGAAGGCCCACGACGCCCACAGCGTGGTGTTGCGCTGGAACAGCCGCCCGGAGAAGTGCCGGGCCGGCGTGCACACCAGGGTCAGCTCGCCGATCCGGTGGCTCTCGTTCCAGTCCAGCTCGATGATCCGCTCTTCGGGTATCCGCCATTTGCGCAGATGCGCCCCGATACCCAGCGGCACCACGAACGGCGCCCGCTGGGTCCGGACCAACCCCAGGACCGTCTCGATATCGAGATGGTCGTAGTGATCGTGGCTGATCACCACGGCGTCCACGGCCGGCAGAGCTTCCAGCGGCAGCGGCGGCTCATGCAGCCGCTGCGGGCCCACCACGCGCGACGGCGAACAGCGACGGCTCCACACGGGATCGGTCAGCACCCGGTACCCGTCGATCTCCACCAGCGCGGTGGAATGGCCAAACCAGGACACCGCGCACGACGCGGCTTCTCCGCCGTCATTTTCGGTGGGTTCGGCGAGCGGGATCGGCCCCGGCGGCCGGCTGGCCGAACGCGAGCTGAGCATCTCGCTGAGCAGCATGCGCCACTCTTCCCGGCTCATGGTGACGCCGGGAGAGGCCGGCTCGATGTTGACGAACACACCGTCGGCGTACTGCAGGGACCGCTGCGCCACCGGGCGGATGTCGCGGGGCAGTGCCCCCACCGACGCGTAGGTGCCGTTCAGCGCACGCACCAGCCACCCGCCGGCGAGCAGTGAAGCCGACCTGACACCCAACCGCAGCGCAGCGCCCAGCATGTCAGGCCCCGGTGAAGTTCGGTGGCCGCTTCTCGATCCGGGCCACCTGGGCTTCGATGACGTCCTGGCTGCCCCACGCCTTGTCGAACAGCTCCTTGTGGACGGGCCACGACTCCTCGTAGGCGCCATCGTCGTTGAGCACCCGCTTGGCGTGCTGCAGCGCCAGCGGGGCGAACCCGGCGAGCTCGGCGGCCCACTTCTGCGCGTCGGCCAGCGTGCCGATGCGGTTGGCCATGCCGGTCTGCAGCGCGGTCTCCGCGGTGAGCCTCTCGGCGCCGAGCAGCATGCCGCGCGCCCGGCCGTAACCCACCAGCGAGGTCAGTCGCCGGATGCTCCAGTTGTCCAAGGCCAGGCCGTACTTCGCGACCGGGAACTGGAAGTAGGCATCGGGGGCGACGACCCGCAGATCGCAGATCATCGACAAGATGACGCCCGCACCGATCGCCGGGCCGTTGATCGCGCCGATGACCGGAACGGGCGCCTTGTCGATCGCCAAGTTCAGCGCCAGGGCCTTGTCGGGGAGCTTCTCGGCCATGCCCGCGGCGTCGGTCAGGTCCGCGCCCGAGCTGAACACCGGGCCCGCGCCGGTCAGCACGATGGCCCGGATGTCCTGCTCAGCGGCATGCTCGACCGCTTCCCGCAAGCTGTCGACAAGCTCGCAGTTCAGCGCGTTGCGCCGCTCCTCGCGTTGCAGTTCCAGGGTCAGGACACTGCCGTCTCTGGTCACACCAATCATGTGGCCAGCCTAAAGCGTGTCGAACAACTGGCAGTTGTCGAGTCGACGGACTGGCGGCACGGCCTGGCAGATAGCTGAATACCCTCCCGTGATTGGAGCGTGTCTTCGCTGGCAGGGGACCTGTCGGTGGGTCGTGAAACGCTGTTGGGTGATGAGTCGGCACACCACTTTCCGGTTCTGCCTCGAACCTACAGTCGAGCAGCGTGAGGTTCTGGCTCGGCATGCCGGGGCCTCGCGGTTCTCGTTCAACCAGTGCTTGAGATTGGTGAAATCCTCACTCGACCAACGCAAGCTCAATCCTGGTGTCGAAATGCCATGGACGGGGTTTGATCTGATCAACACGTTCAATGCGTGGAAGAAAACTGCCGACGCCGGACGGGTCTTCGTCGTCGATCACCGCGGCATTGCCGAGGTCAACGTGACAGGTCTGATCTGGCGGCATGACGTGTACCAGCAGGTGTTCGAAGAGGCCGCTGTCGACCTGAGTAAAGGCTTGAAAGCGTGGTCGGATTCGCGGTCGGGCAAGCGAAATGGCAAGCGTGTCAGGTTCCCGAAATTCAAAAGAAAGACACGCGAAATCCCATCGTTTCGGCTGCGCAACAAGTATCCCACGGGCAAACGGCCGGCGATCCGTGTGGGGGATGGTAACCGTCCTCGTTCGGTGACCCTGCCCGGCATCGGGGTGATCAGTGTGCATGACGACACCCGCCGGGTGCGGTGCATGCTGACCAAGGGGCGGGCGAGAATCCTGTTCGCCACCATTAGCTGCCACGGGGGCCGATGGTGGATCTCGCTGAACGTTGTGGCCGCCGACCTGCACCCGAGTCTGCAGCACGCGACCCGCCCTAGCGATGGCGGCTGGGTGGGCGTGGACCGCGGCCTGTCGGCATTTGTAGTCGCCGCCACTGCGGACGGTACCGAGGTCGCTCGCATCGCCGACGCGCCCAAGGCGTTGGCCGCTGGGATACAGCAGCAACGACGGCTGACGAAGTCGTTGTCACGCAAAGAGAAAGGATCACAACACCGCAAGGATGCCGCCGCCCGACTCGGGCGGCATCACTATCACGTCGCCAATGTTCGGCGCCATTTTCTCCACCAGGTGTCGGGCGAGCTGGTCAAGACTCACGACCGGATCGTCATCGAGAACCTCAACGTGGCGGGAATGCTGACAAACCATCGCTTGGCTCGGGCCATATCCGATGCCGGCTGGTCGGAGTTCGCCCGGATGCTGCGCTACAAACAGGCGTGGCGCGGCGGGCAGATCATCGAGGCCGACCGTTGGTATCCGTCGACCCGGCTATGCCCCCGATGCGGGGCAGTCGATCATGCAATGACGTTGGCAGATCGGGTATTTGCCTGTCGTTGCGGGCATACCGCCGACAGAGACACCAACGCGGCGACGAATCTGGCCCGATGGAGCCAGGCCTATCACGACCCGCCCCGAACCCCGGACCCCCAAGCAGGAGGCCGGGCCACCAATGCCCGCCGACGGGACGGCGCTGACCAACACCGCGGTGTTGGTGAAACCAGCCCGAGTGACGCGGGAACCAACGTTCACACCGCACCCGCGGCTTGAACCAATGGACGCCCGAGAAGGGCGGTGCCGAACGCACCGAGCTGTTCGACACGCTTTATATAGGCTGGCCGCGTGAGTCGGATCGGCGCCCGCGCGCTTCGTGATGCAGTGCTAGACGAGGGCTCGTTCCAGAGCTGGGATACGGCGCCCCTTGAAGTGGCCCGTTCCGAGGACTACCAGCGCGAACTGGCCGAGGCGAAGGCGTTGACCGGGCTCGACGAATCCGTCCTGACCGGCGAGGGCACCATCTTCGGCCGCCGGGTGGCCGTGGTGGCCTGCGAGTTCGATTTCCTGGCCGGATCGATCGGGGTGGCCGCCGCCGAGCGGATCACCGCCGCGGTGACGAGAGCCACAGCCGAGCGGCTGCCGATCCTGGCCTCCCCGAGCTCGGGCGGGACCCGCATGCAGGAAGGCACCGTGGCGTTCCTGCAGATGGTCAAGATCGCCGCGGCCGTCGAACTGCACAAGCAGGCCCATCTGCCCTACCTCGTCTACCTGCGGCATCCCACCACCGGCGGGGTGTTCGCCTCCTGGGGTTCACTCGGGCACGTCACCGCCGCCGAGCCCGGCGCGCTGATCGGCTTCCTCGGGCCCAGGGTGTACGAGCACCTGTACGGCGAACCGTTCCCCTCCGGCGTGCAGACCGCCGAGAATCTGCACGCCCACGGCGTGATCGACGGGGTGGTGCCCCTCGCACTGCTACGCGACACCCTGGACCGCACGCTGCGGGTGGTCGTGGACACCCCTGTCCCGCCGCCTGCGCCCACGGCCCCTGAACCACTGCCCGACGTGCCCGCCTGGGAGTCGGTGCTGGCCTCGCGGCGGCCCGACCGCCCCGGAGTGGGGTACCTGTTGCGGCACGGAGCGACGGACCGGGTGCTGCTCTCCGGGACCGAACGCGGCGAGGCCGCGACGATGCTGCTGGCCCTGGCCCGCTTCGGTGGGCAGCCCGCGGTGGTGCTCGGCCAGCGCCGTAGTGAGGGTGGGCTGGTCGGACCCGGCGCGCTGCGTGAGGCCCGCCGGGGCATGGCCTTGGCGGCCGGACTGCAGCTGCCGCTGGTCCTGGTGATCGACACCCCCGGCCCGGCCCTGTCGATCGAAGCCGAGCAGGGCGGGCTGGCCGGTGAGATCGCCCGCTGCCTGGCCGAATTGGTCACGCTGGACACCCCGACGGTGTCGGTGCTGATGGGCCAGGGCAGCGGCGGGCCCGCCCTGGCGATGGTGCCCGCCGACCGGGTGCTGGCCGCGGCCAACGGCTGGCTGGCGCCCCTGCCGCCCGAGGGGGCCAGCGCGATCGTCTTCCGCGACACCGCGCACGCCCCGGAACTGGCTGCCGCACAAGGAGTTCGGTCGACAGATCTGCTGCGGGCCGGCATCGTCGATGTGATCGTGCCCGAACATCCCGACGCCGCGGACGAGCCACGGGCCTTCACCCAGCGACTGTCGACCGCGATCGGCAGCGAGCTTGCCCAGTTGCGTGCGGTGCCCGGCGAGCAGCGACTGCAGACTCGGATGGACCGCTACCGGCGCATCGGGTTGGCCTGAGCTTCTCCGATTCCGGCACCGCCCAGATCAACGCTGTGGTCGCTCGGCTCGAGGATTCACGACCATAACGTTGCTCTCGGGAGCTTTTGCGAGGCTCACACTTCGATCGGTGGGTGCAATCGGTCCATGGTGTACTGCCGGTCTCTTCGCGCCGCCCACGAACTGGCGGCCAGCGACACCACCAGCACACCGAGCAGCACCGCGATCGCGATCCACAGCCGGGAATCGATCCCGCCCACGATCAGCTGGCGAAGTCCGTTGACGGCGTAGGTCATCGGATCGACCGGGTGCAGTATCTGGAACGGTTTCGCGGTGGTCTCCACCGGATAGATACCGCCGGCCGAGACCAGTTGCAGCATCAGGAAGGCCAGGGTCACCACCCGGCCCACCGACACCCCGAACAAGGCGTTGAACGCCTGGATCAGCGCCAGGAACGTGCCCGCCACCAACAGCAGGAACGCCACGGTGGACAGCGGATACTTGGCTTGCAGGCCCACCCCGAAATGCACCACCACATACATCACGACGACCTGGCAGAACACGATCAGCAGGGCAGGCCAGTAGGAGGCGAGCACCACACGCAGCGCCCCCAGCCCATTGACCACCGGACGGGACTGCAACGGCTTCAACAACATCCAGATGATGAGCGCGCCGATGAACAGTGCCAGCGGCAGGAAGAACGGCGCGAAACCGGTGCCGAACGTGGCGGCCGGGTTGTGCGTCTGGATGTCCAGCGCCACCGGCGCGGCCAAGGTCCGCGCGACGTCGGTCCGCTGCTGCGGGGTCCACGACGGAACCTGGGTCGAGCCTTCCTTGAGCGCGGTCGCCAGTTGCTGATTGCCGGCCTGCAGCTTCTCCGTACCGGCAGCCAGTTCGCCTGCCCCACTGGACAGTTGGCGCCCGCCGTTGGTCAGCTGCACCAGACCGCTGTTGAGCCGCTGCGCGCCGCTGTTGAGTTGGTGCGCACCGTCGCGCAATTTGACGACGTCGGAACGCAAACCTCCGGTGACCGCCTTGGTGAGGAACACCCGCAGTTTGCTGTTCGGGTCGCCCAGCTCGTTCTCCAACTGGGTGGCGTTGTCCCGCAACCGGATGAGACCCTCGTCGGTGGTGGGGTCGAGCCCGCGCGCCTGCAGCAGCCGTTGCGCGCCGGCCAGGAACTCCCCGGTGTCGCGCACTGCGGGATCGGGGCTGTTGCGCAAGAAACCGACCGCCTGATCGACGATCGCCGCAGCCTGCGCCTGATCGATGTTGAGCGCCGCGATCCGGTCGGTGGTCGAGCGCACCGCCCCCGACAGCCGCTGCGCAGCCATGCCGACCTCGTTGGGGTCCAGGCCGAGCCCGCTGACCCGGTCCAGCACCGTGAGCAGCGGATCGGTCGCGGTGTCGACCGCCGTCGACAGCTGCCTGGTGCCCGCGGCCAGCTGCGCGGACCCGTCGCGCGCGGTGACCAGGCCCGCCGTCAAGGCGTTGGCGCCGGTGGACAACCGGTGCGCACCGTCATTGGCCGCCGCGCTGCCGGTGGCCAGCTGCTGCGCGCCGTCGGCCGCCTTCACCAGACCTGTTCCGGCATCCGTCAGCCCGGTCAGCACGGTGCCGAGGGTGCGTTCGCCGATCTTCGCGTTGATCTGGTTGATCACCTCACGGGCGGCATTCTGGCCGATGATCGAGCCCAGGTAGTTGTTCGCGTCGTTGAACGTGAAGCGCACGTTGGCCTGGTGCGGCGACCCACCCGACGGAGACGTGATGCTGGTGCTGAAATCCTGCGGCAGCGTGATCGAGAAGTAGTACTTGCCGTCAGCCACCCCCTCGGCTGCCTCCTGCGCCGAAACCCGATGCAGCTGAAGCTGACCCGAATCCACCAGGGCATCGGAGACCTCGTCCCCGGCCTTGACCTGCTGTCCCTCCGCGACGGCGCCCTGATCTTCGTTCACCAGCGCCACCGGAACCTTGTTCACCTCGCCGAACGGGTTCCAGAACGCCCACAGGTACATCGCGCCGTACAACAGCGGCAGCAGGATGACCGTCACGAGCGCGATCCGCGGCATCGTGCCGCGCGAGAATCGTTTGAGGTCAGTGCCCAACGACATTCCGGCTAGCACGGTTACTCGCCACCTTTCTGCGAACCGGCCAGCTCGGCCAGCGTCGTGTTGGGTACTGCCACCTGCGCCCGCACGGCCGAGACCAGATGGCCGGGCACCCCGTTGACCGTCGCGGTGATCACGGTCTGCTTCTCCCCGAGCGCGAACAGCCGCCCCAGCAGGATGTCGCGGTTGCGGTCGTCGGTGAGGTGGTCGAGGTTGCCGACCACCAGCAGCGGCGGGGTCGCGGTGTTGGCCAGCGCGATGCGCAGCAGGATCTGGTCAAGTTCGGTGAGGCCGTCGAAGTACGACGTCAGCGACGGCAGCGGCAGCTCACCGAACACCGGCGCGCACATCGCGGCCAGCGCCTCTTCGTCGGCCCGACCCACGAGCGTGTACCAGGGGGCGTCCCACCGACGCTGCTCCGTCACGAGGTCGCGCACTGTCACCGACTCCGACACCGTGTCGAGTTCGTCGATGCCGGCCAACGCCGCGGAGCGGAAGATGTCGGGTGCCCGGGTACGCCCGAACACGGTCAGCTGCCCGCGCGCGGTTCTCATCCGCCCGGCCAGCGTCATCAGCAGTGCGGTGCGCCCGGTACCCGACGGCGCGACCAGCACCGTGACGCCGCCTTCGTCGATGTCGAGGTCGATGGGTCCGTACACCGGGCCCCATGGCCCGTGCATCATGATTCCGCGCGCAGTGATGGCAGGTGGCTTTTGCTCGTCCTCGCCGGCGTCAGGCTCGAGACTTTGCTCAGGCATAGGCACATCACAACACATCCGGCGGGCGCGCACAGGCAACCGCAAACCCCGTTGCCCTGCCGATTCTTGGGTGAATGCTGTGGAACCGCTCCGAGACTTCCGGTGACGGCCGTCACCAAAACGGCGAGATGTGTCACTACCCAACTGACACAACCCATTTGGGAACTGAAATCCAACCGCGAACCGTGTTGACAATTGGCTCGTGTAAGGTCTCTAATGAAAACCGCGCTTCGTTAGGTGAGGCTCCTACACGAACACAGGCCACTGATCCGACGACGTCGAGAGACGCCCAGGATTAGGACAGGTCTTCCCGGCTTAAGGGATGACCCGAAGTGGCTTCCCATCCTGGTGGGACACGTCGTGTAGTGCCAAAGCTCTGATGAGGAAGTGCTCGCGTCAGTTGACGCGTTCGGCCATGTGCCCAAACTTCCTCTTCAGCGTGTTTGCATCTGACGGTTGCGTCAAGACCAGCGGCGCGCCGCGCGCCCGACAGCGAGGAGGTGACGACGACATGACGTCGAGTGACAGTCCGTATCCCAGTCCGATTCGAAAACGTCTGTCCATAAACGCCTTTCCGCTGTCGATGACCGGCTAGGGCCGCCACCCCGAGACACCCGTGGTGGCAGGCTGCCGCATGCGTATCGACGCGGAGAGCTCCGATTGAACTGGAGATGATCCAATGCAGCGCAACACCTTTCTTCGTCACGCCCAAAGCGCGGTCAAGGGCCCCATCGCGTGGATTCACACGCGTGCGTCGCTGACCCCGCAGGAGCGGCACAATCTGAGGATGAGCAACACCCCGGTGGCGGTCCTGACCGCATCCCTGGGCGGCGGCTCGCATACCGCCCGATAACCGGGTGATCCCAGATTCCCTTCATTCGACTGTCTTTCACGCCATCACCGACGTGAACTGACACCTTCCATACCGCACAGCACACCCAAGTCACACCGAATCACGGCTTCCGCCAGGAGGTTCGGTGTGACTTGGGGTGCGCGCGCACCACCGACCGGAGCAGCCACATGAACACCGCTGTCGAGCAGACCGCCCTGACCCCCGCCAAGCACGATGACCGCCGACTCTCCCTGCGCGCAGCCACCGAAGCACACAACGATGTGGAGGTCACGCTGGCGAATGTCAGAGGCCACCTCGACGGGTTGACATCCGAGGATGCCGCAGAACGCCTCGCCGGCGAGGGCCCCAACGAGGTCGCCCACGACAAGGCGCCTCCCGCGATCCTCCAGTTCCTGGAGGCCTTCAAGAACCCGTTCATCGCGGTCCTCATGGTGCTGGCCGCGATCAGCTCGGTGACCGACATCTACCTTCCGATGCGCGATGGGCAGGAGCCGGACTACACCGGTGTGCTGATCATCGTGACCATGGTCGCGCTCAGCGCCCTCCTCCGGTTCTGGCAGGAGTACCGCTCGGGCAAGGCAGCCGAGACACTCAAGGCGATGGTGCGGACCACCGCGACAGTCCGGCGTCGGGCCAGCCCAGATGCCACACCCGAACTCACCGAGATCCCGATGGCGCAGATCGTCCCCGGTGACATCGTCCAACTGTCAGCCGGCGACATGATTCCGGCCGACCTCCGCCTGCTCGATTCTCGCGATCTGTTCGTCAGCCAGGCGGCGCTGACGGGCGAGGCCCTGCCGGTGGAGAAGTACGACACCTGCGGCGCCGACGACGCGGCCGATCCGCTCGACCTGCCCAGCATCTGCTTCATGGGCACCAATGTGGTGAGCGGCACGGCCAGCGCGGTCGTCGTATCGACCGGCGTACAC
The DNA here is from genome assembly GCF_058270075.1 of Mycobacterium shunyiense. NCBI lineage: Bacteria > Bacillati > Actinomycetota > Actinomycetes > Mycobacteriales > Mycobacteriaceae > Mycobacterium > Mycobacterium shunyiense. The sequence goes on along the minus strand of NZ_JBZDPU010000040.1, from coordinate 386,415 downwards.
ACCTATTTCGGCTCGCTGGCCAAGGCGGTCGTGGGCTCTCGCGCCGAGACGGCCTTCGACCGCGGCGTCAACAGCGTCAGCTGGCTGCTGATCAGGTTCATGTCGGTGATGGTGCCGATCGTGTTGTTCATCAACGGTTTCACCAAGGGCGACTGGCCCGAGGCATTCCTGTTCGCACTGGCCGTCGCGGTCGGGCTCACCCCGGAGATGCTGCCGATGATCGTGTCGTCCAATCTGGCCAAGGGCGCCGTGGCGTTGTCACGCCGCAAGGTCGTGGTCAAGCGGCTCAACGCCATCCAGAACTTCGGCGCCATGGACGTGCTCTGCACCGACAAGACCGGCACGCTCACCCAGGACCGGATCATCCTCGAGCATCACGCGGACATCCGGGGTGATCGCGACGACAACGTGCTGGCCCTGGCCTGGCTCAACAGCTTTCACCAGAGCGGCGTCAAGAATCTGATGGACCGCGCTGTGCTGCACTTCGCCGACGGGACACCCGAAGCGCTACTTGCCGCCTCGGCGTACCGCAAGGTCGACGAACTTCCGTTCGACTTCGAACGGCGCCGACTGTCCGTCGTAGTGCAGGACGTCGAACGCAATCATCTGCTGGTCTGCAAGGGTGCCGTCGAGGAGATGCTGGCGGTGTCCACCCAGGTGTGGGACGGCACGGCCAGTCGCCCGCTCGATGAGGCCGACCGCGAGGCGCTGGCCGAAACAGCGCGCGACTACAACCGTGAGGGGTTCCGGGTGCTGCTCGTGGCCACCCGGGAAATCCCGCGCACCGAGCGCACCCACCGATACCGCATCGAGGACGAGAAGGACCTCGTCGTCCACGGTTTTCTCACCTTCCTCGATCCGCCGAAAGACACGGCCGCCCCGGCCATCACGGCCCTGGCCGAACACGGCGTGACCGTGAAGGTCCTCACCGGCGACAACGAAGTCGTCAGCGCCAAGATCTGTCGTGAGGTGGGACTCGATCCCGGCCAGCCGATTCTCGGCGCCGAGATCGACGCCCTCGACGACGACGAACTTCGGCGCGTTGTCGACGAGACAACCGTTTTCGCGAAGCTGACGCCGCTGCAGAAGTCGCGGGTGCTGCGAGCCTTGCAGGCCAACGGGCACACGGTCGGGTTCCTGGGCGACGGCATCAACGACGCCCCCGCCCTGCGGGATGCAGATGTGGGCATCTCGGTGGACACCGGCACCGATATCGCCAAGGAGTCGGCAGACATCATCCTGCTCGAGAAGAGCCTGATGGTGCTCGAAGAGGGCGTGGTCAAGGGCCGCGAGACCTTCGGCAACATCATCAAATACCTGAACATGACCGCGAGTTCGAACTTCGGCAACGTGTTTTCGGTGTTGGTGGCGAGCGCCTTCATCCCGTTCCTGCCCATGCTGGCGATCCACCTGTTGATCCAGAACCTGCTGTACGACATCTCCCAGCTGGCGCTGCCGTGGGACCGCATGGACAAGGAGTTCCTGCTCAAGCCGCGCAAGTGGGACGCCAGGAACATCGGCCGGTTCATGATCTGGATGGGGCCGACGTCCTCGATCTTCGACATCACCACGTTCGCGGTGATGTGGTACGTCTTCGCCGCCAACTCACCCGAGATGCAATCGCTGTTCCAATCGGGTTGGTTCATCGAAAGCCTGCTCTCGCAGACGCTGGTCGTCCACATGCTGCGAACCCAGAAGATCCCGTTCATCCAGAGCACGGCAGCGTTGCCGGTGCTGCTGGCGACCGGGACGGTCTGCGTTCTCGGGATCCTCATCCCGTTCTCGCCACTGGGGGCGGCCGTCGGATTGCAGCCGCTGCCGTGGGCGTACTTCGGATGGCTGGCCGCGACGTTGGTGGCCTACTGCGTCGTTGCTCAGACCGTCAAGACCCTCTACATCCGGAGGTTCGGTCAATGGTTCTGAGTATCTGAGGTGCCACCGACCGCGCCGGGGGTCGGCGCGGTCGGTGGCATTCTGGATTCGCAGTTATCTGGAGTTGGGTTCAGATGGGTCTGGTTGTTCCGGCTTAGGTGATGTGTGAGGAAACAGCCTTATCGGGAACGGTTTGAATCGTGGGCGTTCCCGACAAGCGAGGTTGTAAGGGGCGGCGGTGTAGTGACCAAAGTCGCTACAGAGCAATGCGTTTCCCGTTAACACCCCCCGAGGCAGTTGCCACGTCACCTCGACCGCCGTGTCGGCCTCGGCGGTCGAGGTGACGCCCTATCGCCTCCGGGCCCGGGCTGTGCAGGTGGCTTGTCAAGGCGCCTTCGGATGGGTGTCACGCGGCCCCCGGCACTGCCACGCCTCAAAAAATCTGCATTGGCTGATGTAGACATTCGATAGTGCTCTCGCTAGAGTATGCGGTGTTGAGATTAGAGGGTAAGTGGCACGGGAGATGATGAACTGCCCGTGAAGTGTGACGTCAGCGCGGTCAAGCAGTACGAGGCCAGGCAGCATGTTGGCTTTCGGACCGTGGTGAAGGTGGAGTAGACAGTGAAAGGAGGGAGTTACCGTCGGATCGTCACGCGAGTGTGTCTGTGCGGACGATCCTGCAGTATTCCTAGTAATGCCGGGAGATGTCGTGCGCTCCCGCGGATCGGTGCCCCCTCGGGGTGGTGGTGTTGTGACCCCAGGGGGGCACCGATCCTCCCTATATCAACGTCGCCCGGCCTCCCCGGGCGTGTTCGCGTTCATCGCGAATACGTTTCACGTCAGCGATCATGGGCTGCGTGGGCGCGATGTTCGGTGGGCGGCTCGCCTACTGGACACGGCCGTTGATGATTCGAAAGGTTTAGTCGTACAACCACAGAACGGTTCGAGTGAACCGAATCCGAATGACAAGTTCGACGACGAGGACTACCCGGCCTACAGCATGGGCAGTGCAGCGCGAATACTCGACACCACTGCGGCATTTTTGCGAAGCCTTGATGAGGCCAGATTACTGACCCCGCAACGTTCTGAAGGCGGACATCGCCGCTATTCGCGCTACCAGCTGCGGATCGCGGCGCGCGCCCGCGAGCTCGTCGATCAGGGCATGGCATTGGAAGCAGCCTGCCGCATCATCATTCTCGAGGACCAACTCGCCGAGGCCCACGCCCTCAATGCCGCACTGCAGCAGCGCATCGACGACAGCACCGTTGACGAGGATCGGCGAACCTGAACGACGCGCCGGGGTTCTCACCAGCGCTGCGTTGGTGGCGCGCGCCGCACTGGACACCGACTTCCGTACGACCCACGACACCCCGGTCGTGGGCCGCCGCAGCAAAGCCCGCGCCCCGGATGCCGCGCCCACGGTCTGCTTCACCGCCCCAGGGGGTCCGGGCAATTTGAGCGAGGTCGTCGGCCATGGTCATCGCGCCCACGTTGTGGCGATTGGCGGTGTGCACGATCTCGACGAACGCCGCATCGAGGCTGCAGCCGCGCCACGCGACCAGCGCCCCTTCGGCGGTGTCGAGGATCCGCACGCAGTCCCGGCGGGATCGGTTGACCGGGCGGCGAAATCCATTCACATTCACCTCCTCTAGCGTCGGCACCGCGAGCTGGTGCCGAAACCTTTTGGACAACAATAGATATCCTTGTGCCCCAGGTTCCCCTGACGGTGACGCCGGGTGTCATCGGCGTGCGGTGCGCGGTTCCCGGGACCGCAGCCGTGCATTCTCCGAGGCGAGCTCACCATTGGTCGATGCCAGCTCGGCGTTGTGATCCTGCAACGGCAGAATCTGGGCAATGCCGGCGATGTTGACACCGTCGGCGACTAGCTCGGCAATCCGCTGCAGCCGATCGAGGTCGTCGTCGCTGTAGCGGCGGGTACCACCCTCGGTGCGCGCCGGGGTGAGCAGCCCGCGTCGCTCATAGAGCCGCAGCGTCTGTGGATCCATCCCACTGAGCTCGGCGGCAACCGAAATGCCGTACACACCGCGCGCCGATCCCGCCGACGCCTCGCCCACCACAGTTCAACGACCCCTTCTCCTCGAATCGGTCCGGATTCATCCTTGCACAAGGCTGATACCAGTGCTATAAGAAATTTATGGCAGATGACATAGATCATCTGCAGTCGACACGGTGGGTTAGGAGGCAAAGATCATGTTGATGCGTACCGATCCGTTCCGCGACTTCGATCGCCTGGCCCAGCAGGTGCTGGGCACCACGGCCCGCCCGGCGGTGATGCCGATGGACGCCTGGCGAGAAGACGACAAGTTCATCGTCGAGTTCGATCTGCCTGGGGTGGATGTGGATTCGCTCAATCTCGATGTCGAGCGCAACGTGCTCACCGTGCACGCTCAGCGCCCCGAACACGATCCCGACCGGGAGATGGTCTCGGCCGAGCGTGCGCGCGGGGTGTTCAGCCGGCAACTGTTTTTGGGCGAGACCCTGGACACCGACGCGATCGAAGCCAACTATGCCGGTGGGGTGTTGCGGTTGACCATCCCGGTGGCCGAAAAGGCCAAGCCGCGGCGCATCGCGATCACAAGCAACACGGACAAGACCGCCATCAACGCGTGAGGCTCCGGCCCGGCCGGCCGCCGGGCCCGGGGCGCAGCATCCGGGTTAGAGGGGGTGAGTGAGATGACGCTCGACATCCAGTGGGACAGCAGCCTGCTCGAGGAGGCGGCGGCGATCGTGGAGGCCGAAGAGATACGCCTGCGACAGGACGAGGCCCCGTGGGAATGCGAGCCGGCCACCCCACCCGTCGAGGGGACTGCGCCCCGGGCCCGCCCGCCTCGCGTCGGCGCGCTTACCTGCACGCGCCGGCGCCGCGGCCCGCCAATCCCCGACGGTCCCCGCCGGTTGATCACCCGACCGCGGCTTCCTGTGCCAGTGTGGGCGACCCAACGCTCACCTCCCACAACCCCGCGGTCTGGTACTGAAACGCGTTGACGGGCAACGGCGGTGATATCCGGCCGATGTCTCGGCTACGCCATCGACGCCGGTGTCGCCCACACCTGTGAAGAGAGTGCGGCGTCACCGCGAACCGACATCGACGCCGGATGTCCGGTTCGCGCACGCACCGCTACCGCACGTGGCACACCCGACCGTGGCGCGTACACACGGCGTCGTGGCACCCTCATCCCCGACCAGTGCGGGAACCAACCCCGCCCCGCACCGGTCGGGGTGGCTCAAGTCCATTTCCCGCGGTGGCTCCCGGATTCGCCCGAAAGCCCGGGGGTCACCGCCCCACACCTGTGAGGGAGCATCGATGGGGTGCGCCCAGACCGATCCCTACCGGGTGTTGGGCGTGTCGCCGGCGGCCACCCAAGCCGAGATCACCCACGCCTACCGCACCCGGCTACGCGCCCAGCATCCCGACACGCGCCCGGCATCCTCCCCACACACCGCCGATCAACAGCTGCAAGCGCTACTGGCTGCCTATGCTCTGCTGCGCGACCCCGCTCGACGCGCCGACTACGACCGCGCCACCGCCCGTACCACCACACCAGCGCAATCCACCCCCGGCGACCGCTCCACCACAGGCCCTGTGGGGATTCCGGTGACCCACCGGCACACTCCCGCTGCTGCAAACAACCCGGTGCCCCCATTGCAGGCCGGGCCTGTGCGCTATCACCGCTAACCCATTGCGCCAACCGAATACCCACCCACAGGCAGTGGGGAGCCTTCACGATCACCACCTGCAGCAGCGCTGCGGGACCGACGACAACCCCACTGGCAGGGTATTCGCGGTGGCGAACGGTGACGAATCGGCGAAACTGGCCGAAACGCTCGGCGCCGCTGTGGTTTCCAGCGCGGATACAGAGTGGACGAACACCGCCCTGATCAAGGATCCGCAAGGCGCGCCGTTGGTCCTGAGCCAATTCATCCCGCCGCCGGGCTGATCACCGAACGGTGCCGGGTGCGCATGGTCAGCACCGCCGCTGCGATGACGACTTCCGCCAGCGCCAGCAGTGTCGCGGTCGACATCATCGCCGAGGCCTGGGCGGGGGCCGTGACGCCATGGTGATGCATGGGCATCGGGGTGTGCAGCGCGATCATCGCGAGGCTCATCAGCGCGATCGTGCACCAGACGCCCGAGGTGCCACGCCGCCACAGATGACCGGCGCAGTACAGGCAACCGACGATCATCGCCGCGAGCACCGCAGCGGCCACCGGATTGGCAGTGGCGCCGAACATCGCCACATGCAGCCCGGCCGAACTCACGGCCAGAAGCGCACACGTGCGCCGCCCGAGAACACCGCAGGCTTGTGCAGCCGACATGACCACCATCGTCGCAGCAATCGCGGGCGACCGCTGCCGAAACCCGGGTGAGCTGCCAAAACACCGGTGCGTATTCGCCTCTCGCCGTAGCGTCTGCCGTATGACGAACTTCGCAGCCCGTCCCGCCCGGTCGCGACTGGCGATCGGCACATTTTTTCTCGCCGTCGCGCTGACAGCATGTTCGACGAACACCAACTCGACCGAAGCAACGACAAACCCGGACAGCGCCAAGGGCGAATCGGCACCGGGGCGGGTCGTGGTGATCACCACCGGCGGGACCATCGCGACAAGCACCGATGCCAACGGCGTGCGCCGTCCGACGGTCAGTGGATCCGACCTGGCGGCAGGCCTCGACGTCGAGGTCATGGATGTGATGAAGAAGGACAGTTCACAGCTCACCCCGGCCGATTGGGACGTGATCGGGGCGGCGGCCAAGAAGGCGGTGGCCGACGGGGCGTCCGGCGTGGTCATCACCCACGGCACCGACACGATGGAAGACACCGCGATGTGGCTGGACGTCACGTACAACGGGCCGGCGCCCATCGTGCTGACCGGGGCGCAGCGCAGCTCCGACGCCCCGGATGCCGACGGGCCGACCAACCTGCGAGACGCACTCACCGTCGCCTCCAGTCCCACCGCCCGCGATCAGGGCGTGATGATCATGTTCGCCGGGGACGTCTTCCAGGCCTTGGGGACCCACAAGGTGAACACCCAGGATCTCCACGCGTTCGGCGGCACCCCACCGATCGGGTCCGTCGCCGACAACACCTTCACACTGGACCACCCCGCGCAGCGGCCGTTCCTCGGTGAGGTGCCTGCTATCAGTGCCCCGCGCGTCAACGTCGTCGCGGCCTACCCCGGTGACGGCCCCGGCCCCATCGATGCCGCGGTGGCCGCGGGAGCGCGCGGAATCGTCGTGGAGGCACTGGGATCCGGCAACGCGGGCGACGGCGTGGTCGACGCCGTACGCCGCCACGCACCGGCCGGGGTGTCCTTCGGAATCTCCAGCCGTGTCCCGACCGGGGACGTCATCGCCGAATACGGCCCCGGCGACGACATGGTGAAGGCCGGCGCGGTCATGGTCCCCCATCTTCGGCCGAGCCAGGCGCGGGTGCTGATCATGGCGGCACTGGCCACCGGCAAGCCGGTGGCCGAGGTGATCAAGCGGTGGGGCTGAGTTATCCCGGTTGTCCCGGGTCGAGCCCGAGCAGCTTGACACTCTCGTCGCGCATGTCGACCTTGCGGATCTTGCCGGTGACCGTCATCGGGAACTCTTCCACCACATGCACATAACGCGGGATCTTGTAGTGCGCCAGCTTGCCCGACGCGAATGCCCGCACCGCCTCGGCATCCACCGGCGCGCGGCCCGGCTTCATCCGGATCCACGCACAGATCTCCTCCCCGTACTTCGCATCGGGAACCCCGATCACCTGCGCATCGTCGATGTCAGGGTGGGTGTAGAGGAACTCCTCGATCTCGCGCGGGTACACGTTCTCCCCGCCGCGGATCACCATGTCCTTGATCCGGCCGACCACCGTGCAGTAGCCGTCCGCACGCATCACCGCCAGATCCCCGGTGTGCATCCACCCCTCCGAGTCAATGGCTTCGGCGGTCTTGGCCTCCTCATTCCAGTAACCCAGCATCACCGAATACCCGCGGGTGCAGAACTCCCCCGACTGCCCGCGCTCGACGGTCTCACCGGTATCGGGGTCGACGATCTTGACCTCGAGGTGCGGATGGACCCGGCCGATGGTCGCGGTGCGACGCTCCAGATCGTCGTCGACCAGGGTCTGACACGACACCGGCGACGTCTCGGTCATGCCGTAACAGATGGCCACCTCGGCCATGTGCATGTCGGCCACCACCCGCTTCATCACCTCGACCGGGCACACCGAACCCGCCATGATGCCGGTGCGCAGCGAGGACAGGTCGAAACCGGCGAAGTCGGGATGACCGAGCATCGCGATGAACATCGTCGGCACGCCGTACAGCGCGGTGCACTGCTCGGATTCGACGGTGGCCAGGGTGATTCCAGGATCGAATCCGGGAGCGGGGATCACGATCGCGGCACCATGGGTCAACGCCCCGAGATTGCCCATCACCATGCCGAAGCAGTGATAGAACGGCACCGGGATGCACACCCGGTCACCGCTGTCGAAGTTGATCAGCCCGCCGACGAAGAACCCGTTGTTGAGGATGTTGCGATGGCTCAGCGTCGCTCCCTTGGGGAAACCCGTTGTCCCCGAGGTGTACTGGATGTTGATCGGATCCGTGTTGGACAGCTGGGCGATCCGGGCGCGTAACTGCTCCTCGCTCACCTGCTCGGTATGCAGCTGGTCCCAATCCAGAGTGCCCAGAAAGATGATGTCCTTGAGCGCCGGGCAGTCGGCCTGCACCTCGGCCACCATCGTCACATAGTCGGAGGACTTGAACGCGGTGGCCGACACCAGGGTCCGAATGCCGGATTGCTTGAGTACGTAAGCCAGTTCGTGGGTGCGGTAGGCCGGGTTGATGTTGACCAGGATCGCCCCGATCTTGGCCGTCGCGAGCTGTAGCATCACCCACTCGGCGCAGTTGGGTGCCCAGATTCCGACGCGATCGCCCTTGGCCACACCCAGCGCCATCAACCCCCGGGCCACCGCGTCGGCCTCGGCGTCGAGTTCGGCATAGGTCCAGCGCCGTCCGGTGGCCACCTCGACCAGCGCTTCGGCGTCCGGCCCGGCCGCCACCATGCGCTCGAAGTTCGCCCCGATGGTCTCTTCGAGCACGGGCACATCGGTAGGGCCGTGATCATAGGACTTCATCGCTGTGTTCATTCCACAAGATCCTCGTATCGGTATTCGGTGGAAATCGGTTGGCCCGCTTCGTGAGCCGCATCCTCGCGCTTGCGCAACTCGACGCGGCGGATCTTGCCCGAAACGGTCTTGGGCAGGTCGAAGAACTCGACCCGGCGCACCTTGAGATATGGCGCGAGGTGATCACGAGCGTAAGCCATCACATCTTTTGCCGTCTGCGCGTTGGCTTCCCAGCCCTCGGCCAGCGCGACGTAGGCCTTGGGCACTGCCAAGCGGGTGTCGTCGGGTTGTGGGACCACCGCGGCCTCGACCACCGCCGGATGCTCGATCAGCACGCTTTCCAGCTCGAACGGGGACACCTTGTAGTCGCTGGACTTGAACACGTCGTCGGTCCGGCCGATGTAGGTGATGTAACCGTCAGCGTCTCGGCCGGCGACGTCGCCGGTGTGGTAGTAACCGCCGGCCATCACGGCCTCATTGCGTTGCGGGTCACCGAGATACCCCGTCATCAGGTTGCGCGGATGCTGTGCCAGGTCCAGACAGATCTCCCCCTCGTCGGCAGGTGCCCCGGTGATCGGGTCCACCAGCACCACCGGAACGCCCGGCATCGGACGGCCCATCGAGCCGGGTTTCACCGGCTGCCCCGGGGTGTTGCCGACCTGCAGAGTGGTCTCGGTCTGGCCGAACCCGTCGCGGATCGTCAGCCCCCACGCCTTCTCGACCTGGGTGATCACGTCCGGGTTCAACGGCTCACCGGCGCCGAGGATCTCGCGCAGCCCCTCGGGACGCTCCCCCAGGTCGGCCTGGATCAACATGCGCCACACCGTCGGCGGGGCACAGAACGTGTTGACCTCGGCCCGGCGCAACTGGTCCAGCAGCGCCACAGCATCGAAGCGCGCGTAGTTGTAGACGAAGATCGTCGCCTCGGCGATCCACGGTGCGAAGAAACAACTCCAGGCGTGCTTGGCCCAGCCCGGCGAGCTGATCGCCAGGTGCACATCGCCGGGCCTGACCCCGATCCAGGCCATCGTGGTGAGATGCCCGACCGGGTAGGAGACCTGGGAATGCTCGACCAGCTTCGGCTTGCTGGTGGTGCCGGAGGTGAAATAGATGAGCATCGGGTCGTCGACCGTGGTGCACGCGTCGAACCGGCGTGGTTCCTCGGCGTATGCGTCGGCGTAGCGGTGCCAGCCGGGCACCGGGGCGCCCACCGCGATCCGCACATAGTCACCGGGCACGTCGGCGAACTTGGCGGTGTCGGCGGGATTGGCGATGACGAACCGGGCGCCGCCGCGGGCGATGCGGTCGGCCAGATCCGCCGGGCCCAGCGCCCCGGTGGTCGGCATGATGACCGCGCCCAGCTTGGCGATGGCCAGCATGGCCTCCCACAATTCGACCTGATTGCCGAGCATCAACAGGACCCGGTCACCCTTGCCCACTCCGAGCCCGTGCAACCAGCCGGCGACACTGTCGGAGCGCTGCGCCATCTCGGCAAACGTGACCTGCTGCTCGGAACCGTCCTCCTCGACGATCCACAGCGCTGTGCGGTCGTTGTCCCTGGCGATGGCGTCGAACCAGTCGATCGCCCAGTTGAAAGTGCCGGTGATCTGCGGCCAGGCGAATTCCTCGACGGCCCGGCCGTAGTCCCCGAGGGTGGCAACCAGCTGGTCACGGGCATCGCGGTAGCGACCGGTGTTGCTCGCAGCGACATTCATGACAGTTATGCTCTACGTCACACTCACCCCACCGCTACCCCCGAAAGTGGGTACCTGCAATGCGCCCCTCGCTGCTGCGGCCTCGTGACGCCGACGCGGTGCGCGCCGAGCTGCGCCGAATGGCCGCCGACACCGGCCTGCCGCTGGCCTTCGGCGGGCAGGTGCACGAGGACACCCTGCTGCTCAGCGAGTTCTTCGGTACCCGCACCGGGGCGATGCGCGGGCTTGCGGTCCTGCCCCGCGCCGGGTTGGGCGGGGCCAGCGTGGTGTCCCGTCGCCCCATCTCGGTGCCCGACTACCGGCGCGCCTCGACCATCACGCACGACTACGACGCGCCGGTGTTGTCGGAGGGCATCCGCTCGATCCTGGCGGTGCCCGTGGTCGTCGACGGCCAGGCTCGGGCCGTGCTCTACGGCGCGCATCGCACCAGCGCCCCGATCGGCGGCCGCACCGCCGCCGCGATGGTGGCCTCGGCGCAGCGATTGAGCGAAGAACTACGGGTGCGCGACGAGGTGGACCGGCGGATGCGGATGCGCGAGGCGGCCCTGACCACCTTCGCCGACCGGCCGGCCGACACCGAGCAGATCCGCGAGGTGCACGCCGACCTGCGCCGGCTCGCCGGCGACACCCCCGACCTGGCCGGGCCGCTGCGCGAGCTCGCCGACCGGCTGGCAGTGGCATTGCGCGGCGACCCGCCTGCCAGCGCTCCCCTGACGGTCCGCGAGATCGACGTGCTGGCGCAGGTCGCCCTGGGTTGCACCAATGCCGAAGCTGCCCAGCGCCTTTCACTCAAGCCGGAGACGGTGAAGAGCTATCTGCGCAGCGCGGCGGCCAAACTCGGGGCGCGTAACCGCCACGAGGCGGTGTCCAAGGCCCGGCGGCTACGGCAGATTCCCTGACCCGCCGGATCGTCGGAAACACCTGCGTTGAAGATTGCGGTCACCAGGTAGCCACGATCTTCAGCGCAATACTCACCACGGCGCGCCACCCCACGCTGAGAGGATGGCCTACATGACCCTGAGTGACCCGTTGATCAAGCCGTTCCGCATCGCCATCCCCGACGCCGACCTCGAAGACCTCAAACAGCGACTGAACCGGACCCGCTGGCCTGAGGCCGAGTGCGTCGAGGACTGGACCCAGGGCATTCCGCTGGAGTACACGAAGGAACTGGCGGCCTACTGGGCCAACGAGTACGACTGGCGTGCCCGCGAGGCCGCACTGAACCGGTTCGACCACTTCACCACCGAGATCGACGGGCTGGACATCCATTTCATCCATCAGCGATCCGGACGCGGGGACGCGTTCCCGCTGCTGATCACCCACGGCTGGCCGGGATCCATCGTGGAATTCCACAAGGTGATCGAGCCGCTGACCGAGGCCGGATTCGACGTGGTGTGTCCGTCGCTGCCCGGTTACGGGTTCTCCGCCAAGCCCAGCGCGGCGGGGTGGGGCATCGAGAAGATCGCGCAGGCCTGGGACACCCTGATGACGCGGCTGGGCTACGACCGCTATGGCGCCCAGGGCGGTGACTGGGGTGCGGCGGTGACGACGCAGATCGGCCGCAACGTCGGCTCCTGCGTAGGCATTCACGTCAACATGCCGATCGCCCAGCCGCCGGCCGAGGGCATCGGCGAGATGACCGAGGACCTGCAGAAGGCACTGGCCCGCATCGACTATTACCGCAAATGGGATTCGGGTTACATGAAGCAGCAGTCCACGCGGCCGCAGACCGTCGGGTACGGGCTGGTGGACTCCCCCGTCGGTCAGCTCGCTTGGATCGTGGAGAAGTTCTGGTCCTGGATGGACTGCGACGGAAACCCCGAGAATGTGGTGTCCAGAGACGAGATGCTCGACAATGTGATGCTCTACTGGCTCACCGCATCGGCGGCATCGTCGGCTCGGCTGTACTGGGAGAGCCACAACACATGGGGCGGAGGCGAATACGTCAACCTGCCCACCGGAATCGCGTCGTTCCCGCTGGAGATCCTGCGCGCCCCGCGTAGCTGGTGCGAGACGGGCTACAACGTCACGCACTTCACCACGATGCCGCGCGGCGGGCATTTCGCGGCGTTCGAGCAGCCGGAGTTGTTCGTCGAGGATGTGAAGACCTTCTTCGACACTGTGCGCTGAGGTACTAGCGTCAGGGCATGGACCCATTGGTACATGCCCGTGCCGTGCAAGCCGTGATCTGGGGTATGCCCGCCGTCAACTTCGAACTGCTGCGTGAGGCGGCGGCGGGCCTCGGCGCCACCGACAACCAGGTGGTGTTCTGGTCGAAATTGCTGGACTGGAAGAACCAGACCCTGACCCCCAACCCCGACACCCTGTACTTCTTCCCGTTCTACAACACCCAGGACGGGCCCGTCGTGCTGGAAATCCCACCGGCAGAAGGTGGTTCGATCACCGGTTCAGTCGACAACAGCTGGCAGGAAGCGCTCGAAGACGTCGGACCGGCGGGGGCCGACAAGGGTGACGGCGCCAGGTACCTGATCCTGCCGCCCGGATTCGACGGCGCGATTCCCGACGGCTACATCGTGCTGCCGTCGGCGACGTATACGGGGTTCGGGGCGCTGCGGGCGAACATCGCGTCCAGCGCCGACGCCGACGTCGCCGCGGCTGCCGAGTACGGCAAGCGCATCAAGTGCTATCCGCTGACGCAACCCGGCCAGGGGGCCACGTTCGTCGACGCGTCGGAAACCTTGTACGACAGCACAATTCCCTACAATCTGCGATTCTTCGAACTGCTCGATCAGTTCGTGCAACGCGAGCCGTGGCTGCAGCGGGACCGGGTGATGATTTCGGTGCTGGCCTCGATCGGCATCGAGCAGGGCAAGCTGTTCGAACCGGACGACGAGTTGAAGGGAGTGCTCGAGGCGGCCGCCGCCGAGGCACACGAGTGGTTCGACGCCAACTATCCGCGCTTCTTCACCCCGCCGTACTTCGACGGGACCCACTGGGCCGTGCCCGCCTCACCCGAGGTGGTGCAGGGCATGCAGAACGGTTTCGCCGACCCGACCAGCTATCCCGTCGACGATCGCGGTCTGCTGTACTCGTTCATCTACTTCAGCGCCAAACACCTTGGCCAGGGCCAGTTCTATGTGATGACCATTGCCGACGCCGATGGTGAGGCCTTCGACGGCGCAGCCACCTACCGGTTACGGGTGCCTGCCGATCCACCGGTCTCGCTGTACTGGTCGGCGACGGCGTACGACCGCGCCACCCATGCCTTGATCCGGGATCAGCCGTACGGTAGCCGGTCGTCACACCGGCCCGATCTCGGCGTGAACCCCGACGGTTCCGTCGACGTGTATTTCGGCCCGGTCGCCCCAGAAGGCCGAGAGTCCAACTGGATCCCGACAAACCCGGACGGCCAGTTCGAGGTGTTGTTCCGGCTGTACGGGCCGAAACCAGCCCTGTTCGAAAAGTCCTGGGCACTGCCCGACATCGAAAAGCTGTAGCGGATCATGAAACGCCTGCAGTGGGTGGGCATCGGGGTCATCGTCGTCGCGGTGGGCGCCGGCATGCTGTGGCTGCTGTGGCCGCAACCACGGCCACCCATCGTCGCCGAAGCCACCGCAGGTCCGTACCTGGTGCGCCTGAAGGACGAGCCGCCCAAGGTGGGAGTCAGCCCACTCACCGTCGAGGTCCTGGGCAGCGCAGGCGAAACCCCGACACCGGACTCGGTGCGGTTCGAACCACGCATGCCGCAGATCGGCCTGAGCGCGCCGGCTGTCGAGGCCACGCCCATCGGTAGAGACGACTACCGCGGCGTCATCGACCTGTCCACCCCGGGCCGATGGGACATCACGGTGCGCATCGGCTCGGGCCCGCAGAGCTACGACGCCGTCCTGCGCGTCACCGCCACGCGATAGCGCCTGTACGAGCAGACGTGAAAGTACCTTATTACCAATGATTTAGGGTACTTTTGCGTCTGCTCGCGGAAGGAAAGTAGACCGGGCAGCTCAAGCCAGGGAATCCACCCAGGCCCGATGCAGCGCCGCATACGCCCCGTCGGCCCGGCCGATCAGCTCCGCCGGTGCCCCGTCCTCGATGATGCGGCCGTGCTCGAGCACCAGCACCCGGTCGGCGATCTGCACCGTGGAGAGCCGGTGCGCGATCACCAGGGCGGTGCGATCGGCCAGCACGGTTTCCAACGCGCGCTGCACCATTCGCTCGCTCGGGATGTCCAGTGAGGACGTCGCCTCGTCCAGGATCAGCACCGCCGGGTCGGCCAGGAACGCCCTGGCGAAGGCCACCAGCTGACGCTGGCCCGCCGAGAGCCGGCCACCGCGCTTCGCCACGTCGGTGTCATATCCGTCGGGCAGCGCGTCGATGAAGCGGTCCGCACCGACCGCCGCGGCCGCCTCCCGAACCTGCGCGTCGGTGGCCTCGGGACGCCCGAAGCGGATGTTGTCGGCGACGGTCCCGGAGAACATGAAGTTTTCCTGGGTGACCATCACGACATGCCGGCGCAGTTCGGTCTGGGCCAGCTCACGCAGGTCCACACCGTCGAGCGTCACCGAACCGGCTGTCGGGTCGTAGAACCGGGCGATCAACTTGGCGATGGTGGTCTTGCCCGCGCCGGTGGTGCCCACCAGCGCCACGGTCTGCCCAGCAGGCACCGCGAGCTCAAGCCCGGGCAGCACCGGCCGGCCGGATGCGTACTCGAACTGCACATCGTGAAACCCGATGTCACCCTTGGGCTCCGACGGGGAGACCGGCTGCGCCGGATCCGCGATCGCGGGCTGTTGCGCCAGCACGCCTGCCAGCTTCTCCAACGCCGAGGACGCCGACTGGAAGGTGTTGAAGAACTGCGAGATCTCCTGCATCGGCTCGAAGAACATCCGCAGGTACAGCAGGAACGCGGTCAGCGTGCCGATGGTCATCTCACCGTGCAGCACGCGGTAGCCGCCGTAGAGCAGCACCACGCCGGTGGTCAGGTTGCCGACCAGCTTGACCCCGGGCATGAAGACGGCCAGCAGCTTGAAGGTCTTCTCGTTGATCGCCCGGTACTCGTCGGCGACGTCGTCGAAGATCTCCTGGTTACGCGGCTCGCGCCGATACGCCTGCACGGCCTTGATACCCGTCATGGTCTCGACGAACTGCACGATCACCAGTGCCGCGCTCTCACGCACCAGCCGGTAGGTCTTACCCGACTCGTTGCGGAACCACCACACCAGGGCAACCAGGATCGGGAACGCCGCCAGGCACATCAGGCCCAGCCGCCAATCCAACGCCACCAGCAGAACCGCTGTGCCGAACAGGGTCAGCACCGCGGTGATCAGGCTGTCGAAGCCCGTTTCCAGCATGTCCTGGATGGCCTCGACGTCGTTGGTGGACCGGCTGACGACCCGACCCGACGTGTAGCGATCGTGGAACGCCACATCGAGCCTGCCGAAATGGCGGAACACCCGGCGGCGCAACTCCAGCAGCACCCGCTGGCCGATGCGGCCAGAACGCCGCAGGAAGAACATCCGGCTGACCGCCTGCACGATCACCACCGCGCACAGCGTGCCGACGATGAGCATCAGCTCACGAGCCGGGCCGCCCTCGAGGATCGGCGGGATGCCGTGGTCGATGCCGCGTTGCACCAGGATCGGAACCGACAGCCGGGCAGCGTTTTCCACGATGACGACCAGGGCCAGCGCCGCGACCGTCCAACGGTAGGGCCGCAGCAGTGATATGAGGAGCTCACGGGCCTCACGGCGCCGGGGCACGCTTTCGTCGATCGGGAGGTTGGACGTGCCGGAGCTGCCGGCTTGATCGTCGTCGTCGGTGACCTGTCCGCGCCACTCGGTAGTCGTCATCGGCGCTGCACCTCCGCACCGAAACGCGGCGGCTCGCCCACTTCGTCGATGACCGTGCGTTCATCGTGCCCGCGCTGCAGCCGGCCCAACTCCTCTTCGTCCTCCCATTCGCAATTGCGCTCACACGCGTCGTCGAGTTGGTCATCGGCGGCCAGCAGGTAACGGTATTGCGGTACCTGCGCGAGCAATTGGGCGTGGGTACCGATGTGCGTGATGGTGCCCTCCTGCAGCAGCGCCACCTTGTCGGCCAGCAGCACGGTCGACGCGCGGTGCGCGACGATGATGCCCGTCACCCCGCGCAGCACCCGGCCCAGCGCTTCGGTGACCACGGCCTCGGTGTGCACGTCCAGGGCCGACAACGTGTCGTCGAGCACGAGGATCTTGGGTGCGGCCAGGATGGCCCGGGCCAGCGAAAGACGTTGGCGCTGACCACCCGACAGGCTCATGCCCTGCTCGCCGATCCGGGTGTCCAGGCCGAACGGCAGGTCGTAGACAAACTGCGCCGCCGCGATCTCGACGGCCTGCGCCAGTTGCTCGTCGGTGGCATCTGCTCGGCCGAGCCGTAGGTTCTCCGCCACCGACATCGAGAACAGCGTCGGATCCTCGAACGCCGTGGCCACCGTCTGCCGCAGCGCCTGCAGACTCAGCTCGCGGATATCGCGACCGTCGATCAGGATCTGACCTTCGGTGACGTCATAGAGCCGCGAGAACAACGCGGCCAGCACCGATTTGCCCGAGCCGGTCGCGCCGACCAGCGCCAGCGTCTGCCCCGGCTCCACCACGGCATCGACATGCCGCAGTGCCCATTCGTCTGTTCCGTCGGGGAACCTGAACCCGACATCCCGCAGCTCCAGCCGGCCACCGCGCGGCGGCTGCGACACCGGGCCGTCGGCGATGTCGACCGGGGCGTCGAAGATCTCGGCGATCCGGTTGGCCGCGGTGAACGACTCCTGCGTCATCGACAACAGAAAGCCCAGCGACGCGATGGGCCACACCAGCGACAGCATCATCGTGATGAACGCGACCAGGGTGCCCATCGTGACGTGGCCGTGGCCCGCCGCGTACGCACCGAAACCCAGCACCACGATCAGCGTGAGGTTGGGGATGACCTCAAGCAGCGTCCAGAACTTCGCCGAGACGGTCACCCTCGCGAACTGGGTGTCATAGAGCTGCGTGGCCTGCTCGTCGAACCGGTCGAACACGTAACCCTCACGGCCGAACGCCTTGACCACCCGCAGCCCGAGCGCAGCCTCCTCGACATGGGTCGCCACGTGGCCGGTCTGGTCCTGCGCGAGCCGCGACAACCGGGTGTACTCCCGCTCGAAGTGCAGCACGGTCAGCGTGATGGGCACGATGGACACCAACACCACCACACCGAGCGGCCAATACATGGCCAGCAGGATCGACGTCACCACCACGATCTGCAGGGCGTTGAGGATCAGGAACACCAGCCCGAAGGACAGGAACCGGCGGATCGTGGACAGATCGTTCATCACCCGCGACAGCAGCTGCCCCGACTGCCAGCGGCTGTGGAAACTCATGGGCAGAATCTGCAGCCGGGCGTAGAGATCCTTGCGGATGTCGGCCTCGACACCCATGGTCGCGCGGGCGACCATCCAGCGCCGGATGAACCACAGCACCGCCTCGGAGATTCCGACCGCGACGGCGGCCGAACCCAGCACCCACAGCCCGTGTTGATCCTGGTGACGGACCGGGCCGTCGATCACGGCCTTGGTCATCAGCGGAATCGCCACCGTGGCAGCCAGGCTGACCACCGCGACCACGACCATCACGATCCAACGGGCCCGGTATGGCAACAGGTAGGGCAACAGCCGCCACAGATCTGAACTGGTCCGGATCCGCTTCGGAGACGGGGCGATCGCGGGTTGGCTCACTAAATCAATCTTCCCATCACGGGCAAACGAATAACCTCACGCAGCGGGAACCTCCTCGGAGAACTGCGTGTCGTACAACTCGGCGTACCGGCCGGCGCGGGCCAGCAGATCGCGGTGGGTGCCGCGTTCGACGATGCGCCCGTCCTCGATGACCAGGATGAGATCGGCGGCCCGGACCGTGGACAACCGGTGGGCGATGACGATCGAGGTGCGGCCGTCCAGTGCCTCGGCCAGGGCCTGTTGCACGGCGGCCTCCGAGGCCGAGTCCAGCGACGCCGTCGCCTCATCGAGCACCACCACCCGGGATCGTCCCAACAGCAGCCGAGCGATGGTCAACCGCTGCCGCTGCCCTCCGGACAGACGGTATCCGCGCTCACCGACAACCGTGTCCAAGCCGTCGGGCATCGCCGCGACCACGTCGTCGAGCCGGGCCCGGCGCAGCGCGTCCCACAATTCGTGCTCGCCGGCCGATGGCGCGGCCAGCAGCAGATTCGACCGGATCGACTCGTGGAACAGGTGCCCGTCCTGGGTCACCATGCCCACGGTGTCCTTGAGCGACGCGAACGTCACGTCGCGCACATCGGTGCCGTTCAGCGTGATGGATCCGGAGTCGACGTCGTAGAGCCGGGCCAGCAGCGACGCGATGGTCGACTTGCCCGCGCCCGACGAACCGACCAGCGCCACCATCTGCCCGGGCTCCGCGGTGAACGAAATGCCGTGCAGCACCTCGTCCCCACCGCGCTCGTCCAGGGCAGCCACCTCCTCCAGCGAGGCCAGAGACACCTTGTCCGCGGACGGGTAGGAGAACCGGACGTCTTTGAATTCAACGGAGGTCGAGATTCCGTCTTCCCCGTCCGGCACCGCAACAGCATCGGGTTCCTCGGCGATCAACGGCACCAGATCGAGCACCTCGAAGACCCGCTCGAACGACACCAGCGCACTGGCGATCTCGACCCGCGCATTGGCCAGCGCGGTGAGCGGCGCATACAGCCGGGTCAGCAGCAGCGCCAGCGACACGACCGCACCGGCCTGCAGCTGCCCGCCGATCGCCAGCACCCCGCCCAGCCCGTAGACCAGGGCGAGGGCCAGCGCCGACATCAGGGTCAGCGAGTTCATGAACGTCGACTGCAGCATCGCCGTGCGCACGCCGATGTCACGCACCCGGTCGGCGCGCACCGCGAACTCGTCGGACTCACGTTCCGGGCTGCCGAACAGCTTGACCAGGGTGGCACCCGGGGCGGAGAACCGCTCGGTCATCTGGGTGTTCATCGTGGCGTTGTGGGTGGCAGCCTCCCTCGACAACCCGGCCATCCGGGTACCGATCCGACGCGCGGGCAGCACGAACAACGGCAGCAGGGCCAACGACAGCAGCGTGATCTGCCACGAGATGCGGAGCATCACCACCAGCGTCAGCGTCAGTGTCACCAGGTTCGCCACGATGCCCGAGAGCGTGTCGGAGAACGCGCGCTGCGCCCCGATCACGTCGTTGCCCAACCGGCTAACCAGGGCTCCCGTGCGGGTGCGGGTGAAGAACGCCACCGGCATCCGCTGCACATGGTCGAACACCGCCGTGCGCAGGTCCAGGATCAGACCCTCGCCGATGTTCGACGACAACCACCTGGTCAACAGGGCCACCGCGGCCTCGGCGACGGCGATCGCGGCGATGGTGCCGGCCAGCAGCATCACCGTCGACGCCGGGCCGCCTTGCGTGATCACGTCCACCACGCGGCCGGCCAAGACCGGCGTCGTCACCGTCAGCAGCGCACTGACCACACTGATCGCAACAAACCAGCCCAACCTGCGGTGCTGGCGTGCAGCAAACCGCCAGATCCGGGACAACAACCTCCGGTCGGCCAGTGCGCGCAGGTCACCGTCGCGGGCATGCGTCTGCCGATACAGCGCCTGTCTGGCCACCGTTTCCATACTCATGGGCATCACCGTAAAACCTGAACAATTATTGAGGTCAAAGACTTCCCGAGGACTTCCCTGGGTGCCTACGCGATTCACCGTTGCTCATCGGGCAAGATGGCGGGCATGGATAGCGCTACCGGTGGCTCAGCTTCGCCCCGGGTCCTCGTCGTAGACGACGACCCCGACGTGCTCGCCTCGCTGGAACGCGGGCTGCGGCTGTCCGGGTTCACCGTATCGACGGCCGTGGACGGGGCCGAGGCGCTGCGCAGCGCCACCGAGACCCGACCCGACGCGATCGTGCTCGACATCAACATGCCCGTGCTCGACGGCGTGAGCGTGGTGACCGCACTGCGCGCGATGGACAACGACGTCCCCGTCTGCGTCCTTTCGGCCCGCAGCAGCGTCGATGACCGCGTCGCCGGCCTCGAAGCCGGCGCCGATGACTACCTGGTCAAACCGTTCGTGCTGCAAGAGCTGGTCGCCCGGGTCAAGGCCCTGCTGCGTCGGCGCGGCGCCTCGGCCACCTTCTCGTCCGAGACCATCCAGGTCGGCCCGCTCGAGGTCGACATCCCAGGCCGGCGCGCCCGGGTCAACGGTGTGGACGTGGACCTGACCAAACGCGAGTTCGACCTTCTGGCCGTCCTGGCCGAGCACAAGACCGCGGTGCTGTCCCGGGCCCAGTTGCTGGAACTGGTCTGGGGATACGACTTCGCCGCCGACACCAACGTCGTCGACGTGTTCATCGGGTACCTACGCCGCAAACTCGAAGCCGGGGGCGCGCCCCGGCTGCTGCACACCGTCCGCGGGGTCGGTTTCGTGCTCAGGACCCAGTAGCCCCGGGTAATCATGAGACCGCTGACCCGGATCTTCCGCCGCACCCCTTCGCTGCGGACCCGGGTCGCGTTCGCCACCGCCATCGGCGCGGCCATCGTCGTCGTCATCGTCGGCACCATCGTGTGGGTCGGCATCACCAACGACCGCAAGGAACGGCTGGACCGGCGTCTCGACGAGGCCGCCGGCTTCGCCATCCCCTTCCTGCCCCGCGGGCTCGGTGAGATCCCCCGCTCCCCCAGCGATCAGGACGCGGTCATCACCGTGCGCCAGGCCGGAAACGTCTCGTCGAACTCGAACGTGGTCCTGCCCGAGCTGCCCGACGGCTACGCCGACACCTACATCGACGGTGTGCGTTGGCGGGTCCGCACCGTGCAGATCCCCGCCCCCGGCCCCATGTGGGTGGCCGTCGGCGCGACCTACGACGCCACCATCGCCGACACCAACAATCTGCATCGCCGGGTGCTCATCATCTGCGTGTTCGCCGTCGGCGCCGCCACCGTGCTGGGCTGGGTGCTGGCCGCATTCGCGGTCCGACCGCTCAAACGGCTGGCCGAGCAGACCCGCGAGATCGAGGCCAGCGACGAGGCTCCCGACGTCGAAGTCCGTGGCGCCAGCGAGGCAGTCGAGATCGCCGACGCCGTCAACGGGATGCTGCAACGCATCTGGAAAGAGCAGGACCGCACCAAGGCCGCGTTGACCTCGGCCCGCGACTTCGCCTCGGTGTCCGCCCACGAGCTGCGCACCCCGCTCACCGCGATGCGCACCAACCTGGAGGTCCTGTCCACCCTCGACCTGGCCGACGACCAGCGCAAGGAAGTGGTCAGCGATGTCATCCGCACCCAGTCACGGATCGAGGCCACCCTCGGCGCCCTGGAACGGCTCGCGCAGGGCGAGCTGACCACCACCGACGATCACGTCACCGTCGACATCACCGAACTGCTCGACCGTGCCGCCCACGACGCCATGCGGGTCTACCCCGACCTCGAGGTGTCGCTGGCGCCGTCGCCCACCGTCATCATCATCGGGCTGCCGACCGGGCTGCGGCTGGCCGTGGACAACGCGATCGCCAACGCCGTCAAGCACGGCGGCGCCACCCGCGTGCAGCTGTCGGCGGTGAGCTCACGCGAGGGTGTGGAGATCGCGGTCGACGACGACGGCGTGGGGGTGCCCGAGGAGGAACGCGAAATGGTGTTCGACCGCTTCTCCCGAGGGTCGACTGCATCGCGGTTGGGTTCCGGTCTCGGACTGGCCCTCGTGGCGCAGCAGGCCGAATTACACGGCGGCACCGCCACTCTGGAATCGAGCCCACTGGGCGGCGCGCGACTGTTGTTACGCCTGCCCGGTCCGCACTAGTTTCCCGCGAGTAGACGCAAAACTGCCCCAAATCCGTTGATTTGGGGCAGTTTTGCGTCTGCTCGGCGAGAGGGTTACTTCTTTTCGCGCTGGGACTTACCGCTGTCCCACCGGTTGAAGCCCGCCTTCTCGGCGGATTCCACGTCGGCGAACCAGATCTCGGCGATGGTTACCGAGTAGGACGGGCTCTCCGGCGAGTGATAGAGCATCGAATCCTCGTTGCCCTTGATCAGATAACCCGTCGGCGTGCCCGCACCCGAGACCCGGACCGAGCCGGCACCGTACGGCGTCTCCTCGACGACCTTGACGTCATCACCGGCCGCCGCGTCCTCGTCGGCCTCATGGGCGCCGCCACCGGAGGCGAACTTGGCCGCACCGGCCGCACCGGCTGCCGCCGCACCCGCCGCCGCGGCACCGGCGCTGGTGACCCTGGGCAGCTTCGTGGTGGGCTCGTCTCCCGAACCGACCTTGGGTAGCTTGGTCGTCGCGTCATCGGCGACAGCCGTTGCACCAGCGGCAGTTCCGCCGGTTGCCGCGGCCTTGGCAGCGGTGCCCCCACCGGTCGGCCCGGCGTCGGGACGTCGGCCGAGAGCGCCGTACACCGGCACCTCCCGCTTCACCCGACGCAGGGTCAGCGCGAGCGTCAATACCAGCCCGAGCACGAAGGCCAGAGCCATCAACCACCAGTTCACATCGCTCATCGTCATGCTCCAATCTCGCGTGAGCCGGGAAGTTCGGCGAACGCCTCTTCCTCACTGGTGGGCTTGACGGTCACGACCGAGATCAACCAGGCCACCAATGACCCCACCACGAACGCGAGCAGATACCACAACCATTGGATTACGAAGTCCATGTCGAATCTCCCTAGTTGACCGTGATCTCGACGCGGCGGTTCTGCGCCTTGCCTTCGGGGGTGTCATTGCTGGCAATCGGATTCGCCGAACCCGCGCCCGACGACCTCACGTGATCGGCTGCCAGACCCTGCGAAACCAGATAGTCGGCAACAGCTTTCGCGCGGTTACCGCTCAGCGGGACGTTGATGGCGTCATTGCCCGAGCTGTCGGTGTAGCCGGTGACAGCCACCTGCGCGCCCGCACAGGACTTGAGTTTGTCGGCCACCTGCGACAACAACTGCTGCGAGGCCGGCGCCAGAACGAAGCCATCGGTGCTGAAGTTGATCGGGGTGCGCAACAGTGCACTCACATCGCCCTGCAGGACTGCGCAGGGTCCGGGCGTACCTCCCTGAGTTCCCGGTGCACCCGGAGCTGCAGGCGCCGGAGGCGCAGGGGCAGCCGGGGCCGCGGCGACCTGAATGTTGTTGACGAGCTTGATGTTCGGCCATGCCGACTTGGCAGCAGCCTCCACCGCGTCGCGCACCTGCGCCGATGGCGCGGTACCGGTCAGGGTCAACGTGTCACCGTCGACGCTGAAGTTGAAATCCGGAATGCCCTCGGCTGCGGCGTCGAACACCTTGCCCAGCGCCGCGACATCGGGGGTACTCACACCCGCGCGCAGATTCAGGTTGTCGATCAGATTGACGTCCGCACCGAACTTTCCGCGCAGCCAGTCCAGTAGCGAGGCCTTGGCATTCGCATCGGGCAGATCACCGGTGAGGGTGAAATCGTTGCCGTTACGCGCGATCGACAACGGTGCGAACGAAAGGTTGGGCAAATTGACGTTGGGCGCGTTGACGTCCGGGGCATTGACGTCCGGAGCGGTCATTGTCGCCGTGGGATTGACATCGGGAAGACTGAGATCGGAGTTCTTGTGTGAGCGGTCGAGCCCGCCCCATCCGATCAGCCCCAGCAACAATGGAACTGCCGCCAGCGCCAACAACCAACCCAACCCGGGTGGTCGCCGATATAACTTGGAGGCTGTTTGCCAGCCTGTGATTGTCCGAGATTCGTCCGAACCCGACATTTGGGAACTCCTGAAGTCGACGAACAGTTATCGATAGCAACGAAACAGGTTGACGTTAGCAGCAAATCGAATTCGATGGTTAGGTTCGGCTAATACTGACCGAACCCACCGCGACGTCAGCGAGTGGCGAGCAGATCGATGACGAAGATCAGCGTCTTTCCCGAAAGCCGATGCCCTGATCCCTCCGGACCGTAGGCCTGGGCCGGCGGAATGACGAGCTGGCGGCGACCACCCACCCGCATCCCGGGAATTCCGTCCTGCCAGCCCTGAATTAGGCCCCGCAACGGAAACTCAATGGATTCTCCACGATTCCATGAGCTGTCGAACTCCTCACCGGAGTCGTATTCGACGCCCACATAGTGCACCTCGACAGTGCCACCGGGCACTGCCTCGGCGCCGTCGCCCACCACCAGATCCTTGATCACCAATTCGGTAGGGGCAGGTCCGTCCGGAAACTCGATCTCAGGTTTTGTACTCACCAGATCAACGGTAGTCGGGCAGACTGGTTGTGTGGCCAAAGATCAGGACATCCTCGCCGAAGTTCACCGGCTCGTTGCCGAAGAGCAGGAGCTCCGGTCGAAACTGCAGCGCCGGGAAATAGACGAATCCGAAGAGCAACAACGACTGAGATCGCTGGAAGTCGCCCTCGACCAGTGTTGGGACCTGCTGCGGCAGCGCCGCGCGCTCCGCGAGACCGGGCAGGATCCCGGGCTGGCCCACCCCCGTGGGGCCGACGAGGTCGAAGGTTACAAGGGCTGACCGGACGGGTATGACGTGACCGAGGGCACGTTGGACGCCGTCATCGTCGGCGGCGGGCACAACGGCTTGGTGGCTGCGGCGTATCTGGCCCGCGCCGGGCGCCGGGTGCAGGTACTCGAACGCAGCGACCACGTCGGTGGGGCGGCAGTGTCGGCGCACGCCTTCGATGGTGTGGATGCGCGGCTCTCGCGGTACTCGTATCTGGTCAGCCTGCTGCCGCAGCGCATCATCACCGATCTGGGTGCCCGGATCCGGTTGTCACGGCGCCGATACTCCTCCTACACACCAGATCCGGTCACGGGCGGGGCCACCGGCCTGCTGATCGGTCCGCAGTCGACGTTCGACGCGATCGGCGCAGCCGACGACGCAGCCGCGTTCGATGCGTTCTACCGCCGCTGCAGGCTGGTCACCACCCGCATCTGGCCGACGCTGCTGCAGCCGCTGCGCACCCGGTCACAGATGCGCGGGGAGGTGCTCAGCGCACAGGACACCGAAAGCGCCGCGGCCTGGCAGGCGCTGATCGATCAGCCCATCGGCGACGCGATCAGCGCGGCGGTATCGCATGATCTGGTGCGCGGCGTGATGGCCACCGACGCCCTGATCGGCACCTTCGCCGCCGTCGACGATCCGTCGCTGATGCAGAACGTGTGCTTCCTCTACCACCTGATCGGAGGCGGCACCGGCGACTGGGATGTACCGGTCGGCGGGATGGGCGCGGTCACCGGGGCTCTGGCCGCCGCCGCGGCCGGCCATGGTGCCGAAATCGTCACCGGCGCAGACGTTTACGCGGTCACCCCGGACGGCGAGGTGTGCTACCGGCACGCTGGATCAGCGCGACGGGTTCATGCCGAGCGGGTACTGGCCAATGTCACCCCGGCGGTGCCGGCCGAGCTGCTCGGCGAGCCGGCACCCGATACCGCCCCAGGCGCGCAGGTGAAGGTCAACCTGATGCTGCGCCGACTCCCCCGACTCCGCGACGAACGCGTCACGCCCGAGCAGGCATTCGGCGGTACGTTCCACATCAACGAGACGTTCAGCCAACTGGCCGGGGCCTATGCGACCGCCGCCACCGGGCGCGTTCCCGACCCCCTGCCGTGCGAGATCTACTGCCACTCCCTGACCGATCCCAGCATCCTGTCCGAGGACCTGCATGCCTCGGGTGCGCACACGCTGACGGTCTTCGGTCTGCACACCCCGCATTCACTGACACTGAGGGATCCCGACCGGATGCGGGACCGACTGACCTCGGCGGTGCTCAACTCGCTCAATTCGGTTCTGGCCGAACCGATCCAGGACGTCCTGATGGAGGACGCCGCCGGCCGGCTGTGCATCGAGGCCAAGACGACCGCCGACCTGGAACAAGCCCTGGGAATGACCGCGGGCAACATCTTCCACGGAGCGCTGCGCTGGCCGTTCGTCGAGGACGAGGCCACGTTGGAGACGCCGGCGCAGCGCTGGGGTGTGGCCACGGCTCACGAGCGGATCCTGTTGTGCGGCTCGGGATCGGTGCGCGGCGGCGCGGTCTCGGGAATCGGCGGGCACAACGCCGCGATGGCGGTCCTCGAAGGCTGACGCATTCCACTCACTTCGCATCGATGAGAAGGGCCAAGCCGTCCAGAACGCGGGCCAACCCGAACTCGTAGGCATGCGTGGCGCTGTAGGCGGCGTCGAACGTCTGGCCCGCCACCGTGCCGACCCGCGAGGCCAGCGGATAGCTGTCACCGTCGAACGCGCGCTCCAGTAACGGGCCCGCGCGCTCCCACCACTGCCCGTCACTCATGCCGCTGTCGGCTGCGGCCCGGCCCGAATCGATGGCGATCCGGGCAACCGAGTTCACGAAGCCGAGAACGTACGTCAGGGCGGAATCCATGTCCAGATCGCTGAGTCCGAGACCGTCGAACGCCCCCAGCTCGTGGTCGTACTTCGCGATCATGCCGGGCCCCAGCGGCGGGCGCGTCGTGGGCAGATAGGCCATCCACGGATGGCTGTCGAACATCGCGAGATTTTCCTCGGCGATCATGGAAACCTTTTCCCGCCAGGGTTTCTCATCGAAGTCACGGCGCGGCATCTGCCGGTAGACGGTGTCGAGCATGAGGTCCAGCAGTTCGGCTTTGCCCGGTACATAGGTGTAGGTCGCCATCGGAGTGACCCCGAGTTCCACGGCGACCGCCCGCATGGTGAGCGCTTCGAGACCGTCGGCGTCGGCAATCCGGATGGCAGCGGCGACCACGGCGTCCACCGTGGTGCGTTGCTTCGGGCCGCGGTTGCGGGCGCCCTGACCAGGCTCCCGCCACAGCAGCTCGAGGGTACGCACCGGATCGCCGGCGCTGCTGCGGTCCTTACCTGCACGTTCTCTCATGCCAGCATCCTATCTGTACGATGTACAGTGTACTTTGTATAGAGTGCAGCGAACCTAATGATCCAACGCGAGGAGATTCATGGTCACCATGCCGCAGGCCGCCGAGTTCAGCCCCAGCGCCGCCGATGTCGACTCGGTGCTGGCGTGGTTCGCCCGCTACGACGCCCTTGCCGTGGCCAAGAACATCGATGCAATGGCCGACGAGGCGATGTTTCCGCTCAACGAAGTCACCGACGGCAGCGCGGAGTCCGTGGACCGCGCCGGCTTCATCGCCCAGATGACCGAGCAGTTGAGCACCGGCACCGATTTCGCCATGGAGTCCACCCGCACGCCGCATTTCATCAACGAGAACCTGGTGTTCGTCGTCACCGACGCGACATTCACCGCCGACGGGTTCAGCCGGCAAGTGCGCTACGGCGATCTGCTGGTCAAGTGCGGCGGCGATTGGAAGTTCCAGACCATGGTGCAGGGCGGGTGGGGCGAGAGCTGACCCGGATCGCAGCTAAGGTGCGCTGACCTTGCACAGAATCGCCCGCAAGGCTTCGAGATCCTCGACGTCGAGCGCAGCCAGCGCGTCCGGCGCCGGGTCCTCGACGCGGTCGATGCGCGCCAGCAGCGCCCGCCCGGCCTCGGTCAACGAGACCAGCTTGGATCGCCGGTTGGCGGGGTCGATCTCGCGCACGACGAGCCCGAGCTCCTCCAGGTCGTTGACCGCGACCGTGGCGGCCGGGGCGTCGACAGTAGCGGCGTAGGCCAGCTGCTTGACGGACAACGGTTGGCGCGCCAGCCGTTTCAGGACGCGGACCCGGCTGAACGGCAATCCGGTCTGTTCGATCACCGCCCGCCTCCAGCGGTCGCGGTGATCGAACACCAACGCGGTCAGACCACGCCATACCTCGTCGGCCAACTCCGCCTGCCGATCACCGGACATGACTCACCTCCGGGGCATGGTGCTGACCGATCAGGGGCGCCAGCTTCTGCGCCGACCGCAGTGCCCACGGCGTGGTGGAGATGACACCCAGCACGAAGATCATCAATCCCAGTGCGGCACAGACGAACCACAGCGGGCGCGCAGCCGCGGCGAAATCCACCCCCGTGTCCGCCAGCGCCGCACCGGCCACCGAACCACACAGCGCCACACCGACACTCACACCGACCTGACGGCTGGTGGAGGCCACCGCCGAGGCCGCACCGGCGCGGTCCAACGGCATCCCGCTGACCGCTGTGGTGGTGATCGGCGCGTTGACCATCGAGAAGCCGATGCCGAACACCGCGAACATGACCAGCAGCTGCCACACCGGAGTCTCACCGGTCAGCCGGGTCAACAGGAGGGTGGCCAGGGTGATCGTGGCTCCCGCCACCAGCAGCGAGGGCCGGCTGCCGTACCGGCCGACCAGGCGGCCCGACAGCGGCGAGAAGATCAGCGCGCCGATGGCGACCGGCAGATAGATCAGGCCGGTGTGCATCGCGGAGTAGCCCCGGTCCGTCTGCAGGTACAGCGACATCATGAACAGGAACGCACCGTAGGCAGCGAAGGCACAGACCGCGATCAGCGTGGCCGAGGCAAACGGCACGCTGCGGAAGAAGCGCAGATCGATGAACGGGTCCCGGCGGCGCGACTCGTAGCGCAGGAACGCCACCAGCGCCAGCAATGCGATCGCCGCGACGGCCAACGTGCGTGGGTCGGTCCAGCCGAACCCGGGCCCTTCGATGAGCACGAACACGACGCCGAACAGGAACGCCACCCCGAGCGCCTGGCCGACCGGGTCGAGATCCCGCATGGTCGCCGACTTCGACTCGGGCACGAAGACCGCGGTGAGCAGGACGGCCAGGGCGCAGATCGGCAGGTTGATCCAGAACACCGCGCGCCAGTCGACGTACTCGATCAGCGCCCCGCCCACGATCGGGCCGAGTGCCATCGAGATGCCGACCACACCGCCCCAGACCCCGATGGCCCGGGCGCGCTCGACCCGGCCGGTGAACACCTGGGTGATGATCGACATCGCCACCGGGTTGAGCATCGAACCGCCGATGGCCTGGAGCAAGCGGGCCGCGATGAGGGTTTCGATGTTGGGCGCGAGGCTGCACAGCAGCGAGGCCACCGCGAAGATCGTCAGGCCCGACTGGAATGTCCGTCTGCGGCCGAACCGGTCCCCGGTGGCGCCCGACAGCAACAGCAGCGAGGCCAGCACCAGCGTGTAGACGTCGACGATCCACTGCAGCTGCGACGGCGACGCACCCAGATCGTCGCGGATGCTCGGGAGCGCGACGTTGACGATGGTGGCATCCATCGACACGATCAGCAGGCTCAGGCAGCACGAGACGAGGATGATCGCCTTGCGCCGCGCGCTCAGCATGCCAACGGTTGCATTCACACAACCATTGTGAAACTACAACTATCTGTCAGGCAAGTCGAAATCGCTCCACCGCGTCACGGCCGCCGATCCCGCCATCGGAGACCCACCAGTCGAACATCAAGCTGACGATGATGAACGGTGTTGTCCGACACGAGAAATAGCCTTGCCCGGCCCAGGACAATGGGACTGTGAACGAACGGAACTCCCGCGTCGCCGACGCGGTGGTCGCTGCCGGAATCGAACCGGCCATCAGAATCCTCGACGCCGACGCCAAGACCGCCGCTGCGGCAGCCGAACAGCTGGGATGCGAAGTCGGGGCGATCGCCAACAGCCTGGTCTTCGAATGCGACGGTGAGCCGCTGCTGGTGATGGCCAGCGGCGCCGCCCGCGTCGACACCGGCGTCGTTGCGAGTCATCTCGGGGCCAAACACCTCCGCAAGGCCGACCCGAAACTCGTCCGCAGTGCAACCGGACAGATCATCGGCGGGGTCGCGCCAGTCGGGCACCCCGAACCGCTGCGCACCGTCGTCGACCAGACACTGGCGTCCTACCCGGTCATCTGGACCGCGGCGGGCACCGCCGATTCGGTGATGCCGCTGACCTACGCGCAACTACTGGCGCTCACCGGGGGCCTCGCGCTGCCGGTGCGCTGACAAGGATTGCCGAGCAGACGTAAAACTGCCCCTTTTCGCGTGAAAAGGGGCAGTTTTGCGTCTGCTCGCGGAACGAAACTCAGCGCTTGTTGATGTCTACGTAGCCGCGCTCGGTGTAGCCGGTGTAGATCTGGCGCGGACGGCCGATCTTGTTGGGCTCCGAGTGCATCTCACGCCAGTGCGCGATCCAGCCCGGCAACCGTCCCAGCGCGAACAGCACGGTGAACATGCGGGTCGGGAAGCCCATGGCCCGGTAGATCACGCCGGTGTAGTAATCGACGTTCGGGTACAGCTTGCGCTCGATGAAGAAGTCATCGGTCAACGCGATCTCTTCGAGCTGCTTGGCGATGTCGAGCAGCTCGTCGTCGCCGCCCAGCTTGCCCAGGATCTTGTCGGCCTGCTCCTTGACGATGCGCGCCCGCGGATCGTAGTTCTTGTACACGCGGTGACCGAAGCCCATCAGCTTCACGCCGTCTTCGCGGTTCTTGACCTTCTTGACGAAGGTCTGCACATCGTCGTCGCCGGTGCGGATCTTCTCCAGCATCTCCAGCACGGCCTGGTTGGCGCCGCCGTGCAGCGGCCCCCACAGCGCGTTGATCCCACCGGAGATCGAGGTGAACAGGTTGGCCTGCGACGAGCCCACCAGACGCACCGTCGAGGTCGAACAGTTCTGCTCGTGATCGGCGTGCAGGATCAACAGCATGTCCAGCGCGCGGACGATCTCGGGATCGACCTCATACGGCTCGGCCGGGAAGCCGAACGTCATCCGCAGGAAGTTCTCCACCAGCGTCAACGAGTTGTCCGGGTACAGGAACGGCTGCCCCTCGGACTTCTTGTAGGCATAGGCGGCGATGGTCGGCAACTTGGCCAGCAAGCGGATGGTCGACAGCTCGACCTGCTTCTTGTCCAGCGGATCCAGCGAATCCTGGTAGTAGGCGCTCAACGCGTTCACCGCACTCGACAGCACCGGCATCGGATGCGCATTGCGCGGGAAACCGTCGAAGAACCGCTTCAGATCCTCGTGCAGCAGGGTGTGCCGCTGGATCTGGGTGGTGAACGACTCCAGCTGCTCGGCCGTCGGCAACTCACCGTAGATCAGCAGGTAGCTGACCTCGATGAACGTGGAGTTCTCGGCCAGCTGCTCGATCGGGATACCCCGGTACCGCAGGATGCCGGCATCACCGTCGATGTAGGTGATCGCCGACTTGGTCGACGCGGTGTTGACGAAGCCACCATCGAACGTGGTGTAGCCGGTCTTGGCCAGCAACGGGCCCAGCGCGATGCCGTCACTGCCCTCGGTGGCATGGACGATATCGAGATCAATCTCGCCACCGGGGTACTTGAGAGTGGCAAGCTCCTGCCCACTCGACGGGTTTTCGGCCACGGGAATCCCTTCATCCTCGTTAGGAAGTCGTTGGGAACCAACTAACTGCTCTACAAAAGGTAGTCGCAATCGATCCGCGCTGCCCGCGGGGGGTTACCAACGGGTCACCACCGACCGCCGGGCGCCTAGCCACAGGCCCGGTCCACAGCGCCCCGATTTGCCAGAGAGCCCAGCTCAGCGACCATTCCAAATTGACGCACCGACGCCCGTGGCCGCCCACTTATACTGCTCACGGCAACCCCGTGCGCGATACCGACGTGGTGCCGCACACAGGCAAGGAGGGGGCCGTGGCCGATTGGTCCGGGGGCCAGTTCGGCGTCGGCGGGCAGTCGCCCGCGCCAGGTTGGCCAACGACGAATCCCGGTTTTTCGCCCGCTCCGTCACCCCATTTCCCCGACTATCCACTGGCAACACCGCCACCGGTCTTCGGGGCGCCGGCAGGAGCGCCCCCGCCCAAGCGCCGCAAGGGCATAGTCATCGGCCTGGTGGTGGCTGCGGTGGTGACGGTGCTCGCGTTGCTGGCGGCGCTGGCCGTCGTCATCACCCGGTCGGATTCGGGCGGCAGCGGCGCAGGCGGCGAAAGCGCACAAGCCGCGGTGGTGGCATATCTGGAAGCACTGGCCCGCGGTGATGCGGCCACCGCCCTGTCATACAGCAAGTCCCAGCCGGTCTCCACCGAACTGCTCACCGACGACATCCTCGGCCGGCAGATCGCGAAGTGGCCGATCACCGGCATCCGCGTGCTCGACACCACCGACAACAACTACGTGTCCCAGGTGCATGTCACGGCCAAGTTCGGCGACGAGGTGTCCGAGGCCAAACTCCTGGTGGAAAACCAGGAGGGCTGGAAACTCACCAACGCCTTCATCAAGATCGACAAGTCCCAGATCGGACAGAAGGACGCCGAAACCCTCACCGTGTTCGGCAAACCCATCGATCAACCGCGCTATGTGTTCCCCGGTTGGGTCGAAGTCGGAAGTAGCAGCCCGTACCTCAGCGTCACGTCGAAACCGATGGCGCTGCCGCAATTGGCCGCCGGAGCATCGGTGATGTCGATGAGTTTCAAGCTCAGCGACGCCGGGGAGCAAACCATCCGCACCGCGATAGCGGAGTCGTTCACGGCATGCACCAATTCCAACCTGATCAGGCCACCGAACTGCCCAGTTCGGGTCAACGCCCCGAATTACGTTGACGGCACAGCGCAATGGGGCCCGATCGAGGGCGCCGAGACGTTCAAGATCATTCCACTGACCAGCGCGATGACGGCCTCTCTGGTCGGCACACTCACCGCGACGATCACGGCGCAGCAAACCAACGGCCTCACCCCGACGAACACCGTGACGGTGTTGGTATCCGGGACCGCGGACCTGTCGACAAGCCCACCCAAGCTGACCTGGAACTAAAGACCTGCACGAGCGCGGAGGACACCGATGACATACCCACCACAGCCACCGCCGGAGTGGAACCAGCCCTCGGGCAGTCCATTTGGCTCCAACGACCCGTTCGGACAGACCCCGCAGTGGCCGAACTACGGCCAGCCGCCGACGTTTTCGGGGTACGGAGAGGCCCCGCCTACCGACTTCAAGCCACCCAATCGGAACAACACCGGTTGGATCCTCGGCACGATCGCGGGAGTGGTCATCATCGCGCTCCTGCTCGGTGGTCTGCTGTGGAAGCTGAACTACGGCGACAAGAACGACACCAAGAACACCGCCGATTCCACCACCACGACCTCGTCGGTGACCAAGGCGCCGCCGAGCACCACGGCTGCTCCCACCTCGACGGCACCGGCCGCCCCGCCGAAAGCGGCACCCGCAAGCTGTGAGGGCCGCACCGCCGCTCCCGGCCCCCAGACCCCGGCCGGCTGGTCGACGGTGACCACTCCTCGGGGGCTCGCCTATGACGTGCCCCCAGACTGGACCGTCGAGGGATGTACCACCGTTGTCGGCTGGGAAAAACCTTGTCCCGATGGACCGTTCGGCTACTGCCCGGTGCGGGTGCTGAAAGGCGCGGCCACCATGCCCAGCAGGGCGTGCCCGAAGAGCAGCAGTGCCCTCAGCGGAACCACGGTGGTCACGGATCTCACGGACGTCACTGAATCCGCGACGCTGGAGGCAAAGTTCGCGACCAAGATCTTCACCTCGGACAAGGGTGCGGTGCCGTCGGTCTCACTCGGAGCACCACGCAACCTCACCGTCTCCGGAGCGCCCGCAGCCCAGGTCGTCGCGACCGTGACCGGCATCCAAGACAACTGCGCCGGCAACTCGGCACTCTATTCGGTGGTGTCCACCACCGTGCCGGGTCAGTCCGGCACCGTGAACTTCATCGTCGACCTGGAGCAGGGCGCTGACGGCGCGGTCGATCCGGGCGTGATCGACCAGATCGTGGGAACGCTGCGCCGGATCGACTAGGACCGGTTATCCCGGTATCCGCGAGAGGATCTCAGCGGCGACCGCTTCCGCGCGGCCGCCCGGGTCCGGGCTCATGAAGACCACGTCGATTACGACGTTCGACTTGGCCACCACAGCACGCGCAGCGTGCTGACCTACCAACTTCCCGTCCATCACCGCGCTGCTCACCAGCACGATCGACGAGTTGGTCGCCGAACGGGCCACCGCACCGACGTCGTAGGCGACCGGCCCGGCGGGCGTTGTGTGCGTGACAGTTCCGCGACATCCCTGCCACACCTTCTCGATCGCGTCGACCTGTCGATTCGCCGCAGACGCATCGGCGTACAGCGTCGCTCGTTCATCGAGGATGCCCCGTACCAACATCGTCTTCACATCCACGCTGCCGAAAGATCGATCGTGTGTCGCGGTGTAACCACTGTTCGCGAAAATATCGGGGCTTCCGGAAGCTATGACCGGGAAACATTCCGGTGGTGCGGATATCGATTCGGCAGCAGTTCTCAATGCGGTCAAGTCGAACGTGCTGTATCCGTCGTTCAAACCGACGAGCCGGATGGAATCGTCGAGATTGAGCAGCAGACCGGGCAGCTGCGCTTCGGTGACCAGGGGCAGCGGCGGGGGCTCCGGCGTCGTCATCGTGGTCGTTGTCGTGGTCACGGGACTGGGTGACGCCGTCGGCGCAGTTGACTTGGCCTCCGTCGTCGTGGTGCTCGACGAACTCGGAATCACCGCCCAGATCACCAGCGCCGCAACGGCAACCACGATCAAGGTGTACGACAGGCTCAGCCCCACCAGGGCACGATCCCGACCCCGCTGCCCGGTGCGCTTGATCTGCGACAGACCCAGATGGCCCAGCACCGCACCCACCGGCGCGAACAGGAATGCGAACACCACCGACAGCGTCGCCAACGTATTCGCCTCGTCATTGGGCGGCGACGGCGGCGAACCTGCCGGGACGACCGGCGGCGCCAGATACGGCGGCTGACCCGACGAGAACTGCTGACTCGACGGATACTGCCCAAACGGGGTGTCACCAAATGGCGAACCGCCGAACGGATCCTGCGGACCCCCAAAACCACCCTGCGTCATATCAACCCGGAATTCTGTCGAAGATTCGTTTGACCACGGTGACCGCCTCATCGGTCAGTCCCAGCCCCATGATGTGCAAATCCACGAGAACGTTGGCCTTGACGCCGATTGCACGCAGCATCCACACTTCCGATCCCTGATTGCTGCTGCGCAACGCGATGATTCCGTCTTTCTTGTCCTCCGGGCCACCTAGCACGAAGTTCGTGGAACGGCCGTCTTCGACCGTCCACTTCAACGCCTTGCCGGCGCACCCACGCCACAGTTCGACGTAGTGGGCGAGCGCGCGTTGCGCCGTCGCGCCATCAGCGAACATCGCCACCCCTTCGTACGCCTCCATATCGAAGCCGTCGAACTGTGCGACTCCCGCGGTCTTGACGTAACCGCTGTTCTCGAACGGCAGTGGTGTGAACATGCTGAACGAACTGGCACATTCGACCGGACTGTACGTATGGGTAGCAGGCAGGCCGACATCCATGTTCTTCTCCTCGGCGACCAACTCCGGGTTCTTCGTGATCTCCTGCATCTCGGCCGGGCTCGGGAGTAAGCCCGCCAATTGAGCCTCGGTGACCAGCGGCGGTGGCGCCGGTGTCGTCGTCGTCGTTGTCGTTGTAGTGACGGGAGCCGTGGTCCTCTTTGTCGTCTCGGCTGTCGTGGTAGTCGAAGAACTCGGCATCACCGCCCAGATCACCAGCGCCGCAACGGCAACCACGATCAACGCGTATGACAGGCTCAACCCCACCAGCGCGCGGTCACGACCCCGCTGGCCGGTGCGCTTGATCTGCGACAGTCCCAGATGACCCAACACCGCGCCCGCCGGGGCGAACACGAACGCGAACACCACCGACAACGTCGCCAACGTATTGGCCTCGTCATTCGGCGGCGGACCCGCCGGGACCATCGGCGGACCTCCGTACGGGGGCTGCCCCGGGGGCGGATACTGGCCAAACGGATTCTGTCCGAACGGGTTGCCCCCGAACGGATCTTGAGTGGTCACCTACAACACCCCGAAGCTCGAGGTGACCCACCGGATCGGGTCGGCGCACCGGAACGGCGCGATCCCCCGGGAATGCAGCTTGTTGCCGCTGGGCGGCTGCCCGAGCGCAGACACCACAAAATAGCGGTGCGGCAACACTATTCCCGTCGACGGATTCTCCACCGCGGCCACGATCGCGCCGCCGTGCAGCCGGGTCAGCAGGCTCCGGACCTCTTCATGCAACAGTTGTCCGCCGAGCTCGTCATAGCGCGGTGAATCGGAGGTATCGCGAAGATACGCCGCGCCGGTGTTGGACATGATCATGCTCCACTCGGAGCCCTCGACATTCCGCAATGTCCGCAGCGCATCGAACTTCGACAGGATCACCGCAAGCTTCGGCTGCCCCTGCCCCACCGCCATCAACAGGTTGTTCAGCACCGACCGGGGATCGCCGCCGCTGAACTGCTGCGCCGGCAACAGGTCTCGCAACTGATCACGGATCGTCTGGACCCGCAGAGGATCGAACATGAAGAACACCGCGTCGGCGTTGGCGAAGAACCGGAACGGCGGCGTGTGCAGGTCGCCGGATTCCATGTCCTCCCCGGCCACATCGCGCAGCACCAGGAACCGCCGAATCCCGTGCCAGCCGCCGATCGAGAACACCAGCGGCTCCCGCTGACTCGATGCCTGGGTGTGCATCGTCGGCGTCGGAGGGATCAACCCCCGCTGCACGAAAAGCGGGGTCTCGTAATTCGCCTCGTAGGCCTGTGCGGTGGCCCGGGTGACGGGTTCCATTGACACCCCGAGCCGTTCGCACAGCAGCTCCAGCTGTTTGACCAGAACCGCTATGTAGAGGCTCTTGCCGGTGGCGCGAGCCCCCGCCATCGCGATGCAGATCGCATGCCCGTGCCGCCACCCCTCGGGCAGTGTGTAGTGGCACACCGTGCAGATCTCGACCGCCGGCCCTTGCAATGCGCGGCTGGCGTCCGCTGTCGTCGGTGGCGGACCGCCGTGGCCCTGATTGGTCCAGGTGTAGAGCGGACCACACTCGGCGGGCGCGCCGAGAAAGGCCGACGCCACGTCATCACGGTAGCGAGGCGCGCCCGGCTGCGGAATCAACGTCCACAGGAAGTGGTTCGGATTCAGCACCGAGAAGCAGCGCGGGCACTTCGTCACTTCAGCGCCCGCACCAACGCCGCTGTGATCCGGTCCAGCACCGGCGGATGCGCCAGCAGCTCGGCCCCGGCCTCGTTACCCGGGCGGGGCGATGGCAGCCGCGCACCGTCCGCGTCGAGGCGCCGGTCGTTGGACAGCGCCAGTACCGGAAACTGCTGTCGCACAGCCAGAGTGGGGAAGTCGGAACAGATGACGGTGCGCGCCGAGCCGGCAGGCAACCGCGACCACCGGGCACCCGCCGACCATCGAGGTTCGGCCTCGCGCAGGGCCTCCACCAAAGCGGCGGCATCGCCGGCCGGTACCGGGGTCACCTCGGCGCCGACCAACACCGCCGATACGTCCCGTAGCCCGAGCGCATCGGCCACCCCGACCACGATGTCGGCCGCCGCGAACGTACTGCCGTCGGCGAACCATCGCCGCATCGACGCCGACGTGTCGAGAGCCAGCACCACCGAGCCGCCGGAGTTCCCCGGGCCCCGGCCGGTGACCTTGCGTGCAGACGTCCGGGCCGCGGATGCCAACGGGCTCATCGGCGTATCGGCCACCGCGCTCACGGCCACCTCGATCTGGGTGCCGTTCGGGGTGAGCGCAGCGAAGGTGACGACCGTGTCGCCGCCGACATCGACAGGATCGAACATCACCTGCACCGGGTCGACATCACCGGGGTTGTCATGTGCGATCGCCAGGTGGATGAGCGTGCCGGAATTGAATCGGTCCGCGCCGACCGGGCGCACCACGATCGTGACCGGCCCGGTCAGGCTCGGCAGCACCGCCTGGTGAGCCGTCGAACGCACCACCGGCTGGTCCGGCCCACCCTGCACTTCCAGCGCGGCACCTCCGACCGCGCCGGTAATCGACACTGTCAGTGCCTGATTCGGAATCTGGACACGCTGGTTGCGTGCACCCACTACATAGATCGGCATCAGCGGCTCCCCCGCAGTCGGGCTGCCAGCGACGGTTGTGCATCAGCGCGGCGCGTCAACAGCCTGCTCACCATTTTTCGGTATCGGCGCAGCGCGCCGTCGGACATGTCTCCGGACATCTGCGCCATCAGCGCCGCCACCCCTTCGACCTCGTGGTCGTCATTCTGCAGCGGTGCTGCCACCTGCTCGGCCAGTTGCGCCAGCACCGCCTCGACACCGCTGACCGGAATCTCGGTGTCCTCGGCAGCCACGGTGTGCAGCAGGCTGACGGCCAGCACCACGTGCGGCGCGATCTCGTATCCGTCCACCAGCGGGAGCACTCGGCGTACCGCGTCGGCGGCGAGGTCCGGATCGGCAGCCAGCGTGTGGCAGCTGTCCGGGAAGGGCTGGCCGGCAATGGTTCCCAACACCGCGAAGGTCAGCAGACCGGCCAGGAAATCACGGTGTACCTCACCCGGCCGGGCCGTGGTCAGTGTCTGCTCCCAGAACGGGAGGTAGGCCCGCTGATGGGTGTCCACATAGCGCTGCTGCATCCACTGCTGCGGGGTGATGTGCCGGACCGCGGCATGCGCGACGGCAGCACTGTCGTCATTGCCGTCGATCACCTTGGCGGCCAACTGGTTCAGCTCGGGAGAGTCGGGGGCACCCAGCAGCGTGCGGACCGCCGCTGCGCCGGGCAGTGCGCCGTCGCCCACGACGGCCAGCAGATCTGCTGGATCCCAGACGGTGTCGCCCGCCACCTGGACGAACCGGGGCGAGCCCGACACACCCAGCCACCAGAGCTCGGCCACGCGATCACCCGGGGCGGACGGGCCACGCCGCACCGCACGCACTCCGCGCACCGCCGCGCGGGTCCAGCCCAAATCCCACGGCTGCGCCCGGGAAAGCTCTGCGGCGGTGGGAAAATCGACTCCCTCGACCAGCCAGTCCAGCAGGCCGTCGCCGATGGCCCCGGCCGCCACGTCGCCGCCCGAGGTGCGAAGCAGCGCGGCGGCCAATGTCAGCTTGCCCTCGGCGCCGAGGCGTCGGGTCAGGTCGGCGGCGCGCGACGGATCATCGAGCTGCGCCACCACGTCACCACGCAACGCCGGCACCAGCCGGTCGTCCCGCACACCGGCCCGCAGCAGCATGTCCACCACTTTCAGCACGCGCTCGGGTCCGGTGTCGCGGGCCCGCTGCAGCGCCTGCCCGATCACCCCCTGCACCTCGACCGGCGTCACCTTTCCGTGAAACGCCCTCGGCCCCAGCGGAATCGGTCCGGGCTGCGCCAGCCAGGCGTCGTCACCGAGCGCCCGGCACAGATAGCTGACGTCGGCGAAGTCTGCGGCGGCACCACCTGCGAGGTTCTGCACCGCCTGCCAGGCCTCGGCGGTCGTCGTGCCCACCACCTCGCCCAGGACCCCGGCGATGGTCCGGGCCGCGGCAGATCCCGCGGGCACCCCCGGCGGCGAATACGTGGTGATGACGTCGTGTGCCTCGTCGATCGCGTCGGCGAACTCCGCGTTGGCCGTCACCGCCATCGCCATCGGCCACGCCGGATGCAATCCGGCATCGGACACCTCCGCGGCGAACCGGTCGATGTCGTCGAGCAGGGTCCGCGCCGACGCCGGATCCAGCAACACAACCTGTGCCATGGCCGACCACGGGGTGACCTCGATGGTCTGCCCGGCCGCGGTGCGGTGCGGCTCCCCGCCCAGTTCACCCAGCGAGATCAGCTCGGTCTCCCCGATACCGACGACTCCCGGCGGAACCGCGCCCAGGTCCCCGATCGGCACCGCGGTCAGATGCTGGCCGCTCTGCGGCGCCAGGGCCAGCTGATCGGCTCGGTCGAAGGTGGAGAAACTCAAGTCCGCTGCGGTCCCCGACGACATCAGGAAGCTGACCAACCCGATCCACTGCGCGGCCGATTCGGGTGACTCAGCCCCGAACACCACCGCCGGACCACCGGCGAGCGCGGCGACGACGGCATCCAGCAGCCCGAACAAGGTGGTCAGGCGCCACGTGGCCGGATCGAGCGCGAACGCGATCACGCTGTCCTTCGTCACCACCGCACCCGGCTCCGGGGCGCGCGGCGGCAGGACCGCGCGGGAAACCGCCGCAGGTCCGTACGGCCGCAGCCATTGGGCCGACCGCCACCATTCGATCGGCCGGCGCGCGGCATCGGGGTGACGGTCCAGCAACACGTGCGCGAACACGTTGCCCGGCCGGCCGGTGCTGTCGGACCCGGCCGGAATCGAATGCCAGTAGCCGACCGCGCCGCTGTCGAGCGGGCGGTAGGCCAGCCGGCGCGGACCGCTCTCCAACTGCTCGGGTGTCGGGTACGCGGGTAACGGCTCCACCGGATGGAACACCGTGCGCACACCGGCGATCAACTGCTGTGTCTCGTCGGCGGTCAACGCTCCGGTGGACTCCTTGACCTGCCAGCCCCCGGCGGACCCGACCTTGTCGAACGACGTGTAGGCCAACTGGCCGTAGCGAGTGGTCATCGCGCCGGCGGGGTGAGTCGCAGGGTCTCCACCGGCGGGTCGAGCAGAGCGATGACGCGGAGCCGCGCGGGCGTGGGGGTGTTCACGAACAACCTGATCCATCCTTGCAAGCCACGCACGTCAGCGGCCCACAGCTCGCCCGTGCCGGTCGTCGTGAGAGCTGTCCAGCGCAACTCCTTGGAGGGCCGGTCGCCGATCTGGCCCTGCTCGGTGAGCGGCGCCACGTCGACGGCCTGGCCGTCATGTACGCCGAGCGGAATCCGCTGCGGATTGTTGACCAACACGAAAGCCGGAGATCCCGGCAGGTCATGTTCGGAGCGCATCGCGATCGTGGCGGAAACCGGAAAACCGTTGGGGTCACGGACAACCTGCACGGCGTACTGCAGCCGGAGCAGCCCGGCGTACTCGGTGCTGGTGACCGTGCCGGTGACACGCCGGCCGCCGGAGAACGCCACCGGTGCCAGGTGCAGCGAGCAGCCGCCCACAGGCAGTTGCCCGGTCAACTGCATGCCGCCGTACTTCTCGTACTCCTGTAGCGAGATCTCGAACGACTTGCCGGTGAGCCCGTCACGCGGATCGTGGCCCTTGGGAGCCAGGTACATCACGACGCCGGCGGCGCCGTCAGGCCAGTCGAACGTCAGCACCTGTTTGTTGCAGTACTCGGCCAGCTCGATGTCGGTGATGGTGCCGGTGCGCACCGAGGACAGCGTCTTGCCCAGCAGTGCACGCCCGCCGAGCAACGTCACCGGGGTCAGGTAGGCACGGCTCCAGTCGGCCGGCCACGACACCGCGACCAACACCGACTCCGGCCTGCCGTCCGGGGTGTGCCGCGTGACCACCGGTTGCGTCAGCTGCAGCTCGGGCGTGAGCCCCACCTGTTCGAGGGCGTCCTCGGACAGTTCGGCGGAATCGGCGCCGGCGTTGGGCCCGTTCTCGCTGCGGTAGATCACCACACGCCCGGCGGGCGGAGGCGTCCAGGTCAGGTCGAACACCGAGCCGTCGCCACCGGCCACCACCGCCAGGTCGGTGACGGGCTCCAACACCGCAGAGACCGCGACGTCGACCTCGACCGCTTCGGACAGTCGCAGCACGCCGTCCACGGTGGCCGCGCACCGGGCCCGGTACAGATAGCGTTGCCCGCGAACGGTGTCGGTGTCGATGAACCCGGAGAGGTTGGCGCTGTCGGCCAGGATCCGGTACTGAGGGCCGTCGCGGCCCGCTTCTTCGGCCGGGATGCGGTAGACGAACACCGCGCTCACCCCGGTCGGCACCGCCCACTGCCCGATGACCCGTCCGGAATCCTCCCGGATGTCGAAGGCGGTGAGCGGGCTGACCAGTACCCCTGCCGCGTACAGCACCGGTTGGGCGGCGAGCGCATCGGCACGCGACGACCCGACATTGACCCACACCTGGAAATGCCTGGCTGCAGAAGTGGCGGGCCGGGCGTCCTCGGCGTACGGGGTTGCGGTGGCGGCCACCAGGTCAGCCCGGTCCGGCGCATACGGTGCGTCACCCTCGGCGCTGACCAGGCGGTACAGCACCACCGGTTCAGCCGACTCGTACGGCGGCCAGCTCAGGTCCAGCGCGGCGCCATCCGGGCGTCGCCGCAACGCGATGTTGTGACTCGGCGGCTGCTGGGCACCGAACGCGAACGGCGCGAAATCGGCTGCGCTCAAGGGCATTTCGACCGGCGCAGGAGGCGGTGGCACGGTTTCGGCCGACGGAGCCGGCGCGGGAGACACCGGCGGGGCGGG
This sequence comes from Mycobacterium shunyiense, assembly GCF_058270075.1. Lineage (NCBI taxonomy): Bacteria > Bacillati > Actinomycetota > Actinomycetes > Mycobacteriales > Mycobacteriaceae > Mycobacterium > Mycobacterium shunyiense. The sequence continues at coordinate 343,654 of NZ_JBZDPU010000040.1, read as the reverse complement.
CGACGAAGCCGGCGGGGCCGGCGTCTCGACGGTTTCGGTCACGGACTCGGTTACGGATTCGCCGGAGCGGTGCCGCCCCGAAGCGGCGTCGGGCCCACGGCCTGCATCACCCAACTCGGCCAGCACCCGGGCCATGTCCTCGGCGTGCTCGGCCACCGACCCCGGCAGCATGGCCCGGATCCGTTCGACATCGGTGCAACCCGACCGCAGCACCAGGCGCACATGGGCTTCCTTGAAGCTGCGGGCAGCCACGACCCCGGAGTCGAGCAACTGCTGACGCCAGGCCAGCAGCGGCGCCAACCGCGGATCGTCGTCGTTGTCGGGAGCGGGACGTGGATCATTCATCGCTAGAACACCATGTCCTCCCCGGGCGGCACACCAAGGTCGGCCCGGCTGATCATCGTTGTCGGCTCGTCCTCGACGCCGGGCATGACCGCCACCGGAGTCTCGAACAACGCGAAGTCATACGGCGGCAGACCGTCGCTGGCCTGCACCACAACCGCCCGGTAGCCCAGCCCGCGCCGGTTGACGGTCACCTTGTCCACCGCGACCGCCGAACGGCCCGCCGTCACAGCGGCATGCGTGAACAGCGACGCGTCGAACGGGGCCGCATGACCGGGCCGGTGATCGGTGATGCCGGCGCTGAACTGCTGGGCGGGCACCTGCCGACCGATGGTGGGCACCAGGACGTTTCGGGTCAGCGTGTCGCTCACCCCAGTCCCGCTGTCGTTGAACATGTGCTCCACCCGGGCCCACAGCGCGTCGGCGCCAGTGGGTTTCACCCGGCCGCCGATCACCGCCTGAGACCACTGGTCGAGACCCGAGGACGAGCCGACACCTGGCTGCTTGAGAAACGCCGTCGGCTCCTCACGCAGCCGCGCGGCCGCCTCGCCCACCATGTCCTCCCACGGTTTGCTCAGCCAGCCCAACGCATAGAGCCGGCTCTGGATGCCGTGAATGGCGTTGTCGGCCTGCTCCGTTGACGCCATCGCCACCCCGACCTGGGTGGACCGCGGCAGCCCCGCGGCGAGTTGACCGACCGGCGGGCGTGCCGGCGGTGGCGCACCGAAGGGCGCCCGCAGGACCGTGCCCAAGGTCCTGCACCAGGCCAGCAGCTGGCCGTAAGCCGTCGACAACCGGCCCACGTCCTGCAATGCGGTACGTAGGTTCGCCTGCAGGGCGTCCAGTTCGGCCGCCTGCGATTTGCGCATGTTCATCTCGGCGAACAGGTCTCTCTGACCGAGCAGGAACAACGCCATCGACACGACGATGTACAGGCCGATCAGGGCTCCGCCGGTGGCCAGGGCGAACTTCCAACGCACCCAGTCCATGGCGGCCACACCGATCAGGATCACCAGCACGGCCAGCAACGCCCAGGTGAACGTCTTGAGGATGGTGCTGATGGCCTGCTGCCGCGCCTTCAGCCGCTCGTCGACCGCCCCGCGGTTCGCCAGAGTCTGAATCTGGGACACCAGATCCGCCACTTCGGCACGGCCCCGGTGCATGAAATCGGCCAGGATCGAGCTGACCTGCCAGGCATAGCTTTTCGTGACGGACGCCTGCCAGCGATCGAGCTCGGTGCCGGTGTTCCGGGCTTCCACACCGGCAGCCGGGTCGGAGTACGCGCGCTGCAGCCGATCCCGAAGGTTGGCCGCACCGAGCACGTCGGCGCCCTCCACCGAGCTGACGCCGATCACCGCCGCCAGCGACGTCGGAATGCCCTGGAAACGCTCAGCCGCACTCGGCACCACGTCGGCGGCATTGTAGACCACCCCGATGGCCGCACCGACCTGGACAGGCTCCAGCCCGCCGGCGCGGCGGCCTCCATCGGCCAAAGTCAGTGCGCCGTTGACGAAGTCGGTCCACAACCCGCTCATGTCCTGCTGGGCGAAATGTTCCGGCTGCCCGCCCAGGGCGTTGCTCAGGGTTTCCGCGCTGCGCCCCAGGTCCTGCCAGTCTGACTGGGTGGTGTCGGCGACCACGGCGAACGCAGAGTCGGTACGGCCGAAGACGGTGCTCTGCACCGTGGTGACCACCGCCGAGGTGACCGTCCCCATCACGGCCGACCACCACGCCGCGGGCGCACTGCGCACGGCCGCACCCATGAACTTGAGGAACATCTTCATCGCGGCCCAGATCGAGATGGCCTGCTCCGGGCCTGCGGTCGCCGCGATCCTCGGACCGCGCAGCACGTCACGGTGTTTCGTCCACAACGCGCGCGCCATCGACTGGGCGGCGGTCGGGACATCCTCGACGTAGACCACCGGCACCTGGCCGCCGCGGGGCAGCGGCAGCCGGCCCGTCGGGTCGAACAGGTGCGCCCGCAGGCCTTCCTCCACGCCATCGGTGTCGAGCCACCGGTAGAACGCCCGCACCGCGCGTACCGTCTGCCCGGGCAGGATCTCCAACGTGTCGAAGGGACCCTGGTCCACGCCGGCCCACAACCCCGTCACGCCGGCCACCACCGGAGCGGCGAACTGCGCCACATCCAACGGATCGGTGAGCCGGCCCCAGGCCACCGCACCCAGACCGGGCGCTGCCGAATCTTCCGGCGCGATCAACAGGTTGTGCCAACCCTCGAGCACCAATGCCAGATCGGGAGTGGTGGGGATCGCGTCACCCCGGGTGAACAACAGCCGCAGCAGGTTGATCGGGGCACCCATCGAACTGCTGCGGACGGTCTGCTCCACCGCCTGCTCGACCGCCAGCGGGACCCGATCGGTCGCCGGCACGTCGACCGGGACGAGCACTGCGATCCGGATCCGGTCATAGCGCTCACCGGTCAGCATCTGCTGCAACACCACCGGCTCGCCCTGTCCGTCGCGAACCAGCGTTCCGTGCGTGGAGCTGTCGCCGACCTCGGCGGCGTCGACCCACACGAACGGCCCGATCAGACCGACCGCGGAGTAATCCACCAGGACGGACAGGATCTCCTCGGTCTGTGGGCGGGGTGCCAGCAGCACCGTCAACGCCCGCTGCGGCGCGGCGGTCGGAGTTGTCCCGGGCAGCGACATCGTCAGAACGTCCCCCCGTCGGGGATGACGACCGAGCCGCCGTCATCGAAGAACGCGCCCGCACCGGCCGTCTCCCCCTGAGCCAACGCCGCACCCTCGCGCTGCAACAGCTTGATCAGCGCCTCGGTCGCCCAGAAGACATCGGGCGCCAGGTCACGGAAGATCGGTGTCTTGGCCGCCTTGGACCGGGTGGCGACGGTCGTGAACGCACCATCGGGAGTAGCCCCGGGGGTGTCGGCCGGCAGGTACTGGGCCGCGACGTCGCGGACGTTGCCCAACCACGTTTCGGCGGCTGCCTGCCGATCCTCGGCGGTTTGCGCGGCCGCGATCGGCCCGACCCGGGAAGTGATCCCCGGACCGGACGTTCCGGACTTGAGGAACTCCCGCACCAGTGCCGCCGCCGACAGTTCGACGATGCCGCTGGCCGGGTCCTGGCTGTGCGAGTCATAGAGCGCACGCAGCACCGTGTACGGCCGCAGCGATCGCATCACCGGCGGTTCATGTGAAGTGGCGATGGCCAGCAGGCTCGACTCCAGCACGGCGGGCAGCCAGTCGTAGGACGCGGTGAACGCCGACGGCGGAGTCAGCAGCGGGTTCGGGAAGCCGAGCCACTGGTTGTCGTCGCCGTCGTAGATGCGCACCGGATCGGTGAACGGCGACGCCGGGATCTGGATCCGTCCGAGCATCTGCCCGAGGAACCACCCCGCGGTCATGGTGCGCCGTTCGGCGTCGGTCATCGGCAGCGACGCCGACAACGGCCGCGAACGGCGGTACCGCCAGAACGCCCCCCGGCCCGGACCGGCGGTCTGCGCCCATTGCTGCGCGGCCGGCTTGAGCACCGAATCGAACACCAGCGGCGAGTAGTTCGGGTAGGACCCGAAGATGTCGATACGGGTGACGCTGTCCTCGTCGGACAGAGACCGGCCGTAGTTGTCCTTGGTGGCCTGGTCGATGCGCGGGTTGGCGCGCAGCACCTCGGCCAACGTTTCGGCCACAGGCTGGCCGGCGAACGGGATCTCGGAGAACTTGTACCGGTACTCGACCTGCTGGCCAGGGTGCACCCGCTGCAACGCCTGATCGTTGACACTGGCCAGCGGCCGCGCCAGCGACAGGGCCTCCGCGAACTTGGTGTCGATGTCACGACGCCGATTGACCAGCTCCGATTCCGAGGCGCCCGCGCCCTGCACGTAGTCGCGCAACGAGACCTTGCAGAACTCCTCGAACGACTCACCGGGCCGCCCCACGTAGAGCCGGGCCCGCGCGAGCAGTTCGGCGGGCCGGGTGTGCACGTCGAACTGCGCCATCGACGGCACCCGCGGCCGCCCGTTCTCCGGATCGGTCCCCAGTGCCCGGGTCACCCACGTCGCGGTGCGTTCGATGAGCCCGCCCGGCGCTGCCGTGCCGCCGGTGGTCTGCCACAGCCCGAGGATCACCCGGGTGGTGGCGTCGTCGACGGCGGTGCGCAGCGGAATCATCGCGTTCGAACCGCCCACCGCCTTGGGCAGATCGGTTTCGTAGCGCTGCTTGAACGCCGAGGAGCTGATCAGCAGCACCTCGTTGTTGGCTTCGGCGAACCGTGAGGGCACGAGCTCATCGGCGTCGGACGGCCACGCCACGTACTGGTCGGTGGACAGGCGGGCCAGGCCGACGTCTGACGGCGGCTCGGACCGGGCCTTCTCCAGCAGGATCATCGCCTCGCCCAGCGCATCGCGCAGCGGCGCCAGCAATTCGGCGCCCATCACCCGCAGCACGTCGGCCATCCGAGCCGCGGCGTCGGCGTAGAGCTGTCGGCGCACCGTCGACCGGAAACCGTCCAGTGCGATGCCCAGCACCTGGTCGGCGTTGGTCATCACGCCGCGCAGCGACCGCAGGGCCGCGTCGACCTGCGGAGGGATCGCGACGATATCGGGCGGGCCCATGGCGCCGAGTTGCGCGATGCCGGGCGCCAGCACGCTGTCGAGGTGCAGGCGCAGCCGGTCGATCAGCTCGCGGGCGTAGGGCAGGCCGAGCGAGGCAGCCGCGGTACCGACCATCTGCTCGACCTGGTCGGCGAACTCCCGGTGCCAGGAGAACACCATCGCGTACGCGGTCTCGGAGCAGGCCCGGGCCAGGTCGGCGCGTCGGTTCATCACGGCCTGACGGAACACCGGCACCCACTGCTCGGCGGACATGCCCTGGGGGTTGGGCAGGTAGCCGCGCAGTTGCCGCTCGATCAGCCCGTTGACGGTGGAGGACACCGCCTCGGGCGGGAAGGCGCCGTTGGCGATCCAGTTGCCCAGGATGCCGACGCGTGCCTGCTCGTCGCCGGCCGCGGCCGGCATCCGCAGCTCGTTGCAGTGCGCCTGCCACTGGCTGCTCAGCAGCGTGTCCAGCTGTTCGTTGCTGGACGCCGGATTGCCTGCCTGCAGGTGCCCGAACGACAGCTTGTCGGCACAGCTGCGGGCCAGGCGCTGCGCGGCGTACTCGGCGTAGCGGTCCCGTCCCATGCTCAGGCTGGAGAAACCGTATGTGCCCCACGGCAACACATCCCACGACGAGATACCCCAACCGAGCACGTCGCGGTCCCCGGTCGGGGACGCGGTGTTGCCGAGGTCGTAGGACACGAACTGGTCGCTGGCCTTACCGCTCATCATCAGGCCGGCCAACCCGCGGGCCAGACCGCGGTACACCGCGTACTGGGAGCCGTCGCCGAACAGCGTGCGGTCGGCGCCGATGTAGCGGCCCACCGGGAAGACGCGGGCGAACGGGATCGGCTCGCCGTCACCGTGATGCTGGCCCAACGCCCGCAGGATGCGCACGTCGTGTTCACGGGCCGCGCCGGTCTGGCTGGCGACGATCTCGCCCAGCATGGCCAACGCGTTGGCCCGGACACCGATCCGCGCGCTCTCCGGCAGCGACTCGAAGATGTCGGGGGTCACCATGAAGACGCCCATCAGCTTCGGGTCCAGGCCGGTGACGAGGGTCAGCAGTCGGCAGATGTCCAGCGCCATCGACGCGCCCGCACCGCCGGCCATCGACGACACCACGAGCACCAGCGGCGGCTCGTTGGGGTCGAACCGGCCCATGCCGGGCACGCTGACCGTCGACATCTCCGAGATGGTCTCGACCCGGAACAAGGCGTCCCAGGCCGCCTGCAGCCGGGCATGGATCTCACTGGCCTTGCTCAGCGTGATCATCCGGCCGATGGCGCGGTACTGCCCCGCGCCTGCCGAGATCGGGTTGGTCACCTCTTGCGGATTGCGCGGCGCCCAGGTGGCGATGGCGTCCAGCGCACCGTCGGCGGCCAGCCGCTGCGACAGTGCGCCGTCGAGGATCGCGTAGCTGCTGCCCTGCGGACCACAACCGATGTAGCTGCCGCCCTGCGCGGGCACGTTGGCGAGACCCTCAGGCCCCGATTCGGCGGCGCTGGGCACGTCGATGTGCACGAACTGCCAACCCGACAGCACCTTGTCGACGCCGGCGGCGTGCAGTTCGGAGCGAAGCTGGTCCATCATGAACGCCAACGTGGCGCCACCCGAACCGCCGCATCCCACTACCAGGAATCGTCGCATCAGGCTCCTTCTCCAAACGGATTGAACGGATCGCTGTCATACCGCTGTGGCTGGGCCGGCCCAGGCCGACCGGGTCCGGGCCCGGACGGCGGCGGGCCCATCGGCGGGGGTCCCGAAGGCGGCGGTCCTGACGGGGGCGGGCCCATCGAAGGCGGGCCCATCGACGGCGGTCCCGACGGTTGTGCACCGTCGGCGAACGGGTCATAGCCGACCGGCGCTCCCACGGCGGTGTCACCGAACGGGGATGCGCCCGGCCCGGCATCGTCGTGCGGTGACGCCAACCCGGCCTGGACGGCCCGCAACCGCAGGCCGTTGAGGACCTCGGGCAGCCGGCGCGCAACCTCTTCGTAAAGCTTTTCCCGCGCCGCGATATCCGTGTTGCCGCTGACGAGCAACAGCACTTCGGCCTCGGTGGACGGCCCACGCGGGTCGTGCAACACCACCCAGGTGTTGTGCACCGCCAGAGGCAGCACCGCGTGCAGGCCCGTGGCGTCGGTGGCCGGCAATTCGGAACCGGTGGTGACCAGGTGGCCGGCGTCGACGCTGACGTGGCCCGCGCCGAACGGGCTGCGGCCCAGCACCACGGTCAGCGTCGTTCCCAGCACCGAGAGTCGACGCGTACCGCCGGCCAGCCCGGGTACCGGGTTGACCAGATCGGTGTCGACCATCGCGAACGGTTCACCGTCCCGCAGCGCGATGTCCGAGCGCACCTCGGCCCGGATCCGTTCGGCCAACAGCGGGATGTCGGGGATCTTGCTCACCCACCACTTCGACAGGTACAGCAACCCCAGCGGGATGCCCGGGCCGAGCAGGAGCGCGGCGATGAGCACCAGCACGAAGTTGACGGTGCTCAACGGCTTGATCAGCGATGCCGTGAACGGCACCTGGACCGTCTGCGAGTCGTCCGGGTTCTCCAGCGCCGCGACGTGCAGCGGGACCGTGCCGTTGAGGCCGCCGTGCCCGTCCTGCTCGGTGCGCAGGGTGACCTCCAGCTTCCCGGTCTGCCCCTCCTGCAGCTTCAAACAGTTGCCCGGCGAGTCCGCCGCCGAGGTCACCTTCGGTGTGCCGATACCCTCCGGGCCGGCCTCCACCGTGACGGCATCGGAATCGGCGATCCACACGCAGCCCGGGCCGGTGATGTTCAGCGACGCCGTCGCTCCCTCTGTGGCCTGGACGCTGCCGAAGTCGATCCGCTCGCCCGGCGACGGCAGGCCCAGCTTCGGCAGGATCTGCAGATTGACGTCGACGTTCTGCGGCGACAACTGGGTACCGGGCGCGACCTGCACACCCGTCAGGTCCACTGCTGGTGCGGTGGTGACGACCAAAGACATCTTCAACGTGGCCGGGCCGGGTTCGACCTGGCTCAGATCGACCTTCACGGGTTTGCCGATGTCCTCCTTCGGGACATTGGCGAGCAGTTCGATGGGTGCGGCCCCGGCGGGCACCAGCTGCGCCGACAGCGTGGCTGAACCAACGAGGTCGGTGGGCGTCATCGGCTTGTTCTGCCCGTCGACGAGGCCGAAGGTCACCCCGTCCAGGGTCTGACCGCTGTGCCACGTGACGTCAAGCCCCTTCTTCCCGTCGCTGCTGACCAGTGCCGGGAAGATGTCGGTGGAGATGTGGATGCTGACCTTCGACACCGCGTCGGGGTGCTTACCGGCAGTGTCGACGTAGACGATGCCCCACTGGCCGATCCACTCGCCGCCGCCGGTGTTCTGCATGACGATGTTCTGCCCGGTCTCGGACAGCCACTCGTAAGTCACTTTGACGCCCGCGACGTCGATGTCGGTCGAGCCGTCTTTGCGCGGCAACTCGACCGTCTGCCCCGATGGTGACACCAGGTAGGGCACCACGCCGGGCACGTCGCCGGAGCCGAGGATTGTCACCGACTTGATCGAGCGGTCCAGCACGAAGTTGTGCTTGGCCTCCGGGCACACCTGCAGCTGACACACCGCACCCTGGCCCTCGATACCCGGGTCCGGGTTGAGCGCGTCGAACGCGAACAGCATGTCGTCGATGTCGGCCACCGAATAGAAGTCGCCCGGCACCGGATCGGTCTTGTCCCCACAGGTTTTCCCCGCGAGACCCTTCCCGGTGCTGATCGCACTCATCACGTCGAAGTCCGCAGGCGCCGTGGTGGCGCCCAGGCCGATGCCGAGCATCACGATCCCCGACGACCGCACCTGATCGGCTACGCCGCCGGACCGGCAGATCGACTCGATCGCGCGCTGCCGCGCCTGGTCGACCCCTTCCTGGCTGCTCAGATCGACGCCTTCGGCGTACGGCTTCGCCACGTCGCGTGCGGTGAAGTCGATCTTGCCGTCGGAGAACCACGCGATCGCCTGGCAGCGTTGACCGCCCTCGGTGTTCTTGGCGCGGGCCGCCAACGCCTGACGCGCCCCGTCCAGAGCTGTCCAGTAGTCGGTGTCGATGCCGGTGTTCTTGGACTCCAGGCTGCCCAGTTGCTGCGCCAGTTCCCCGGCGTTGGCGTCGGTGAGGCGGGTCCAGTCGTGTTCCGGGGTGTAGGTGTCGGAGAAGCCGGCCGAGGCCACCTCAAGGTCCGCATCCACTCGTCCGACATAGCGTCCCAGGGTCTGCAGCAGGTAGCGGGCTGCCTGCACCCGAGCGCCCTGTGGGTCGCTTTGCTGCAGGCTGCTCGACTCGTCGAACAGCAACAGCAGGTCACCGGTCTTCTGTGCGGCCAGGCACGCGCCAAACCGCTTCGCCCCGCCGGCCGATTCCTGCGCCGACGCCGTCGGGAGGCTCAAGCCCAGCAGGCCGGTCAGCGCGACCAGCACCATCGCGGCGACGACGCGCACAAATCCCCTGTGCAATCCCCTCGTCATCGCTCTAGAGCCTGCCCGCCCACAGTGCGATCTGCCAGGCCCCGACGGCGATACCGACCAGGCAGACCGCCAACACCGCCCAGTACAGCGTCGACGTCCAATTCGGCGCCGAGTAGATGGCATCCGTGCGGCGCCGGGTGTCCACCCGTGTGTAGACCGCCAGCGCGCCGATGGCCACCGGCCCGGCCAACAGCCAACCCGCGACCGCCGTGACGATCATCGGTCCCATGATCGCGCCGATCACCGCGATGATCACTCCGGCCAGTGCCAGTGCGAGCGCCACCGCAAACCAGATCAACGGTGGTCCGGTGGTCCGCAGCGCGGCGGCTCCGGGCCCGACCGTGATGGGTTGACCGAACGCGTCCTGCGCCCCCATCGGTTGGCCGGCAGGCGGCCCCCCGAAGACCTCGTGCGACGCACGCTGGGGCTGGGCCTGGGCCGCAGGTGCGCCGGCCCACGGGTCGAAACCCGACGAGGGCCCACCCGGACCTGGTGCGGGATGCCCGCCGGGGCCGGCGGGCGGGCCGGAGGGCCCGGGCCGGGCCGGGGGACCGAAGTCGCTGAAATCGAATGGACTCGGGGTGCTCAAACGCCACCAATCCTTCCGTCTTCAGTTCTCGGTCGAGCCAGGTCGGCGCAGCGTGGGATGCCCACCACTGAAAGCGAAGCCAGACCCCCGAACCGCACCACGTGATGCTATCGAAGCAGGCTGTACGGCGACCCCATGGTTGGCCGAAGCGATCGCCCGTCGCGGGCCGCCGAATGGGTTGTTGCCGAATGGATCAGCCGGGCCGTCCCCGTGCCAGCCGTCTGTCATCTGCTTTTCCCCACCCATTGCTCGTTGACCCCGCCGAACAGCGATCGCCAGCCGTCGACGATCCGAAGATTCGATGGTAATCGGGCCCGGCGCCGCCGTGCGCAGCGGCGTTCGCTGACCTGCGCCACCGAACCGTCGAATACTGCCGATACTTCGCATTCGTACGCGGCCGATTGAGCCTAACCGCATCTGTGGGGTCGGCTGCGCGCCAAGATTCCCGGATGTATCGCTCCCGCGAGCTATCCCGCGCCCTCGACGACCGCGAGGAAATCGGCGTACGTCGCCTTGATCTTGTCGACGATGTCGTCCACGCTCACCGAAGCCCAGTCGGCCCGAGATCCCAGCTCAGCGATGGCCGTCATGATGATCGAGCCCCACACCACGGCCGTCAGCTTGAGCCGGCGATCGTCACCGGGCACGCCCATCCGCCGGGTCAACGCGACGTTGACCGCATCCGCCCGGAACTGCGACGCGGTGTGCATCAGCGCCGGCGACGAGGTGACGATGCGCGCCGAGGCCAACAGCCGATCGGCCGTGAGCTGGGTCGGCGGCGCGGTCTTGGTCTTGAGGAAGGCTTGCACGTGAGCGCGGTATACCGCCTCGAGATGGCCGATGTCGGCCGGTTGCGCCGTCAACTCGACCGCCACACTCTCGATCACCTCGTCGACGAACGCCAGCACCACTGCATCTTTGGTGGCGAAGTAGCGGCTGAAGGTGCGTGGCGAGACATCTGCGACCGCCGCGATCTGCTCGACGGTGGTGCTCTCGAATCCCTGGCGGTCGCACAGGTCTATCGCGGCCTCGATCAGCATCGCTCGGGTGCGCTGCTTCTTGCGTTCGCGCAGTCCGGTCTCGGCCTGGCGCATCCCGTCAACCACGAGATCGGATGTTAGCCCTCAAAGGCCTGCTTTTCGGTCCATTTCGGCAACTATGTGGCGCTCAGTGCCATTCGCCGGTCGTCATACTTTGTCAGCCTCGGACTGTTCCTGCGGGACGGTCGTCTGCGCGCCGGTCGCGCCCACCCGGTAGCGCACGAACGCCGGCACCGCGAGCGCGGCGATCAGCACACCGACGATCACCAGCGCCCCGCCGCCCGCAGCGGCGACCGTGGTGCCCACCGCCGCCGCTGCCGCGCCGTGCAATGTGTCCGCCAACCGCGGGCCGCCGGCGACCACGACGGTGAAGACGCCCTGTAGCCGGCCGCGCAGCTCGTCAGAGGCCGCCTGCTGCAGGATCGTCGACCGGAACGCGGCCGACACCATGTCGGCCGCACCGCCAACGGCCAAGAAAGCCAACGCAATCCACAGCACCACCCCGGCGCTGCCGCCTGCCGCACCACCGGCGATACCGAACCCGGCCATCGCCGCGCCCCACACCACGATCGCCACGACCACGGCCAGCCCCTGCCTACGAATCCGCGGCAGCCAGCCAGAGAAGACGCCACCGGCCACCGCACCCACCGACATCGCCGCCGCCAGCAACGCCATGGCAGTGCCGCCCTCCACCGGACCGCCGAAGCTCTCATGTGCCATCTGGGGGAACAGTGCCCGCGGCATCCCGAAGATCATCGCCACCAGATCGACGACGAACGACATCAACACCACCCGGTTACCGGCGAGGTAGCGGAAACCGTCCAGCACCGCCGTGAGGCCCCACCGCGAGCCGCCCTCCTCGGTGGTCGCCGGCGGCATCGGCGCCAGCCGGAACGTGGCCCAGATCGGCACCAGGCAGCAGATGGCGTCGATGAGATAGAGCGTCGACAAATCCACCCAGTGCAACATCACCCCGGCCAACAGGGGTCCGACGATCGCCCCGAACTGGAAGACCGTCATGTTCAGCGCGTTCGCCGCGGGCAACTGCTCGCCCGGCAGCATCCGTGGAATCGCCGCTGACCGGGTCGGGCTGTTGATCGCGAAGAACGCCTGCTGCACCGACAGCAGGCACAGCACCACCCAGACGTTGTTCAGCGCCAGCGCGGTCTGCAGCCACAACAGCACCGACGACACGGCCAGGCCGATCGAGGCGATGATCAGCAGCAGCCTGCGGTCCATCGCGTCGGCCCAGGCTCCGCCCCACAGGCCGAAGACCACCAGCGGGACGAGCGCGAACAGGCCGGACAATCCGACGTAGGCGGAGTTCTCGGTGAGCACGTACAACTGCACCGGCACCGCAAAGATGGTCAGGTTGGCACCGATGACCGTGGGGATCCCGGCCACCCACAGCCGCCGGAAGTCCGGGGTGCGCAGCGGTGTGGTGTCGGCGAAGAACCTACGCACGACGGCGGGCGAGCGAAGCGACGGGGGATGTCGCCCTGGGGCGAGCGAAGCGACGGGGGAACTTCATGGCTGGAGGCGTTCGGCGTGCGCCTCACCCGATGCCGGCCCGGCGGCGAAGATCACGCGAATTCGGTTGTGTACCCGGTTCTCCCGGCCCTGCCAGAACTCCACGCTCTCGGGTGCGATCAGGTAGCCGCCCCAGTTCGGCGGCACCGGAACCGTTTCGAGGTCGGCGAACCGCGCCGTCACCTCGGCGAGCTGGCCGAGCAGCGCCGGGCGCGATGCGATCGGGCTCGACTGCTGCGACGCCCACGCCCCCAGCTGCGAACCGCGGGGCCGCTTGGACCAGTACTCCTGGGTGGCCTCACGGCTCACCTTGGTGACCGGACCGCGCACATGGACCTGACGCCCCAGCCGGTACCAGGGGAAGGTCGCCGACGCGTACGGATGTGCGGCCAGCTGTGACCCCTTGGCGGAGTCATAGTTGGTGTAGAACGTGATGCCTGTCTCGTCCATGCTCTTGCACAACACGGTTCGGCTGACGGGTCTTCCCTCGCTGTCGGTGGTGGCCACGACCATGGCATTGGCCTCCGCCACTCCGGCGCGGTACGCATCGGCCAGCCAGGTCCGCAACAGCGTCAGCCAACCGGTTGCCGGGTCATCGCCGAGCCAGTCGACGTCCAGGTCGCCGCAGCCGTCCTTCTCCACGTAGTCCACACGCATGGCAGCCAGGTCGTGTTGGTCGTGTTCAGGGGCTGGTCCGGAGGGTATGGCCACCGCGGTAACGCTACGCCTGGACGTGGTGCAACAATCTGGCCATGCCAGCTGTACCGGAAGACTTCGTTGCCGGCCTCGAAGGCGTCGTCGCCTTCACCACCGAGATCGCCGAGCCGGACAAGGACGGCGGCGCGCTGCGCTACCGGGGCGTGGACATCGAGGAACTCGTCGAACGCCGGGTCACCTTCGGCGACGTGTGGGGACTTCTGGTCGACGGCAGTTTCGGCACGGGCCTGCCCCCGGCCGAGCCCTTCCCGCTGCCCATCCACAGCGGCGATGTCCGCGTCGACGTCCAGGCCGGACTGGCGATGCTGGCTCCGATCTGGGGCTACGCGCCACTGTTGGACATCGACGACACCACTGCCCGTGACCAGTTGGCCCGGGCCTCGGTGATGGCACTGTCCTACGTCGCCCAGTCCGCCCGCGGCATCTATCAGCCCGCCGTGCCGCAACGCCGGATCGACGAATGTGACACGGTCACAGCACGTTTCATGACGCGTTGGCAGGGCGACCCGGATCCCAGGCACGTCGAGGCGATCGACGCCTACTGGGTCACCGCCGCCGAACACGGGATGAATGCCTCGACGTTCACGGCCCGGGTGATCGCCTCCACGGGCGCCGACGTCGCGGCCTCCCTGTCGGGCGCGGTGGGCGCGATGAGCGGGCCGCTGCACGGCGGTGCCCCGGCCCGGGTGCTGCCGATGATCGAAGAGGTCGAGAAGTCCGGTGACGCCCGCGCGGTGGTGAAATCCATCCTGGATCGCGGCGACAAGCTGATGGGCTTCGGCCATCGCGTGTACCGGGCCGAGGATCCGCGGGCCCGGGTGCTGCGGGCCACGGCGAAACGCCTTGAGGCGCCCCGCTACGAGGTGGCCGCGGCCCTGGAGCAAGCCGCGCTGGCCGAGCTTCGCGAACGGCGCCCGGACCGGGCCATCGAGACCAATGTCGAGTTCTGGGCGGCGGTGATCCTGGACTTCGCCGAGGTGCCCGCCTCGATGATGCCCGCGATGTTCACCTGTGGCCGGACCGCCGGCTGGTGCGCGCACATCATGGAACAGAAACGGCTGGGCAAGCTGGTCCGCCCCGCCGCCATCTACGTCGGCCCCGAACCGCGCAGCGTGCAGTCGGTCGCCGGATGGGACAAGATCGCCACGTCGTGAGCGGTCCTCGCGACGAATTCGCCTCGGCGGCACACGCTTTCGCCCGGCTGGTTCGGGCGTTGCCGGCGGATTCGTTCGACGGGCCCGGCCTGGGCGAGTGGGATCTGCGCGCCCTTGTGGGTCACGCGTCGCGCTCGCTGATCACCGTCAGCACGTACCTACAGGACCCGGCGTCGGCGGCCGATCTGGCAGGACCGGTCGAGTACTACGCCGCGATTCGTGCGTTCCTGTCCGACGGCGACGCCGTCGTCGAACGCGGCAGGCAGGCCGGCCGCGACCTGGGCTCCGATCCGGCCGCCGCGGTGGATGCGCTGGTCAGCCAGGCCCTGGCCGATGTCGACAAGGCAGGCGATCCGTTGATCACCGTGATCGGCGGGTTCGGCATCCGATTGAGCGACTACCTGCCGACCCGCATCTTCGAACTCGCTGTGCACAGCCTGGACATCGCGCGGGCCACTGGTGTTTCGGCGGATCTGCCGGCCGAGGTGATGACGGCAGCCACCGTCCTGGCCGCGCGGATCGCGGTCGAGCTGGGCACGGGTGAGGCGGTGCTGATGACCCTGACCGGACGGGCCGATCTGCCTCCCGGTTTCTCGGTCGTCTGACTTCTCGCCCTTGCGCCGAAACGACGGGTTCGCGGCCGAGCTTTTGTCGGTGGGCGGTGGTTGCATGGATGTGTCCGCCGATGAGATCCGCCTGCCGCGCGGGTCTGCATTGAACCCGCTCACCAACACCAGGAGAGAATCATGGCGATCGAAGTAACCCCCGCAGTCCTTCCGCATCTGGTTGTCGACGACGCTGCCGCGGCAATTGACTTCTACGTCAAGGCATTCGATGCCACCGAGCTGGGCCGGGTGCCCGGGCCCGACGGCAAACTCATCCACGCCGCACTCAACATCAACGGGTCGACGGTCATGCTGAACGACGACTTTCCCGAGTACAACGACGGCAAGCCGTCAACGCCCAAGGCGCTGGGCGGAAGCCCGGTGACCATCCACCTCACCGTGACCGATGTCGAGGACAAGTTCGCCAAGGCCGTCGACGCCGGCGCCGAGATCGTCATGCCGCTCGAAGACCAGTTCTGGGGCGACCGCT
This sequence comes from Mycobacterium shunyiense, assembly GCF_058270075.1. Classification (NCBI taxonomy): domain Bacteria; kingdom Bacillati; phylum Actinomycetota; class Actinomycetes; order Mycobacteriales; family Mycobacteriaceae; genus Mycobacterium; species Mycobacterium shunyiense. The sequence goes on along the minus strand of NZ_JBZDPU010000040.1, from coordinate 328,118 downwards.
ACGGCGTTCTGCGCGACCCGTTCGGCCACCTGTGGTCACTCGGACAGCCGGTGCGCGAGGTCAGCCCCGAGGAGATCGCACAGGCCATGCAGTCCGGGCAGTAGGCCACCGTCAACCGGGCCCTGCCCACCGCGACCGTTGGTGTCGGTGAGGCAGGCTCCGGGGAGGTGGTAGGCGCGACCGGAAGGACGGCGCGGCGCCCAGGAACAGCGGTGCCAGCATGACATTCTGAGTCGGTGATCGACGTGGTGATCGCCGAGCCGGGGCAACTGAGCGAGGGCGACCTACGCTCCGCCGAGGCATTGGTCCGCTCGGCTTTCGGCGACGGCTTCCGCGAGCATGACTGGCTCCATGGTGTCGACGGAGTACACGTCATGGTCACCGAGGACAGCGTGTTGCTGGCTCACGCGGCGGTAGTGACCCGGACGCTCCGCCACGACCGTGATGTGTTTCAGGCCGGCTACGTCGAGGCTGTTGCCGTGCGCAACGACCGACAGGGCCGCGGCCTGGGCCGCCTGCTGATGGAGGACACGGAGGCCATCCTCGCCGAACGGCACGACATCGGGGCCCTCAACGCCGTCGAAAGCGCGGCTCCGTTCTATGCCAGCCGCGGCTGGCATCCTTGGGACGGCCCAACCCAGGCTGAAACCCCGAGTGGGTTGATCGACACCTACGATGCCGCCGACCGGATCTTCCTGCTCCCGATTCGCACTCCGGTCTGCGGTTTCGCGAAGTCAGTGCCCTTGATCTGCGATTGGCGCATCGGCGACCTCTGGTAGGCGACAACGGATCGACCCCGCGCAGGAGTGGGCGGCGTTCGGGCGGCCCGGCGCAGCTCATACTGGTTTCCGCGCATGACATCGCGACGTGCACGAAGGAGATCGATGAACACCCAGCCCACCGACACCACGCCGGCTGCCCGCGCCCTGCGCTGGCGGGTCGTGGACATCGTCGTCGCCAGCGTCCTCGCAACGGCGGCCGGGCTGGTGTTCGTCGTGTGGAACATCGCGTCCAACCCGATCGGTGCACCGTTGACGGCGGCGCTTCCAGGTCTGCAGGCGTTGCTCGCCGGCGGATGGTTGTTCGCCGGCGTGCTCACCGCCCTGGTGATTCGCAAGCCCGGAGCGGCCCTGTACGGCGAGCTCGTCGCGGCCACGGTGTCGGCGTTGGTCGGCAACCAGTGGGGCGTGCTCACGCTCGAATCCGGACTGGTGCAGGGGCTCGGCGCGGAACTGGTTTTCGCGGTGTTCCTCTACCGCCGCTGGGGATTGCCGGTCGCGCTGATCGCCGGGGCGGCCGCCGGGCTGGCCCTGGCGATCAACGACCTCATCCTCTGGTATCCCGGTTCGGCCAACACGTTCGCCGCGATCTACACGGTTTCGGCGATCGTGTCCGGCGCACTCGTCGCCGGGCTCCTGTCGTGGTTCGCGGTCAGGGGTCTGGCGAAGACCGGAGCGCTGAGCCGGTTCGCGTCGGGACGGATCGGCCCCGAGGCTCGATGAACTCACCGCACGGCGCCGGTGCCACGGTCACGGCACACGCCTGGGGTTGGTGCCACGCCGGACGCGCCGCCTGGGCCGTGCGGGATCTCGATCTGCGGATCGAGCCCGGCGAGCGGGTGTTGCTGTTGGGGCCGTCCGGTGCCGGGAAATCGACTCTGCTGCATGGCATTGCGGGATTGCTCGGCGGTGCCGAGGAAGGCAGGCAGGCGGGCACGCTGCGGGTCGACGGTGCCGCGCCGAACGAACAACGTCACCGGCTCGGGATGGTGCTGCAGGATCCCGACGCCCAGGTGATCCTGTCCCGGGTCGGTGACGACGTGGCCTTCGGCATGGAGAACCTCGGCGTCGCGCGCGAACAGATCTGGCCCCGGGTCCGAACGGCCCTGGACGCGGTCGGCCTGAAACTGGCTCTGTCCCAATCCACGTCGGAACTGTCCGGCGGACAGAAGCAGCGGCTTGCGCTGGCCGGGGTGATCGCGATGGATCCCGGGCTCATCCTGCTCGACGAACCGACGGCGAATCTCGACCCCGCCGGTGTCCTCGAAGTGCGGGATGCGGTTGTCGCCTCCGCCGCCCGGACCGGTGCGACACTGATCGTCATCGAGCACCGCACCGATGTGTGGATGCCCGTCGTCGACCGCGTCGTCGTGCTCGGCGCCGACGGTCGGGTGCTCGCCGACGGGACCCCGGATACGACCATCCGGCACAATCACGACTACCTGGTCCGATCGGGTGTGTGGGTGCCTGACACCCCGCTGCCCGAGATCACCCGCCACCGGTCCGGAACCCGCGAATCACTGCTGCATGCCACGGATCTCGCACTGGCCCACCCGGGCGATCCTCCGATGCACGTCGGGTTGAACTTCGAGATCGAGGCTGGACAGACCACGGTGATCACCGGCCCGAACGGAGCGGGCAAGTCGACGCTGGCGCTCACCCTGGGTGGCCTGTTGCCCGTGCCCGCCGGACGTCTCGAGGCGCACCCCGACTTCGCCCCTTCCCCGTCCCGCCGCAAGCCCGTCAAATGGCGGTCGAAAGAACTGCTCACCCGGATCGGCAGCGTGTTCCAGGATCCTGAGCATCAGTTCCTCACCGCCACGGTGCGCGACGAACTCGCGTTGGGTCCCAAGGCCATCAAGCTCCCCGCCGCCGAGATCGCCGCCCGCACCGACGAACTCCTCGAACGCCTGCACCTGACACACCTCGCCGCGGTGAACCCCTACACGTTGTCGGGTGGCGAGAAGCGCCGCCTGTCGGTGGCAACGATGCTGGCAACCGCACCCAAGGTGATCATCCTCGACGAGCCGACGTTCGGCCAGGACCGCCGCACGTGGGAGGAGTTGACCGGGTTGCTGGCCGAAATCGCCGACGGCGGTACGGCGGTCGTCGCCGCAACCCACGATCTCGATTTTGCCGACGTGCTCGCCGACGCCCGGATCGTGCTGCCGGACTGGGAGCCGACCGCGGAGACGCGGCCGTGACTGTGCGCACGATCAACCCGGTCGCACGACTGCTCACCGCGCTGGTCATCGCGGGCGCCCTGGTGCTGTCGGTCGACTGGGTTTCGGCGCTGACCGCACTGGTCGGGGAGATCGTGCTGTTCGCCGTGGTCGGGGTGAGACTGCGGGCGGCACTGACCCGAGGCGCGGTGGTCGCGCTCGCAGCCACACTCACCGCGATCACCATCCTGCTCTACGGGCAAGTGAGCGGAACGGTGTACTGGCACTTCTTCCTCGTCACGATCAGTGACGGATCCATCGCCCTGGCAGCGGCCACCTTCCTCCGCGTCCTGGCCATCGCGCTGCCGTCGGTCATTCTGTTCATCGACGTCGAATCGACCGAATTGGCAGACGGTTTGGGTCAGGTGCTGCGACTGCCGGCCCGGTTCGTGATCGGCGCCCTGGCCGGCCTGCGACTGGTCGGACTGCTCGGGCAGGACTGGCAGTATCTCGGCTATGCCAGGCGGGCCCGCGGGGTGGCCGACCATGCGAGGGTGCGCCGGGTCGCCGGGCAGACGTTCGCCCTGCTGGTGTTCGCCGTGCGGCGCGGGTCGAAGCTGGCCACCGCGATGGAAGCCCGCGGGTTCGGCGCCTACCCCACCCGCACCTGGGCCCGGCCGTCGACGTTCGGTGCCCGCGAGTTCGCCTTGATCGCAGCAGGATTCGTTATCGCCGCAGTCGCCATCGGCGTCTCGGTTTCCTCCGGAGCCTGGAACTTCATTGGCGCTCGATGAGATCCTGAGCCGGCTCGGTCCCGCTGCGACGACCGTGCTGATCGACGGCCGTTCCGGGTCGGGCAAGTCGACGCTGGCGGCACAACTGCACGAGAGCTGGGCCGATTCCGTCGTGGTCCGCCTTGACGACATCTACCCGGGATGGGATGGATTGGCGTGGGCCGCAGAGCATGTGCAGCGTTCGCTGCTCGAGCCGCGGGTGGCCGGACGTAACGGGCGCTGGCGGCAATGGGATTGGGCTGCCGCCGCTCCGAGCGGCCACCACGAGGTCGAACCCGGCCAACGGCTGATCGTCGAGGGCATCGGGGCGCTCACCCCGGCCGGCCGGGCACTGGCCGATCTGGGCATCTGGGTCGACGCCGACGACACCGAGCGCAAGCGCCGGGCACTGGACCGCGACGGCGAGACCTACCGACCGCACTGGGACCGGTGGGCCGCCCAGGAGGACGAGTTCATCGCGCGGTTCCGCCCCAGGGCGTGCGCCGATCTGATCGCGGTGCTGACCGCAGGCAGATTCGAATTCACCGCTCCCGGTTAGGGTCGACGCGGAACAACCGGAGGGGAGAGTCGATGCTGGACTGGCTGGCGCAGCTCGTGCAGCCACTCAACACCACACTGTTCGTGCTGGGCGGCGACGCGGTCAGTTGGGCCGAGCTGCTGGGCTTCCTCACCGGCGGGCTGTGCGTGGCGCTGACCGTGCGCAGGCACATCGCCAACTTCCCGGTGGGCATCGCCAACTGCCTGTTTTTCCTGGTGCTGTTCACCTCGGCCCGGCTGTGGGCCGACGCCGGCCTTCAGGTGCTCTACATCGCGCTGGGTTTCGCCGGATGGTGGCAGTGGCGGTACGGCAACGCCGGTCGCACGCCACTGATGGTCACCCGCGCCCGCCCCGACCAAATCGGCTGGTGCGTAGGTGTTGTCGTGGCCGGCACGGCTCTGCTGACGGTCGTCCTCCGGGCCGCCCACGATGCAGCCCCGTTTCTCGACGCGCTCACCACGAGCCTGTCGCTGGTCGCGCAGTGGCTGCTGAACGGCAAGTACGTCCAAACCTGGTACTTCTGGATCGCCGCTGACTGCGTCTACATCCCGCTGTACGTGAGCCGGGATCTGAACCTGACCGCGGCCATCTACGCCGTGTTCCTGGTGCTGTGCCTGTCGGGGCTGCAGTCCTGGCGGAAGGTGCGGGTGTCATGAGCGAGTTCGGTCATGGCCTGTTCATCGGCAAGTTCTATCCGCCCCATCGCGGACACCACGCCGCCATCACGGACGCGGCGAACCGGTGCGACCGGGTCAGCGTGCTGGTGATGGCGGCCGCACCGGAAACCGTGCCGCTGGCCGATCGGGTGGCCTGGCTCCGCGAGACACACTCGGAGCAGACCAACGTGACCGTCGCCGGAATCCCTTGCGATGCACCGCTGGACGTCACCGACCAACGCGTGTGGGCAGCGCAGGTGGCCGCCATGCGGGCCGGGTTGCGGGCGGCGGGCTGCCCGACCGAGGTCGACGCGGTGTTCTGCGGCGACGACTACGGTGACGAGCTGGCACGCTGGTTCGACGCCGCGAGTGTGCGGATCACCCGGAGCCCGGTCAGCGCCTCGGCCGTCCGCCGCGACCTGGCCGACCGGTGGCTCGAACTGGCCCCGGCCACGCGTGCGGGACTGACCACCCGGGTCGTCGTGCTGGGCGCCGAGTCGACGGGGACGACGACAGTCGCCGCGCAACTGCAGCAGCACTATGCGGCACGCGGCGGAGTGTGGGCCTCGACGCGCAACGTCGAGGAGTACGGTCGCGAGCACACGGCCCGGCTCTGGGAACGCCAACCCGACCGAGCGATCGACGAATTGGTTTGGGATCACGCCGATTTCGATGACATCGGGACCGAGCAGAACCGCCGGGAAGAAGCTGCTGCTCGCGAGGGCTCACCGATCCTGGTGTGTGACACCGATGCGTTCGCCACCGCGGTGTGGGAACGCCGCTATCTCGGCATGGCCGCGCGCAGCGGTCAAGCATGGACCCGGGTGCCGCGCCGTGCGGTGTATCTGCTCACCGACCACACGGACGTGCCATGGCACGACGACGGAATGCGGGAGGGGGACCTGAACATGCGGGCGGCGATGACCGGCTGGTTCGCCGACGCCCTGACCGCGGCCGGGCACTCCTGGGTGCTGCTGACGGGCTCACTGGCCGATCGTGTCGAGTTGGCGCTACGCACCGTCGACCCGCTGCTGAATCTTTCGATGCGCTTCGGGGAGCCGTTGCACGGGCCCGGCTTCGAGTAATCCCGAGCCGGGCCCCGGCAACTCAGTGTGCCTGCAGGCTCGCGGTGAGTCGCTGGCGCACAGTCGGTTTCGGTGCCGTAGCGGCGACCGCGACCATCTCGTCGACCGAGGTGAACTTGTCCCGGGGACGGTCTTGGCCGCCGCGCGCGACCTCGGCGGCGTCGATCGCCCGCCACCCGGCGGCGTCGACCATGGCCGGCTGGCGGGTACGCACCAGCTTCTCCAAGGCGGCCGCCTTGTGCACCGGATCGGTCAGCGCACCGGCGTTGTAATCGTCGACCAGCTGGTGCACGGTCTGCGCCGCGCACGATTTGTTGGTGCCGATGAAGCCGGTGGGCCCGCGCTTGATCCAGCCGGCCACATAGGCGCCTAACGCACCGCGCACGCGGCCGGCGTCGTTGGGCACCACGGCGGCATCGTCGTCGAACGGCAGATCGGCAATTGCCTTGCCGCGGTAGCCGATCGAGGTCAGCACGAGGCCGGCCTCCAGCTCACGAACCTGGTCGGTTCCGGTGACACCGAATTCGATGCCGGCCACCCGGTCCTCGCCGAGCACACGCTGCGGGGTGAGGCGGTAGGCCAACCGGATCCGCGGCCGGGTCAGCGGCGCGGAGGCATTACCCAGCTTGGTCAGGATCTCCAGCTTGTTGCGGGTCAGCGGATCGGTCTCGCGGGCCAGGTCTGCGACCACCAGCTGGTGATCGGCCTCGTCGAGCACCACGTCACAGGTCGCGGTCAGGCCGATCAGCTCGGGCAGCGTGAAGGCCGATTCGGCGGGGCCGCGGCGGGCCGCGACCACCACTTCCTGCACCCGGGACGACCGCAGGGCCGCCAACGCATGATCGGAGATGTCGGTGCGGGCCAACACATCCGGATCGGTGGTGAGCACCCGGGCGACGTCGAATGCGACGTTCCCGTTGCCGACGATGACGACCCGCTCGTGGCTCAGGTCCACCGGCAGATCGGTGAACTCCGGGTGCCCGTTGATCCAGGCCACCATCTCGGTGGCAGTGCCCGTACCGGGCAGGTTCATGCCGTCGATGTCGAGCCGGCGGTCGTTGGGCGCACCCACCGCGTACAGCACGGCGTGATGGTGCTCCAGCAGGTCGGCATGCGACAGGTGCTTACCCACCTCGACGTTGAGGTAGAACCGGAAACCGGGCTGCCTGCCGATGGTGTCGAACAGCGTCGTCACCCGCTTGGTGCTCTGATGGTCCGGTGCCACACCGGCCCGCACCAGCCCGTAGGGCGTCGGCAGCTTCTCGAACACATTGACGCGCACGCCGCGCTGTGTCAGCAGTTCATCGGCCGCGTACATGGCGGCCGGGCCGGAGCCCACGATGGCCACCGTCAACGGCCCACCGGACCGCGCCGCGACGTGCGGCGCCGCGATCACCGGAGCCAATTTGGATGTCGGCGGCAGCTTGCCTTCCCGCTTCGGGTAGAAGGCGGCGTTCAACTCGATGAACGGCAGCTGCTTGTCCGTCAGCTTGGTATCGGCCGCGATGGCGCCGACCGGGCAGGCGCTCACGCACGCGCCGCAGTCCACACACGCCTCGGGGTCGATGTAGAGCATCTCGGCCGTCGCGAAGCCCGGCTCATCCGGTGAGGGATGGATGCAGTTCACCGGGCACGCGTAGACACAGGACCCGTCGCTACAACACGACTGGGTGATCACGTGGGGCATCTAGAACCTCTGCAGACCTTGCGCTTTCCGGACGAGCTTCAGGCGACCGAGACCAGGTGCTCGCGCTGTGGCTCGCTACGGTAGCGGCTCGGCGCCCCGTCGATCTTGCAGATCCGCCACATCAGCTTGGCGATCGGGTTCATCAGACCGGTGTCGTGGCACAGCATGCGCACGTCGCCGAACATATCCCGCAGCATCTTGCGCGACTCCGGGGAACGGAAGAACAGCTCCTTGCGCACCGAGCGCGGGATGTCGAATTCCTTCCAGAACGCGCGCGGCGGCACGATGATCGCCGAGCACAGGATGCGCATGGTCAGCGGCACGAACAGCGACAGGATCCAGCGCTGACGACGCCGCAGGTTCGGCACCCGCTTGTGCAGGTACTGGTGCGCGAACGAGATGTGGCGGGCCTCTTCGGCGACGTGGATCGCCATCACCCGCTCCATGATCGGGTGCAGGGCCTTGCCCTCGCGCAACACGTTCTTCTGCGTGTGGTCGATGGGCTCCTCGCCGGCGAGCACGCCGAAGAAGAACGGGATCGGCAGCGGACCGGCGGCCAGCGGGATCAGCGGCTGCAGCCACTTGAGTAGCCGCGGCATGCCCGGCACGTCCATGCCGATGCGGTTGACCATCTCCTGGAACATCAGGGTGTGGTTGCACTCCTCCACCGATTCGTGCAGGCAGTACCGGTATTCCGGCGAGCCGTTGGGCACCCAGAACGAGTACTCCATCAGACCGCGGATGAGGATGTTCTCGAAGTGCAGGCCGACCTTGGCGACGTTGGCCTGACGCCACATGCCGATCTCGATCTGCCGTTCGACCGGCTGCGCCTGGTACCACGGGTGACCGCCCATCGGGTCGGTCCCGGGCAGGATCCAGCGCGGATCATTGGGGATGACGGCAAATTCCGGAGAATCCCAGTCGATGTCCTTGTACGGGTTGAAATTGCGTCGCACCGAGCCCTCGGACAGCGTCGCGAGCATGTCGGTGTACTGAATGTCGTCGCTGACGTCCATGTTCTTGCGCCAGCGCCTGACCATCTTGGTCCGAGCCATGTTGCAGACCTCTCTATACTTGTCTGAGGTTTACATCTACCCACCTGTTGTACAAACGGTACCGCAGGTATCGAGTAAAAGTCCATGCCTGATTTGAATTGTTTGCCGATAGGTGACCGCACGTGGTCGAGCTGAAGACCGAAGACCAGGTAGAGGCGATGGCAGCGGCCGGAGCTGTGGTGGCCGACACACTGCAAACAATTGCCAGTCAGGCCGCTCCAGGCCATACCACGGCCGATCTGGACCGGATCGCCGCCGAAATCCTCGCCGCGCATCACGCCTCCTCACCGTTTCTGAACTACCACCCGCGGTGGGCGCCCAAACCCTTCCCGGCAGTGCTGTGCGTGAGCGTCAACGACGCGGTGGTGCACGGCATCCCCGACGGCACCGTCCTGGCCGACGGTGACCTGGTGTCGGTGGACTTCGGAGCAATCCTGAACGGCTGGTGCGGAGACTCCGCCCGCAGCTTCGTCGTGGGCACCGCAGCAGTGGCCGACACCGCGCTGATCGAGGCGACGGACGCAGCCTTGGCCGCCGGGATCGCCGCGGCACGGCCCGGCAACACCCTCGGTGATGTCGGACACGCCATCGCGTCGGTGGCCCGCGAGGCCGGCTACGGACTACTCGCCAACCACGGCGGCCACGGGATCGGGCGCACCATGCACGAAGCGCCCCACGTCCCCAACTCGGGACGGCCCGGGGAGGGCATGAGATTGCAGCCTGGCCTGGTGATCGCGATCGAGCCGATGCTGATTGCCGACGGCACCACGGGCTACGTCCACGACCCCGACGGGTGGACACTTCGCAGCGCCACCGGCGCCCGCGCCGCACACAGCGAACACACTGTGGCCGTCACCACCGACGGCGCCCGAATTTTGACGCGGTAGCGGCCGACTTTAGGCTGGTCGGTATGGCTGAACTGATCATCCCCGCCGATATCAAGCCCCGCGACGGCCGTTTCGGATGTGGACCCTCCAAGGTCCGCCCGGAGCAACTGACCGCGCTGGCCGCTGCCGGGGATCTGTTCGGCACGTCCCACCGGCAGGCACCGATCAAGAATCTCGTCGGTCGCGTCCGCGACGGGCTGCGTGAGCTGTTCTCGGTTCCCGACGGATACGAGGTGATCCTGGGTAACGGCGGCTCGACCGCATTCTGGGATGCCGCGGCGTTCGGCCTGATCGACAAGAAATCGCTGCACCTGACCTACGGCGAGTTCAGCTCGAAGTTCGCCTCGTGCGTGGCCAAGAACCCGTTCATCGGCGACCCGATCATCGTCAAGACCGACCCGGGCACCGCACCGCAGCCGCAGTCCGACCCGTCGGTCGACGCCGTCGCCTGGGCCCACAACGAGACCTCGACCGGCGTCTCGGTGCCGGTGCAGCGCCCGGCCGGTGATGCGCTGGTACTGATCGATGCCACCTCGGCCGCCGGCGGCCTGCCCGTCGACATCGCCGACACCGACGCGTATTACTTTGCGCCGCAGAAGAATTTCGCCGGTGACGGCGGCCTGTGGCTGGCCATCGTCAGCCCCGCGGCGCTGGCCCGTATCGAGGCCATCGGCGCGTCGGGCCGCTGGGTGCCTGACTTCCTGTCGCTGCCCATCGCGGTGGAGAACAGCCTCAAGAACCAGACCTACAACACCCCGGCGATCGCCACGTTGATCCTGCTCGCCGAGCAGATCGACTGGCTCAACGGCAACGGCGGCCTGGACTGGGCCGTCAAGCGCACCGCAGATTCCTCGCAGCGGCTGTACTCGTGGGCCGAGGGCACGTCGTTCGCCACCCCGTTCGTCACCGATCCGGCCCTGCGCTCGCAGGTCGTCGGCACGATCGACTTCAGCGATTCGGTGGATGCCGCCGCGGTCGCCAAGGTGCTGCGCGCCAACGGGATCGTGGATACCGAGCCCTACCGCAAGCTTGGCCGTAACCAGCTGCGAATCGGCATGTTCCCGGCCGTGGAGCCCGACGACGTCAGCGCCCTGACCGCCTGCGTCGACTGGGTCGTCGGCCAGCTCTGAGCAATCCCTCGATCCCGGTAGCCCTCCGCCAGCGTGTCAGCCCGGTAACGGGCTGATAACGCAGTAGGGTTCGCGCAGGAGGTCAGGTCGGTATGCGAGAACTCAGAGTCGTTGGATTGAACGTAGACGGCAGACGCATCATCTGCGAAGACGACGACTCCAAAGAGACGTTCAGCTTGCGTGTCGATGACCGGTTGCGCGCCGCGGTCCGCGGTGACAAGGTCGCCTCGAATCAGCCCGATATCGATGTAGAGGTGCAGAACGTGCTGCGACCCAAGGAGATTCAGGCAAAGATTCGCGCCGGGGCGTCGGTCGAGCAGTTGGCCGCAGCAGCCGGGGTGCCCATCGAACGGGTCGAGCGATTTGCCCATCCGGTATTGCTGGAGCGCGCGCGGGCAGCCGAGTTGGCCACCGCAGCGCATCCGGTACTGGCCGACGGGCCCGCGGTGCTGACGCTGCTCGAAACCGTCACCCAGGCCATCGTGGCCCGGGGCTTGGACCCCGATTCGATCGCCTGGGACGCGTGGCGCAACGAGGACAGCCGTTGGACCGTGCAGCTGGCCTGGAAGGCCGGCCGGTCGGACAACGTCGCGCATTTCCGCTATTCCCCCGGGGCCCACGGCGGCACCGTCTCGGCGTCGGACGACGCTGCCCGCCAGCTGATCAACCCCGATTTCGACAGGCCGCTGCGTCCGGTCGCTGCCGTGCCGCACCTGTTCGACAATCACGAGGCCGACGAAGCCCACGACGTTCCCGCGGCGGCACCCGAGCACTTCAGCCGGCCGGCCGAACCGATGCCCGCGCCCACTCCCCCGGCACCCAAGCGCAGCCGAAAGGCACGTGCGACGGTTCCGGCCTGGGAGGACGTATTGCTCGGCGTACGTTCCTCGGGCACCCAGCCCTGATCGATTTCGAGCCTGTGCTGAAGATTGGGGCCATCAGGTAGCCGCAATCTCCAGCGTTGGCGTTGGCGTTGTCGAAGTCAGGCCGCCAGCTCGACGCCGGTGAACTCGCAGTCTGGTCCACAGGCGTGGCCACTCACTGTGATCCCGTGTCGCCGCATCACCTGGGCGATCTTCGCGGCGGTCCGGCACGGCCGGTCGAAAACCTGACGGTAGGACAGTCGGACGGTTGAGCGGCCGTCGACCGCGGCATCGAGATCACGCTCGACGTCGTTGTTTCGTGCCGATGCCGTGTTGTGGAACAGGAGGCCGTCGAGTTCGACCACGAGCCGTTGGCCGTACTCGGCATCGCGGTAGGTCACATTCACCGACGAGGTCGAACGCTTCTGACGAGCGGCCCGGGGCAATCCGTGCGCCCGTTCCACGCGGTTGAGGTACCCGTGCTCCAGGACCGAGCAGCTGCCCTCGGCGATGTCGACGATCACGGCCCGCAGCCAGCGTCGTCTGCGAACCCGCCGACGGGCGTCGAGGGCTCGCAGTAGATGTCGCGCGGTGGTGCGCCGCGATTGGCACGCGTCGGCCAGCACCGCAATCGCATCGAACTCGGATACGGCCCGACATGCGACGTCAAGGGCGGCTTCTTCAAAGCGCAGACGTGGCGGACCGACCTGCCAGAGCACCCGCTCCTGCAGGTGGGCCAGATGGTGGATGCGCACTCCGTGTGGTTCGGCCAGCACGCCCCGGTCACGGGAGACTGCGACATGGATCACCGCACCCTCGTCGGTCAACGCCGATTCCAGGCACAACGCTGCCGGAGCTGCGTAAAGCACTGCGGCCCACGCTCGTTGCAGCCAGGACAACGGTCCGGTGTGATCGACGTATACGCCGTCGTGGACCCGCGCCCAGTCATTGCGCCGGAGCAACCGTCGAATGTCGTGCTGCTGCAGCCCCGCATCCAGGGCCTGCCGACGCGAGATCACCCCCGACTGCCGCCGAAGCACGCCCTCGATGTCCACGCCATCGATGCTCGCCCACCGGCTCCGCCACGACCAGACCCGTTCCCCGCACCTGTGGACAACTACTTGTGCTGAAGATTGGGGCTACCAGATGACCCCAATCCTCAGCGCTGTCGGGCCGCTCTGTGACGCACGCGACAACCACGCACGCCCGCAAGTTAGTTATAGTAGCTAATAATTAGCTTTGCTATACATCTGGAGGGGCCATGCCACGCACCGAGAACGACACCTGGGATCTGGCCACCGGCGTGGGTGCCACCGCGACGGGCGTCGCCGCGTCCCGGGCGCTGGCCTCCAGCGCCGCCGAACCGCTGATCTCCGACCCGTATGCGCGGCCCCTGGTCGACGCCGTCGGCGTGGACTACTACGTCCGCCTGGCGCAGGGCGACCTGGTCGCCGACGGCGCCGCCGAGCCGCTCGATCCGCACGTGATCGCCGACGGCATGGCCATCCGCACCCGCTACTTCGACGATTTCTTCCTGACCGCCATCGACGCAGGCATCCGCCAGGCCGTCATCCTGGCCTCGGGCCTCGATGCCCGCGCGTACCGGCTGCCCTGGCCGGCCGGGATGACGGTCTTCGAACTGGACCAGCCGGCTGTCATCGACTTCAAGGGCCGCACCCTTGCCGGTCTGGGCGCCGCGCCGGCCGCAGAATTGCACGCCATCGGTATCGATCTGCGCCACGACTGGCCGGCCGCCTTGCTCGCCCGCGGCTTCGATCCGCAGGCCCCGACGGCGTGGATCGCCGAAGGGCTGCTCGGCTACCTGCCGCCGGACGCCCAGGATCGCCTGTTCGACAACATCACTGCGCTGAGCGCCCCGGGCAGCCGCATCGCCACCGACTGGATCACCGAGCACTCCGAGTTGGCCGAGAGCCGGATCCGGACCCTCACCGACCACCAACGCGAGCAGGGCCTGGAGCTGGACGATCTGTCAGACCTGATCTTCGAAGGCGACCGCCACGCCGTCGCGGAGTACCTGACCGCAACCGGCTGGCAACCCGAAACCACCACGGCCGAGCGGATGTTCGCAGTCCACGGCTTGCCGTTCCGCCGCGACGAGGCCGTAGCGGGACTGCTCGACGCCAACTACACCGCGGCAGAACTGGTGGCCTGAGCGGGCCGGGTCAGCCCTGGGTCAGCCCGATGGCCAGCAGCGCCAGCCACCCGGCCGCCACCCCCACACCCGATCCCAGCACGAACCAGCGCCACACCGGCCGGTGCCGCCAGCCCCATACCGTGGGGGCCAATCCGCCGACGGCCACCATGTTCAGCCCCACCGCCAGCAGCGGGTGCACGCGCAACAGCCCCATCCCGAGTACCACGATGGCCGCGGCGAGCACCGCTGCCACGAAACCGGCCACCGTCAGGCCGGTCGCCCACGGCGTGGAATCGTCGGTCACGGTGCCAATCTAACGCGAGTTCAGCTCCCGAGCCGGGCACGTTCATAGAACGCGAGCGCCGCCGCCGTGGCGACGTTGAGCGAATCCGTGCCGCGTGACATCGGGATGCGCACGCGCACGTCGCTGGCCCGCATCGTGTGCTCGGTCAGGCCTGGCCCCTCGGCGCCGACGAGCACCGCCACCCGGTCCCCTTCGAGCTGTGTCATCGCTTCGGACAGGGTCGCAGCGGCCGGATCGGGTGTCATCGCCATGAGTCGAAACCCCTTGTCCCGCAAGAGCTCCAGATCACCCGGCCATGAGGCGGCCCGCGCGAACGGAACCAGCAGGGCATGGCCCATCGACACCCGCACCGCCCTGCGGTACAGCGGATCGGCGCACCCCGCCCCGAACACCACGGCATCGACCGCCAACCCGGCGGCATTGCGGAAGATCGAGCCGAGGTTCTCGTGGTCGTTGACCCCTTCGAGCACCGCCACGGTGCGCGCCTCGGAGATCACCTCCGCCACCGACAGCTCCGGCGCCCGCGAGGCCGAGGCCAGCACGCCACGGTTGAGGTGGAACCCGACCGCGGCAGCCATCACGTCGGCGTCGGTCCGGTAGAACGGCACGTCCACACCCTCGAGGTCGGCGGCCAGTTCGGTCAGGCGCCGGTCCGTGCCCAGCAATGCGCGCGGGGCGAAGCGGGACGCCAGCATCCGCTGCGCGACCAGCACGCCTTCGGCGATCACCAGACCTTTGCCGCTGGGCAGATCGGGTCGCCGGTCCACGCTGTTGAGGTCGCGGAAGTCGTCCAACCGGGAATCGGCCGGATCGTCGATATCGATAACCTGCAGCAGACTCACACGCCTTCGAAGACCATGGCCGACATCAGATCGGCTGCGGTGATCAACGTCTGACGTTCGTCCGGGTCCAGCCGGGACAGTTGCGTCTTGAGCCACTCCTGGCTGGCTCGGCGCTCGGCCTCGACGAGGGTCATCCCGGCCGGCGAGGCGGACACCACGATCTGGCGACCGTCCAGCGGATGGGCGGCCCGCGCCACCAGACCCTGTTCGGCCAGTGAGGCGATCACCCTGGTCATCGACGGAGGACGCACCCGCTCACGCGATGCCAGCGCGCCCGGTGTCATCGCGCCCTCCTTGGCCAAGGTGGCCAGCGCCGAGAACTGGGTCAGCGAAACCGGGGATTCCGCACGCCGCGTACGTAATTGACGCGCGAGTCGAACAACTGCCAGCGCCAGATCATTCGCGAGCCGCGCCTCCGGATCCTTCACATCGGAAATAGTACTGAGGCGCCGAAGGTAAAGGGCTAAAACCAAGACCAATGAACGCCGACTGCATCGGATACGTTGGTCACCGATGACCGAGGACACCAATGACGCGCCGGAGCCCCAACCGCCGGCCCTGCCTGCCGCACTGCTCGAACCGTGGCCGGTGATTCTGGTGATCGCCACGGGCTGGCTGATCGCCACCGTCCTGACCTTCACGGTCAGCGGTCTGCAACACTGGCGGCCGTTCACAGTCGCCGGACTGGCGATCGGCGTTCTCGGCACGACCATCTTTCTGATCCAGCGCCGCGCCGTGCGCCGCGGATCCCGCGGTGCGCAAAGCGGATTGACCTGAGGAGACACCATGGCCGCACCCCTACTGCAAGCCACCATCGACATCGACGCACCGGTCGACAAGGTCTGGGGGTTGATCTCGGACCTCCGCCGGATGCCGCAGTGGAGCCCGCAGTGCCGGCTGATGAAGCCGCTCGGCCCGCTGCGTCCGGGAACCCGCACGTTCAACCTGAACCGGCGCAAGTTCGTGTTCTGGCCCACCACGTCACGTCTCACCGAGGTCGTCGACAACAAGAAGCTGTCCTTCCTGGTCGAGGGCAACAACACCGTGTGGAGCTACGAACTGGAACCGACGGGCAGCGGCACCCGGGTGACCGAATCCCGCCACGCCGAGAACGGCACCACCGCCGTGTCCAACGCTCTGGTCGGCGCATTGTTCGGCGGAGTCCCCAGCTTCGAGGACGAACTCGTCGAGGGAATGAACGCCTCGCTGGCCCGGATCAAGGCCGCGGCCGAGAACTGAGCAGAGCTCAGTCGGCGGGCCCAAATTCGCCTCAGTCGGCAGGGCCCAATTCGCCTCAGTCGGCAGGGCCCAATTCGCCTCAGTCGGCGGTGTCGAGCACACCGTCGTCGTACGGCTCGTACATCGGCGACCCGGTGCCGGGCGGTTGCGGGGTGTCCGAATGGGCCCCGCACCCGTACTCGGCCTCCACCACATGCCCGTCGGCCGACAGATCGTTGGCGCACACACCGAACATCACGCCCAGCGCCCCACCGAGCGGCAGATAGAAGCCACAGTCGCGACAGACCCGGCGCGTCGAGCGGGCCATCGCCGAACCCGGCCCGTAATCGCCGTCGTGCCAGCGCTGCGCCGCCTGCGCCCGACCCCACTCACTGAGCACCTGACGCCGGCCGAAGCCGAGCTCGAGGGCGGCATCGTCGATCAGCGGATCGCCGGTGGCCACATAGCCCGGGACCAGACGCGGATCATTGGGCGGCGGGGCCAACAGGTCGCCGGGCCCGAGGTCTCCAGGACGAACCCGGTCCTCCCACGGCACCCACTCGGGCGCCAGCAGCGCCGTCGGACCCGGAACCAGGACCAGCTCGCTGATCGTGGCGTGGTCGGCGCCGGGATAGGCAGCCACCACGACGGCCCACTGCCAACCTCGGTAACCGGGCAGGTCAGCCAGGAATCGGTGCGTGGCCGATGAGGCGTCCTCGATGCTCGCGCCGAGGTATTCGCCCACGGCGCCCTCGCCGCTGAACTCGATCAGCGCAGCGCGAGCCTGTTCGGCGGCACCCAACAGCACCGCCTCCTGCTCCTGCGACGGAGCCGCCGGGCTGGTCTCGGGTGTCTGCTCAGCAGATTCGGTCACGCTTTCCATCGCCTCCATAGTGCCTGATCGGGACGACCCCAGACCACACCGGTCGCCTGTCGGCCGCCTGCGCGCCCGATAAGAGAGAATCGGGGGGTGACCTACTACCCGCCGCGGCCGCCGGCCGATCACGGCGCGGAACATCCCGGAATGGCCAACTACCCCAGCGACGAGACGCCGCGGCGGCCACGCAGACAATCGGTGCCCAGCTCCAACCGCTGGCTGCCGCCGCTCGACGAGCAACACACGACCGCGCATCCGAGGCAGGACGACTCGCAACGCTCCCACGGCGTCGGCGCGGCAGCCGGTGAGAAGGTGACCGTCACCAGGGCAGCCGCGGCACGCAGCCGCGAAATGGGTTCGCGGATGTACGGTTTCGTGCACCGCGCGGCCACCGCCGACGGCGCCGACAAGTCCGGGCTGACCGCACTGACCTGGCCGGTGGTGGCAAACTTCGCCGTCGACGCGGCCATGGCTGTCGCTCTGGCCAACACGTTGTTCTTCGCCGCGGCCAGCGGTGAGTCCAAGAGCAAGGTCGCGCTGTACCTGCTGATCACCATTGCGCCGTTCGCGGTGATCGCTCCGCTGATCGGACCCGCGCTGGACCGCCTCCAGCACGGTCGCCGGATGGCGCTGGCGGCCTCGTTCGCGCTACGCACCGGGTTGATCGTGATCTTGATCGCCAACTACGACGGCGCCACTGGCAGCTATCCGTCCTGGGTGCTCTACCCGTGCGCGCTGGGCATGATGGTGCTGTCCAAATCCTTCTCGGTGCTACGCAGCGCGGTCACGCCGCGGGTGCTGCCCCCGTCGATCGACCTGGTCCGGGTCAACTCCCGGCTGACCACCTTCGGGCTACTCGGCGGCACCGTGGTCGGCGGCGGCATCGCCGCGGGAGCCGAATACCTGTTCAAGGTGGCTCAACTGCCCGGGGCGCTGTACGTGGTCGTCGCGGTCTCGGTGGCCGGCGCGGTGTTGTCGATGCGGATCCCCAAATGGGTCGAGGTCACCGAAGGCGAGGTGCCCACCACCCTGAGCTACCACGGTCAATCGGGCGGCCGGGACGAGATGCGCCGTCACCCCGGCAAGCCCAAGGCCGAACGTCAACCGTTGGGCCGCAACACCATCACCGCGTTGTGGGGCAACTGCACCATCAAGGTGATGGTCGGATTCCTGTTCCTCTACCCGGCTTTCGTCGCCAAGTCCCACGATGCCAGCGGCTGGGAACAGCTGCTGATCCTCGGACTGATCGGGGCCGCGGCCGGAATCGGCAACTTCGGCGGCAACATCGCCGCCGCCCGGCTCAAGCTCGGCCGTCCCGCACAACTGGTCGTGCGGGCCGCGGCCGCCGTCACGGTGGTCGCACTGGCCACCGCGCTCACCGGGAACCTGCTGGTGGCCGCCGGAGCGACCCTGATCACCTCCGGCGCCAGCGCCATCGCCAAGGCCTCGCTCGACGCGTCCCTGCAGGACGATCTCCCCGAGGCCTCGCGGGCCTCGGCTTTCGGCCGCTCGGAGTCGGTACTCCAGCTGGCCTGGGTGATCGGCGGGGCGACCGGGGTGCTGATCTACACGGACCTCACGGTCGGGTTCACTACGATCACGGCCGTGCTGATACTCGGACTGGCGCAGACGATCGTGAGCTACCGCGGCGAATCCCTGATTCCGGGCCTGGGCGGTAATCGCCCGGTCCATGCCGCACGAGAAGGCGGCAGCCGTCCCGCGGCAGCCCCGACAACAGCACAGTGGGAGTCCTGATGAAGCGTGTCCTTGCGGTCCTTGGGGCCGTGGTCGTACTGGCGATCGCCGGTACCGCGGTCGGGGTCTGGCGGCTGCACAGTGCGCAGGGCGACCGGCTTCCGGAGATCAGCGCGTACTCGCACGGACACTCGGTGCGGGTCGGCCCGTTCCAGTACTGCGAGGTGCTCAACCTCGACGACTGCAAGGAGCCGCGCGACACGGGCGAGTTGGCGGTCAGGAAGGACAACCCGGTGCAACTGTCGGTGCCCAGCGCGGTCGCCCGTGCACCGTGGCGGCTGCTGCAGGTGTACGAGAACCCGATCGACACGACGGTGTCGTACTTCGCACCCAAGACGACGCTGGCCGTGACCATCCCGACGGTCGATCCCAACCGCGGCCGGCTCACCGGCCTGGCGGTGCAGCTGCTGACCCTGGTTCAGGACCAGGACGGCCAGGAGTTCGCGCTGCCGCACGCCGAATGGTCGATCAGCACCG
Organism: Mycobacterium shunyiense; assembly: GCF_058270075.1. Lineage (NCBI taxonomy): Bacteria > Bacillati > Actinomycetota > Actinomycetes > Mycobacteriales > Mycobacteriaceae > Mycobacterium > Mycobacterium shunyiense. The sequence goes on along the minus strand of NZ_JBZDPU010000040.1, from coordinate 308,854 downwards.
TCTGGCCCTGAGCCTCCGGCCGGTTGCTGTTTGCCTTGACAAGCAACGTCGGACCAGATCTCTCAGACCGCGATTTTCCGCGGTTGTGCAGCGTTAACGTAATTCCATGAGGCCACTGGCGGTGGGGCTGGCAATCACATTGCTGGCGTGCGGCGGCGTCGCGGGGGCGCTCGGAGCGGGGGCCGGCACCGCCCGGGCCTACACCTACGGCCCGTTCCAGTGGTGCCCCGGGCAACCCCTGCCGAACGACCCGCCAAGGTCGGATGCAGACCTCGTGTGGGACATGGGCATCTGCCACACCTACTACTTCGAATACGACGTGCGAACCCATGCCCCTGCCCACTACTGGGAGGGACCCAACCTGTTCCCGACGCCGATCCCGCCGCCTCCGCCGCCGGAGAATCCGCCGAACATCTTCGAGCAGTGCCCCGGACTCATCCCCTTCGTCAACTGCCTGCCCGGGCTCTAGCTTCTATGACGCGCCGTGCCCCTTTGGGACACGTTCACCCTCAGGCGTCGGCCCCGGCGGAGTGCCGTCACCGAAAGGCCTGCCGCCCAAGGATTCCCGACCGTGCGGCGTCAGCCAGTTGGCCAGGTCCGGGCCCTTGGGCACAATCTGCGTCGGGTTGATGTCCGAATGCACGACGTAGTAGTGCTGCTTGATCTGGACGAAATCGACGGTGTCGCCGAAGCCGGGCGTCTGGAACAGATCTCGCGCGTAGGCCCACAGCACGTCCATCTCGGCGAGCTTAGACCGGTTGCACTTGAAATGGCCGTGGTAGACCGGGTCGAACCGGGCCAGCGTGGTGAACAACCGGACGTCGGCCTCGGTGATGGTGTCGCCCACCAGATAACGCTGAGTGCTCAGCCGGTCGGTGAGCCAGTCCAGCGTCGCGAACAACCGGTCGTAGGCCTTGTCGTAGGCCTCCTGTGAGCCGGCGAAGCCGCACCGGTACACCCCGTTGTTGACCTCGGTGTAGATGCGCTTGGCCACCTCGTCGATCTCCGCGCGCAACGGCTCGGGATACAGCTGCGGGGCTCCCTCGCGGTGGTACTCGGTCCACTCGGTGGAGAAGTCCAGTGTCATCTGGGCGAAGTCGTTGGTCACCACCGCACCCGTGGCCACCTCGACGATCGCCGGCACGGTGATGCCCTTCGGGTAGTTCGGGTCGCGTTTGAAGTACGCGTCCTGCAACCGCGGAATCTTCAGCACCGGGTCGAGCCCACCGGGATCGAGGTCGAAGGTCCAGCTGCGCGCGTCGTGCGTCGGCCCGCAAAAGCCAATGGAGAGAACGTTTTCCAGGCCCAGCAGGCGCCGCACGATGATCGTGCGGTTGGCCCACGGGCAGGCCCGCGCAACGATCAACCGGTACCGGCCGGGTTCGACGGGGTAGCCGTCACGTCCGTCGGCCGTGATCCTGGTGGTGATGTAGTTGGTATCGCGATTGAACTCGCCGGAGCTGGACTTGTCGGCGACGTAGGTGCCCTGAGCCATGGACCCAGTCTGCCCGTCGAGCGTTGGCTGGTGTTCGAAAAGTCAGCGGATCCTCGAACACAAGCCGACGTTCGGCGCGGGAGTACTAGGCGTCGAGCTCCTGCGCGACAGCCTTGACCACCTCGGACACCCGGCGCGCGACCTTGCGGTCGGGGTAGCGCCCCTTGCGCAGCTCGGGCTGCACGATGTCTTCGAGCAGCGTGATCATGTCCGAAACCATGCCGTGCAGCTCATCGGGCGTGTGCTTGTGCTCGGGCCGCTCGGCCTCGCGCCGCGACCGGGCCAGACTCGGCGGCGGGTCGATGAGCTTGAGGCTCAACGCCTGCGGGCCACGACGGCCTGCCGCGACGCCGAACTCGACACGTTGACCGGCCTTCAGGCCTTCGACACCCGCGGGCAATGCCGAGGACCGCACATAGACGTCCTCGCCGTCCTCCTGGGACACAAAGCCGAAGCCCTTTTCGGCGTCGTACCACTTCACCTTGCCGGTCGGCACTGCACTCACCCGCTCGTCTTGTCAGAACTACCTACACACATAAAGTTCGCGCCCCGTCAGCGCCGGGACGCGATGGAGCGATCTTACTCGGCCCTCCCTGGGTGCTTCACCCCTATTACTCGGTAGGCTTGAAACCACCTCTGGAAGAGAGATGCGCCGGTAATGCGAGTGATTCTGAACATCATCTGGTTGATCTTCGGCGGCCTGTGGCTGGCGCTGGGATACCTGCTGGCCGCGCTGATCTGTTTCGTCCTGATCATCACGATCCCGTTCGGGTTCGCCTCGCTGCGCATCGCCTCCTATGCCCTGTGGCCGTTCGGCCGCACCATCGTGGACAAGCCGGGCACCCGGCCCGGTGCCCTGGTCGGCAACATCATCTGGATCGTCCTGTTCGGCTGGTGGCTGGCGCTGGGGCATCTGGTGAGCGCGGTGGCCATGGCGGTGACGATCATCGGTATCCCGTTGGCGCTGGCCGATCTCAAGCTGATCCCGGTCTCGCTGGTGCCGCTGGGCAAGGAGATCGTCCCGGTCGACTCGCCGAAGGTGCCGGTATGACGCTGACCTCGCTCGGGCTGCCCGCCGTGAGCGGGTCCGGTCGCCCATCGCTCGGACCGGCGCCGGCCAGCGGCCCTCTGCTGGACACCTACGGCCGGGTGGCCACCGATCTTCGGGTCTCGCTGACCGACAAGTGCAATCTGCGCTGTACGTACTGCATGCCCGCCGAGGGCCTGGACTGGCTGCCCGGTGACGCGCTGCTCAGCACCGACGAACTGAGCCGACTGTTACGCATCGCGGTCACCCGCCTGGGCATCACCAGCGTGCGGTTCACCGGCGGCGAACCGTTGGTCACCCGTCATCTGGAGGACGTGGTGGCCGCCGCGGCAGCGCTGGAGCCGCGCCCGGAGATCACGTTGACCACCAACGGCATCGGGCTGGCCCGGCGCGCCGCAGGCCTCAAACAGGCCGGGCTGGACCGGATCAACGTCTCGCTGGACAGTGTCGACGCCGCGCACTTCGCCCGCATCACCCGTCGGGACCGGCTGGCCGACGTGCTGGACGGCCTGGCGGCCGCCAAGGCGGCCGGGTTGGCGCCGGTGAAGGTCAACGCGGTGCTGGATCCGGTGTCGGGCCTCGACGACGCCGTGACCCTGTTGGGCTACTGCCTGGACCACGGATACCAACTACGGATCATCGAACAGATGCCCCTGGACGCCGGCCACACCTGGCAGCGCGGCACGGTGATCGACGCCGACACCATCCTGGCCACCCTCCGGAAGCACTTCGACCTGCGGACCGATCCGAAGCCGCGCGGCTCGGCGCCCGCCGAGCTGTGGCAGGTAGCCGCAGGCGCCGGACACCCCGCGGGCACCGTCGGGGTGATCGCCTCGGTGTCGCACGCCTTCTGTTCGGCCTGTGACCGCACCAGGCTGACCGCCGACGGCCAGATCCGCAGTTGCCTGTTCTCCACCGAGGAGAGCGATCTGCGCGCCCTGCTGCGCGGTGGCGCCGACGACGCCGACATCGAGGCGGCCTGGCGGACGGCGATGTGGGGCAAGCCCGCCGGGCACGGCATCAACAACCCTGATTTCGTGCAGCCCGCCCGGCCGATGAGCGCGATCGGCGGCTAGATGACAGGGCACACCATGGCCGTCACAGTCCGCTATTTCGCTGCTGCCGCCGCGGCGGCGGGAGTTGATACGGAAACGTTAGGTTTGGCGCAGGGCAGCACGATCGCGACGCTCGTCGAGCATCTCAGCGGTCGCGACGCGGAGCTCGGGCGCGTGCTAAAGCGCTGCTCATACCTGGCGGACGGGGTGGCCGTCCGCGATATGGACAAGCCGATATCAACGCACCAGACGATCGATGTGTTACCCCCCTTCGCCGGCGGTTAACGTGATTTGCATCACATAACGAAATGGTCACGAGCTGGCTACGGCGGGGTGGAGCGCCTCGCCCACCTGCGACAACGCAGAAATAACCTGCACCTTTAAACAACTTTTAGAGTTTGCTCGGATCGAAAACGCCCGAGGCCGCTAAAGGTGACGGGATAGCGGGCAGCAGTTACCGTTCATTCCCAAGTCAACGGACCCTAATCAGTTGGCCCACCCTCATACCGAAGCGCCGAGCTCCATCCATCGGGCAGGGGTTAACGACGAACAACAAGGATGGAGGCGGGGGACCCACCGGTCCACCGATTTACTTCAGGACCAGGAGCCGCTTGCGGCCCCTTGGGGTGAAGCCGTCAGAGTTTCGACGACGACGGCCGGGTGACCTCTCCCACCCGAACCCGACAGCTGACCTCGTGGGCGCATACGAGAGGACCTTCACGCTTATGAGTGGACGGCATCGCAAGCCCACCACGTCTTCATCAGCCAAGAACGTCGCGAAGATCGCGGTGACCGGCGCTGCGATCGCAGGCGGCAGCCTCGCGATGGCCAGCCAGGCGATGGCGGCGACCGACGGCGAGTGGGACACCGTGGCACGTTGTGAGTCCGGTGGTAACTGGGCAATCAACACCGGCAACGGCTACCACGGCGGCCTGCAGTTCTCCCCCAGCACGTGGGCATCCCACGGCGGCGGCGAGTACGCACCCAACGCCTACATGGCCACCAAGGAACAGCAGATCGCCGTCGCCGAGCGCGTGCTCGCCGGCCAGGGCAAGGGCGCTTGGCCGGTCTGTGGACGCGGCCTCTCGGGCGCCACCCCGCGCAACGTGGTCAATGAGCCCGCTCCTGCTGCCCCGCTGGATGCACCTGCGGTCAACGGCGAACTGCCGCCTCCGCCCGAGGCTCCCGCCCCGGCACCTGAGGCGGCTCCGATGGACGCCCCGCTGCCGCCGGCACCCGAGGACCTCCCGCCGGCCCCTGAGGCTCCGGCCCCGGCCCCCGAAGCCGCTCCGATGGACGCCGCGCTCGCCCCGGCCCCTGAGTCCGCTCCGATCGCCGACGCCTCGCTGCAGGTACCCGCCCCTGAGGCACCGGCTCCGGCTCCTGAAGAAGCACCCGCTCCCGCTCCTGCGGTACAGCCGGTCAGCTACTTCGATCAGATCCAGCAGGCCATCGAGAAGCAGGGCATCGACGGCAACATCGTCATCAACGGCTGAGTTTCAGGCCGAACCGACCCATTCGTCGGTGCCGTCGGAGAAGTACTGGTGCTTCCACACCGGAAGCCGCTCTTTGACGGTATCGACGAGACGGGCACAGGTTTCGAACGCCGCCCCGCGATGGTCCGCTGCCACAGCGGCCACCAGGGCGGCGTCTCCTATTTGTAGGGTGCCGATGCGGTGGCTGACCGCGATCGCCCGTACCCCGGTGGTCTGCGCGGCGACTTCGGCGGCAACTTCCTCCAAGGTCTGAAGTGCGTTGGGGTGCGCGGAGTAGTCGAGCCGGATGACCGAACGGCCACCGTCGTGATCACGCACCACCCCGGAGAAGCCGACCACGGCTCCGGCGGCCTCATGGGCCACCAGCGCCTCGTATTCGGTCAACGAGATCGGCGTCTCGGTCAGATCGACGCGTATGACGGATGCGTTCATCTCGTGTGGTCCTTACCGCTCAGCTGATCCAGCGCATGCTCCAACACTCCGGCCAGCACCCCCAGCCCGTCCTTGACCCCACCCGGCGAGCCGGGAAGGTTGATGACCAGAGTGCGCCCGGCGACGCCGCAGACCCCGCGGGACAACACCGCCGTGGGCACCTTGTGCACGCCGGCGCGACGGATGGCGTCGGCCAGGCCAGGGATTTGATAGTCGAGTACAGCGATCGTGGATTCCGGTGTCGCATCGGTGGGTGAGATGCCGGTGCCACCGGAGGTGATGATCAGGTCGACGCGCTCGGCCAGCGCGGCGCGCAGGGCATCGCCGACCGCGTGCCCGTCGGCGACCACCATCTGCTCGGTGACGTCATAACCGCGATCGGAGAGCCAGCCGACGATGAGGGGGCCGGTCCGGTCGTCGTAGACCCCTGCCGCGGCACGGGTGGAGGCGATGATGACCCGCGCCGACCGCGTCACCGCTGAGTTTTTTCCGACGGGCTTTCCCATACTCCCGTTTTACCGCCTTCTTTGCGCAGCACCTTGATGTCGTCGATGCGCGCCGCGGGGTCGACGGCCTTGATCATGTCGTACAGCGTCAGCGCGGCCACGCTCACCGCGGTCAGGGCTTCCATCTCGACGCCGGTGCGGTCAGTGCTGCGCACGGTCGCCGTGACGGTGACCTCGGCGTCGCGGGCGTCGAAGTCCACGTCGACGCCGGTCAGCGCCAGCTGATGGCACAGCGGAATCAACTCGGGAGTCCGCTTGGCGGCCAGGATCCCGGCCACGCGAGCCGTGGCCAGCGCGTCACCCTTGGGCAGGCCGCCCGAGGCGATGAGAGCCACCACATCGGGGCGGGTACGCACGGTGCCCACGGCGACCGCGATGCGTTTGGTGACGTCCTTGGCCGTGACGTCGACCATGTGCGCCGCGCCGGACTCGTCGAGGTGCGACAGTCCCACTACTACCTGTTGACGACGGTGGCCGACTGGATGAAGGGCAGCTCCTCGGCCGGCAACGGAAAGGTGAGGTCGCCGAACGGGGACAGCGCGCCGGTGCGGTCGGTGGCGAGCTCACTCACGGCGTGATCATCGCCGTCGGAGAGCACGGGCCAGCCGTTGTCGACGTAATGGTTCTTCTTGTTGTCAGCCACGCTCCACATTGTGGCAGGCTCGTTCACCGGAGGCGAGACCGGCGGGCCGGGGGTCCCTGCCGCTTGCAGGGGAGAGCCGGGAGAGGGATCGCGCGGGCTGCTTTACGCTGGTCAGGATATGACCGCCGCACAGACTCCCGGATTCCCGCTGGGTGCCTGGCTGTCCGACCTCGATGACAAGGCCCTGATCCGCCTCCTGGAGCTGCGGCCCGACCTGAGCCAGCCGCCACCGGGAACTATCGCCGCGCTCGCCGCGCGCGCGACCTCACGTCAGTCGGTCAAGGCTGCCACCGATTCCCTGGACTTCCGGCGGCTGGCCATCCTGGATGCGCTGCTGGTCCTGCACGCCGACACCCACGCGGTGCCGGTGTCGCAGCTGGGCGAACTGTTGGGCGACCGGGTCGGTGCGAACGAGCTTGCCGACGCGCTGGACGATCTGCGCGAGCGGGCCCTGGTGTGGGGCGAGGCCGAGGTCCGGGTGGCGCCCGAGGTGGCCGCGGGCCTGCCCTGGGTTGTCGGTCAGGCCACCGTCGAGGTGGCCGCGCGCAGTGCCGAGGAGATCACCGGCCTGCTCGACGGGCTCGACGACGCGCAGAACGATCTGCTGGCCCGGTTGTTGGAGGGTTCACCCGTGGGCCGCACCCGCGACGCGGCACCGGACACTCCGCCGGACCGGCCGGTGCCGCGGCTGCTGGAAGCCGGGCTGCTGCGCCGGATCGACGACGACACGGTGATCCTGCCGCGGTTGGTCGGCCAGGTGATGCGGGGCGAGGCTCCCGGCCCGGTCGAGTTGACCACGCCGGTGCTTCAGACGTCGTCGACGACACCGGCCGACGTGGACGCGGCGGCTGCCGGAGCGGCGATCGACCTGCTGCGCGAGATCGATCTGATCATCGAAACCCTCGGCAGCACACCGGTTCCCGAGTTGCGCAACGGCGGCCTCGGGGTGCGTGACGTGAAACGGTTGGCCAAGACCACCGGCGTCGAGGAACCCCGGTTGGGACTGCTGCTGGAACTGGCCGCCGGGGCGGGGCTGATCGCGGCCGGGATGCCCGAACCGGACCCGGGTGACGGGACCGGGCCGTACTGGGCGCCGACGGTGGCCGCCGACCGGTTCGTCGAATCCACCACCGCCACCCGCTGGCACCTGTTGGCCTCGACCTGGCTGGACCTGCCGGCCCGGCCCGCTCTGATCGGCAGCCGCGGGCCGGACAACAAACCGTTTGCCGCACTGTCGGATTCGCTGTATTCGACGGCGGCTCCCCTGGACCGCAGGCTGCTGCTGCGCGTGTTGGCCGAGCTGGCTCCGGGCGCCGGGGTCGACGGTGCGGAGGCCGCCCGGGCGATGGTCTGGCGGCGGCCACGCTGGGCGCTGCGGCTGCAACCGGACACCGTCAGCGGGTTGCTCGCCGAGGCGCACGCGCTGGGCATGGTGGGCCGCGGGGCGATCAGCACCCCGGCCCGCGGTCTGCTCGCCGGCGATCCCGACGAGGACGTGCTGGCCGCGATGGCCAAGGCACTGCCCAAACCGCTCGACCACTTCCTGCTGCAGGCCGACCTGACGGTGATCGTGCCCGGTCCGCTGGAGCGGGATCTGGCCGAGCACCTGGCCGAGGTGGCCACCGTCGAATCGGCGGGCGCGGCGATGGTCTACCGGATCAGCGAAACGTCGATCCGGCGCGCCCTCGATGCCGGGCGGACCGCCAGCGAGCTGCACACCCTGTTCGAGAAGCACTCGAAAACTCCGGTGCCGCAAGGGTTGACATATCTGATCGACGACGTCGCCCGCCGGCACGGCCAGCTGCGGGTCGGCATGGCCACGTCGTTCCTGCGATGTGAGGATCCGGCCCTGCTGGCTCAGGCGGTGGCCTCACCGGGTGCCGACCGCCTCGAGCTGCGGCTGCTGGCGCCGACCGTGGCGGTGTCCCAGGCACCCATCGCCGACGTACTGACAGTGTTGCGCGAGGCCGGATTCGCCCCGGCCGCCGAGGATTCCACCGGCACCGTCGTCGACATCAAGGCCCGCGGCGCACGCGTCGTCGCACCGTCCCGGCGCCGCGTCTACCGGCCGTCCACTCCGCCGACCGCCCAGACCCTGGGGGCGATCGTCGCGGTGCTGCGCAAGGTGGCCGCCGGTCCGTTCGCCAGCGTGCGCCTCGATCCGGCGATGGCCATCACCCAGTTGCAGGAGGCCGCGATCAACCAGACCTCCGTGGTGATCGGCTACGTCGACCCGGCCGGGGTCGCCACCCAGCGGGTGGTGTCCCCCGTCAACGTGCGCGGCGGCCAGTTGACCGCGTTCGATCCGGCCGCCGGACGGGTCCGCGAGTTCGCCATCCACCGCGTCACGTCGGTGGTGTCGGCCGACTCCGACTAGCCACGACACAGCGTGCTCACAGAGCGGTTCACCAATATGGCGGTGTGACAACGACGTTGACGGCAGCGGATCAGGTACCCCCGGCCTACCGGGGAGTGTCGCTGCTGCACGGTTGGCTGCCCCCGACATTGTGGGCGCTGGCGGGCGTGGCGTTGATCGTGGCGATCGGCTGGCGCACCCGGCGCTGGCGCCTGATCTGGCTGCCGTGTGCGATCGCGGTCGGCCTCGGCCTGACGGCATGGGCCCGCTGGTTCGTCCATTCGCAGGGTCTCGCGGGCGATCCCGCACCGGCGGCGTTGTGGATCTGGATCGGGCTGACCGGATTGGCCGTGGCCGTGCTGGCCCTGGGTTGGCGCGGCAGTCGCTGGCGCCGGCGGGCCGCCTCGGTGGCAGCGGTTCCGTTGTGCCTGCTCAGCGTGGGAGTCGCGGTCAACCTCTGGGTCGGCTACTTCCCCACGGTCACCACCCTGTGGAACGAGGTGACGGCCGGCCCGCTACCGGGTGAGACCGACCTCGCCACCGCTCTCGACCAGCGTCAGCGCGGTGAGATTCCGTCCCAGGGCGAGTTGGTGTCCGTCACGATTCCCGCCGACGAGTCCGGCTTCAAGCACCGCGACGAACTCGTGTACCTACCGCCGGCCTGGTTCGCGCCCTCGGCGCCCGCGCTTCCCGTGGTGATGATGATCGCCGGCGAATTCAACACCCCGGCAGATTGGGCGCGCAGCGGCAACGCGATCGCCACCATCGACGCTTTCGCCGCCGAGCACGGCGGCAACACCCCGGTGTTCGTCTTCGTCGACGTCGGCGGCTCCTTCAACAACGACACCGAATGCGTCAACGGCCCGCGCGGGAATGTCGCCGACCATCTCACCAAGGATGTACCGCCGTATCTGACCAGTACCTTCGGCGTGCGCGACACCGGCTGGGGTGTGGTCGGCTGGTCGATGGGCGGGACCTGCGCGGTGGACCTGACCGTGATGCATCCGGAGTTGTTCAGTTCGTTCGTCGACATCGCCGGGGACACCGGCCCGAACGCGGGGACCAGGGAGCAGACCATCGCGCGCCTCTACGGCGGGGACGCCGCAGCCTGGGCCACCTACGACCCGGCCACCGTGATCGACAAACACGGCAGATACCAGGGCGTGTCCGGCTGGTTCGTGATCTCCTCGGACGCCCCGGTCAAACACGGGGCGCACCCGGCCAATCCCGATGCGGTGGGCCTCGGCGGGCAGGACGCCGGGGGCAACCCTGGCGATCAGACCGAGGCCGCGCACACCCTGTGCGACCTGGGCCGCAGCCACGGCATCACCTGCGCGATCACGGCGCTGCCGGGCAAACATGACTGGCCGTTCGCCGAACAGGTGTTGAGCACCACGCTGCCCTGGCTGGCCGGTGCGGTCGGTACCCCGGGAGTGCCGCAGCGACCGCTCCCGGCCGGTGGCGCACCGCCGCCGGCACCGACGGCCGCCCCGCGCTGACCCCGCGCTGAATGCGCGTGTCGGCCGATTCGGGATAATGGGATCCGATGAATTCTCCCGCGATGCGCGCGATGAGTGGATGGGATCCCGCGAATGACTGACGGCCCACTGATCGTGCAGTCCGACAAGACGGTGCTGCTCGAGGTCGACCACGAGCAGGCCGGGGCGGCCCGCGCCGCCATCGCACCGTTCGCCGAACTGGAACGCGCCCCCGAGCACGTACACACCTACCGCATCACCCCGCTGGCGTTGTGGAATGCCCGCGCGGCCGGCCACGACGCCGAGCAGGTGGTGGATGCACTGGTCAGCTTCTCGCGCTACCCGGTACCGCAGCCGCTGCTGGTCGACATCGTCGACACCATGGGCCGTTACGGGCGGCTGCAGCTGATCAAACACCCGGCGCACGGATTGACGCTCGTCAGCCTCGACCGTGCCGTGCTCGCCGAGGTGCTGCGCAACAAGAAGATCGCCCCGATGCTGGGCGCGCGCATCGACGACGACACCGTGATCGTGCACAACAGCGAGCGCGGCCGGGTCAAGCAGATGCTGCTGAAGATCGGCTGGCCGGCCGAGGACCTGGCCGGTTACGTCGACGGCGAGGCCCATCCGATCGAACTGGCCCAGGATGGCTGGGCGCTGCGCGACTACCAGGAGATGGCCGCCGACTCGTTCTGGGCGGGCGGCTCCGGCGTCGTCGTGCTGCCCTGCGGGGCCGGTAAAACGCTGGTCGGGGCGGCCGCGATGGCCAAGGCCGGCGCGACGACGCTGATCCTGGTCACCAACACGGTGGCCGGGCGGCAGTGGAAACGCGAACTGGTGGCCCGCACCTCGCTGACCGAGGACGAGATCGGCGAGTACTCGGGTGAGAAGAAGGAGATCCGGCCGGTCACGATCGCGACGTACCAGGTGATCACCCGCCGCACCAAGGGCGAATACAAGCACCTGGAGATCTTCGACACCCGCGACTGGGGCCTGATCATCTACGACGAGGTGCATCTGCTGCCGGCACCGGTGTTCCGCATGACGGCCGACCTGCAGTCCCGGCGGCGGCTGGGCCTGACCGCGACGCTGATCCGCGAGGACGGCCGCGAAGGCGATGTGTTCTCGCTGATCGGGCCCAAGCGCTACGACGCACCGTGGAAGGACATCGAGGCCCAGGGCTGGATCGCCCCCGCCGAGTGCATCGAGGTGCGGGTGACGATGACCGACAACGAGCGGATGCTCTACGCCACCGCCGAACCCGAGGAGCGCTACAAGCTGTGCTCGACGGTGCACACCAAGATCGCGGTGGTGAAGTCCATCCTGGAGCGCCACCCCGGCGAGCCGACCCTGGTGATCGGCGCCTACCTGGATCAGCTGGAGGAACTGGGCGAGGAACTTGACGCCCCGGTGATCCAGGGGTCCACGAAGAACGCCGAGCGCGAGGCCCTGTTCGACGCGTTCCGCCGCGGCGAGATCTCCACGCTGGTGGTCAGCAAGGTGGCGAACTTCTCCATCGACCTACCGGAAGCATCTGTCGCCGTTCAGGTTTCAGGGACTTTCGGCTCCCGCCAGGAAGAGGCGCAGCGGTTGGGCCGCTTGCTGAGGCCCAAGGCCAACGGCGGCGGCGCGGTGTTCTACTCCGTGGTGTCACGCGATTCGTTGGACGCGGAGTACGCCGCCCACCGCCAGCGCTTCCTGGCCGAGCAGGGCTACGGCTACGTCATCAAGGATGCCGACGACCTGCTGGGGCCGGCGATATGACAGTGTCGCGGGTGATGCCGGTGCTCACGGTGTCCGACCTCGCCGCGACCGCCGCCGCATACACCCAGACCCTCGGGCTGACCGAGGTGATGAACCACGGCTGGATCGTCACCCTGGCCGACGCCGAACTCCGTCACCAGGTGAGTCTGATGACCAAAGACGCGACGGCGCCGGTCAACCCGTCCGTCTCCATCGAGGTCGACGACGTCGACGCGGCATATGCCGCCGCGGTCGAGGCCGGCTTGGAAATCGTGCATCCTCTCAGCGACGAGGAGTGGGGTGTACGGCGGTTCTTCTTCGCCGATCAATCGGGCAACGTGGTCAATGTGCTGAGCCACCGCTAAGTCAGGTGTGCGGCCCCATCGCCTTGACGACGGTGAGCAGCACCACTGAATCGGTGAGCGCATGCAGGCTGTGGCGGGTACGCGGGATCACGATGTGATCGCCGGGCGATCCTTCCCAGCTGGCGTCGGAATTGGCCAGCTTCACCCGGCCCTCGATCACCTGAAGCGTGGCTTCACCGGGGCTCTCGTGCTCGTCGAGCCCGGTACCCTCGGTCATCGCGATCAGGGTCTGGCGCAGCTGGTGTTCATGCCCGCCGTAGACGGTGTGGGCACTGCGTCCACTGTTGGCCGTGCGGGCTGAGGCCAACTGCTGACGGGCAATCGCGGTGAGCGAGATCTTCTCCATACCCAGAATCGTGCCACTTCCGGCAGCCCCGTAGGCGTGGGGTCGCGATATGTGTTCGAACGCGATTCAGGCCGGTGCGGGCAGCACTTTGTCGGTGAGCAGTTCGACGGACTTCCATGCCGTCGACACCCGGCGCCGCCGGCAAGATCGTCGTGACATTCGACTGACCCCGCCGACGGCGCCGGAACGTCCTGAGCGCACCCGCGGAATTTCAAATCACGCGGAGTGAATCTCCCTCGTAACCGAACCGGCACCGGAGTTGGACGAGCAACCGCTCGGCCTCGGCGATGCGCGCGTGCAGACGAAGCAACGCTTCCGGCACCGGCGCGTCAGCCACCCGGCTGCGTTCCCGAAGCCGCCGCCACCGCTGTTCGGTCGCGGCCAGAAGGTCCCGCAGCTCGGCGATTTCGCCGATCAGAATGTCCTCGAACAGGCGCGATTGGGCAACGTCAGCGCTGTGCACGGGCCGGGAACAGTCAATCGGGGCGGCCGCGCGGGAAGCCGTGCGCGGCAAGGGGTTGAGCACCGTGGCCAGGTCGGCCCCGACTGTTGGGGCGGATACGCTTCCGCTCCCGAACTCCCGTGATATCAGCGTCACGTGGGGATCATGGAGCACATCGCGGTGCCAATCCACCGCACGTTTCACCCGACATACCTTTTGCGGCCATCTGCCAGTCACGCGATGTACGTTTGACGACCTTTCCGCGCGGCCATGTCGATACCTGCGGTGGGAGGCTGGACCTCCCAGCTGTAAGACAACTGGACGTGGCAGGGCCGGCCACCGCCGCAGACCATGGGGCAATGCCAAAAGCCCCCTGGTTGCACGTCGCCCGTACGGCCGCTGTGCTGGCCGCCGCGATGGGGATCGGACGTTTCGTCTACACCCCGATCCTGCCGTTGATGACCGCGCAGGCCGGACTCAGTCCCCAGTCTGCCGGACATCTGGCTACCGCCAACTACATCGGCTATCTGGTGGGCGCGGTGGCCGGAGCGTTCTCGCCCCGGCTGTCCCGTTCGATGTCGGCGTGCCGGGTCTCGCTCATCGTGTTGGTGGTCAGCCTGGCAGCAATGCCATTGACCGGCAATGCCTTCGGTTGGATGGCGCTGCGCCTGGCCGCCGGGGTGGCCAGCGCCCTGGTGTTCGTCATCGCCGTCAACACGGTGTTGGACCATCTGCACGGGCACCCTGCCCATCTGCCGGGCTGGGCGTTCGGCGGAGTCGGCGTCGGCATCGCCCTGTCCGCCGGCCTGGTGTTCGGCCTGCCGGCCCGGGCGGGATGGCAGGGCGCGTGGTGGTTGGCCGCCGGTTGCACCGCGGCGTTGAGCGTGGCCGCCTGGTTCATGCGTCCGGCTACCACCCCGAGCGAGGTGAAAGCCCATGCCGACCAACCCAAGACCACGCGGCGCCCCTTCGCCCTGCTCTTCGGCAGCTACACCCTCGAAGGCATCGGCTACATCATCGCCGGCACCTTCCTGGTGGCTGCCATCGCACAGAACTCGCCGGGCCGGCTCGGTATCGGCGCGTGGCTGGTGGTCGGATTGGCGGCGATTCCCTCTGCCGCACTGTGGGCACGGCTGAGCTCCCGCTACTCCCATCCGGTGCTGCTCACCGGGGCGCTGCTGTTACAGGCCGGGGGAATCGGGCTGGCCTGCACCGGAAGCGGCGTCGCGGCCGTCCTCGGTGCCGTTCTGTTCGGCGGGACCTTCATCGGTATCAGCACCCTGGCCCTGGCGGCCGGGCGGCAGCTCCAGTTCCCAGGCGCAGTGGCGCTGCTGACCGCGGGTTACTCCGTCGGCCAGATCATCGGGCCGGTCGCGGTGTCCCCATTCGTGCACAACGGTTTTCGGATCGCGCTGGCGGTCGGAGCGCTGGTGGTGCTACTCGCCGCGATCGCCGCGCTGGCGATACGGGTCGTCGGCGGGCAGCCACGTTCCGTCCTCGCGGACGCCGAGATCACCGACGCCGCGCGTGAACGCCTCGACAACCGCGCGCACGGACGCACTGTCCTCATCGCGACGCCAGACCAATGACCACGTCCACAACGGCACCGGGGCCAGCACCGGACGCCGGACCAGGCCCTTGGGCAGCGCCGCGTCCTGCCCCTTGGGATTGTTGAGAACCGGACGCCGCAGTTCACGGACATGCTCGAAGAACGTCGGCCCGGTAACGCCGCCGTCGTCGGTCCGCATGACGCGTGCCCCCGTCTCGGCGGCGAACTGCTCGCCGTACCGGTTCCACGAGGACCAGCTGGTGTCGTCGGCATCCACCAGGACCAACACGTCGGCGGCGTTCACCGGCGTCTCGTCGGCTCCCGCGGACAGGGCATAGAGCCGGTCGACACCCATCAACCGGGCATCGAGCCCCAAGGCCGTGAGGTCGGAGTTCTGCACCCAACAGATCGCCAGGTCCAAGGTGCCGTCGGCCACCCGCGCGGCCTGGGCGTGCGACGGCATCACCCAGGTGTCCACCCGCAACTGCGCCACCCCGGCGGCTCGCTCGGCCAAATCTGTGGGGCGCCAGTTGACGTACCCGATCCGCACCGGCTCTGACACCGCCAAACCTTGTGCCTGCCTGCGCAGTTCGTCGGCCTGGTGAATCAGGTCCCGCGCCCCGGGTAACAGTGCGGCACCCGCTTGGGTCAGCGCAACCGAGCGCCGGTCACGGTCGAACAGCTGCACCTTGAGGTCGCGTTCCAGCGCCTTGATCTGCTGGGACAACGACGGCCCGGCGATACGCAGCCGCTCGGCGGCGCGGCCGAAGTTCAATTCCTCCGCGACGGCGACGAAGTACCGCAACTGGCGCAGTTCCACCGTCGCAGCCTATTAGGCAGAACCTCTCAGCAACGAGCCATCCCGTCACATCGGACGGACATCGCCACGTACTGCGGCCGCGTTGAACGGTACATCGGACCAGAAAGGACCACCCCAATGAGCACCACACCGCACGTCGCAGTCATCACCGGCGCCTCGCAGGGCATCGGCGAAGCTCTGGTGGCGGGTTACCGCAAGCTCGGTTACGCCGTCGTCGCCAACTCCCGGACGATCGGCGAGAGCGACGATCCGATGGTGCTGGCGGTCGCCGGCGACATCGGGCAGCCCGGTGTCGGTCAGCGGGTGATCGACGCCGCCGTGCAGCGATTCGGCCGGGTCGACACGATCGTCAACAACGCCGGCATCTTCATCGCCAAACCGTTCACCGAGTACACCGACGCCGATTACGACGCCGTCACCGGCGTCAACCAGCGTGGATTCTTCGAACTCACCCGAGCCGGGATCAAGGCCTTCGAGTCGCACGGCGAGGGCGGCCATGTCGTCACCATCTCGACAAGCCTGGTCGACCACGCAAATTCGCAGGTGCCGTCGGCACTCGCGTCGCTGACCAAGGGCGGGCTGAACGCCGCGACCAGAGCACTGGCAATTGAATACGGGTCACGCGGGATCCGCGCCAACGCGGTGGCATTGGGCACCATCCGCACACCCATGCATTCGCCGGAGACACACGAGTTCCTCGACGCGCTACACCCGGTCGGCCACATGGGCGATATCGACGATGTCGTGCAAGCGGTGCTGTACTTGGAGCAGGCCGGATTCGTCACCGGGGAGATCCTGCACGTCGATGGAGGTCAAAGTGCCGGGCATTGAGAACACCGAGCAGATCCTGCGCGAGGTACTCGACGAGTGGCGGGCCGGAATCGCCACGCACGATCCGCGACGGGTGGCCGCGGTGTTCACCGAAGACGCGATCTTTCAGGGCCTGCACCCGCACAGCGTCGGACGCCAGGGGGTGATCGACTACTACGAATCCCAGCCGGCCGGGCTTACGGTGGCCTACTCGTTTCACGAGACCCGTAGGCCCGCCGACGATGTGGCGCTCGGCTACCTGCGCGCAGACTTCACCAGGCCCGACGGCACGGTGATCCCGCTGAATCTCAGCGTGCTGGTGACCGGCGGCGAGGCAGGCTGGCGCATTGCGTTCTATCAGGTCAGCCCAGCGCAGGGATGACCTCACGCTCGAACAACTCGATACCGGACCGGTCGTACGCGGCCTCGGGGAAGTACAGAATGGCGTACTCACACCCGAGGTCGCGCAGCCGCTTGAGCTTCTCGATGACCTGTTCGGGTGTGCCGCTTGCCGATTCGGGTGCGGTGACGTTGGCCAGCATCGCGTCGACGGCAGTCTCCCCGGCCACCGGGACCTGCCGAGCCCGCAGCCGCGCGACGCGTTCGGCTACGTCGGCCTCAGATTCGCCGACGATTGCGTTGAAGTTGGCCGATCGCACTATCGCGGCGTAGTCGGTGCCGACGTCGCGACAGTGCCCGGCGAGCACCTCAGACTTGTGCGCGAATCCCTCGGGTTCGGAGGTGAAGTTGGTGTACTGCGCATACTTGGCCGCGATGCGCAGCGTGACCTTCTCCCCGCCGCCGGCGATCCACATCGGAATGCCGTTGTCCTGCAGTGGCTTCGGGGCCACAATGGCACCGTCGACCTGATAGTGCTTGCCGTCGAAGCTGACCCGCCCGTCCCGCCAGGCGTCGCGCATGATCTGCACGCCTTCGTCGAGCCGGCCCAACCGCACCCCGGCTGACGGGAACCCGTAGCCGTACGCGCGCCACTCGTGCTCGTACCAGCCGCCACCGATACCCATCTGCACCCGGCCACCCGAGATGATGTCCGTGGTGGCGGCGACCTTCGCCAGGTAGGCGGGGTTGCGGTACGACATCGCGGTGCACATCTGGCCGAGTTTGATGCGCGACGTCGTCGCCGCGTACGCAGCCATCAGCGACCAGGCCTCATGGGTGGCCTCGTCGGTCGGCACCGGAACAGTGTGGAAGTGGTCGTAGACCCACAGTGAGTCCCAGGCGCCCGCGTCGGCGTAAGTGGCCAGGTCACGCATCACCGACCAGTGGTTTTCGGTGGGAATGTCGACCAGGTCGAGACGCCAGCCCTGCGGGATGAAGAGTCCAAAGCGCATGGACCCCGACTTTACGACGCCGGGCGCCCAGTGGCCAGATGTCGCACACAATTTGGCCGTGGCCGCGCAAAAACTGGCCATTCGACATCTGCCATCAGCTGAAACCGTTGTCGGGCAAGTTTTTTCAAAGTCGGTCTAGGCTGTCAACATGCCCCTTTCCAAGGAAGAACGCGAGCAGTTTCTGGCCGAACCGCACATCGCCGCCCTGTCGGTGTACGCAGGAGACAAGCGCGGTCCGCTGACCGTCCCGATCTGGTATCAGTACACCCCCGGCGGGCAGCCATGGTTGCTGACCGGTACCGGGTCCCGCAAGCACCGGCTGATCGAGGCAGCCGGCCATCTGAGCCTGATGGTCGAGCGGCTCGAGCCGTCGGTGCGCTATGTGGCCGTCGACGGCGCCGTCGACCGCATCGAACCCGGCACCGACGAGCAACTCGTCGAGATGACCAAGCGCTATTTGGCCCCGGAGAAGGTGGAGCCGTATCTGGAATTCGCCCGCCGCGAGCAGGGCGACAGCGTGGCAGTGTTCCTCAAGCCCGAGCACTGGCTGTCCTCCGACCTGGGTTCGCTCTAGCTCGGTGAGTTCGCGTCAACGCTTGTTCCGGTGGCTGTACCGGGTGGGGTTCACCCCCTGGGACGGCCACCCGTTGGCGCATAGCCTGATGGCGATCGTGGAAGGCACAACACACGCGTTGACGCCTCCCGGGACCGCGCTCGACGTGGGCTGCGGCACCGGGGACAACGCGGTGTACCTGGCCAGACACGGTTGGCGGGTCACCGGTGTTGACTACGTGGCCAAACCGCTGAAGAAAGCACGCGCCAAGGCCGCCGGACTGCCCGCGATCTTCGCCAAAGCCGATGTGACCCAACTGAGTTGGTCAGGTATCGGCGGCGGCTTCGATCTCATCGTCGACAGTGGCTGCCTGCATGGCATGAACGCCGACGACCGCGACGCCTACGTCCGGGAGGTCAGCGCAGTGGCCGCCCCCGATGCACAACTGCTGATCGTGGCGTTCATCCCGGGTGCATCCATGGGTGTGCCCGGGATCGGGTTCGACGAAGTGCTCCGGCGCTTCAGCACGGGCTGGACGCTGATGTCCAGCGGGGACGAGCTGGCGATGGACCACAACGGGGCGAACGCAGCGCGGTTCTATCTGTTCCGCCGCGCCGCATGAGGTCGCCCGACGGCGAGCCGCATTACACCCGGCGGCATACGATCGGCACCTCTCCGCAGTAAATCCACAGGTAGTTCACAGCCGTTCTCCCGCAACGGAATTGGTGTCAGGCCCGACCCTGCGGCGCCATTAGGCTTCCGCTATGACCTCGCCGCTGCGCGTGAATCCCGCCACCCTCCGGTCGGCCGCGGGCGATTTCGACCATCTGGGCACCGACAGCGCCGGCACCGGCACCAATCTGCAATTCACCGCACTGCCCGCCCAGCTTCGCGGTTTGAGCAGCGGTGACGCCTGCCGGCAGGCCGGAACCGCTGTAGACACCGCATGCCGGCGAGTGGCAGACCAGTACGCCAAACTTTCGACCAATCTGAACTCGGCGGCCGACACATACGAGAAGACCGATGCCGACCTGGGCAAGAAGGTGAAGAAGGCCGGTGAGGACACGGGTGGGCCGGACGACGGCGGCGAAGGCGCCACTCCCCCACCGGCGGCCCAGCCCGGGCCCGAGGCCATTCCGGTGGATCAGGTGACTTACGACAAGGGGTCCTGGCCATCGGGGCAGGACGCCACCCGCAACTACATCAACCAGGCGTTGGACCAACGCGGCGTGACCGATCCCGCGGCCAGGCAACGCTGGATGGACGCCTACCTGACCCTGACCGAACACGAATCGTCCTACAACCCCATGTCGGTCAATGACTGGGACGTCAACGCGAAACCGCCGAACTCGACCTACGACGTGTCCGACGGCTACGGCAACGGGTGCTCACGCGGACTCGCCCAATGCGTCCCGGGAACCTTCGCGCAGTACCACCAGCCCGGGACGTCGAACAATATCTACGATCCAGCCGCGAACATCGCCGCATCGATGAACTATCTGGTCGGGGAGTACGGCGTGAATCCCGACGGATCCGACATCCGGGCGAAGATTCCGCAGACCAATCCGGGCACCCATCAGGGCTACTGAGATGACAGGAGAATTGGTGAAGCTCACGCGCGCAGTCTCGATCGTCCTGACCGTAGGCGCCATGGTGGCGGGGCTGACGGCATGTCAGGACACTCCGGTCGTCGGCACACCCAGGGCCGACAGCTCTTCCGCGACCACCGGCATGATCCACCCCGCGACGAGCCCTGCCAGCCCGGTGTCCACGACAGCGCCGAACGCCGAAGCCGTACCCACAACCGCGTGGGTGCACTCCAATCGCCTCCCGCTCAACGACTCCCAGCATTGGCCCAATCTGGCCGACTCGGCACAGCCGTTGGGAAGCAACACGTTCCAGATCGACGGCCTGTGTGGAGGCACGCCGGCGCAACTCGGCGGCGGCGAGAACGCACGATCTCTGATCGATCGAGGCGACGACAACTGGTCGGCGCAACAAGTGATCGTCCACTATCCCGGCGATCCCTGGACCATGGGCCAGACCGCGCACGCGTTGTTCACCGCCACGTTGGACACGCTGACCGAATGCCAGACCACCTCTCCGACAGCGCAACTGACCATGACCACCCCGAAGCAGTTCTGCCCGAGCGTGCAACGCGGCGGCTGCAATCAAGTCGCAGCCGAAATTCGACTGCCGGACAAGCACATCACGGCGCACGTATACCTGGCAGTCGTGGGAAGTACGGTGACCGAACTGAGCGTGTGGTCCACCGGAACACCTGAGGCACAGTGGCAGACCGTTGCCGACGAGGATGTCTTCGCCGCCATGAACCCCCAGCTGTGCTCGATCTGGGAATGCTGAGGCACTGAGCCCGACATGACGATGACGATCTCCGAGGTGAAGAACTCTCACCCCGAGCAGTTGACCGATGCCGGTCATCGCGCGGCGGACTCTGCCGGCAAGGCTTCGCAGCAGATCGCCGAAGGGCACGGCACCCTCAAGAAGCTGGACGAGGGGTGGAACGGCTCGGCCGCCGACGCCGCGAATGCCAGTGCGAACCGTACTTTCACCGATCATCAGAAGGTGGCCGACGCCCTGCAGCGGCTGCAAACGGTCCTCACCGACGGCGGCGGGCGGTTGTCCGCCAGTCGAACCGCCCTGATCGACGCGGTGGACAACCTCACGCAATACGGCTATCAGGTGGCCGACGACGGCACCGTGTCAATCCGTCCCGGCGGCCCGCTGGATGTCGCGGCGAAACTCAGTCCGGTCACGGCCCTCGAGATTCGGCAACTGGCAGCCGCCAACTCGGTCAAGCTCAAGACCCTGCTGGCCCAATTCGACAGCCAGGACCGTGAACTCGCTGATGCGATACGCAAGGCCACCGACGGCCTGAACCCGGCCGAGGACAAACCCAAGGACCCGAACACCCCGCCGCAACCCCCTCCCGACCAGCCGAAGCCCGACAGCGACGAAACCAACGCGCCGGTTCCAGGTCCGGACGCCAAACCGGGCGACCCCGGATACAAGGTGCCCCACGCGCCTGGCGACCCGGCGGAGGTGGCTCCCAAGCCCGGGTGGAAGGTCGATGCCAAAGGTGAGACGAACCCGCCCGGATACCCGGCGCAACCACCGGGCGAAGCGCGGGATCAGAACTGGCGTGACTACCTCAACGGCAAGAACGGCGACGGCACCCAACGGCCGTCGGGAGAGCCCCCTGCGGCCTACCCGCTGCCGGAGGCGGTCACCGACAAGAAGCTCAAGATCATCGGTGCGGCCGAGAATCAGCAGGGTACGCGCTACGTCTGGGGCGGCGGCAGCAAGGACGGCGGCACTTCAGGAGCACCGGCCAAAGGGACGGATCCGTACGCGGACCAGATGCACGACTACGAACACACCGGCTTCGATTGCAGCGGCCTCTCCGAATACGCGATCTACCAGGCCACCGGGTATGACCCGGGCAAGGGAACATCGGTGCAGTTCGGGAACATGACCGAGGGGGCCGGAGCATTCGGGTCCGTGGTGCAGACCGGGCCCAAGCTGGACACCTCGCAACTGCAACCCGGCGACGTCATCTACTACGACGGCGGCCTGGGCGTCGCGGGGGCGCACGTCGCGATCTACATGGGCAACGGTGTCACGGTCGAGACCAGCGAATCCGGTACGCCCGCACACTCACAGGCAGCGACGACGTCCGACGGTACCGTCCGTGTCGTGCGGCCCAACTGATTCCGTCACAACCTCGACCTGGAGACCCGAAAATGAGAACTGGCACACTTGGCACGCTCTGCACGGCAGCCCTGCTGACGGTGAGCGCCTGTCATTCGCAGGGCCCGTCGACCCTCGGAGCCACCTCGCCCACGACTCCCGCCCATGCCGCCCCCGTCACGGCCACCCCGGTGGACACCACAACCGCACCCACCGATACCGCCACCCTGACGTTATCTGTCGACACCCTGAACAGCATTGTGCAACAGGCGAATCCCGGTGCCGCAGAGTTCGACTCGCTGAATCCGGCCGAAACGACGCCGCGAGTTCCTGATGCGGGGCCCACGGCGGTATGCGATGCGGTGAACACGCTGTACTTCGCCGCTGGTACCCCAGCCACCGCCAAGTACGTCTCGCAGTGGGCAGGCGGGCCGCGTCAGCACTTCGTCAGCCAGACAATCGCGGTATATCCCGATGCGGATACCGCCTCGCAGAAGTTCGCACAGCTCGCCGCGGGAGTTCCGGCATGCGCCAAGGCGTCAGCAGGTGACGGCATACCGTTCGTCGTCACTCCGGGTGAGAGCGGGTCCGATGTCGTGCGCTTCACCCAGAAGCGCAAACCCAATCCCAGTTTGTCAGGCGGGGGCTCGGGCGACGCCACGGAATACCGACTGGCGGGCACGGCGATCGTGGCGGTCTCATCCACAGAATCGGCCGCAGCCGTCACCGCAGTCGCCGGCCAGCTCGTGGGCAAGCTCGGCTGATTTCACAACCCGAGCGCGGCCAGCGCTCCGTCGACCGTGGCGGTGCGCAGCTGATCTCCGGGGACGTCGGGGAACTGCAGGCAGCAGTCCTGCAGGCCGCCGAAGGCGATGACGGCGCGGGTGGATTGTTCGAGGGTGGGGCGCCGCCCGAACGCCAGTACACCGAGCCGGGCGCGCCAGGCCAGCAGTTGGTCGATCAGCCCCAGATCGACCAATGTGGTCAGCTCGGAGACGATCAGGATGAGATCGGCGCGGTGCCGGTAGTGAAAGTCGAAGTAGCCCTCCAGGAGCTCCCGCGGCGTGGCGCGGGCCGCTCCGCGTTTGCGTTCCTGCTCGGCGATGAAGGCCTCACCCTCGTCGATGAGGGGCTGCAGAATGCTGCGGACCAGGTCTTCGCGTGACCGGAAGTGGTAATACAAGGCGGGTTTGGTGATGCCCAGGCGGTCGGCGATGTCCTGCAGGCTGGTGCGCACCACGCCCTTCTCGGCGAACAGTTCGCGCGCCACGTCCTGGATGCGCTGGCGGGTATCCAATGCAGGCTTGGCCACGTAGCCACCCTAACTTACTTAACGATCGGTAAGCTGGCCATCGAAACACTTACCGACCGTTAAGTAAGGGGGCATCGTGAAGGTACTCATCTCCGGCGCCAGCATCGCCGGGCCGGTTCTCGCCTACTGGCTGTCGCGGCATGGATTCGACATCACCGTGGTGGAACGCTCACCCGCGCTGCGCAAAACCGGTGGCCACGCCGTCGATCTGTTCCGGCCTGCCATGGAGATCTCCGAACGCATGGGCGTGCTGTCCGACATCGAGGCGCACGCCACCGGCACCACCGAGATGATCATCCGTCGACCAGGCAGATCGCGCCCCGCCCATCTGGACTATCTGAAGATCATCGGCGCCATGTCCGACCGGCACGTCGAGATCATGCGGGATGACCTCAGCGAGATCTACTTCAACGCGGGCCGCGACGACGTCGAGTACCTCTTCGGCGACACCATCACCTCGATCTCACCGGACGGGGACGTTGCTTTCGAGCACAACGCACCCCGGCGCTTCGACGTGGTGGTGGGAGCCGACGGACTGCACTCCGGTGTGCGTCGTCTGACGTTCGGCGACAACGTTTCCGAGAGATTCCTCGGCGGCTATCTGTCGGTGGTGTCCGTGCCGAAGGATCTGGCCCGCGACGGTGAGATGACCGGCTATTTCAAGCCTGGCCACATGGCAGGTATCTACACCGCCGACCACCTGGACGATGCCCGCGCGGTGTTCATCTTCCGCCCGGGTCAACGACTGGACTACGACTACCGCGACGTGGAACGTCAAAAGGCGCAACTATGCACCGCATTCGCGCACACGGCGCCCGAGGTCGACCGCTGGCTCGACGAGGTACCGCAGACGCCGACGTTCTACTTCGACGCCATCACGCAGCTGCAGATGGCCACATGGTCCCGGGGCCGGGTGACTCTCGTCGGCGATGCGGGCTACTGCCCCGGCCCGGCGGTCGGCGGTAGCACCAGCCTGGCGGTGTACGGCGCCTACGTCCTGGCCGCCGAGATGGTCCGGGCCGGCGACGATTACGCCGCCGCATTCGCCGCGTATGAACGCACGATGCGCCCACCGGTCGAAGGCAGCCGAAAGCTCGCGGCCGTCAACGCGAAAACCGTGGTGCCCATGAGCAATTGGGGCATACGCGCATTGGTGGGCACAGGCAGGCTGATCTCGTTGCTGCCGCTGGGCGTGACGCAGTCGCTGGCCCGGCTCAACACCAAGGGGGTACGGCTCTACGACACCATGCCGTTGCCTACCTGGCCTGCCGCGCTTCACTGATCAGAACGCGCCGGCGGGCGTAGCGTGGCGGCATGGGCGAACTTTCCGAGGAAGTGATCGCGTTTCTGTCCGAAGGCACCCGCACCGCCGTACTGAGCTGGGTGGCAGCAGACGGTCGGCCGTTGTCGGCACCCGTGTGGTTCGTGGTCGACGACGGCGCGCTCGTCTTCAACACCGGTAAGGACACCGCCAAGGGCCGGGCACTGGCCCGGGATTCGCGGGTGGTGCTGTGTATCCACGACGACACCCCGCCGTTCGCGTTCGTCCAGGTCCAAGGTGTCGCGGCGGTCAGCGAGGATCCCGACGAGCTGCTCGCCACCGCCACCCGCATCGGCGGCCGATACATGGGCGCCGAGCGCGCCGAGGAATTCGGCCGGCGCAACGGGGTTCCCGGAGAACTCGTGGTGCGGGTCAAGCCGACGAAAGTCCATGCCGCATTCGACGTGGCGGACTGAAGGGAGGCATTGTGGCCGAGGTTTCCGCATTCGCCGAGATGTTGTCCCGTGACCACGGGCTGTGTGTGCTGAGCACGCTGCGTCGCGATGGCAGCATCCAGTCCTCGGTGGTGAATGCCGGTGTGATGGCACACCCGAGCACCGGCGATCCCGTCGTCGCACTCGTGGCCATCGGCGGAGCGCGCAAGCTGCAGCACCTGCGCGCCGATCCCCGCACCACCGTCGTCGCCCGGGCCGGCTGGCAGTGGGTGACGGTCGAGGGCACCGCCGAGATCATCGGACCCGACGACCCCGATCCCGGCACCGACGCCGAGGGGCTGCGGCTGCTCTTGCGTGCCATCTTCGAAGCCGCCGGCGGCACCCACGACGACTGGGACACCTACGACCGCGTCATGCGCGAGGAGCGTCGCACCGCGGTGCTGATCGCCCCCACCCGGGTCTACTCGAACCCCGGCTGACTCACTCCGCGCGGCCACCCAGATGCTTGGCCAGGAAGCGGTCGGCGCGGTGGTAGAAGTCCAGCCGGTTCTCGGGCTTGGCGAAGCCGTGACCCTCGTTCTCGTACATCACGTATTCGTGGTCGATGCCGTGCTCGGCCATCGCCGCGACGATCTGCTCGGATTCGGCCCGCTTGACCCGAGGGTCGTTCTCGCCTTGCGCGATCAGCATCGGGATCTTGATCGCGTCGACCCTGGACAGCGGAGAACGGGACCACAAGAAGTCGGGGTCATCCCCAACTCGCTTGTGCCACAACTGGATCATCGGCTTCCAGTACTCCGGGAACGACGCGATCAGCGTGTTCAGGTTGGACGGACCGACCATCGAGACCGCGCAGGCGAACACATCCGGCGTGAACGTCGCGCCGATCAGTGCCGCGTAGCCCCCATAAGAGCCGCCGTAGATGGCGACCCGCTCGGCGTCGATGTAGCCCTTGCCCACGAGATGCTCGACGGCGTCGAGCAGGTCGTCGTGCATCTTGGCGCCCCACTCGCGGTTGCCCGCGTTGAGGAACTCCTTGCCATAGCCGGCGGAGCCGCGAAAGTTGACCGACACGACGACATAGCCGCGGTTGGCCAGCCACTGCGCCTCGGGGTCGAAGCCCCAGCCGACACGGGCCCACGGCCCTCCGTGCACGCTGAGCACGGCGGGTAAGCCGGAGCGCTCCACGCCGGGCGGGAACGACAGGTAGCCGTGCACGGTCAGGCCGTCGCGGGAGGTGAAGCTGAACGGCTCCATCGGCACCAGCGGGTAGTCGTTGAGCTCAGGGCGATGGTCGAACAGGAACGTCGGGGTCTGCGAAGCCCGGTCCCAGGAGTAGAACTTCACCGGCCCGGCGTCCTGGTCGAACGCGACCAGCCAGGTGCCGTCGTCGTGGCTGCGGTCGGTGATCGACAGGTCGCCCGGGCTCACCCGCGTGAGCGCCTCGATGTCGCCGCGAATCGACTCGTCGAAGATGCGGTATTCCAACCGTTCGCCGTACACGGTCGCGGCCTGGACCTCACGGGTGTCCGGGTGCAAGACCGCGTTGCTGACGTCGTACACCGGATCCTCGGCGAGCACCTCGACGGCCCCGGTCGCGATGTCCATCGTCACCAGTCGGGTGGTGTTCGAGCCGACCGACAGCAGCAGGTACATCGCCGTGCCGTCGCCGTTGAAGGCGAGTGGGGCCGTCGTCTCGGCATCCTCTGGCGGAACGTCCAACAGGGTTCGCCAGTCAGAGTGTTCGTCGTCGCGCACCAGGATCGTCATGCCGCCCTCGGCGGTCGGCTGCATCGCGCCGCGGACCCGCAGTTCGTCGTCGACCAGCCAGCCCACGAAACCGGGGTTCTCCACCACCTTCCGCAACTCCCCGGTGGTCAGGTCGAGGTGGTAGACGTCGTGCAGCTGCGGGTTGTCCTTGTTGATCCCGACCAGCACATCGTTGGGAAACTTCTTGGGAAGTCTGATGATTCGGCACTGCACATCGTCGAACGGGGTGAGGTCACGTTCGACACCGGTTTCCACGTCGACGTCGTAGAGCCGGAAGTTCTCACTGCCGTCGCGGTCGCGCACATAGAGAATGTGCCGGTTGTCGTGCGCCCACACATAGTTGGCGATCCCCCGGTCGGTGTCGTGCGTGACCGGACGATCGTCACCCGCCCCGATGACGCCGACGAATACGTTGAGCACGCCGTCGAGCGGAGCCACGTACGACAGCCGCGTTCCGTCCGGTGAGATCTGTGCGCCCGCGCGCTCCGGATTGCCGAGCAGCACTTCGAGCGGGATCAACGTCGCGTCCGCCATTACGCCCCCTTGTCGTCGGTATTTCTCAATACTGCCGCACCGTGGGCCGACGACCAGACGCAAAAGCCCCCGACTTGCGTCGGGGGCTCTTGACGTTTGGTGCTTAGCTCTCCAGCGAGGCCGGGGGCAGGAAGCGGTCACCGTACTTGGCGGCCAGTTCCTTGGCGCGGGCGACGAACGCCGCCTTGCCGACTCCACCGGCACCCTGGTAGCCGACGATGAACTGCGCCGAACCACCGGTGTACGGCGGGAAGCCGATACCCATGATCGAGCCGATGTTCGCGTCAGCGGTCGAGGTGAGCACGCCCTCGTCGATGCACTTCTGGGTCTCCAGCGCCTCGGCGAACAGCATGCGGTCGATCATGTCCTGCAGCGGCAGCTCCACCGAACCCGAGTTGAAGGTCTCCTTCAGCCCCGGCCACAGGCCGACGCGCTTGCCGTCGACGTACTCGTAGAAGCCCGCGCCCTTCAGGCGCGACGGGCGACCGAGTTCGATCATCTTCTCGACGACGACCTCGTTCATCTGCTTCTCGTAGGTGCCGCCTGCGGCTTCGATGCCTTCCTTGGTGGCAACAGCGATCTTGTGCATGAGCTCCAGGTTCAGCTCATCGCTCAGCTGCAGCGGCGCCGCCGGGTAACCGGCCTGCGAACCCGCCTGCTCGATCGACGCGGGCTCGACGCCCTCGCCCAGCATCGCCAGCGCCTCGTTGACGAAGGTGCCGATCACACGGCTCGTGAAGAAGCCGCGGCTGTCGTTGACGACGATCGGGGTCTTGCGGATCGCCAGGGTGTAGTCGAACACCCGGGCCAGCGCCTCGTCAGAGGTCTTCTCGCCCTTGATGATCTCCACCAGCGGCATCTTGTCGACCGGCGAGAAGAAGTGGATCCCGATGAAGTCCTCCTGGCGCTTCACGCCGGTCGCCAGACCGGTGATCGGCAGCGTGGAGGTGTTCGAGCCGAGCAGCGCGTTGGGCTCGACGATGTCCTCGATCTCCTGGAACACCTTGTGCTTGAGTTCCTGGTTCTCGAACACGGCCTCGATCACGAAGTCGACGCCCTTGAGATCCTGCGGATCGGCGGTGGGGGTGATCTTGGCGAGCAGGGCCGCGGACTTCTCCTCGGTGGTCTTGCCACGCTTGAGCGCCTTGGCCTCGATGCCCTCCGAGTACGCCTTGCCCTTCTGGGCGGCCTCGATGGTGACGTCCTTGAGGACGACGTCGTAGCCGGCCTTGGCCGACACGTAGGCGATACCGGCGCCCATCATGCCCGCGCCCAGCACACCGATCTTCTTGATCTCCTGCTTGGCGATGCCCTCGGGACGCGATGCGCCGCCGTTGATGGCCTGCAGGTCCAGGAAGAACGCCTGAATCATGTTCTTGGCGGTCTGGCCGGTGACCAGGGAGACGAAGTAGCGGCTCTCGATGCGGCTCGCGGTGTCGAAGTCGACCTGCGCACCCTCGACAGCGGCGTCCAGGATGGCCCGCGGCGCGGGCATCGGGGCACCCTTGAGCTGCTTCTTCAGCAGTGCCGGGAAGGACGGCAGGATGCCGGCCAGGCCCGGGCTCGACGGGGTGCCACCGGGCATCTTGTAGCCCTTGACGTCCCACGGCTGGGTGTGGGCCTCGGGGTTGGCCTTGATCCACGCCTTGGCGGCGGGAACCAGCTCCTCGACACTGCCGACCAACTCGTCGACCAGGCCGGTGTCCTTGGCCTTCGACGGGCTGAAGCGGGTGCCCTGGCTCAGGACCTCCATGAAGGCCTTCTGGATGCCGAACATGCGCACGGTGCGGGCGACGCCGCCACCGCCGGGCAGCAGGCCCAGCGTGACCTCGGGCAGGCCGATCTGGCTGCCCTTGACGTCCGCGGCGATGCGGTGGTTGGTGGCCAGCGCGATCTCCAGGCCACCGCCGAGCGCGGCGCCGTTGATGGCGGCCACGACGGGCTTCGGCAGGGTCTCCAGCTTGCGCAGGTCGGCCTTGATGGTCTCGACCATCTCGAACGCCTCGGCGGCGTCGTCCGGGCCGATGTTCATCATGCCCTTGAGGTCGCCACCGGCGAAGAAGGTCTTCTTCGCGCTGGTGATGACCACACCGGTGATCGAATCCTGCTCAGCTACAAGCTTTTCCACAGCATTGTGCATGGATTCCTTGTAGTGCTCGTTCATCACGTTGGCCGAACCGGTCGGGTCGTCCAACGTCAGGGTGACGATGCCGTCGGCATCCTTGTCCCACTGAATGGTGTTCTCAGCCATTGTTGTTCAGCCCTCTCAGACGCGCTCGATGATGGTGGCCACGCCCATGCCGCCGCCGATACACAGCGTGATCAGGGCACGCCGAGCGCCACGACGCTCGAGCTCGTCGACCATGGTTCCGGTGATCATGGCGCCGGTGGCGCCCAGCGGGTGGCCCATCGCGATGGCGCCACCGTTGACGTTGAGCTTCTCGTCGGGGATGTTGAGGTCCTTCTGGAACTTCAGCACCACGGAGGCGAAGGCCTCGTTGAGCTCGAACAGATCGATGTCATCGACGGTCAGGCCGGCGCGGTCCAGCACCTTCTTGGTGGCCGGGGTGGGGCCGGTGAGCATGATGACCGGGTCGGCGCCGCTGGTGGCGGTGGCCACGATGCGTGCCCGCGGGGTCAGGCCCTGGCTCTGGCCGGCCTTCTCGCTACCGATGAGCAGCAGGCCCGCACCGTCCACGATGCCCGAGCTGTTGCCGCCGGTGTGCACGTGGTTGATCTTCTCGACGTAGTGGTACTTCTGCAGCGCCACGTCGTCGAAGCCGCCCATCGCGCCGATGCCGTCGAACGCGGTCTTCAGCTTGCCCAGGCTCTCCACGGTCGAACCGGGACGCATGTGCTCGTCGTTGTCGAGGACGACGAGGCCGTTCTGGTCCTTGACCGGGACGACCGACTTGGCGAAGTAGCCGCCGGACCACGCCGCCGCGGCGCGCTCCTGCGAGCGGGCTGCGTAAGCGTCGACATCCTCGCGGGAGAAGCCCTCGATGGTGGCGATCAGGTCGGCACCGATTCCCTGCGGGACGAAGCCGATGCGGTAGTTGGTCTCCGGGTCAGACGCCCAGGCGCCGCCGTCGGAGCCCATCGGCACGCGGCTCATCGACTCGACACCACCGGCCAGCACCAGGTCGTCCCACCCGGAACGGACCTTCTGGGCGGCCAGGTTGACGGCCTCAAGGCCCGACGCGCAGAAGCGGTTGAGCTGGAAACCACCGGTGGTCTCGGGCAGCTTGGCCACCAGACCGGCGGTGCGGGCGATGTCGCCACCCTGATCGCCGACCGGGGACACAACGCCCAGGATGACGTCGCTGATCAGCGTCTCGTCCAGGTCGGGGTACCGCGCGCGGATCTCCTGGATCAGACCGACAACCAGGTTGACCGGCTTGATCTCGTTGAGTGCGCCGCCGCGCTGCTTGCCACGGGGCGTGCGGATCGCCTCGTAGATGAAGGCTTCTTCGGACATGTCTGCTCCCCTGCCGTATCGGCGTCCAGGTTCAGGTTGGGTTGTGGAACCGCCCCATTACGGGTGCAGTCCTCTGGACGGCAGCGTAGCAGCCTCGCCCAACCCGTTGGTTGGGCCTGTGCTCAGCATCTCCTTGAACCGGTCGTCGACCCGACTCGTAGCGGACTCCTCGCGGACTCGTCGCGGTCTCGTCGCGGACTCGTCGCGGATTTCCACACCAGGGCTGTGCATCCCGCGCCGCAACGACCCTGACGTAGAAAACGACGCACACCTCAGGCGGAGCGCGGCTCCTCGATCTCGATCAGACGAGCGGCCTCGACGCGGTTTTCGACCTGAGGGCTGTGCACTACGCGGCGCAACGACCCTGACGTAGAAAACGGGCGTGAAGCGCCGCCACACCGAGGCCGCACCCCGCGCCTCCCCGCGCCGTTTTCGACACCAGGGCTGCACACCACGCGACGCAGCGACCCAGACGTAGAAAACGACGCACACCTCAGGACGCACACCTCAAGACGCACAGCTCAAAGCGCACACCTCAGGCGGAGCGGGGCTCCTCGATCGCCATCAGCGACGGGTAGTCGGTGTAACCGATCGGACCGGGGGCGTAGAAGGTCGACACGTCGGGTTCGTTGAGCTCGGCGCCGAGGATCAGCCGGTCGATCAGGTCCGGGTTGGCGAGGAATGCCCGACCCACCGCGGCCGCGCTGATCGCGCCCCACTCCGCATAGCCCTCCAGCGCAGCGAAGTCCGTGCCGGTGGCACGGCCGGTATTGAGGACGAATGTCCCGGACCACAGGGCTCGGATGGCGCCGAAGGTGCGGGTGCCCGGATCGATGAGCACGTGCAGGTAGGCCAAGCCCAGCGGTGCGATCCGCTCCAGCAGTGCCTCGTAGGTGCTGACGGGGTCGTTTTCCCACATATCGCCGGCGGTGTTCCCGGGCGAGATCCGCAGCCCGACCCGGCCCGCGCCGATCTCGTCGACGACGGCCTCGACCACCTCGGCGGTCAGCCGGGCCCGGTTCTCGGGGGAACCGCCATAGGCATCGGTGCGCTGGTTGACCACATCGGAGGCGAACTCGTGCAGCAGATAGCCGTTGGCGCCGTGGATCTCCACACCGTCCATGCCGGCGTCGATCGCCCGGCGTGCGGCGGCCCGGAACTGCTCGACGATCGCGGGGATCTCAGCGGTTTCGAGGGCGCGCGGGGTCTGTAGCGGCTTCTTGCCGGTGGGGGTGTGGGTGACCATGTCGGCGGCGATCGCCGAGGGCGCGACGGGTTCGAACCCGCTGATGTCGGGGTGAGCCATCCGGCCGACGTGCCACAACTGGACGAACATCTTGCCGCCGGCGGCGTGCACCGAATCGGCGATCTCGGCCCAGCCGTGCTGGTGGCGGTCGGTGTAGATGCCCGGGGTGTTCATGTAGGCGCCGTTGGCGGTCTCGGCGACGGCGGTGGCCTCGCTGATGATCACGCCTGCTCCGGCACGCTGCGTGTAGTACTGCGCGGCCAGCGGCGACGGGGTGCCGTCGGCATCGGCGCGCGAACGCGTCAGCGGTGCCATGAACAGACGGTTGGTGGCGACGGTGTCGCCGACCTGGATCGGCTGAAGCAGTGCGGCGTCGGCGTTCAGTTTGTAGCTCACGCCGGTCTAAAGCGCCGTGGGCGCGGCAATCATTCCCGCATTAGCCTCATGCAACATGACTGTCACACGGCTGCAGCCCTTCGCCGTCACCATCTTCGCGGAGATGTCTGCACTGGCCGGCCGACTGGGCGCGGTCAATCTGGGCCAGGGTTTCCCGGACGAGGACGGCCCGGCCGAGATGCTCAAAGTGGCGCAGAACGCCATCGCGGAAGGCCACAACCAGTACCCACCCGGCCTCGGCATCCCCGAGTTGCGCGAGGCCATCGCTGCTCAGCGCAAACGGCACTACGGAATCGACTACGACCCCGACACCGAGGTACTGGTGACCGTCGGCGCCACCGAGGCCATCGCCGCATCCGTCCTCGGCCTGGTCGAACCGGGCTCCGAAGTGTTGGTGATCGAGCCGTTCTACGACTCCTACTCCCCCGTGATCGCCATGGCCGGATGTGTACGGAAGGCCGTGCCGCTGACGGCCGATGGTGCCGGGTTCGCGATCGACACCGAGGGCCTGCGCCGCGCCATCACGCCCAAGACCCGGGCGCTGATCCTCAACTCGCCGCACAATCCGACCGGTGCTGTGGCCTCCGACGCCGAGCTGCGCGCCATCGCTGCGCTGGCCATCGAACACGACCTGCTGGTGATCACCGACGAGGTCTACGAGCAGTTGGTGTTCGGCGTCGCGCACCTTCCCCTGGCCGCCTATCCCGGTATGGCCGCGCGCACCGTGACCATTTCCAGCGCGGCCAAGATGTTCAACGTGACCGGCTGGAAGATCGGCTGGGCCTGCGGGCCGGCCGAGTTGATCGCCGGGGTGCGTGCCGCCAAGCAGTACCTGAGCTATGTGGGCGGCGGGCCGTTCCAGCCCGCGGTGGCCCACGCGCTCAATCACGAGGACGCGTGGGTGGCCGGCCTGCGGGAGTCGTTCCAGGCCAAGCGGGATCGACTGGGCAACGCACTGGCCGACATCGGGTTCGAGGTGCACGACAGTCACGGCACCTACTTCCTGTGCGCGGACCCACGGCCACTGGGCTATGCGGACAGCGCGCAGTTCTGCGCCGAACTGCCGCACAAGACCGGGGTGGCAGCCATCCCGATGTCAGCCTTCTGCGACGCCGAGGCTCCGCACGCCGATCTGTGGAATCACTTGGTGCGCTTTGCTTTCTGCAAGCGCGACGAGACCATGGAAGAGGCGATCCGCCGACTCGAGGCGTTGCGGGTCTAGCGTTCGTCGCTCAGCTTGATGGCGCGCTCCCGGGCTGTCATCGCTCCCCAGATGCCGTACGGCTCTGGAGCGGAGAGGGCATGCGAGCGACACCGGTCCAGCACCGGACAGGCCCGGCAGATCGCTTTGGCCGCGTCCTCGCGCCTGCGCAGCGGACGTCCCCGAAGCTCCTCCGGGAAGAACACCTCCGCCGGATGGTCCCGGCAGAGGCCGTGCAACTGCCAGCTCCACTCATCGAATGCGGGTGGCGGCAGGTTGCGGGGTGAGCGGTAGAACGGCATCGCCGGACGGCCGACAGGGGTATCTCGGATCGCCTGTCGCGCAACGAATTCCAGCGGCGGCTGCCTGTCGAACAGCGTGCGGGACAAGGCGTTCACCCCTTTGGACGAAGTGGCGTGTGGCCTGCCATGCTGCCAGCCCGCCCGAAGGCGGCCGGTTGTCATCCTGTAAAGAATCGACCGCAGATCGCGACACTTTGCTGCGCCATTCCGGCACGCCGTGGACGATCGAGTGGTACGCCCATCTTCAACGGGGACGTCCGCGAATCGAGTAGTCCGATACTCGCGCGCAACGTTCCCAAATTTGCCACCATCGTAAAGACACTGGTGGGAGGCCTGATGAACGTCGGATCGACGGTGGGGCGCGCGATGGGGATCGCGGCGCTTGGGTTATCGGCAGTGCTGGCGGTGGCCTGTGGCGGACAACAGGACCACACAGACCCGACGACGACGCACACCCCGACGACCGGGACGGTCCCGCTGCCTACGACGACCATCACGACAACGACGACCGCGTACTCGGACCCGACGACGACCTCGGGCGTGGGGTTCACGCACCCGACGACGACCCCGCCAACGACCACGACGCTTGCCCCCACCACCACGACCACCACGACGCTTCCGACGACGACCATCACCACCACCACATCGCCGGCGACACCGCCATCGTGAGCGACGAGACAAGGTCGCTCACCCAGTCCGCCGAACGGTGGCTGAGCCTGGCCGCCCTGATCGTGGCACCGACATCGCTGATCACCGGGCTGTGCTACTTCTACGGTCTGCTGTTCATCCACGACCGACTGCACTACTTCGGCGTCGACCCGTCGACCCTGGGATACACGTCGGCCGACTACGCCGTCACCACCATCAGGGTGTTCTTCTTCGCCGCCTTTCGCGTGCTCGTCGTGATGGCCGTGCTGGTGGCTCTGACCGTGGGTGTTCGGCGTTGGGCAGCTTCAGAACGTCGAATTCCGTTACTCCGCACCATCGCATGGCTGTCAGCGGCCGCAGGTGCGGCGGGGTTGATCGTTGCCGTCGTCTGGCTGACGTCGGAGTACAGCATGATCAACTGGGTCATCAAAGGCGCTCCCCCGATCTATATGGCGGGACTGATCGTGGCGGGCATCGCGCTGCTCGTCGCCGGTTATTCGGTGCTGGCCCTCACCGGCGGCGTCGGCAGCCTGGGGCGGCTGCCGAAGATCGCCGAGCGGACGATGCTCGTGCTCGCAGTGATCACCACGGTCGCGGCCCTGTTCTGGGTCACGAAGATCTACGCATCCGATCAGGGCAAGCGCGACGGAGCCTTCGCCGCAGGCGTGCTGTGGGCCGCCGACGGTGAATACACCGCAGTGCAGCTGGACACCACCGAGGTACTGGGCATTCCGGGCTCGCTCGTCAAGAAATCGACTCTGCCCGCGGAGGGCCCGCCCGCGGCCCCGGTCTATCGCTACCAGTGCCTGCGTGTCCTGGAAGCGCACGGCGGACGTTATGTGCTGGTGCCCGCCCGGTGGTCGCGCGAGAATGGCTACGTCATCACGGTGACACCCGATGCGTCACACCGCATCACGGGTGTCGTGAACTCCACACAGGTGGCAAAAGGCGGAACCGTCGACCCGTACTGGCAGTGCCCGGAGGTGGTGCGGGTCTTCCAGCCCTCCGACCTCGAACCCATCCTGCTGAGCGCGGAGACCACCCAGACACTGTCGGGCGCGGGTCGCCTGAGCGTCACCGGCCCCGACACGATCACGCCCGACCGTGACAACACGGCCACACCCGACGAGTGTGTGCCTGAAGACTTTCTGGCGAAAACACCGATTGTGCGCGAACGTGCCTTCACCGGCGACGGCCCGTGGGTACGTGAACGCGCCATGATGTTCGACAACCCTGCCCAGGCAGAGGAGTTCATGGCCGGCGCCCTGGACCGCTGGAACGCTTGCGCAGGCATGACCGCCGCGTTGAACCGCTACGGCGAGGCGCAGCCCCGGACTCTCGGAACTCTCGGAGTACAGGAACGCATTCTGTCCATGCCTGATTCGGCGTCGTCGACCGCGAACCCGGACTGCACCCAAGCCCTGGCTGCCAAGTCCAACATCGTCGTTGCCGTCGATGTGTGTGGCACCGGAGATCCAGCACGCGCCGTGGCCATCGCCTACGACATACGCGAACGGATTCCCACCAACTAGGGCAGGGTGGCAGCCACCGCCCAGATCGCGGCGAGATCTTCCGGCTCGGTCCGGATCGGGCTGAGCGCCACGTCGGTGGCCCCGGCGTCGAGGTAGCGCTGCAACTGCGCGCGCACCTGTTCGGTCGACCCGACCGCGGCGAGTTCAGAAACGCTGGAAACCTGTTCTCGGGCAATCACTTTCTGATACGAAGGGATGGCCTCATAGAATGCTAGCCGTTCCGCAGCGGCAGCGCGGGCACTGTCGGCATCATCGCTGACCAGTACCGGAACCATCGCCACCACACGCGGTTGCGGACGGCCGACCGCGGCAGCAGCGGCCGAGATCGTCGGCACGATGAAGTCCCCCACCGTGCGCGGCCCGGCGAGGTACGGCAGTGTCCCGTCAGCCAGCTCACCGGTCACTCGCAGAGCTTTCGGCCCCATCGCGGCGACGTACACCGGGACCGGGGCACCACCGGGCACATGCACGGGCCACTCGGGGCTGGCGGTGAACTCCGTGCCGTGGAAGTCGACCGCTCCGTCGTGCAGGATCGCGTGTAGCACCTGGAGGTGCTCCCGCAACCGGCCGACCGGATCCGGCCACACCGTGCCGAATGCCCGGTGCTCGGGCGCATGCGAGCCCAGGCCGAGACCCAGCGTGAAGTTCCCGTGCGTGCCGGCCTGCGCGGTCTGCGCGGCTGACGCCACCACCAGTGGGTGACGGGGATTGAGCGGCACCACCGAGGTGCCGACGCCGAGACCGGGCACCGCGGACCCGATCAACGCGGCCAGGGTGATGGCGTCGATGTCGAACTGCTGGGCCACCCAGATCTGGCGGACCCCGGCGGCGTACGCGGTACGGGCCTGTGTGATCGCGGCATCGACGACATTGGGGGCGGACGGGTTGAGGGTGAGGACGACTCCGGTCGGCATACCAGGCACCAACCGCCACGACGGTCGGCGCTATTCCGTTGTGATCACGATGCGCCTGACTCTGGAAAGTTCCGAGTTCAGCTGGCGCGAAAATTACCGGCGCCGTGAATTATTCATGACACGCCGCTGCAACCGCTCGATGGCGACATCGAGGACGAGCGTGCGTGCGCGCTTGATGAGGAACTCCGGGATCGGCATCGCGAGGTCGACGATGACGTCGAACCGCACCCGCGTCCTGTCCACCTCAGGCGTCAGGTTGTATTCGACGTGCTGACCGCGTTGTTGCAGGTTCGGCTGGGCATCCCACACCATCCAGTGGTCGCCCCAGTGAAACTCAAGCAGCTCTTTGTCTGTGATGCCCAGCAACCGCATCGTCGCCTTGACGTGGTGGGGCCTGCCGTCGGGATAGCGGTCGAGCACCTTCACGCGACGGTGCAGCGCAGACCAGGACGGCAGCGCGTCGACATCGGCGAGCACCTCCATGATCGCCTCCGGCGAGGCATCGAAGACGGCCTCGCGTGATGCCTGTACGGCCACGTCCACAAATCTAGCGAAGTGTGCCGCCTAATGCTGCGGTTCTCCGCATTGAATACTGCCGACAATCAGTTGGCTTGCCGCGCAACGATCACCGGCGCCGTGGATGAATGCACCACCGCGGAACTGACCGAGCCGAGCAGCATCCCGGCGAACCCGCCCCGGCCACGGTTACCGACCACCACGAGTTGCGCGGTCTCGGCCTGAGCCAAGAGCTGGCGGCCCGGCTCGTCAGGCATGACGACCCGGCGGACGGCCACATCGGGATACCGCTCGCACCAGCCGGCCAGCTGCTCCGCCAAGATGCGCTCAGCTTCGGCGCTCAGGTCTTCCCACCTGATGGCGGGAAACTCGAAGTTCAGGTCGGTCCAGGTGTGCAGAACCACGAGCTCCACACCGCGGCGCGACGCCTCGTCGAAGGCGATCTCGGTAGCGAGCTCCGATGCGGGTGACCCGTCGACCCCGACCACCACGGGCGCCGTCGGCGGGCGTTCGCTGTGGGGGATCACCGCCATCGGACCGTGGGCATGGAGCGCCAGACTCGAGCTCACCGATCCGAGCAACCGGCGTCCCCATTTACTCAGGCCACGAGAACCCACGACCACCAGATCGGCCCGCCGCGAGTATTCGATCAGTGTCGCAACCGCATGCCCCGGAACAGCTTTGGTGACGACGCGAAGCGGATGCGCCCCCGCAGCCTCCACGGCGATCCGTTGGGCACCATCGAGGACCTCTTGCCCCAACTGATCCTGGTAGTCCCAATAGTCCTGGGGCAGAGCCACATCCAACCAGATCGGCGACATGGCACCCGGCAGTGCGTGCACGAGCGTGAGCTCTACTCCCCGCAACGCCGCATCCTGGGCAGCCCAGGCCACTGCGTGGTCCGATGCCGGCGACCCGTCAACCCCGACGACGATGCCGTACCGCTCGTGCTCACTCATGCGAATCTCCTTGTGCCCGACAGATCATCACTGGTACCGGGCTGTGGTGCAGCAGGTTCAGGCTCGTCGAGCCCAGCAGCACACCGGCCAGCGCGTTGCGGCCACGTGACCCGACCACCACGAGCCCGGAATCGTCGACATGCTTCAGCAGTGCCTTGCCGGGTGAGTCCGGCTCGATGAAGCACTTGGCGGTGACGGCGGGGTGGCGTTTGTCGTGGGCGTCGACGGTCTCGGTCAGGGCCGCCAGTTCGGCGGACTCCACGCCATCCCAGTCGATCAGCAGTGGGATGGTGACACCGGTCTCGGCCGGAGCGGTCAGCGACAACGACCGCACGGCCGTGAGCGGCAGTCCGAACCGCTCCGCGAACTCGAACGCTGTTTCCAGTGCAGCCTGGGCCGCGGGACTGTCGTCGACCCCGACGACGACCGGGCCGTCCCCCGGGGCGACCCGGTCGCCGCGGAAGGCGACCACCGGACATGCGGCCCGGGTCGCCACGGACAGCGCCGTCGACCCGATCAACAGGGCTGCCGCTGGGGTCACCGTCTTACCGCCGAG
Source organism: Mycobacterium shunyiense (assembly GCF_058270075.1). Classification (NCBI taxonomy): domain Bacteria; kingdom Bacillati; phylum Actinomycetota; class Actinomycetes; order Mycobacteriales; family Mycobacteriaceae; genus Mycobacterium; species Mycobacterium shunyiense. The sequence goes on along the minus strand of NZ_JBZDPU010000040.1, from coordinate 269,574 downwards.
GACCACCAGGCGTGCCTCCCGGCTGGCCTCGATCAGTACCTGATCGGCGGGTTCGTTGAACGAGACCGTCGACACCGACAGGTCGGGGTGATCGGCGCGTACGGCCTCGTCCGCAGCCTTGAGGAACGCGTCGGCCATGTCGCGCTGATACGACATCATCGCCGCGGTCAGGGCGGCCGCGGTCTGGGTCAGATTGCGGCCGATGGACGGTAGGGCGTGCACGATGCGCAGCGGCGCGCCGAACCGGGCGGCGACGGCGCCGGCCCAGCGGGCCGCGTCGAGTGCGCCGTCGCTGCCGTTGATTCCGACTACTACTGGTGCGTCCGAGGAAGTCACACCCTCATCGTGGCTGCTTCTGAGCCCGATCGCCAGGGCACAAAGACCTCAGGTGTCGGTCAGGTCCAGCCGATGTCGGCGATGTCGGTGCTCGACTGCGGCGGACGGCCGGGCGTTGCGGGAGGGGTCCGGGAGAACCGCGGGGCGGGGGCCGCCTGGGCGACACCGTCCACGGTGACCAGTGTCGACCGCGCCTGCAGATGCTCGCCCTCGGCAGCCTCACCCCAGGTGAGCACGGGTGTCACGCACGCATCGGTACCGGCGAAGATCTTGGTCCACTCGTCGCGGGTCTTGGTGGCGAACCGCTCGGTGAAGATGGCCCGCATCTCGTCGTACCGGGCCAGTTCGAACTGTCCGGGGATCTCGGCGGAGTCCAGACCGAGACCGGCCACCAGCTGAGCGAAGAACTGCGGCTCGATCGAACCGACGGCCATGTAGCCACCATCGGACGTCTCGTAGGTGCGGTAGTACGGGGCGCCGCCGTCGAGCAGGAACGACTCGCGTTCGTCGCGCAGCGAGCCGGTGGCCCGCATGGTCCACATCATCTGCGCCAGCATGCTGACGCCATCGACCATCGCGGCGTCGATGACCTGCCCTTTGCCGGACTTCTCCCGCTCATACAGCGCGGTGACCATGCCGATCAGCACCAGCATCGAGCCGCCACCGAAATCGGCGACCAGGTTGAGCGGGGCCACCGGCGGGCGGTCGCGGTAGCCGATCGCGCTCAGCGCACCGGTCTGCGACAGGTAGTTGATGTCGTGGCCCGCCGTGGTGGCCAGCGGCCCGTCCTGACCCCAGCCGGTGATCCGGGCGAAGATCAGCCGCGGATTGACGGCCTCGCACTCGGCCGGACCGATGCCGAGACGTTCACAGGTGCCCGGACGGAAACAGTCCAGCAGCACATCGGCTTTGGCGACCAGATCCAACAGCTTGCCGGGCTCGGCCTTGACGTCAAGGTCCACGATGCGCTTGCCGCGGTGCATCAGGTCGACGTTCTCGGCAGGCATGGTCAGGCCACCGGGACGGCGCACCCGCACCACGTCGGCACCCAGGTCGGCGAGCATCATCGCGGCGTGCGGCCCGGGGCCGATGCCCCCGAGTTCGATAACTCGCACTCCGGCGAGCGGTCCCGTGTTGGTCATGCGAGGCACACTAAGGCATGAGCGAAAACGGCTACACCGTCGGCGACTACCTGCTCGACCGGCTCGCCGAACTCGGTGTGACCGAGGTTTTCGGCGTTCCCGGCGATTACCAGCTGGAGTTCCTCGACCACATCCTCGCCCACCCGACGCTCCGCTGGGTGGGTGGCGCCAACGAGCTCAACGCCGGCTATGCCGCCGACGGCTACGGCAGGCTGCGCGGCATGGCCGCGCTGGTCACCACATTCGGGGTCGGTGAGCTGTCGGCGGCGAATGCGATCGCGGGCAGTTATGCCGAACATGTGCCGGTGGTGCACATCGTCGGTGCGCCGTCCAAGGATTCCCAGGCGGCGCGTCGGATCGTGCACCACACCCTGGGCGACGGGGACTTCGATCACTTCCTACGGATCAGTCGCGAGATCACCTGCGCCCAGGCCAATCTGGTACCGGCGACCGCGACGCGCGAGATCGACCGGGTGCTATCGGAGGTACGCGAGCAGAAGCGGCCCGGCTACCTGTTGATCGCGACGGATGTGGCCCGGTTCCCCACCGAACCTCCCGTCGCACCGTTGCCCCGCTACACCGGCGGCACCAGTCCGCGGGCCCTGTCGATGTTCACCGCCACGGCCGCGGAGTTGATCGGCGATCATCCGCTGACCGTGCTCGCCGATTTCCTGGTGCACCGCCTGGACTGCGTCGACGAACTCAGCGCGCTGCTGTCGGCCGATACGGTCGGTCACGCCACCCTGATGTGGGGCAAGAGTCTGGTCGACGAGAGCTCACCCAATTATCTCGGCATCTATGCCGGTGCGGCCAGCGAAGATTCGGTGCGCGAGGCGATCGAAGACGCTCCGGTGCTGGTGACCGCGGGCGTGTTGTTCACCGACATGGTCAGCGGCTTCTTCAGCCAACGCATCGACCCGGCCCGCACCATCGACATCGGCGCCAACCAGAGCGTGGTGGCCGGGCAGGTCTACGCCCCGCTCGACATGTCGGCCGCGCTCGAGGCTGTCACGGCGATCCTCACCGAGCGCGGCATCACCTCACCCGCGCTGCCCCCGCTCCCCGTCCGAACACACACCGACCCACCCGGGCGCGATGCCGCGTTGACACAGGAAGCCTTGTGGGACCGCCTTTCTGAGGCTCTCACGCCCGGCAATGTGGTGCTCGCCGATCAGGGCACCTCGTTCTACGGCATGGCCGGACACCGGTTGGCGTCGGGTGTGACGTTCATCGGCCAACCACTGTGGGGCTCGATCGGCTACACCCTGCCCGCCGCGCTCGGGGCCGGGGTGGCCGACCGGGACCGCCGCACCGTGCTGCTCATCGGTGACGGCGCCGCCCAGCTGACCATCCAGGAGTTGGGCGCCTTCGGCCGTGAGGGCCTGACCCCGGTCGTCGTGGTGGTCAACAACGACGGCTACACCGTGGAACGCGCAATCCACGGTGTCACAGCCGAATACAACGACATCACCGGTTGGCGCTGGACGGAGCTGCCCGCCGCGCTCGGCGTCCCCGATGCGCTCACCTTCCGGGTCAGCACCTACGGCGAACTCGACGATGCGTTGACCGCCGCGGCGGCCACCCCGGACCGGATGGTGTTTCTCGAGGTGATGCTGGGCCGGATGGACATCCCGCCACTGTTGACCGAATTGGCGCAGTCCGCCTCGGACGCCAACTCGAGTTAGGCCTGCTAGCCCTTCTTGACCTTGAGCACCTGTTTGCGCAGGCCCTCGGTGGCGGTCTCCACGCCGCCCTTCATGGTCCGCTTGAGGATGAAGCCCGGCAGCGGCACCGACAGGTCGATGGAGATGTCGAACCGCACCTTGGTCTTGTCACCATCGGGAGTCAGGGTGTAGCTGGCGTCCTGGGCCTTGAGCTGGCCTGCGCGCACCAGCGTCCAGCTGACTTTGTTCTCGCTCCAGGTGTATTCGATGACCTGCTCGTCGGTCAGCCCGGCGGCCTTGACCGTCATCTTCACCTGCTTGGGCCGACCGTCGTCGTAGGACTCGAGGATCTCGGCACGCTGGTATTGCGGCGACCAGCTCGGCGTCGCCTCGACATCGGCAACGACGTCGAGGATCTCCTGGGGCGTCGCCTCGATCACTACTTCACGGGAATCGCTGGTTGCCATGCGGCGAGATTACCCGGGGCTACGCTCAACGATATGACTAATCCGGTCGATCCGACCGCTCGCCCCAGCGGACCCGGATGTGCGGAGTGCACGGCCGATGGAGGCTGGTGGGTCCATCTGCGACGCTGCGCGGCGTGCGGCCATATCGGGTGCTGCGATGATTCGCTGGCCCGTCATGCCTCGGCGCACTGGCGTGAAAGCGGGCACCCCATCATCCGCTCGTTCGAGCCGGGCGAGGACTGGTTCTGGAACTTCGAGACCAACCAGTACTACGACGGGCCCGAGCTCGCGCAGCCGCAGCATCATCCGACGGACCAGCCGGTGCCGGGCCCCAAGGGTCGGGTACCCAAGGACTGGGCCGAACAGCTGCGCAATCGCTAGCCGGCCAGCACCGCCATGGCCGCGTTGTAACCGGGGATGAAGGTGATGCCAGGGCCGCCGTGGCACCCGGCGCTGGCCAGATACAGACCATCGATCGGAATCGGCTGACCGACATACCCTTTGGGCCCGGGGCGATTGGGTCCCATCTGCTCCGGATGGATCAGGCCGTGGCAGTAGTCGCCACCCGGCGCGCCGAACATGGTGCCCATGTGGCGAGGTGTGAACGTGGTGTGCCGAATGATCCGCCGCTCGAAATCCGGTGCCAGCCGGGTGATCTTCTCGATGACCCGCCGCCCCATCTCATCCTTGAGTTCGCCGTAACCGGATGCCGACTCCTCGACCGGGAACCACAGCGCGAACGCCGAGGCGGCATGCTTGCCCGCCGGGGCCAGCGTCGGATCGTGGGCCGACGGGATCTGGAAGGCGATGGCAGGATCGACGGGCACGATCCCGCGACGGGCGTCCTGCCACTGCTGCTGCAGTTCCTCCGGGGTGCTGAAAAGGCCGATGGCAGCCTGCATTTCAGGGTCGTTGAGCATCTCGTACGGAGCGTCGAAGGTGGGGGCTCCGTCGAGGGCGAAATGCATCTGCAGATAGCTGCCACGATGGTCGATCCGGGTGAACCGCTCGCGCACCTCGGCCGGCAGCGTCTCGGGGTCGATCAGCTGGGTCACCGTGGTGTCCGGGGCGATCGCGGACACCACGACGGGCGCGGTGACCGTCGTACCGTCGGCCAGTCGCACGCCGGTGATCCGCCCGTCGTCGACCGATATCCGGTCGACGCTGCTGCGCAACCGCAGCTCACCCCCGGCGGCGATCAGCAGGGCGTGCAGATGTTCGGTCAGAGCACCGATTCCGCCGGCCAGCTTCTTCATCAGCACGGCGTTCTCGTCAGGCACCGCCAGGCCGTAGGCCAGCGCGGCCGCGCTGCCCGGCGTCTCCGGCCCGCGATAGGTGGTGTTGACCGCGAGAAATGCCAGCATGCCGCGTAGCGCCCCGTGCTTGTCCTTGTCCGGCAGGTAACGGTCCAGGACGTCGCTGACCGACCCGAACAGCAGGTCATCGATGGCTGCCCGCTCGGATTCTGTTGCCGCGCAGGCGTACATCTCATCGAGCGTGCGAGGCGGGCGACCCGCGTCGAACCGGCCCAGCGCCCGGGTGGGTGCCAGGCTCCAGCCCATCAGGCCCGCCATGCCGGCCACCGCGTCGGCGCCGTGAACCTCACCGAGGTGACCCAGCATCTTCATCGGGTCGGCGTAGTAGACCACCGGCGGGTCACCGATTCCACGCAGTGACACCGACATGACCTCCAGGTCCACGGTCGGCAAGGCGTCCAGCCCCAACTCGGCGCTGACCACGGCCGAGGTCGGGAACTGCAGCGACCCGGCGATCTCGAAGCGGTAGCCGTCGAAAAGCTCCACGGTCGAGGCCATCCCGCCGGCATACCGCTTGGCCTCCAGACACAGGGTGCGCATTCCGGCCCGCGCCAACAGAGCTGCCGCGGCCAACCCGTTGTGCCCGGCGCCGATCACGATCGCGTCGTAGTCCGCCATCGCTTGAGGCTGGCACCGATCCGGATGTTTTGTCAATAATGACAAAACATCGGACGAACCGGCACCGAGCTCTGACTCAATCCAGCCCGGAGCGCAACGCTTCCAGCGCGGTCCGGCACATCCGCGCCAGTTCGGGCAGCGATCGCTCCCCCGCCTCGTTGCCCACCATCCACAACTCCATGGCGCCGAACACCGAGGCCGCAACGCATCGGGCCGTCACCACGATCCGCAGCCGGTCATCGCCCTGCGGGACCTGGCCCCGACGGGCAACGAGCAGTTCGGCGACCGCGTCGGCGAAGTCCGATTCGACCTGGCGAATGTGGCGCACGATCCGGTCGGGGTCGAGTTCCACTGCGCGCATGCTGGCGATTTTCGTCACCGCATCGACGTCGTAGGGGAACGCCAGGATGGCCGACTGCACGGAATCGAGGACCGATTCCGACGCGGGGCGTTCGGCCAGCGCAGCGCGAAACCAGTGCAGACCGGCATCGTAGTCCGCGAACAGCAGGTCGTGTTTGGACGTGAAATGCCGGTAGAACGTGCGCAGGGAGACCCCGGCGTCCGCGGCGATCTGTTCGGCCGAGGTGTCTTCGACCCCTTGGGCGAGAAATCGCACCAACGCGGCCTGCCGCAGCGCCTCGCGCGTGCGCTCACTGCGCGCGGTCTGCGCGGGCCTGGCCATGGCAGTGAAATTACCGTATCGCCGAGCCGTACCCGGACGACTCGAAATGTCAATATTGACAAAACTTCGGATCGCGAGTGTGCTCACGCCATGGTGTCGCTCATCGTTCATGCAATTCTGGGCGTGGCCGTCGTCGCGCTCGTCATCCGGCTCAACCCTGGGATCTTCGCCCGCCCGCCCGGGCCGGCGCTGTCCCGCGTCGAACTGGCCTTCTACGTCGTCGGCCTCGCATCGATCCCGATCTGCTGGTACTTCAACATGCGGTTCGTCGCGCAGTACGCCGTACCCGGCGGCAACCCGATCTGGGGGCCCGGAAGTTGGGCCGAGTTCATCGCTCTCGGCTACACCAACCCCGCCGCCGGCTCGGCCAGCGCCGACTACACGATCGCGAATGTCATTCTGCTGCCGCTGTTTACGATCATCGACGGGCTACGACGCGGCATCCGCCATCCCTGGCTGTTCTTTGTCGCGAGCCTGTTCACCAGCTTCGCGTTCGCGTTCGCCTTCTACTTCGCCACCATCGAACGGCAGCGCCGCCACCAGCAGGCCGAAGTCACCGTCAGCTGAGCGGGGTCAACATCGCGGTGCAGGCCTGCACCGCGTCCTCGATGATCTCGCCCACCTCGCCGCCGCTCTCGACGGTCATCGCGGTGAGCTCACGCAACCCGCCGATCATCATGATCGTGCGGCGCCGAGAGATCGACACCCCGGCCGCTCGGAACGCCTCAGAGCTGGTCATCACCTGCACCATCGCGACGAAATTCTCCATCGACTCCCGTTGCAGCGTCCGCGCCGCGGTCCCCATGGTCGGCAGATCGCGAATCCAGGCCAGCATCAACTCTGGGTGGGCCTGATACGAGCCGATCCACGCCTCGACCGCCTGGCGGACCTGAGCCTGCCACGGCGCATCACGATCGACCACCCGGGCGATCTCCCGCACATGCTTGGTGTTGACCGTCGTCAACAGCGCAACGAAACACTCCTCACGGCTGGCGAAGTGCTCATAGAACGTGCGGCGCGACGTCTTGGCCCGCCGCACGATATCGGCGACCGTGGTGTTCTGATAGCCGTCCTCGACGACCGACTGAATCATGGCATCGAGCAGCCGCGACCGGAACGCGCTCTTGTCGGCCTCAACCGACGTCGTAGGACTGTTCATCTCGGGCTGCCATGGTAGTGCCGGTCAACGACGCACGGTGGGGCTATGGCCGACGCTGGACCGCGCCCCCGGGCTGGCGGACGGTGGCCGGTTCTGCCGGAAGCTCAGACAGACCCCGAGATTGCCGCCCACACACGGCACCCCGTTGACCGTCGGAACGGGACCCCCGGAACGGTTGCCGGTCGGATCCAACGCGGCCGGTTCAGCGGCGGCAGGCGGTGCGAACACCACCACCAGCGCGACGACGGCCAAGACGATCCGACCCATTCTGGCAGCGTAACCCCGCAGGTCAGCCGATCGGCGTTATCGGGCTCAGGACGTCCCGCACGAACTGCGCGATGTTCACCGACGGGTTTCCGTCCGGGAAGCTCACGGTGGCCAGCACAGTGCCGCCGGCGTCCGCGAAGTTCTGATCCGCACGGCCCTGATGAGTCGAAGAGGTCACCACGATGATCCCGGTGGCCCCGGCCTTCTTGGCCAGCGGCACCGAGAACTGCGCGTTCTGCACGGTGCTGTTGGCCTTGTCCTCGACGATGATCCGGTTGGCCGGGAAACCCAGCATGAGAAGCAGATTGCGCATCTGCGCCGCCTCGGTCTGACCGTTCTGCGGGTTGCCGCCGGTGACGATGACAGGCGACTGCGGGAACGACTGCGCGATCGCCAGCCCCGTGAGCACACGGTGATACAGGATCGCGCGCATCGACCCGTCCGGCTTCAGCCCGTAGCCCAGGATGACGATGGCTGGCTTGGTGAAGTCCTTGCCGGCCACCGGCGGGACTGCCTGGGCGACGGGCGCGCTCAGCCCGCCGAACACCACCGTCACGGCCAGGACAGTTGCCGCCAACCCTCGGCGCACAGGTTCACCCCCGAAAAAATTGCGACACGCGTGATTATCGATGCCTCTGAGGGCGATGTTACAGATAAGGTCCGTGAGGCGCAGTGTGCCTACTGTGACTTTCCAGGTGTTCCGGCACTTCCGCGCCCGAAATCACGGGCTTCGGAACACGCGCTGACGCAACGGATTTTCCTCATTCAACGGCCAATGAGCCCTCACCAACTCCTGTCCCCCGCCGTGCACGCTGGCTGGTTCAGCCGGGCCGTGCGCCACAGCGATCCGACTGAAAGTTGTGACCGGTAACGGGCACAGCCCCGGCACGGTGGTCTGAACCGAACACCAGGAGGTGACTGTGATGTCGATCCACGAAGTGCTTGATTTTTACGCGTCAGCCCCGTACGCAGATGCGAAATGGTATTTGGCCGCACTGGTCGCAGCGGCGGTCTTCGCGGTGCTCTGGCGGGCCGCCACTGCCCCGCGGCGACCGGCAACCCAGGAACCGATCAGCCCGACCGAGCTCGCACTGCTGCGATCGGACATCGCGCCGGTGGTCGCCGCCCTGGCCGGACTTCGCGCCAGTGGACGGATCACCGGCGACGGACGAGTAGACCGCGCGGTACCCGCCGGCCCGGAGGACGACCGGTTCACCGAACAGACGCTGGCGCGGGTCGCGGCCGATCCGGGGCACACCGTGCCGGGCCTGTTCACCGATTCCCATGCCGACCTGGCCGCGCTGGAAGAAAAGCTGGCCGAACGTGGTCTGCTCCGCAGCCGGTCCGAGCGGACCCGGATGCGGTGGGGCGCGGCACCGTCGTTTCTCGTGCTGGCAATCGGCATCGGCTACTGCGTGTACCTCGCGACCCATGCCGAAGACCAGCCGAGCTACGTGGTGCCGTTGATGGTGCTGATCCTGGCGACGGTCTTCTACAGCGCCGTGGTGCTGCCCCGGCTGCTCACGGTGGGACGGCTGACGCGCGCCGGCCGGCAGCGGTTGGCTGCCGAGCAGGGCCGCCTGGCCTACCTCAACCCGGCCGAGCGCCCGGCGTACGAAACGTATGGGCCGGCAGCGGTGGCCCTTTCGGTGGCATTGTTCGGCACCGGAGCACTGTGGGCGGTGGACTCCGACTACTCCAGTTCCGTGCAACTGGCCGGGGACTCCTCCGGCGGCGGCGCTGACGGTGGCGGCTGTGGCGCCTCCTGCGGCGGCGACGGCGGCGGCGGTTGTGGAAGCGGATGTGGTGGGTGCGGCGGCTGCGGAGGGTGCGGCGGATGACCACCGCGACCCGCACCGTGCCGGCACTGGGCGACGTGGGGTTGGGGTGGCGCCGCGAGATCGCCGGGCTACTAGCCGACCTCACGCCGGGCTTCTGTGAGGTGATCGCCGAGACGGTGCCGATACGGCGCCGTCGGGCCCGGCCTGATCCGATGCTCGCCGGGCTCGCGGCCGCCGGGGTTCCGGTGATCCCACACGGGGTCGCGCTGTCCCTGGGCGGTGCGGAACCGGTGCAGGCGGCCCGAATCCGTCGATTGGCGGCCTGCGCGGAGGCATTGGGATCCCCATTGGTCAGCGAGCACATCGCCTTCGTGCGGGTCGGCGGGATCGAGGCGGGGCACCTACTGCCGGTGCCCCGCACCCGCGAGGCACTGGATGCATTGGTGCACAACATCACCCGCACCTCCGCGCAGCTGCCCGTACCACTGGCGGTGGAGAACATCGCCTCCTTCGTGGAGTGGCCGGAATCGGACCTCAGCGAGTCGGAATTCCTCACCGAGCTGGTGGAACGCACCGACGTGCTACTGGTGCTCGACGTGGCGAATGTCTATGCCAATGCCCGGAATCGGGGCCTCGACCCGCAACGCGAGCTCGCCCGGCTCCCTGTCGAGCGGGTCGCCTACAGCCACGTCGCAGGTGGCCGGCAGGGTGACGACTTCTATCACGACACCCACACCGATCGGACGCCACCGGAGGTGCTGGACCTGGTCACCGCGCTGCGTGAGCGGGTGGACACCCCGTTCATGCTCGAGCGTGACGGGCGGTACCCACCCGCGGCAGAGCTGTTCGACGAACTGGACGCGATCGCCACGGCCGCAGGGGCCGCGTCGATCACCCCGAGTGCACGAAAGGTGTGGGTATGAGCGACAGCCTGGCTCGGCGGCAGGAAGCCCTCGTCCGGGCTTTGGTGGCCGACGGCCCGGTGCCACCCGGTTTCGATCCGACAGCAGTCGCCGCGGCAGGCGAGGTGTGTCGTCACAAACGCGACGCGCACTCGGGTGCCGCCCCTCGGCGGCGCCGGTGGTGGTCGGTGTGGCGCTGAAATACCGGACAGCCCGGGCAGCGTGACACGATGGTCCGATGAGTGACTGGACGAGGGGAAGACTTTTCGGTGCCTTGAGGGCGGCCGGAGCGGCTTCGATGGTGGGCTGTGCGTTGGTGTTGGGCGCCGGTGCCGCGCAGGCAGATCCGGCTCCGTTCGAGCCGCCGAGGCTCGTGCCGGCCGACGGCGCGACCGTCGGTGTGGCCCAGCCGGTCATCATCAACTTCCCAGGCCCCGTCGACGATGCCGGTGCCACCGAAAACGCCATCCACATCTCGTCGGTCCCGGAAGTGCCCGGCAAGTTCTACTGGATCACCCCCACGCAGCTGCGGTGGCGGCCGCTGAGCTTCTGGCCCGCCCACACCACGGTCACCGTGGATGCCGGCGGCACGGTGTCCAACTTCAACATCGGGGACGCGCTGGTGGCCACGGCCAACGACGCCACCCACCAACTGACCGTCACCCGCAACGGGGCCGTGGAGAAAACCATCCCGATGTCGATGGGCATGGCATCGGGCGGACACCAGACGCCGAACGGCACCTTCTACGTTCAGGAGAAGCTGCCCTCGGTGGTGATGGATTCGTCGACCTACGGTGTTCCGGTCAACTCGCCGAACGGATACAAGCTGGACGTCGATCTGGCCGTCCGGTTCGACGACAGCGGCGACTTCGTCCACAGCGCCCCATGGTCTGTGGCCGATCAAGGCAAGCGCAACGTCAGTCACGGCTGCATCAACATCAGCCCGTCGAACGCACAGTGGTTCTTCGACACCGTCCGCCCGGGCGATCCCATCATCGTTCAGAACTCGACCGGCACCTACACCCGCTACGACGGCTCCAACGACTGGCAGATCTGAGTCCGCTGGAATCAGAACACGAACGGTCGATAGGCGAGGGCCTCATCGACGATCCGCGAAGGTGACCAATCCTCTGGTACGACGTCGGTGGGCGGGTTGAAAATCAGGTCACTCGGTTGCGGATGAGGGACATGGGCCCCGAATACGGCGAGCCACCAGTCCGTCCACAGCTCTTGCCCGCTGCGCGGGGTGAGGATCTCGCGCACCATCTCGATCAGTTCCTCGCGTGACGGATCCAGTGCTGCGATCTCCTCGGCGTGTGCGGCGACGTACGCATCAACCGCCGCTTCCACCGGCGACACCGAACCGAAGGCACCGTCGAGCCACTCCGGCGTGACGACAACACCCATCGGGGCAAGACCTGCCGCGACCTCCGCCGGCGCGTGGCCCTCCTCGAGTGCTCGGTACGCCTCGGCCAACGCGGGCGCCCAACGGTCATCGATCGCTGGATTCAGTTCCGCTCGCATGTCACCCCCATAGCTCAACCTGCGCTGTCGGTGCGACCGACCCTACGACACCTGGCCTCGCCCACAGACGGTTCGACCCGTTGGCTCCCGACTAATTGGTGCGGTGCGGCTGGGTTCGGCCCCAGTAGGGTTCCAGACATGGCCGAAGATTTCGAAGCTGTCCGCCAACGACGTGTTCGCGTGGTCCGCTTCGTCCTGCTGGTCGTCGCGCCGCTCGTGATCTTTCTCGCGTTGGTGTCCTTCGGCATGGATTGGATCGTGGCGCTGGCGTTTTCGGTGATCGCGTTCGCGATCACGTTCGTCCGCTGGCGTCTCAGGGAAGGCACGTGGCCGTGGGTGCCGCAGCGGTGACACCCAGCCCGTAGCAGAGCTAGTCGAGAAGGGCTGCAACGGTTCCGACGATCACCCACTCAGAGCGCAGCATCCCCAACGCGTTCGCAGCGGGCAATCCGAAACGAACTTCGCCATGAGTTCCCAGCTCCTCGAGGAACCCGTCGGTCATGCTGGAGAAGGTACGAGGTTGGGTACGACGTTGGCCGCGGTGGCAGGACACGCAGAGGAGCGCTGCGGCACATGGATTGGGGCCCGCGGCTGCTTGGGCCACCGGGCTGTGGAAACATCCGCCCATGAGCATGCCGGGCACCGGACCGGGTGCACCCCGACCAAACCTCCGGGTGAAGTACATCGTGACCATCGTCGTAGCGGTTGCCGTGGCCGTAGCCGCAGTGGTCGCGGTCGCTATTGATGCACCCGGCCGGATGAGCCAGATGTTCGGCGGAGTTCCACGCGAGGACCTGTTCTCGTCGCAGCGCCTGGACGCGGAACTGGATGTGGTGCGCGCACAACTCGGCGACTTGCCGATGCGGCGAGTGGACGTGACCTCCAACCTGATCTCGGTCGAGGCCGTCGCCGCTGACGGTCAACTCCACCTGTACTGGATCCGCGACGGCGAGGTGGAGGACATGGACTCGATTGCCGACCTGCACGCGGGCGAACTGGCGTTCACCGCGGCGGATCTGTCGGGACAGCGGATACGGGCCGCGGTGTCCGATGTCCGCAGCCTCGGGAAGCCCGGTGACATCGAGCTGGTCTCCTACCTGACCCGCCCGCGGCATCCGCAGTCGGTGGCGGTGTGGATCCGGCACGACCCCCTGAGCTCGGTGCTGCACTTCGATCCGCAGCGCGGCAGCACCGTGGTGCGTGAGGAGTCGATCGAGACCGACGAACACACCTCGTCCTTCGGCGGCTGCTGGTGCTGAGCTACGAAGCGGGGAGCTCCTCGACGCCCCACCTCGGAGACGGTTTGCCGGCGGTCGGAAAAACGGCGGGAGCGCAACCGCTCCTCAGGCCGAGCTGATCGTCCCAAACTGGGATTACGCGATCTGGGTGCGGGAGTAGTTCACCGCCTGGGGATCCCGACTACGCCGTGCGCAGCACCTTGTTCATGGGCTTGCCGCGCGCGAGCTCGTCAACGAGCTTGTCGAGGTAGCGGATCTTTCGCATCAGCGGGTCCTCGATCTCCTGAACCTTCACCCCGCACACGACGCCGGTGATGAGCGAGGCGTTCGGGTTCAGAGAGGCGTCGGCAAAGAACTCCGAGAACGAGGTCTCGTCATCGAGATGGCCCCGCAGAGTCGTCTCGTCGAACCCGGTCAGCCAGCAGATCGCCTCATCGAGTTCGGCCTGTGTACGGCCCTTGCGCTGCATCTTCGCCAGGTAGTGCGGGTACACCGCGGCAACGGCGGTGCCAAAGATCCGGTGCTCCATGCATCGAGGCTACGGCCCGGTGGTGTCCCCGCGCCGTGCCAGACTGCTGGCGTGACCGGCAGCGTGGATCAGATCCCCAAGGCCACCACGGAGTGGACCGCTCAGCCCGGCGACGCGCGCCGGGCAACGCTTTCGATTCTGCGGCAACCCGCGCTGTGGAAACGGCTGCTGACATTCACGACGGTGGTCGCGGCGATCGCCGCCGCAGTGTGTGTCGTCAACGGCAGCGGGTGGCTCGTCGGGTCCGTCATATTCGCGGGGGCAGCTGCGGTGTACGCGGCGTTCGCAGTCTTGGTGAGTCTGGTGTGCGCCTACATCCCGAACCGGCGAGTTCTGCGTACCGGTTCGCGATGGGCCGCCGGCGGTGACGAAACCCGAATCCGTATCGACACCCCGGCGTCCACTCTGGTCATCAGCCGCAGCAACATCATCTCGGTCCGCCCGGCCGGTGCCCTGATCGTGCTGCGAGTCCGCCCCAACCAGGTTCTCGGGATCCCGACGGCGCTGTTCGCCGATCCCGCACTCGTGAGCCTCATCGACTGACGTGTCCACGTAGTTCTACTGATCCGGCCGCGGGCCGTTTGGCCAACGATGGTGCCATGAGCCGCGAACTGCGCCGCAACCCTGCACTGTCGATGATCGGCATCGTGGCGATGGTCATCGCATACGTGCTGGCGTTCACCGTGCTTTCCGACACGAACATGGCGTCGAAGTTCGAGAATGGCGTCGTGCCGCCCGGGGCCGACGTGGCAGGTGTCCGAGCCGCTGCGGTCGGGAGCATCGTCGCCGCCCTGGGTGCATGGGTGTCCGTGGTCACCGGCCGCGCGATCATCCCGATCGTGCTGGTGCTCGTGGCCTCTGCGCCGTTCGCGCTGCTCTCGCTCTTCACGTTGCAGCTTGCCTGGTGACGCGAAGGCACGGCCCGTCTCTTTGCTGCGCCACCGACTTCGGTTGTGGGGTAGATAGACTCCGCCGTGTGGGTGTTGCCAGGGTCGTCGGCCATGTGAGCTGGTGGATATTCGTCGTCGCTCGGCTGATGTCGGAGCTGGGATTGACGATGGGCGGCGGGATGCCGCGGCGCTACGCCGACTACAGCGCCGATTCCATTTTCGGCTCCGGCCTGGGCCAAGCCGACTACGGCTGGACCGCCTATGAACCGTTGACCGACCAGCCGCCGTCGGCCTTGGCCGACCCGTTCTACAGCGCGAACATCATCGTGACCGTCTCAGTGGCCGCCTTGGCCGTCACCGTGATCGCGGCGCTCGTCGAAGCCGTCCTCGGGCGGCGGTGGCTGTCAGGTGCGGGGACCGTGCTCGCTCCGATAATCGGCGCGGCGATCATCCTCACTGCGCTTTACGAACGGGCGGGGTTCCTCGGCGGAGGTCAGCTCGATCTTCCGCCGCTGCTCGTGTTCCTCCTGGTGCTCCTCGGCATCGCCACGCGAGAGGTGTGGAGCCGAGCACTGGCGCCGCGGCTGACGTGAAGACCCGGGAACTTGGTTGCCCGCCACGGGCACACCCTTGCGGACCCGTCGATAGGCGGCGGCTCTACCAATATGCGCTCATGCCGGAACGTCCCCAGAATGCAGAAAAACCCACCGTCGCCGATGGGTTCTCTCAGTGGCCAGGGCCGGGATCGAACCGGCGACCTTCCGCTTTTAGGTCGGCGATTCTCGACACGCCGCGTTGATTGCCAACTACCCTGTATCGCAACCTGATTCGAGCACTCTCGAAACTCGCTACTTTCCGTTGGTTCTCGGCGTGTCGCGGGTATATGTGACGAATAAGCGTCAGATGATCTCGGTCATGGGGATATTCGGTGAAGCGGCACTGCAAAAATGGTGGTCAGCCCGGACGGATGAACAACGCCAACAGCTCAAGCAGGCCGCCGAGAAATCTCAACCGGACGCCGCCACCGTGAAGCTGCTGGGCGACACGTCGTGCCCGATCGGTCTGATCGGCACCAAGTGGGAGACAGAGGCCGAATGGGGCTGGACATTGGCCCCTGACCTGCGCGAATTCATCGCGGCGCAGTAGCAACGGGGGGTGGGTGCCGATCGTGAACGGTGCCGGCCACCTGACCCCGCCCCAGTCAGGAGCCTCCGTCTGTACGGGTCTGGGGAATTACCGATATATCGCCAGAATCCCCAGACTCCGTACACATTGCGAGACTTGACTGGGGCGGGGTCAGGTAACGGTGCTGGTCACGACGGTGACCGGCCCCCGGGGGGGTGTGGTGTGCGGTCCGGCGCAGGGTGCCACTCTGGCCTCATCGCCGTCATGGTGGTCCTTGCCCGTAGAAAGGTTCGGAAGGCGGGTTTGACGCCGGACCGCGTCCGTGACCGGGCTGCCTGAGCGACCGAGCAGCCCAGCCACGGAGGTCTCCTACGCCGTGGTGGCGATGTTGAGCAGTCGGAAGGCCTGGGGCATCAGGACGTCCGAGCCGGTGCGCCACCACAGCAGGGCGCCGCGGCTGCCGTTGGGCCGACGGTTGGAGCCGAGCAGATGGTCGACGCGCTCGATGGTGGCGCCGATGCGGTCGACGATCAGGAACTGTGACCAGTCGCCGTAGGCCAGCAGGTAGTTACTGGCGGTGGCCGCGGGGTCGAAAGTGCCGTCCATGTTGGACTGCTCGTGCACCATGCGGCCCAGCAGTGAGGGCGGGTTGTCCTGCAGGCTGGGGAACCGCAACGCACCGTTGGTGGTCTCCAACTGCCGCAGCGTGTTGAGGATCGCCAGGTTTGCGGCCCACCGAGCATTGGCCTGGAACCGAGGCGGCAAGGCGTTCTGCACCTTGAACACGTCGCCGGCCACCAGGGTTTCGGCGGTGCCTGGGGTGACGAGTGGGACGGTGCCGGCCGAGGCGACCAGGCTGGTGATGAAGCCCTTGGGCTCACCGGTACCCGAGCCGGTGGTGTACGCGGCATCGGAGAGCTGCAGCGCCGAATCCAGCAGGACCTTCTGCAGTTCGGAGATGAACCCGAGGGCGTCCTGTTCCACCTCGAACGAGTACGGGACGAACGCGCTACCGCGGTGCACGGGCACCACCGGGTCGGCCAGTGTGGGTGTGCCGTCGGAGGATTCCTCGAATTCGTCGCGCCACTCGGCGGTGACGCCGGCCGAGGTGACACCGTGCCAGGAGTCGGTGGCGATGGTCTCCACCCGGGCGATCTGACGCAGGCTGGAGGTCGAGCCGTTGTTGCTCAGCAGGATCGCCGGGTCCAGGCTCAGCGGCACCATCGCGTCACCACCGTTACCGGAGCCGCCGATACCGAGGGCGCGCAGTTCGTCGCGCAGGGCCTCAACGCGGCGGTAGGCGTCGGCCTCTTCGGGGGTCCAGCGCAGGTGCCCGGTCGAGCCGCCGGTGTACCACTTGGCGAAGGCCCGTTCGTAGGCGTCTGAGCCGGCTGCGACGGCCCAGCGGGCAGCCCAGGTTTCCCCGTTGCCGACGAGACGTTCGACGGTCTCGGCGCCACCAGTGCCCAGGGTGCCGGCCTTGATCTTGGCGTCGACGGTGCGTAGCGCCGCGTCACGGGTGCCGCTCACCGGGGCCTGGTCCTCACCGATGCTGCCGCGTTCGGTGCGCAGCCGGCCGCCACCGGTGGCGGCCTTGGCGATCTCGGTGCGGCGGTCGATGCGATCGATGTGGTCGCGCAGTTCCTCGAACTCTTCGTGGAGTTGGTCGAACTCGGTCTCATCAGACTTGCTCATGCGGTGCTTGCCGCCGAGCTGCTCCATGCGGGTGTGCGCTTCTTCCATGCGGGTGACCGCCTGGGCGCGGGTCAGATTGATGAACATGTTGGTTGTCCTCACGTACTCGGGATGCGGTGCACCGCAAGCCCACCCAGATTGGGCTAGGGGCTGCGGCGAACCGCTCAACAGAAATGGGGGTCGCCGGGTGCTCGGCTGCGCTGTGTCGGGCGCCAAGCTGCGCGACGTGAGAATCCGGTTACGGGAGCTTGCCGGTTCGCTTGCGGGCCAACCCTGCTCGGATCGGGCCACTGCGAAGCGGTCACGCTCGCATACCGTCGTCATCGAGTCTACTGCCACCACACGACGTTTCCGGGCTATCTGTTGTCGGTCCACTCGTCGGGCACCGTGTCGGGCACGGGACTCTCGGCGATGAACTCGCGCTGTATCGGCCCGTCGCCGGTCAGCACGTCGCGGTGAACCATCGCCAACGTTCGGCCGCCCCACCGGAAGTCGAGTAGGTCGTCATCGTCGCTGGGGTGCATCCGCACGCCGTGCTGGCCGGTGGCGTGGCACCAGGCGATGCGCTCGGCACGGTCGGAGGGGTCCAGGTCGGCTACCGCTGCGGTCAGGATCTCGTGCACACGGGTCGGGATCTGGTTGTCACTCATGGTCGGCGTCCTTGCAATGTTTGCTGTGAGGGATGTCGGGTTAGCCGCTCTGCGCAGATGCGCGGTCAGGTCAGGGTCTCGTTTGTGCAGTTCAGCGGTTTGTGGTGTGGAAAAAATGTAGAGAGAGATTCGCCATAGGAAGTGGAGGGGTCGACCCTGGGCGCTACTCGATGGCGACCCGCCCCCGGGGTGACCTGCGGTTTTGTGGGTCGTTCGACCGGCTCGGATCGCGGCAGGGTTTGCTGGGCACGGCACTGTGTTTGCTGGCCGTGGTGGTCATGCCGGTTCCTTGCGTGGTCGACCCGCTTGTCTGGGCTTGCGGATCTGGCCGGCGACCACACCGGGCGGTCGCTTGGAGCTGGGCAGCGTGTCGAGCCACTGTTGGCAGGATGCGAGTGCGGTACAGCCTCGGCAGAGTCCGAGGGCCTGGGTGTGCCGTTGGTCGGCGGTCTCGGGATCCTCGTACTTGCCGGCCTCGTCGAACAGATGCGCCTTACCGCGGCAGCGGGCACCGGGCAGGGCCGGCGCGGCACCGATGGCGCCGAGTAGGGCGGTGAGGTGGTCGGCGCTCATGAGGGCCACGCGTCTTCGAACGGCTTTCCCGTGGCGATGTAGTCCGCGAACTGCTCTGCGATGCGCACCACGTCGTCGGGTGTGCTTGTCTCGCACGGTGCGCAGAATGCGGCGGCTGCGCTGACCGCTGCGGCTCGCACCTGTCGGTTGCTCATCGGTTCGGCGGTCACGCGGTCTCCTTGGGATTTTGCTGGGGCGACAGTCCGTTGGGCGCTGGACGCCAATAGTTCGGCGCGAGGTCCTCGTCTCGCTTGGTGCTTCCTCCGTCGTGGACGACGTGCAGGGTGGGCGGTGGAGCGGGGTGGGCGGGTGCTGCCGCGGGCTCTGGCGCCCCATCACATTCGTCGCAGAGCGGGCTGGTGGCCGCTGCGGGCAGGGCGACGTAGCAGCGCTTACAGATGGTTGGTCGGGGTGTCGTCACGGGCTCCTCGATGAGGTCGGTCGGTTGGTCAGCAAGACCAAGGGTGCAGTCATTTGCACGCTTGCTCCCTTGGTCGATTTCACCGTTATGCACCCCGTCTGACGTGCAAGGGAGCAAGGGAGCAAGGTTTTGTGAGTCCTGGGTGCTCCCTTGGTCATCTGCACCCTTGGTCGGCAGTCGCCAAAGCCATGGACCATCCCCGGTTTCGCGGTACGCTTCGACCTTCATCCGGCCCTTGGCGCGCTTGGCTTTGTCCTTGGAGAACCCGGCCGCGTCGGCCGCCTCATAGACCGTGTTCGACTCGACCGGGCCGTCGGCCAGCAGCTTGCCGAGCCAGTCGTCTACGTCCCGTCTGGAGTTCTTGGCGTCGGGGTCGTCGTCGCGCGGGGTGGACAGCAGACTGTGTGCGTCGAGGTTGCTGACACCTTCCCATTCGACTCGCGCGACACCATGATCGGGGCTGTCAACGAGGCGGTAGGCCAACGATGCCGGCGTCACGCCTAGGTTGCTCTTGACCGATGCCAGAACCCGGCGGCTCGGGTCGTCAGGGTCGGCGGCGACCAGGAGGCCGGACCGGGCAGCGCCGACGATGCCGATGCTGCCACCGCCGCGGTATAGCGGATCTCCACCCTTGGCCTTGTTCAGGTGCCGCAGCAGCAGCACCGTGCAGTCGTTGGCATCAGCGGCAGCCGCGAGGGCCGACAGCACTCGTCGGATGTCCTGGTCCTTATGCGAGTCAGTTCCGGCGGGCATGAAAGCCATGAGCACATCGACGATCAACCCACGTGCCCCGGTGGTCGCCATCGCATCACCGAGGTCGGTCACGTTGGCCAGCGTGAGCGGTCGCAGATACCGCTGGCCGCTCTCCGGGTCGAAGTAAGACTTCCCTTCGATCGCGTGCACCCGGCTCACGTCCGCCCCAGCAGCATCAAGCCGGGGCCGGACGGTATCGGCTAGACCATCCTCGGCTGACAGCAGCAACACGCCACCGGGGTGCTCGCAGCGGGTGCCGTCCGGCCACGTTCCACCGGTGGTGATGGTGGCCGCGATATCCAGTGCTGCCGTGGACTTCCCTAAGCCGGGATCGCCGTCGAGCGTGACGATCTTGCCCTTGGGCAACCAGCCTCTCCAAAGCCATTCGAGGCGTTCAGGTTTCACATCAGAGAGCCGCGTCAGGGTGAGTTGCGGCCGATCTTCGTCGTCGGTCAAGATGCCGCCTTTCGTTGAGCGGACTGGATGGTCTGCTGGATTTCGTGGGCGCCGAGGCCGATACCGTGGGCGGCTACTGCGAGCGCGCTGTAGACACTGGCCGGCGCGGAATCCGCTGCGGCACGCGCTGCGGCCCAGAACAACGTGCCGTTGCGGTTGCCCTCCTGTGCCTCAGTGACGCTGCGCACCAGGCCGTCCCAGCGGTCACCTGATGTGTGTGCGGGTGCGCTCAGGGCGGTGAGCGTGGGTTGTGCGATCAGTGCCCAGATGTGTTCGGGGCAATCTGCGATGGGGGCGTCACGGTGCAAGCGGTAGGGCTTCTGAGTGACCGGGTGGATGCTGCCCGGTGCCACCAGGTACCCGGCGCCGCCGGCCTTCACGTCGATACCGGGAACGCCTTGGACCTTGCCCCGCACCGGGCCGGACACCCGGTAGTACACGTGCCATCCACCTGCGCCGGTCTGCACGCACAACGTCACATGTTCGGGCCGCAGCTTGAGTGCCTTGATGCTGCCGCCGTGACGCGGGTCGACGTCGAGGGCGATCACGCCGAGTTGCGTGACTCCCCAGTTGCAGTCGGGCCAGCGTCGTCGCCAACCCGCGATCACGCCTGCATCGCGGGTGAAGTCCTGCACGCCGTGCTTGGTCAACGGCACCTTGCCGTCGAGGGGGCCGACCGAAAAGCCGTGTCCGAGCATCACGTCGAGCTCAGCCACGGTCACCTCTACACTTCGGCCCCACGCCGAGGCCGATGCTTCGAAGGTCGGTCATCCAGTGCCCGCATACGCTGCAGCGCACCGCAATCCGAATCTCGCTGGCTTCGTATGGGATACCCGCCACGGTCGGGCCGGCCTCCGCGTCCTTCTGTTTGATCACCGGGTCAGGCCTTGTTCAATGTCGGCGGCCCTGATCAATGCGGCGGCCAGAGATCGTGCGGCGTCTGATGTCAGGCGCATGGTCTGCTCGGTCCAGTCGTCACCGACGCGCTGTTCGACGGTCAACTCGACGCCTTCGAAACGGTGGTCGTCGGTAGCCCGTTGTCTCGATGCGAGGGCCTCGGGGTGTGCGGAGCTGGTGGCGTACACCCAGACCTTCGGGTGGTCGCCGCTCTCGGTCGGGTTCAGTTTGACGCCGTGAATCTGCTTGAGGCAGTACGGGATGTTGTCGTCATGGGGATCATTGGTCGGCCGGTGGTCGCACCAGACGCTGTGGAGGTTCGCGTGCTCACTCATCGGGTCACCTCCGCGGCATCGGCTTCGAGCGCGGCAGAAGCCCGTTCGATCACTTCAGCGGCCCGCTTCAAATGGCAGAGCCCGATGACCAGATCTGCGCACGTGAACAACGGAGAGTCCGCGGGCAGGCTCCGCAACTCCTCGTTGAGGTCGTGGCGGAGCAGCGCGATTCGGTTCACCGCGACGTCAAGACGCTGGGATGTGGTGGCTGGCGGGATGTATGTCGCGCAGAAGCCGCACACGTCCCGGCCGGCCGACGTGGCGATGGTGCAGTGACGGCACTGCGGTGATGCGTCTATCGTGGTCATTGAATTCAGTCCTCTCGTAGTGGGGTGGGTTGGGATTCGTTCAGAACGCCCCTGGTTGCCGCCGGGGGCGTTCTCATGTCCTCGGTGTGGTCCGACTCGGGCCAGAGACCGAGGTCGGGGTGCGATTCCTGCGGATAGTCCCGCATTAGGCTGCATCGCCGAATTGCTCGTTTTCCCAGGCGATTACGTCACTCAGGCGGTAGCGGCAATGCCTGCCGAAACGCGCGTACTTGGGTCCCTTTTTCTGGCTGGCCCACTGGGCCAGCGTCTTCTCAGGCACGCGCAACCGTTCTCCGACCTCGGGGCGTGTCAACCAGTAGTCCTCAGACGAGGGCATCTGAGCCATCCCGTCCACCTTCCCTTCGATGCATACCGCATATGATTTATGCGGTTACCGCAACCATACGGGACGCAACGAGAACCGCAAGCGTCATATGCGGATTCGGCGAGTCGTGTGGAACACTGGCGGGCATGGATGAGCCAGACGTTGCAGTTGGTCAGCGGTTGGCGGAGCTTCGGAAACAGAAGGAACTTCGCCAGGAGGACTTCATCGCCCTACTGGAAGCGCGCGGGGTCAAGTGGACGCAGACGGTGCTGTCGAGAGTCGAGGGCGGCAAGCGTGCACTCAAAGCAACCGAAGCGTTCGCCGCTGCCGATGCCCTAGGGGTGGATGTAAGTCGGCTCAACCCGGTGGGAGACAGCCTCGACCACAGGCTCAGGAGCCTCACCCTGAAATACCGGGAAGCGAAGATAAACGCTGATCGTGCCGCGTGGGCCGCGACCGCGACGGAGGAACGGTTGATCGCATTGACCCTGGCCAGCGAGATCCGTAGTGGCCGTTCTGCATTCACCGTCCATGGAACTCCGCATCAGTTCTTCGAGCTCGTTGCTGAAGCCCTCGCTGGTGACGATGGTCTCGCGAGAATTGCGGTCGCACACACCGCGGTCGGCATTGATGGGGCAAGAGTGGAACGTGAACAGGATGCGATTCTCGCGACGGAGTATCCACACCTCAACGCCGCCGAAGACCAAGACGATCGGAAAGGCGAGTACATCGAGGCGGAGCGCAAGGCGTACCTACGAGTGTTTGCCGACTGGCTGCCCTCGCTGACATTTGTGGAGGAACCGAACGGACGCTTCTGGGTGGAGGAAATCGATGCTCCCCCCACCCCTCCAGCTTGGTTGGCAGATTTGGCAGCAGACGCGGTTGGCGACTTACTTGTGGGCGGAAAGGCGCGCGATGGCGGGTAGGCCTCCGCTGCGGATAGGGCAGCACGGGAAGATCACCCGGGCGCAAATCGCCAAGGACGTTTGGGTGGCGCGGTGTCGATATCGGGACCGTGACGGCGTGACGCGCCGCATGGAGCGGGCTACGCCGGACGGGGTAGAGGATGAGTACGGTGCCAAGGCTGAGGGCGCATTACTCGATGCCATCGCCGAACGCCGGCCGCCAGGCACCGGGACCATTACCGGCGCCACGCTTCTGGGCGAGCTACTCGACAGGTACATCGAACGTTGCCGCGCTGACGGCGATCTCGCGCCCAAGTCGATCGACACGTACGAAGCGACACTGAACACGGTCAAGCCACGTTTTGTGGGCATCCGCGTGAGTGAGGCGGATCCGGGCCTGTTGAACGAGATCCTGAAGGGCATCCGCAGGGATCACGGCGCGACCCGCGAGCGGCATACCAAGGTGGCGTTGAACGCAGTCCTTACCGATGCGGTGATGGTGGGGGCCATCGGGTCGAACCCAGTGCGGGAGATCGCACCGCGGCGGAAGAAGAAGACCGAGCGGAAGCCGAAAGGCGCACCGGCCCTCGCAGTGGATCAGGTGCGCGCGCTGCTGGCGGCGATCGCTGAATCGGAGGTGTGCGCGAGCAAAGACCTGCGCGACCCCGTGACCATCTTGGCGGCCACTGGGCTACGGCGCTCCGAGCTGCTGGCGCTGCGATGGACCGATGTGGATCTCGATGCGCGAGTACTCACGGCGGCCGGCTCGGTGGTGCGACTGAAGGGCCAGGGTCTCGTGTTGCAGGACAGGACCAAGGGCGGTGACGAGCGGTCAGTGCCGCTCCCCCAGTTCGCCGTGGACGCGCTGCGCCGACGTAAGGATGAGTGGACCGGACCGAACACGGCCGGCGTGATCTTTCCCTCGTCGACGGGCACGCTGAGGGACCCGGACAACTTCGGCAAGCAGTGGCGCGAGGTCCGTGATGCGCTGGGCCTGCCGGACGTGTCCAGCCACAGTTTCCGCAAGACGGTGGCCACCCTGATCGACGATGCGGGGATGTCAGCACGGATCGGGGCCGACCAGCTCGGGCACGCGCGGCCGTCGATGACCCAGGACGTCTACATGAGTCGCGGGCAGGTACACACCGAGGTGGCTGATGTGCTCGACAGGGCGGTCGGCATTAACGACGAATAAACGACGAAAGCGGTCCCCATCCAAGATGGAAACCGCCTCTGAAGTGGCCAGGGCCGGGATCGAACCGGCGACCTTCCGCTTTTCAGGCGGACGCTCGTACCAACTGAGCTACCTGGCCGGAAGGCCGTCGGCCTTAGACCGAAGTGCCTCGCCGTGATGGCGACCCTGACGGGACTCGAACCCGCGACCTCCGCCGTGACAGGGCGGCGCGCTAACCAACTGCGCCACAGGGCCTTACTTTTCCAGCATGCTCCACGTTTCCGCGTTGCGTACCCCCAACGGGATTCGAACCCGTGCTACCGCCGTGAAAGGGCGGCGTCCTAGGCCACTAGACGATGGGGGCCTAATCCGAATCTCTCCGGGGTACTCATCAACCTCGTTCGTTGGGAGCTTCGATAGCTTAGGGTACGGATGCCCAAATCTTCAAACCAGGTGGTCGCAGCACCAATTTCGGTCATCTTGTACCCTGTCTTCTCGCGCCCCTATAGCTCAGTTGGTAGAGCTACGGACTTTTAATCCGCAGGTCGTAGGTTCGAGCCCTACTGGGGGCACCAGCAGCCCCCCCGTCGTCGCCATCGCCGGGGGTCAGCTCGACTTCTGGCATGAGGTCGGTGACCGGGACGTCAAGCCATGCTGCGGCGGCCAGGAGATCCACCACGGTCCATGCCGTCTTGCCCTTGAGTCGATTCGAGATCGACCCTTGGTCAACGTTCAGCACTGCGGCCAACTGCTTTTGAGTGCGGCCAGTTCTCCACATCAGGGTATGAACACGTTCGCCGATGACGGCGTTGCCCTGCTTTTTAGGGTCTGGCGCATCAACTAACTCAATGGACATAGACGTCAAGATACGCCAATCACGTCACCAACGACAATAGATCGTGGCGTGCTTGACATTCTATGGCGTATCGCCATACCTTCGCCGCATGGCCAAATCCCATATTGATGGCTATCTGACACCTTCGGATCTTGCCCAGCGATGGAAGGTCTCGCTACGCACCGTTCAGCGGTACCTCAACGAAGGACGGATCAAGTCGATCCGACTTCCCGGCGGCCAGTACAGGATTCGGCCCGAAGACGCTGAAGCTGCCATCACCGAGGCCAGCGCGTGACTGCGCCGGCATTCCGCAGCATCGACCAGCTCACCGGCGACAGGGCCCGGCCGTCCGTGTTCTTCGGCGCCCTCGACGAGGCCGGCCGACGCGCAACGGACGCCGAGCTGGTCCGCGATGCGTTCGCCAGGGCCGTCGCCCACTACACCTGCCCGTGCGGTGAGTCCTTCGAGTTCCCCGACACCAGCGGGATCGACGACTACGCGGCGCTCAACCGGTGGCTCGGTCATCACGGACGGTGCACGGCATGACGGACGCACTGTTCCTGCTCGGACTGCTCGCTCTGACCGGCATCACCGCGGCCCGCGCCGGCCTTCGATGGAGGGGGCGGCGATGACTTGGGTTGGCAACGTCTTTGACGCGGTGGGCCGGTTCCGGCTCGGCCACGATGTCGACACACCGGTAGCCGATTCCGACTTGTCGCGTGCTGAGGGGCTGCAGCACGCGGCTACCCCCGGGGATGTGAGCGACGGCGATTCCCCCTCTGCGCTGTCGCCCTCCCCGGGGGATCTCCCCGATTCCGCCCTGTTCGGCTATCTCGCCGAGCTGGTCGATAGCTACTGCCGGCGCTACCTCGGTTCGTTCACCGATTCGGTCGTCGCTGTCGTGCGCGATCGCGCCGCCCAGTTCGCGGTGGCCGAGGCCGAGCCGTATCTACCTGTCCGCGAGGACGACCTGACCGCGCATATCCACGCCTCGTGGCACGCGGCCGGCGGGGACTGGGCTGCTGTCGCCCACGAACTGCTCGCAGATTTCCGCATCACCACCAAGTAAGCGGCCCGCGCCCGGTGTGCGCCGGGGCGGGCCATCAACAACAGGAGGTAGGTCCCGTGTCCGAAATAACGATAAAGCAGTTCGCCGGCAGAACCGCGCAGCGCGGCGGGTTCCGCCGGGGCCGCGGCCGGCACCACATGACCGCCGCAAGCCTGCGGGTCGTCGACATTCAACGGTCAACGTCAAACGAGATCCTCGCGGCCGAGGTCAACGCGCCAGAGCCCATTGCGACGGCGCCGGCCATGGCCGCCGAGATCGACGCTCTGGCAGAGGCATACGAGAGCGCGCTACGCGCATCGGCTGCGTGGGCGGCATCGGCATGATCACCGTGCACAAGCGCACCGGCGGCCGAATCCTCGCCGCCGCGGCGTCCCTCGCGGTGGTCGCCGGTACCGGCATTGGGTTCGCCGCCGCCCGGGCCGGCGCCGATCCGATCATCCCGGCCCCGCGGCCGGTCCAGCTGGACCCGTACGTACCGAATCCACCGACCTGGTGCCCTGGTGGCGGAAACAGCTCGGCGTGGGGCGGCTACTGCGAAGGCAAGACCTTCGCGGATGGGACCCGGCTCAACCTGCACCGCATCGGATCTGCCTGGCAACCGTTGCGCTGCATCATCCCTGACGCGTCACCGTTCCCGCCGGTGGCCGGCTCTGGCGGCTGCGGCGGGGCGCTCGGATGACCGCCCACCTCGCTCTCGGCCTGGCCGCCGGCTTCGCCCTGGGCTTCGCGCTCATGTCGCTGGTCACCGGCACGGACACCATGGTCGGCACTTCCCTGGCCATCTCGATGGTCCTGGGCCTGGCCGCCGATCTCGCCGGCAAGTGCCAAACCAGAGGCCAGATCAACCGGTGACCACCTCGGCCGCCTCGACCACCGCTGAACCGCCGCGAGTGCTGTTCACGACCGAGGAATGCCGCCGGTACGGCCGTTGCGAAGGCTGCGGCTGGCACCCGGTCAAGCAAGGCCATCACACCAACTGCCCGAAACCACGGCGATCACGCCCAACCCGCTGACCGCGAAGCCATCAGGAGATTCTCAATGACCGAATTCACCACCACCACAGTCCGATACGGCCGGCATCACAATATGAACCGCACTGTCGAGCTGCCCGCCGAACCCACCGCCTGCCCGCACTTGGTGATTACCCCTGGCATCGCGACCGACGAGGACGCACGGGTCTACTTCAGGGGTGGGGTGACCCTCACCCACACCGGCACCGGCCGGGCCCTGACGTCTGACATGCACAGCTACCGCCTCCACCAGCTGGCGCAGAAGCTCACCGACGAACTCCCCGAATTCGACTGGAACTTCACCGACACCAACCACCTCTACGCCCACCCCGACAAGCGCGATGCCGCTGGTTCGATCATCCGCGAGTGGCAGATGGCCGACGCCTACCGCCGCCCGGTCCGCTTGTACGGCGACGACGACGCCAAGGCTGCAGCCCGCGAGAGTGAGCCAGCTTTCACCCTGTTGGGCGAGAACCTCGAATGGTGGATCGGGCACTCCAAGAACTACATGGAGGGCCTCGACTGGGACAACCCTGACCACCAGCGCGCCCGGGCGGCCGAGATCAATACCAGCGTCAACGGCTACGCCTTCGTCTACCTGCTCGCCGTCCTGCAGCGCGTCGACCCCAAGGTTGCCGACATTGCCTCCCGCGACCTCGTCGCCCAGTTTGACGCCGGCGACAGCCTCGGCGAATGGGTCTGGCAGTGGCGCGAGGAATTCGCCGAAGGCAAGCCGCTGAGTCTGCGCGGCATCCCCGACGCCGATCCGCTCGCGGACTTCACCGCCTGAGCCGCACGCATGTCGACTATCGAACAGCGGCGCACCAGCGCCATGCGTTTCTTCTGGGCCTGGCTGATCGGTTCAGCCGCCGCGTCAATCGCCGGTGTCGTCACCCATGCCGTGCTCGGTCACGCACCCTCACCGGTGATCGCCTCGGTCCTGGCCGTGGTCATCGTGGTCATCCAGGTGTGCGCCACCTACGGTGCGCACGCCCTGGTGCAAGCCGACCTCATCGGTGCCGCCTACCGCTGCGCACTGGCCATCGCCGTCGCGCTCGCTCTCGGCGCATTCGTGCTCAACTTCGTCGCGCTGCGCGATCTGGTGATCACCTGGGCCGGCACATGGCCCGCCATCGCATGGATCGTCCCGCTGATCATCGACTTGGGCATGACTGGCAGCACCGTCGCGATCCTGGCTCTCACCAACGCGCTACGCGCCGCGCAGCTGCACACGATTGCGCACCATGACGCGCAGGCCACGGCGCCCGTGCATGTCGAAGTGCACAACACCGTGCACACCGAAACGCACACCGCGCACATTGACGCGCAACCCGCACACGACGGTGCGCAACTCGAAACTGCGCAGCGCATCGCGACGAAGGCCGGCGTGCGCATCGAGATCGAGCGGGTCGCGCAGGTCCTCGCCGCCCACGCTGAAACTGGCGGCACGCCAAGCGTCATAGCGCGCCAGACCGGGGTCCACCACAAGACCGTCGAGCGCATCCTGGACGCCGCATGACCGGCCTGGTGCGCTCACTCGGACCCAACGTCCGCTACCACCTCGCCCTGCTGCACACGTGGCAGCTCGCCCTCGTCATCTTCTGGCTGAAGGGGGCCGGCCATGGCGCCTAACGCTCCAGGCGTCGTGGTGCGCCGGCTGTTCGCTCTGTACCGCGAGGGCGGGGTGGGCGGCCAGGAGCAGCGCCCGGCCCGTCTCGCGGTCGCGTCCTACGTCACCTGGCGGCCGATCACGACCACCGACGAACTTGCCGATCGCGACATACGCGCCATCGTCGCAACCCTTGAGTACTGGCGGGCCTGCGGCGAAATCGAGTACCGGTGCCGGCGCATCGCCGACGCAATGCAGGGGGTCCCGGCATGACCGAGCTTCCCCAGATCAGGGTCCCAGGGCCCCAGGCGGGTGCCTGATGGCCCGGCCACCGGCTCTAACCGAGGATCAGCGGTGGCTGCTGCGGGCCATGGGCGGCTGGGCGATCCGCGACTGCCTGATCGGACCTGACGGGGTTGCACACCTGATGCAGTCCCAATGGGGCGGCAGTAGCCGCCGGCTACCCGGTGGCCCGGAATGGCTCGCGTACGGATTCGACTGTGGCCGCGGCAAGATCGTCACTGGCAGATTTGGTGACGGCGCCGATCGCGGACCTGTCGTGACGATCACCACCGCGCAGCTCAACCGATACGCCCGGGAACTTCCCCAGGACATGACCGACGAGCTTCGTGCAGTACGACGCGCTTGGAACACCGAATACCTCCACAGGAACTGGTGCCACTGCGGGCACGAGGACGAATGCCATGAGGCCAATCTGGGCGACCCGAACTGGGCCGGCCGGCATCACCCGACCGACGACGAGATTGACCAGCACTACCGCGAGCTGCGCCGCATCAAAGAGTGGGAGGCACGCACCCTCGATCGCGCCCTGGGCTTCGTCGAGGTCCGTGAGGGCCCCTTTTTCGTTGAGGTCGAAGGGCCCTCCGAGCTGGTTGGTCAACTCGCACTGTTCGCGGTGGCTTAGCAATGACCAATCTGCCGGCGCGCTGCCCGGACTGCTGGCATCCCGTTCACCGGGTGCAGTCATGTCCAGTGTGCTGGCAGTTGGTCCACCCAACCGTCTCTGAACTCATTGCACCGCATTGGGATTCAGCTGGTATCGACCTATGCCCCGGCGAGCGCCTCCCCTACGACCGCACTATCCCGAGTGAGCGACAGATCGGACTGACCGCATGAACGAATTCCCAACGGCAGGAGGTGATCTGGCGTGAGAGATCCCGACGACCGGACCATAGCCACAGTGGCCTCCATTGGCCGCCGTATGGGCCCTGAGCTTGTCCGGCAATGGGTTCGGCGGGTACTTGGCCACAACGACCTCACGCCGACGCAGAAGACCGTCCTGGTGGCTTTACAGACGTTCGCCAACTACGACGACGGCACCAACGCCCACCCTGGCGAGATCCTCCTATCCGAAACCTGCGGTATCACAACACGTGCCGTGCGGTCCGCAATCAAGCGTGGCCGCGACCTCGGGTTGATCGAACAGACTGCCGAAGAGAACCCCCGCGCACACCGCGCAGCGGTCTACCGAATCGTTCTGATCGAATCCATCACCGGAACAACGGTTCCTGTGAATAACCCCTCCACCGGAACAGCCGTTCCTGTGAACAACTCCACCACCGGAACGGCCACGTCACCATCACCGGAACAGCCGTTCCTCCCACCAAGACAATCACCAACCTCATTTGGGTTACGTAACTGGGGTACGTCACCAGCGCCCGTCGAACCGGCCCCCACCCCCCAGACTCCATCCCGGTATTGCGAACTGCACCCGCGTGGAACTGATCGAGGCTGCTGGGGATGCAAGACCGCCGGCCGCGTGTTCCGGGCTTGGCACGCAGAGCAAGCCGCGATCGACGTGGCGGTCGACCGGAGCGCTCGCCGAGATCGCGAGCAGCTCCGTCAGAACTGCCCGGATTGCGGCGGCACGAACTGGATCACCGACGAACATGGCGATCCCATCGAGCGATGCGACCACCAGCGGCCCCTGCAGGGCCACGCAACCCTCGCTCTGGTGCCGGCACTGGCCGAGCAGCTCGACGACGTCAGGGCGGCCCGATGAGCACCGACAGCGAGGTGAAGTACTACGGCGTTGGCCCTGGCCGGCGGCGCCGTACCCCCGGCCCGAACATCGAGGCCTACGCAGACGGCCCGATCGACAGGCCATGCCCGAACTGCGGCGCCGAGCCCCTGGCCTTCTGCCACTACCCCGATGGCACCGAACGCAAAATCCCCTGCCGGCAACGACTCTCGGAGGCTACACGATGACCCTGCTAGATGAGCTGGTACCGCGCCAGCCCCTGCGGTTCGACCTCGACGGCGCCCGGGCCGCCTACCTGAACGCGGCCGGCGCATGGGCGGCAATCACGGTGGCCCAGGCCATCGGCGTGGCCACCACCGAGGACGTAGACACCGCATGGACGGGTCTGCAATGCGCCGCCGCGGTCCTCGCTTGGGAGCACGGCCGATTAGCGGCCGGCGCCCAGGGCGCGGACTACGACGACGAAACCATTGACGCGATGCTGAGAGGCGCACGATGACAACCGAGTGCCGGAACAACGCTTGCAAGCGTTCATCTCAGCTGTTCCTGTGCAACGACTGCACCACCGTTTTGCGCAACATGCTGGCCCGCGTGCCCGAGCTGCTCGACGACCTCGACGCACGTATCCAGAAGCTCGATCGAGTGCCCCACGGGACGATCGGCCGACTGCGCGGCGCGTCTGACCTCAACGTCATGGATTTCGACGCCGTTGAAACCGCCCGCGGTACGCGGAAGATGCTGCGCGGGTGGGTCGAAACTGTCGCTGAACGCCACACCGGCCGCCGGCCGCCCGGACTAGACACCATCACAACCTCCGATCTCGCTCGTTGGCTGCAAGTCAACGTCGCCGCGATCGCCCGACTGGACTGCGCCGGCAAGATCTTCCAGGAGATCAACGCGCTCGTCGGGTCGGGCGACAAGGGCGGCGAACTGGTCAAGGCCATCGACCGGCGGGAACGGCACTTCGCCGGTCCCTGCCCCACCATCACCGGCCACGACGACACCGGCCACGCTGTGGAGTGCGGCGAGATCCTCTACTCCCAAGTCGGAGACCGCACCGTCGACTGCCAGGAATGCGGCCAGGAGATCGACGTAGCGAAGAACCAGCGCCGAGCACTCGCCAGCCGCGACCTGATGACCGAGCCCACACTGCTCGAAGCGCTCGACAACGCCGGGGAACCAATGGAACCCAAGACCCTCACCCGCTGGATCGCCATCAAACGAATCCGGCCGCGCGGCTACCTACATCAAGGCCAGTTCGTCAAAACCCGTGTCCAGGAAGCCGATAGGGCCCTTTACAGCTTCGACACAGCCCGCCGGCTCCTACAACGAGACAACAAGACCGCCCGACGGCAGAAAGCGACCGCAAAATGACCACGACTACCTGCGTCGAGCTGCGCATAGCAGACCGCGAAGTTGTCTGCGACTGGGGAATCTTCAGAGATACGCCCAAGACGAAATGGGATTGGGAAGCCGACACCGTGACCGTCGATAGCATCGCACCACTCATCCTTGTTTCCAAGGCCCTGGCAGACGACCCAACCTATTCTGGCGCACCGGAATTCAGCGCACTGACCCACTTCTACACCGAGGGTGAACGGCGCTTCATGCGCATCATCGCCGCCAACGGCGACTGGATCTGGGAACTATTCGACGCCTACTGGGACGACGGCGAGGAATGCAACGTCTACGTCGGGCGATGGCGCGACTAACACACGTAGTGAGCTGTGCCGACTTGGTGTGGGTCATGGACCATTGGGACGGCTCGCCATTAATTCGCTGCGCCGGACCCGAAAGTTCTGCCGACTGCCGAATCCTCAGCCCGGGAGACTTTCTTGGTCTCCGGTTTAGATCACGCGGATATGCAATTCAGGGGATGATCCATCCGTGACGATCATCGACCGGTTCCGCGCTCGGTTGCGACCGACGTCACAATCCTTGCCTGCACCCTTGCCTCCGCTACCGCCGGTGCCGCCCCTGCCGCCGGTCCCGCCCCTACCTCCCATTCCGGATTCAACAACGCCGAGTGGTGGCAGATTTCACAGGTTCTTCGCGTGGGAGGGTTGGAAGTCCATCGCAGCGTTGGCGACAGCCGCAGCCGCAATCGCAGCGCTGTACTTCAGCGGCCGCGCGCTGTCGTCAACCAACAGCCAATACGCGCTGACAGAACGCGGCCAGATTACCGACCGATTTACGAAGGCTATCGATCAGCTCGGCTCAGAAAAGGTCGATGTGCGGATGGGTGCCATTTACTCGTTAGAGCGACTAGCGCACGATTCGCCACCTGACCATCCAACCATCGTCGAAGTATTGAGTGCATTTATCCGTAGCCATACGCATATTCGCGCTGGCGAGCGGTACGGCTCCGCGCCGTTAAAGTGCCCTCCCGGTGAGTGGTTAACCAGTGATATCTATGCTGCAGAGACCGTGCTTGCACGTCGTGACGTAAGTCATGACGGTGTTAACGCGCTCGATCTGAAGTATTCGTGTTTCAATCTGGCAGATCTGCCCAACGCACATTTCGCGGGCGCAAGTTTCTTCAAATCATCGTTTCTTAACACCGATCTGCCTGGCGCAACACTGACGGGAGCAAATATGAGTTCTGTCACTGGGTACGGAATTGACCTTTCGGGCAGCCAGATCGGAAACGCTGACCTAACCAGCGCTAACCTAAGTGCAGGGAAGTTAG
Source organism: Mycobacterium shunyiense (assembly GCF_058270075.1). Taxonomy (NCBI): domain Bacteria; kingdom Bacillati; phylum Actinomycetota; class Actinomycetes; order Mycobacteriales; family Mycobacteriaceae; genus Mycobacterium; species Mycobacterium shunyiense. Next base: position 236,228 of record NZ_JBZDPU010000040.1, on the reverse strand, counting down.
ATAGGGCGAACCTAGAGGGTGCAAATTTGGCCAGTTTAGAGTTAATAAATGGACAAATGATTGAAGCGAACTTGAGCAATGCGAATTTGAGTAACGCTAAACTCCGTGGCACCAATATGAAGAACGCTCGACTGGTTCACGCTAAGGCTGACGAGGCCGACTTTTCATGGGAGGAAGAGGACTTTGGGTACTCCCCTGCGGCCGACCTCACCGGATCTAACCTCTACCAGGCCAGCCTTATCGAAGCGAACATGGAGCATGCATCCCTCAGGGGAGCGAATTTGGCCGAGGTGGATCTGACCGGTGCCAAGCTCCGAAATGCTGACTTAGCGGGAGCAAACTTAGAGGGTGCCGACCTAACAGGAGCCGATTTGCTGGGTATCTGCTATGACGCCGTGACCGCGTGGCCGAACGGGGGATTCACTCCGCCGCCAAGCAATGACTCTGCCAACTGTGCGCGGGTGCACTCTAGCTGAGTACGGCCCCAGAATATCTCTTGCTAGAGGGCGCTGACGAGTATTCCGAGCCGAACTGTCGGGTCGCTGGCTGAGCTTCCGGTAACCGGACATAAGGATGCTCGGCGCGCACCACTTGACCATCACTCGGAAGTGATAATGTCCCGGGCTCGAAACGAGACGCCTTCGGGCGAAGGTGGTTTCGGAATGTTCCGCTCAGCGCACCAGTCATCCCAAGTCTGAGGTGTCCGTCCATACCTCTTCTGGATTGCTGCCACTACGCCGAAGGCGTCGATAGAGGCACGGTTCTCTTTCCAGTACTTGTGCCGCTGTCGGTGCCACTCGATATCCGCGAGCAAAGCCAGAATCGTCGTGGAAAGACGAATCATGTGGTCAGGATCTGCGGGCCGCTTTTGAAAGTCGTCTGTCCGGCATAGGCCGTCAGCCAGCTCGCGTTGGAGATCAGTGAGTCCTTGCTCGATCCTTGAGAGGTCGTCAAGTGTCGGCTCGCCATGAAGGTCGTGAGCCAGACGATTGCGAATCCTGTTAAACGCTCGAAGTGTGGATGCTTCGCCGGGTCCCAGGAGGCCAAGCGCCTCGGCGAGATTCACCTTGTTGGCGAACGTCATCCGGTCCAACTTCAGGGGCTCAGGATTCTTGACCTCCACTGTTATCAGATCGATCACGGCATTCTCAAGCCATAGGTGGCCGCGCAGTAGAACCTCAACCATGCCTCGGCCGCGTGTGTGCTCTTCGAATAGGTCGAGGTCTATCGGCGCCATCGCTCGATGCTAGCGACGCTCATCAGGCTAATCAGCATCATCGCCAAAGGAACACGCCGCTCCAACCTTCTTGCGGAGATATGTCCACCCTGACCTGCTAATATGCCTTCTCGAGTCGATACCCCCATGTCTGAACCCGTTCGGACCTGGGGGTTTCCTCGTTTCTAGCTACCTTCGTCGGAGGTGAAATGAGGACGGGACGAGCGGGCCGAGGCAGGGCCGGCAAGGTTCAGCGCAACACCACGACACGCGATCGGCACCGCCGCATCATCAGCCGCGGGCTACCGCCGAGTCCGTTCGGGCCAAAGCCACCGTGCTACCACTGCGGCGAGCCGATCGACTACGACGCTCACCACCTGGACCCGCTCAGCTTCACCATCGACCACCTCAAACCGCTGGCGATCACGGGGCCGGCCGGCGACGTGCTCGACAACATCGTGCCGGCCCACCGCAAGTGCAACCGCGACAAGTCCGACAAGGACCCGGACGAGCAGCTGCCCGCCGGGGTCACGTTCGTGACCGAGCGGTGTTGGTGGACCGTCGCGGATTAAGAACTACCGCCACCCGCCTGGCCAAAGAGCAAGGCAGCGCGCCGATAACAGGTCGTCAGAGGGGCTGACGTCAAAGGGTGGCACTCCTACTAGGTAACACCGAGCGAGCCGCCCGCCACCCTCTAAGCCCAGGGCGGAAGCCGGGTCAGGGCTGTGAGGGATCGCCCCGGCGCCCACCCCCCTGGGGCGGGTCGACCCGAGGCGGTCGGTCCCCGCCCCTCAGGGCATAGGCGGCCCTCTCTCCCCGGGCTTTTCTTTCTTTTTCGATCCATAGGCAAGGAGGTGATCGATGATGGCACGCAACCCCGATACTCCCTGCTCAAGCTGCGGCAAGATGCTCTGGGGGGGTAGCAGATCGCTTCCGGGGGGAACGCGGCAGTGCCAGGACTGCCGCAAAGCTGGCAAGCCCGCCGATCACGTCCTGTTCAACGACACCCCCGCACCGGGCCGGCATCTGGCCCTCGTGCGTGCTGACGGCACTGTCCCTGACACCGCCGCGCAGACGGTGGCGGCGAGGGAACTGACCGCCTCGGTGCTGACCGCCGCGGAATCCGGCAGCGAACTCGATCAGCTCGTCGCGATGAGCGCCAGGATCGCCCGGTCGATCGCCGACCCGTCGACCAACGCGACCGCCCTGGCCGCTCTCGTGCGCCGGCAGCTCGACCTGCTGCGCGAGATCGCCGATTTGTCCGGTGAACCGATCAACCCTGATCGGCTGATCACGATGCGCGCCAGGGTCGCCCGGGCGTTGGATGATTCCCGGACCAGTCCCACCGCACTGTCGGCGCTGACGCACCGCCAGACCGACATCAGCCGCGAACTGACCGCGCTGGCCGCCGCAGCCGGCGACCAGGACGGCGCGGTCATCGCCACCACCAGCGATGAACTCTGGGACGCCTCGGTTATCTGAGGTCGCCCGCCACCTGGTCCAACCGGCCGGCATTGTCTCGACCGCGTGGCCGAAGGTGCGCGACACGTGCATCAATCTCGGCTGGGGCTTCGACAACTGGCAAGACGGCGCCGGCCGGCTGATCCTCGCGCTCGACGCCGAAGGCCTCTACGCCGCCGACACCATCGTCATCTCGATCCCCCGCCAGGTCGGAAAGACCTACCTGGTGGGGGCGATCGTGTTCGCCCTGGCCCTGATCATCCCCGGCCTGACTGTGATCTGGACCGCACACCGCTTCAAGACCGCGCGCGAGACGTTCGACTCGATGAAGGCCATGGCCCGCGGCGACAAGTGCTGGCCACACGTCGAGAGAATCTCCGACTCGCACGGCGACGAAGGCATATACCTGCGCAACGACTCCCGAATCCTGTTCGGAGCCAGAGAAAACGGCTTCGGCCTCGGCTTCACCGGAGTCGGAATCCTGATCCTCGACGAGGCCCAGCGGGTCACCGAAAAGGCGATGGACGACCTTATCCCGACGATGAACACCGTCGCCAACCCATTGCTGTTCCTGATGGGCACCCCGCCTCGGCCGACCGATCCCGGCGAAGTGTTCACGATGCTGCGCCAGGACGCCCTCGACTCCGTCAATCCCGAATGGGGTGAAGAGGACAACCCCTCGGTGCACGGGGTCAGCACTGAATTGTCGCTCTACATCGAGCTATCCGCCGATGCTGATGCTGACCTGGATGACCGCGACCAGCTCCGCAAGGCCAACCCGTCCTATCTGATCAGAACCAGCGAACGCGCGATCCGCCGTATGCGTAAAGCGTTGTCGGATGATGCCTTCCGCCGCGAGGCGTTTGGCATCTGGCCCAAGGTCAGTGTCCACCAGGAGATCATCAGACCCAACGCCTGGCGGAAACGCGGGGCCATCGGTCCCGACGAGGACGTCGCCCCAGACGGCCTCGCGGTGGACATGTCTCACGACGAGGACATTTCAGTGGGGGCCGCGTGGATCGAAGGCTCGAACGCCCACGTCGAGGAAGTGTGGGCCGGAACCGATGTGGCCGGCGCCATCGACTGGATCGCCAAGGTGGCCGGCCGCCGAATCCCCGTCGTGATCGATGACCTGTCACCAGCCGCGCAGATGATTCCGGGGCTCAAGGCCCGCAAGGTCAAGGTGATCCGCTCGACCGCCCGGTACATGGCGAAAGCCTGCTTGCTCTTCAGGAACCGCGGCAGAGGAAAGGCCGGCACGTTGACCCATGCCAATCAGGATTCGGTGACCAAGGCACTCAAGGGGGCGCGGCGCCGGCCGATCGCTGATGCCGGCGGATGGGGATACGACCGCCGCGACGCCACCGCGATCATTCACCCGCTCGTCGGCGTCACTCTCGCTCTGGCAGCGGCGACCGAAAAGCACAGACCCGCAAGAGATTCAACGCGATCAGGAAGGAGGGGGGTAGTTCGATGACCTCCACAGAACTTGCCCAGGTGCGCCTGCGCGGCACCGGCAGTGAACACAACGCCCTGATCAACGGTCTGCTCAAGGAGATCGAGAATCACCGTCGCCGCAACTTCTTGCGGGCCTGCTACTACGACGGCCGTCATGCGGTTCGCAAGTTCGGTGCCGGCGTCATTCCTGATCAGTACTTCAAGATCGGCCTGGTGCTCGGCTGGTCCGCAAAGTCAGTGGACATCTTGGCCCGGCGCTGCAACCTCGACGGCTACACCTGGCCGGACGGAGACCTGGATTCCCTCGGCTACACCGAGGTCATGGATGACAACTTCTTTAGTGCTGAATCGTCCAGTGCGGTCATCTCGTCACTGATCCACGGTCCCTCATTCCTGATCAACACCACTGGCGACGAGGACACCGATGAGCCTGAGTCGCTGATCCACGTTGCTGATGCGATGAACGCGACCGGCGACATGAACGGCCGCCGCCGCCGGCTGGACAACCTGTTGTCGGTGCTCAAGCGCGACGAGGAACGTAACGTCCTCAGTTTCGTTCTCTACCTCGACGGCCTGACCATCACGGCAACCCGGGGGCGGGCCAACGGTCGCTGGTCTGTCGACGCGAAACCTCACCCGTGGGGTGTGCCGGCAGAAGCGGCCATCTACAAGCCCAGGACCGGGCGTCCGTTCGGTTCGTCACGGATCTCACGTGTCGTGATGTCCCTGCACGATCGCGCACTGCGAACCCTGATTCGGATGGAAGGTCACGCCGACCTGTTCTCCTACCCGGAGCTGTGGATCTTGGGGGCGGACCCGTCTGAGGTGCTCGTAGATGAGGACGGTAACCCGCTGCCTACGTGGAAGGCGGTGATGGGCCGCATAAAGGGCATCGCTGACGATCATGATCTTGATTCTGATGACCCGAAGTTGGCCCGCGCCGACGTCAAGCAGTTTAAACAGTCCTCGCCCGAACCACACATCGACATGTTTCAGCAGTGTGCCAACGACTTCGCCGGGGAAACCGACCTGCCCGTCTCATCTCTCGGCGTGCAGGCCAAGACCAACACCACCACCGCCGATGGCTCCGACAACGCCGAAAAGCAACTGATCGCCGAGGCCGAGGGCGCCACTGACGACTGGTCGCCGGCCTTCCGCCGGGCCATGATTCGGGCGCTGGCTATCAAAAACGATCTCAACGAGATCCCGGACAACTACAAGAGCATCAACACCAAGTGGCGCCCGCCGGCTTACCTGTCGCGCTCGGCGGCCGCCGACGCCGGCTCCAAGCAGCTGGCCGCCGTGCCCTGGCTTGCTGAGACCGAGGTCGGCCTAGAGCTGCTCGGCCTGTCCGATTCGCAGATCAAGCGCGCCATGGCCGACAAGCGCCGCGCCCAGGCCGCAGCACTGGTCAACAAGCTGACCACTCCGGCACCGATGCCGGCCCCCCCGGCCAACGCCATCGACCAGGCCGCCGCCGACCAGGTAACGCTCAATGGCGCTGTCGCCAACTGAGTTACAGGAGCTGCTCGCCGGGCTGGCAGCTGACCTCGGTTCCAAGATCGATACCCTGACGCCGAGCTTGGGCCGCCTCGATCGCCACGAGCAGCTCGCGTTTGTCAGTGACGCCTACCCGGCGCTTGCTACCCCGTACATTGCTGCCAGCAGTGACCTGACCGCCGTCTACTACACCGATCTGCCCACCGGCCCTGGGGGATCGGACTTCGTCGCCGTGCCGGCCGACCTACCGCTCGAGAAGCAGTTGGCCGCATCGGCTCGGTGGGCGACATTGCAGGGTGACCCGGCCGACGCGCTCAAGGGCAGCGCGACTCGAGCGGTATTCACCGGCTCACGCAACACCGTGATCCTCAACGCGGGCCGCGAGGGCGTCCGGTGGGCCCGTCACGCCTCCGCCAACGCTTGCGGCTTCTGCCGGATGCTGGCCACCCGTGGCGCGGTCTACCACAACGAGAGGCTCGCCAAAAAGTCACACGATCGCTGTCACTGCACCGCAGTACCCGACCGCGACGGCACCTACGAACCGCCGGCCTACGTCGAACAGTGGCAAGCCGACTACAACCTGGCGCGCCGCGGCGGCGCACGCAGCCCCGCACAGGTCGCCCGGGGAATGGAACGCGCTGCACAGGAACGGGTCCGGGTGGCCGCCGAACGTGTCGCTGAACGCCGGCACGCTACCGACGTCGGCCGCTGGCTCGACGCCGAGGATGAGCACCTGGCCGCCATCGACTACTGGCGCCGCGTCGATGCCGAGGACCTTCACACGATGCCGGCCGCGCCGACCGCGCCGGCAGAGACCAAGCAGATCGAAGCTCCGGCGGCAGCAGAGACCCCGATGGAGCGGGCTGCCCGCGAGCTCGATGAGGCACTGGCGGCCGGTGATGACGAGCGCGTCGAGCGGGCCGCCATCGCCCTGGAGAACCTCGAAGATGCCGAACGCAAAGCGGCGGAACGCAAGGCGCGCAACCGTGAACGGGCCCGCGACCGCCGGGCCGCGAAAGCCAACGCGCAATCCGATGAGATCCTGGCCAAGATCGAACAGGGCTACGACCCAGCTGAGGCTGAGGCTGAGGTCACCGGAAAGTCGGTCGAGGCAATCCGGCGCCGCGACTTCGTCCGCATGGCACGGCTAGAGGGTCTACGTGGCAACACGTTCGAGCAACTGTTGTCGTCCGCATTCCACAAGCACATCAGCGAATTGGCAATCGAGGCCGAGAACGCCACAAACGGGTTCATGGTGAAGCCCCGTTTCGACGGCAAGGTCAACACGAAGAACCTCTGGTACGTCAGCGACAAGAAGGCCCGCGAGTGGATGAGTGACGAGATGGCCGAATGGTTCGACCAGAACGGCGGCCGGATTACTCGCCAGATCTACAAGCAGATGATCCTGTCCGGGCAGTACGGTCTACGGAGATACACCGCGATGGGTGAGGACTTCCTGCAGTGATTACCGCCGAAGATTGCAAGCGCGCACGGGCCGAGGGCCGCGCCGCGCAGCTCGGCGCTGTCAACCCGTACGCCGGCAAGTCGCTGGCCCTGGCCAAGCTTTGGGCCGCCGGCTACGAGGACATGCTGTTGGAACGCTGGTACTCGACACCCGGCGCTCAGCGCTACCTCGCCAACCGCGACACCACTGACGGCACCTAAGCCGTAACCCCCTATTCGACCGCCCACACGCAACGTGGGGCGGTGTTTCGGCGTCCCTTGGACGCCACCCCTCAACAAACCTCGGCCGCAACGGCAGGGGCGAACCCGAAACGGGAGAAACACGCATGTCTGATTGCAACGATCTGCCCATCCACCCGACAACCGGTCTGCGAGCCATCGGCATCGGCAAGCGAGGCCCGTGGTGGCCCATCATGGGCGCATCGGAGGACCACGGCGGCGGCGACAGTGGCGCCGCTGGCGGCGAAGGAGACGGCCAGGGAGATCCCGCAACGGGAGCCCAGTCCGGCGGCGACGGTGACGGTGAACCGAACCCCACTGAAACAGTGGAGTTTTGGAAGGGTAAAGCCCGCGACTGGGAGACCAAGTCCAAGGCCAACGCCAAGGCGGCTACCCAACTGGCCGAAACCACCACCAAGCTCACCACGGCAGAGGCTGAGGTTGCGACCGTACCGGCGAAGGTTGCCGAGGCGCTCAAAACCCACCTGGTGGCCCGCCACGAGATCGACTCCGAGGATGCCGATCTGTTCCTCACCGCGACCGATCCCGAACTGATGCTCAAGCAGATCGATCGGCTGCTCGCCCAATCAGGCAAGCGTCGAAAGAACACCAACTACGTGCCCGACCAGGGCAACGGAAGCAAAGACACCGAAAAAGACAGTGGCATACGCGAATTCACGCGCCATCTGTTCGGTAACGACGAATAAGGAGAAGCCATCATGGCGGTTTTCAACAGCTCGCAGCTCGAACTGCCCGACGAGATCCTTGATCCCTGGTTGGGCAAGGTCAAGTTCGGGTCGTCCATCGCTACCCTGTCGGCCTCGGAGCCGATGAAGTTCGGCACCGGTTCGTACATGACCTTTGACATCGGAGAAGCCGAGTACGTCGGGGAAGGTACGGCCAAGGGGCCGTCGACAATCACTCGGACGCGGAAGAAGACCAAGCCGTACAAGTTCCACAAGACGGTGCGGTGGACCGAAGAGGTCAAGTGGGCCGACGAGGACCATCAGTTGGATGCCGTCAAGCAAATTCTGGCCCTGATCCAGCCGTCGCTGTCGCGTGCGCTCGACTTCGGCGTCTACCACGGCATCAACCCCGCCAGCGGCGAAGAGGTCACGGCGATGGAGGAACACCTGTCGCAGACCGCCAACGCCGTGGAGATCGCGGCCGGTGATGCGCCGCAGCTGCTCCTGGACGACGCTGACGAGCTGGTGTTGGCCGATCGCTTCATGCCCAAGGATCTGGCGCTCGACACGACGTTCGCCGCGGCGTTCGGCAAGCAGCGCATGCCGGTGGCTACCGGGGAGCAGATCGGGCCGAAGATGTACCCCGACCTCGTCTACGCCACGGCGCCGGCGGGCCGGCTGGAGAACCACAACAGCTCGGTGTCCGACACTGTCGGCGCGGTCGGTATCGCGGACGTGGCCACCAACGTCAAGGCGTTCGTCGGCGACTTCTCTGCGATCCGCTGGGGCATTCAGCGCGCCATCGGCCTGGAGATGATCGAGTACGGCGACCCGGACGGCCAGGGCGACCTCAAGCGCAACAACGAGGTCGCGTTCCGTGCCGAGGTTGTCTACGGCTGGGGCATCGCCGACCTGAACGCCTTCGCCAAGATCATCGACGCGGTGGCCTGACCCGACCATGGCTGACGCGCTGCTCACCCCGCCCGACCTGGCACCGTTCGCGCCCGACCTCGACGAGAACAAGGCCAAGGCGATGATCGACGACGTGTTGGCGTTGGCCGGGTTGGCAGCGCCCTGCCTCGACGACGAGAACCTAGCCCCGGCGAAAGCCGCAGCTGCCAAAGCGATCCTGCGCGGTGCGGTCCTGCGGTGGAACGAAGCTGGGCAAGGTGGTCGAACCCAAGTCACCGACGTCGCCGGGCCGTTTCAGCACTCCGAGAGTTTCGACAACTCCGCGCCGCGGCGCTCGCTGTTGTGGCCCTCGGAGATCGCTCAGCTGCAAAAGATCTGCGCGTCCGGCGGTAGTCGTAGCGCTTGGAGCTACGACACCGCCGGCAGCACAGGAGTGCAGCACGGCGATACGTGCGCAATCAATTTCGGCGCCACGTACTGCGATTGCGGGGCGATCTACACCGGGGCCGGCGGCGGCCCGCTGTGGGGGTCGTCAGAAGGGGCGTCGGATGCCTAGTGTCCCGCTGCGGTTCAAGTGCGGACATGAGGTCTACACGCCGGCTGCGGGGCCCAAGGATGCTCACGGCAACACCAAACCCGGATGGGCGGCCCCTGTGCCGGTCGACTGTGTCTGGTGGACGCCAGAGTCCAGCGAGCCGGCGCAGCCGCCCACCGGCGGCAGTCGGGTCATCGTCCACCAGGTGCTGATCGTTGATTCGGCTCTGACAGTTGACCATCGGGACCGGTTCATCGTGGACGGACAGCGTCACTCGGTGGTCACCGGCTTACCCGAGGACTACAACCACGGGCCGTGGATGTCTCCGGATCGTCTCGTCGTCAATCTCAGGAGGGTCGAAGGGTGAGCGTACGCATCAAGATCAACGAGGGCGGGTTCCGCGAGCTTCTCACGGGCGCAGCAGCTCAGGGACTCCTCGACGAGTTAGCCGAAAACGTTGCCGACAAGGCGAACTCGGTTGCCTCAACGACGAGCCCGCCCTATGACGAGCCGTACTACGAGATCACGGACGGCTCAGACGAGGAACGGGCCCGCCGCCGCATCATCGGCACCGGCGCCCGGGCGATGGCTCACGAGGCCAAAACCCAAGCGCTACTCAGGGCGATCTCGTGACCGTAGTCGTCGGGCCCGACGTCGAAGAGATGGCCGAAGTGTGCATTTCGGCCGGCCTCGGTGACCTCGGTTTGCAGGACTGGGAGGTGGCCACCGAGATCCCGTTTCCCCGTCCTGAATGGTTCGTCAAGTTCGTCGTCACCGGCGGCCGGAAACGCAACGCCCGCATCGCCAACCACCTCATCACCGCCCGCATCCACCGGCCAAAAGCCGAAGCGGTCGAATGTGGCGAGGTGGCACGCGGCATCGCTGGTGCCCTCGAAGCGGCCGCCGAAACCGTGCCGGCGGTGACAAGAGCGACGGTCGAATCCTGTGAGCGATTCGATGACCCGGACCTGCCCGAGGTCGCCGTCTACCAGACCGTCGTGGCCTGGACTATCGCAATTCCCGTGTAACACACCATCATTTGAAAGGACCGTGCCATGGCACACACCAACGTCAAGAACACCGGCGTGCTCGTTCCGAAGGCCACCGGCGGCATCTTCCGCTACCCGCTGGGCACCCCGTTGCCCACCGACCCGTGGACCCCTCGACCGATCATCCCCAACTGGGACTCCCGCCTGGGCGGCGTCTCCAACGAAGGCGCCACCAGCAACACCAAGCGTGACACCGACAAGAAAAAGGACTGGAACGGCGACAAGGTCCGTTCTGTGCAGACAGGCAAGGATGACACCCTCAAGGTGACCTACATCGAGCCGCTGAACCCGCGGACGATGGAGGAGTACTTCGGGAAGGCCAACGTGACGGTCACGGAGGCCACGACCGAGCACGGCACCCTGATTGCCGCGAAGAGCAACTCCGACGTGCTGCCGCACTACGCCTACATCATCGACGTCTTCGACGGCAACGTGCGCAAGCGCCGGTGCCTGCCCGACGCTCAGGTCGCCGAGATCGGAGACGAGGTATGGAAATCCGAGGATTGGTCGGTGTACCCGCTGACCTATGACCTGTTCCCGGACCTGGCCGGCAACACGTTCTACGACTACACCGAGCTGGACGACAAGCTGGTGACCACGGCGCTGACTGCCACGCTGACTGGCGGTCCGACCGGCGGTAGCTGGCTGTTCAAGGTGGCAGGCGAGCCCGCCACGATCGTCTTCGACGATGACGGCACGGAATTCCAGGCGAAGCTGGAAGCGCTGGTCAACGTCCGCTCGGCGACCGTCACCGGCGCAGCCGGCGGCCCCTACACCATCAGCCTGGTCACCGCCGGTGCCGCTCCGGTCAGCGCCGACGCCTCGGGGCTCACCCCGGCCGGCGGCGTGACCATCGCGCCGGCCTAATCAGTCCTTGGTGGCCGCGTCCTCCGGGGCGCGGCCACCGGGCCGGTACCGGCGAATTACTCCCACTGTCAACAGCGCTAACGCCGCAACGGCGAAAATCGCAAGCCACGGTGTGCGGGAATTTCGCTCCGCTATGCAACCGTCCACTTGATCGCTACGTGTCCCTCCCCAGTAGTCGGGGTGATCAGACTGCCACCGGGCGTCCTCATAGGCGGCTTTGGACGTGTTGTTCTCGATCCACATGCCGCAGTCGGTGCCGTGCGAGTTGGTCACGGGCCACAGCGCCATTAGCGCGGTGATCAGAAACGTGACTGCTGCAAGGGAGAGCGCAGACCGGCCTGGCTTTGGTGCTCCCAGGAATGCCTTGCGCGCGGCCGCCACGTACATGTCCAGCTTGCTCATCCCGCGAATGTACAGCCGAGTCACAGGCTGCATTCCAGAACCGTCTCCCCGTGCCGTAAACACACCTTGGCGCGGCGCGGGGAGGCTCCAAACACCACAGCCAAGGTGAGCCAAGGTGAAACCGAAGAATGGCAAAGAGACGAGACGACGAAGCGCCGGATCTGGCCGACGAACTGGCCCAGGACAATGCGGCGCTCGATCGAGAGCCGCCGTCCACCCACGAAGCGCTGGCCGACGCCCGCGCCCAGGCATCCGACGACGTACGTGACATGCTGCCCGAGCCCGTGCCGGGCGATCCCGACTATGACTGGTCTAGCCACTACGGCGCCGCCGAGCTGTACGTCCACACCTACCCCGATGGCCAGGTGGTCGCGTTGCGCCGGTTCAAGCACATCTACTCCAAGCAATGGCTGCGCAGCATCAAGAACCTGCCAACCGAATTCGACATCGAGTCCGCGGCGATCGACCGGGCCGCGTGCGAAACCGCCAAGGAATTGATCGACAACCGACCGTGTCCGGTTGATGGCCCTGACGACTTTCAGGCGCTGTGGAACGCTTGGACGGCGGCAGATAAGGCGAGTGACGGGGAAGGCACCACCGCGGGGGAATAGCGTGGCTGGTCGATCAGGTCACGGGCGATCTGGCCGACGCGATCACCCGTGACCTGCTCTCAGATCGGCTCGACTTCAACACGATTCACCCCCGCGACATGCGGTCCTACATCGAGTCGGCACAACCCGGTACTGCGATCTACCACGTCCGAAACGGCGGGTGGACGCTCAGCGACTACCTGGCCGCTGCCCTGCTTGATGAACTCAGCGAAATCCGTTGGCGCTATGCCGCGCTCCATTTCGAGGGATGCGCGGAACAGCCCTTCCCGGAACGGGTTCCGCGACCAGGCAGCGACGAGCCAGCGGACACCGGCCCGACATGGGACACCGTCGAGGACGTCACCGACCTCATGAGCCCACAGGTGCTCGAACTCATGAAAGGAATTTGACATGCGTTCTGGCGCAACAATGTTGGGGGGTGCATCATCCCGGAGTTGATGACTGCGTGGGTGACCTTGGCGGTCTCCGCGCAAGACATGCAGCGGGACATCACGCGCGTCCTGCACCAAGCAGGTCGCAACGCGAAGATCACCCCCACAGTGGACAGTGCGAAGCTGTCCAACGAGGGCACCGCCAGCGGCCGGCGGTTCGGGTCCCGGTTCTCAGCCGCAGCAAAGCTGGACCCCAAGGTGGACACCGCCGGGATCGCCGGCCAGGGCACCGCCGCCGGCCGCAGCTTCGGCGAACGGTTCTCGTCATCGGCCAAGACGGCGATGGCGACCATCGGCGTCGGGGTCGGGGTTGCCGCCCTGGCGTCACAGTTCAAAGCGGTCATGTCGGTCGGCATGGACTGGACCAACAACATGAACACCCTGACCGCGGTCACGGGTGCCACGGCCGACCAACTCAAGCAGGCCGGTGACGCTGCCCGGGCCCTGGGCAACGACGTCTCGTTGCCGGCCACCTCGGCCAACGATGCCGCCGCGGCGATGACCGAACTCGCCAAGGGCGGGTTCACTGTTCAGCAGGCGATGGACGCGGCCAAGGGGTCGCTGCAGCTGGCCGCGGCTGCCGGCATCTCGGCCACTGACGCGGCCACGATCCAGTCTCAGGCATTGCAGGCATTCGGATTGCAGGCAGCCGGCGCGGGCAAAATGTCGGACACCCTGGCCAATGCCGCCAACGCATCCTCGGCCGAGATCACCGACGTGGCCTACGCCTTGCAGGCCGCCGGCACCGTGGCCAATCAGTTCGGGCTGTCCGCTGAGGACACCGCCGCGGCCATCGGCCTATTGGCCAACAACGGCATCAAAGGTTCTGACGCCGGCACCTTGCTCAAGACGTCACTGTTGGCGTTGACCGACCAGGGCAACCCGGCCCAGGGCGCGATCGAGCAGCTCGGCCTGACCGTCTACGACACCACCGGCAAGTTCGTCGGCCTGCACTCGCTCTACGGGCAGCTCGGCGAGGCCGCCAAGCGGATGACCCCCGAGCAATACCAGGCCGCTACCGCGGTGCTGTTCGGCTCGGATGCCATGCGTATCGCAGGCGTGGCGGCCAAGGACGGTTCGGCCTCCTATGACGCGATGCGCACCGCGATCGACCGCCAGGGCGCCGCGGCCGACGTCGCAGCGGCCAAGACCAAGGGCCTGCCGGGCGCGTGGGAGCGCGTCAAGAACGGCATCGAGTCGCTGCAGCTGAAAGCGTATGACGCGGCTGAGGGCCCGGTTTCCAAGGTGCTGGACGGGCTTTCGGGCGGCCTCGACAAGCTCGGCGACTCGTGGGACCGTCTGGCCGGCAACCCCCAGGCGCAGTCGCTACTGACCGAATCCAAGGCGGCTCTGGCATCGCTGAGTGAGAGCGCGAAGGGCGCAGCGCCGACCCTGCTCAACATCAGCAAGTCGCTGGGGTCGGCCGCGGTCACCATCGGTGGAGCTGCCTGGAAAGCGTTCGTCGTCACGCTGGAAAGCGCGGCGGCCGTGGTGCGCGTCATCACTCCCCCACTCAAGGTGATCGGCGACCTGATGTCCGAACATCAGGGTTTGGTCACCACCGCCGCGGCGGCCTGGCTCGCGTTCAAGCTGGTGCCCGGAATCATGGGCCGGGTCACCCCGGCGCTGACGACGGTCAACACGGCGGTGTCCTCGATGGGAAAGACGGTCGGCGCAGCTGGTGGCGGGGTCAAGAACCTCGTCGACTCATACCGGACCTCGGTGCAGTGGATGCGCCAGTCCAACCCGACCGTCTCGAATGCCGGCCGTGTGCTGTTCGGCATGGGATCGCAGGCGCAGACCGCCAGTGCTCACTTGCGGGTGCTCGGGTCGAATGTTGGCGGCGCGGTCACCGGTGGATTCAACGCACTCAAGGGCGCGGCCGGCGGTGTCGTGGGGGCGCTCGGCGGGCCGTTCTCGGCGGCGCTCTTAGTGGCCGGCGCCGCGTTTACCGCGATCGCATCAAAGAACGACGCTGCGACCACCTCGCTGGACAACTACAACGAGGCGCTCAAGCGGTCGAAGGACGCGCAAACCACCCTCAACGATGCGCTGATCGCCTCGGGCGGCGTGCTCGATGAGAAGGCCCTGGGGGACCTCCAAAACCGCCTCGGCACGCTCAAGGGCGAGCTGGACACCGAGGGCAACCGCACGGGTTCGTTCGCCGACCAATTCCGCGACGAATCCGGCAGCCTGTGGGGCGGTTTCAAGAAACAGATCTTCTCGCTCGGGGACAACCCCGAGGGCAACCTGGACACGAAGATCCGTATGCAGGCCGACACCGCGAAGTCGGCCAGCGCCGCGATCGACAACCTCAGCCTGTCACAGGAGGAACTGGCCAAGCAGGTCGGCGGCGGCCAGCCGGTGTTCGACGCCCTGGTGGCCAACCTCGAAAAGCAGGGCGCCGGTGGGGTCGTCGCGTCCGAGAAGCTCAAGCAGCTGCGCATTGACCTACTGGGGGCGCAGCAGGCCGGCGCCACCGTCAACCCGGTGCTCAAGCAGCTCGGCGACGACGTCGTGGGGTCAGCCTCGAGGATCAAGACCGCGTTCGACGCCGTGCCGAAAGATGTGCCGGTCAATGTGTCCGCGCCGGGCGGCCAGGCCGTGTTTGACCTGTTGGTTCAGTTGGGGCAGAGGGTTTCCCAGGACAACGACAAGACCATCAACGTCGATGCCCCCCTGGCCCCGGACGTGCTGGCCACTCTCAAATCGCTGGGCTACGAGGTCAAGAACAACAACGGCAAGCTGATCGTCGTCAAGCAGACCGGTGCCGAAGAGGCCTCCGATCAGATCGACAAGGCCGCCAAGGATCGAAAAGTCACGATCGAAGCGGCCTTCGCCGGCATCACCGCATCGGGCACCGTCGAACTCGATCGACCGGCGCGCCGAGCCAATGGCGCCATCGTTCCCTTCGGCGCCATCGTGCCGATGGCCAACGGCGGGCTGCGCTGGATCGACAAGCCGCAGTCGGCCGGCATCTATCAGGGCCGCGGCGCGGGAACGATCTTCGCCGAGAAAGAAACCGGCGGCGAGGCGTACATTCCGCTGGCACGGTCCAAGCGTGGCCGGTCGATGGCCATCCTCAAAGAGGTTGGCCGGCTGTTTGGGGTCAACTCCAACGCTGAGGGCTCCATCACCGTCGATGACCTGAAATCGTTCGCCTCTGGGGTCGGTGGGCACAAGTACGCATGGGGTGCCGGCAACGGCGACACATTCGATACCGACTGCTCGGGCGCGCAATCCACCATCGCGAACTTCATCACCGGCGCTGGTGGCCGATTCTCTACCGCCGACCAGTCCCAGGCGCTTCTGGCCCGCGGTTTCCAGCAGGGCGATCCGCCGGCCGGCATCGCCGCCTACTGGGTGGGGTGGAAGAACGGCGGCCCGGGCGGCGGTCACACCGCCGGCACGATCGTCGACCCCGAAGGCGGCAACGTCAACGTCGAGATGGGCGGCAAGGCCGGCAATGGCCAGTACGGCGGCAGCGCCTCGGGGGCATCGGAATTCCCCAACCGGGCGTGGATCGCGCTGGCCGGCTACGGCGACGATCCGACCAAATCCGGCGGCGGTGGATCGTCCGCGGCGGTGCAGACCGCGCAGGCTCGCGTGACCGGCGCGAAAGCCTCGACGCAATCCGCCCAGAACGCCTACGACAAGGCCGATTCCGAGGTGAACAAGCTCAAGGCTGAGGTCGCGAGTGCCGACAAGGTCACAGCTGCGGAGAAGAAACGTGATGTGGCGCAGGAGAAGCTGACCGCTGCGCAGGAACGGCAGAGCGCAGCTGAAACCCGACTCTCTGAGGTCAAGGACAAAGAAGCGCAGAAGGCCGACAAGGCGGCATCGGGCGGTGGTGACGGGCAGTCGCTGGGGCAGGGCATCCTCTCCGGTCTACTGCAAGGCATCGGCCTGGACGGCTCGGTCTTCTCCAACCCGCTGGAATGGCCCAACGTGAAATCGGCGATGGCTCTGGCCAACTGGGGTGGCGGGCTGGCCAAGGCATGGGCCGGCGCCGGCAGCGAGGACCAGGCCGGCGGCGGCCTCGGCGGCGGAATCGGCAGCGGGCTTGCGGGGGGCCTCGGCATCCCCAACGCCGCGGACTTCCTTAAGCCCATACCGCCCCCGGGTTCCACCATGCCTCTACGCGGGCCTGACGGACAGCACGCCGGCAGCGGCGCAGCGCCCGGGCCGGCGCGCGGTGGGGACACCTGGAATATCTCCGGTGTCGCACCCAACGAGATCCTGCCGAAGATCGAGGCCCGCCAGAACTCGGCGCAACGTCGCCAGTCGGGAGCGTTGAAATGAGCAAGAGTCAGAGCAGCTGGCTGCCCTATGATCCGGTTCTCAACCGCGTGTCGGCGCCGACGTTCCAAACCTGGGATGACATGGGGCCGTTCACCAAACAGCTGCAATCCGAACAGACGAAGATCGTCTACGTCTCGCCCGATGGTGAGCGGGTGTACACGTTGGCCGGCGGGTTCAAGGGCAACTACGGGGTCATCCTGGCGCCCGGCCTCAAAGGGCACACCGGCGCCGCGTTCAGTCAGCTCTACTCGTCGGGACCGTGGATGCTCGGCGAAGAGCCCGAGCGCACCGACTACCGCAAACGGGTCATCCACTTCGGTGTGCACTTCGGCCCGCACCTCAACGCCGTAACGCGGCTGAAATACGCCGACACCGGTCTTGCCCTCGATGAGATCCGCGAGCAGTGGTGGGACGACTGGCCCGAGGACTCCGAGCTACCCATGGGGTTCTGGGGTGAATTCAGCCGCTTCACCGGCTGGCGCTGGACCCGGGTTCGCAACGGGGAACCCAACTTCGACGAAGTGGAGATCGACCCGAAGGCCTACGGCAACAACTACGCCACCGCGGCGATGACCATCCACGCGCCGTTCCCGTTCTACGCCAAACGCTCACTGACCCGCGAGTGGCGCAACGACGAGGCCAACGCAGCTATCAACGGCCGCAACCATGGTGTGCTGCGACTGCCCAACCGCGGCGACTACGAACAGCACCCCAAGTTCATTGTCGAAGGTGCCGGCGAGGTGTCCATTCAGGACGGCATGACCGAGCGCATGGTGGAGCTGGAGATCCTGCCATCGGACGGCATGGTCCTGGTCGACACTGACCCGTCCAAGCGGACGCTGACCAGCGAGCATGACCCGATCGACACCGCGTTCTACAAGCTGATCCGCAACAGCGAGATCCTGGACTTCCTACTCGGCGATCTCACCAACGCCAAGGCTGGATTGCCGATCGGTCGGCGGGTGCCCGGCGGCATCGGATTCATGTCACCAATCCCGGCGCAGACCATGGCGGTCATCAAGGTCACCCACACAAACAAGGCCGGCAAGATCAGCATGATCATGCCCCAGTGGTACCGGCGCGGGGTGGCGTGATGGCCCGCAAGGTCTACACCGCCCCGACCGATCCGTTGGCCAAGTACCGGCTGCTCGACGGCCGGCGCGAAGTGTGGCGCCGCGCCAGCAAGCAGCCGCCGCTGATGCGAGTGCTCGACAAACAGCTGAACTACATGGGGACGCTGCGCGGGCAGGTCCGATCCGGGGATTGGGAACGGCTCTGCGATGACACCGGCGTCGGGAAAATCCGTGTACGACGCCAGGATTGGCTCGCTGATCTGATGGCCCGCGGCACTCGCTACCTCGAAGATCTGCACCTGGCCATCGACCCCAACCCCAACATCCGATCGTGGGAAACCCGTCTCGGCTACCGCATCCAGTCCGTGGTGGCGGTCAAGGACGAGGACGGCACCCACTGGGTCGAATTGGAACTGATGTCGCTGCGCGAGCACGCCAAGCACATCGCGATGATCCCCACACCCGTGAGCGCGCCCGAATTCCAGCCGATGAAAGCCTGGCTATGGGTGCAGAATGCGCGATCGGGCCTGGCGTTCTCGACATTCCTGAACCTGCTTCGGACGTTCTGGCCGGTCCTGTCGCTGATCACCTCGTGGGCCGACCCCGTGCACTGGCTTACCAGCCGCGCCGGCAACCTCTCACCGCTGCACTGGCCGATCCAAGTCCAGTTCGTCAACCCGATCCTCGATACGTCCCGAATCGTGCCGATCGCGGCGAAAGCCCAAATGGTGCACGACATTCACGAGCCCATCGGTGAAGACACCGGCGTAACCCTGATCGACTATCTCTGGCTCGAAGAGGACGAAACCAGCCCGCACCCCGAGCTGGCGGCGATCGTGGGCGAGCAGGCGGCACGGCCCACCCGCAACTGTGTCGTTCTGGCGTTCGAGCAAAAGGACGGTGTCATCGGGCCGACAGGCACCGCCGCTGACGGTGCGATCTCAGCGATCGGGGCGATCCTCGACGACACGATCACCGAGGTGATCCTGCCGCTCGACCAGGACGGCGACGGGCTCACAGATCCGTTTTTCCGCCGGCTGCTCGGCGTTGCCCCGGAGAAACCCTCGCTGGTATGGCGGGAGTGCAAGCACTCAGGCATCATCACCAGCGCTCACCGGATGCAACGCGCCACTGCCCGCACCATCTGGACCGGTGGCCACTCACCGACGATCCTTAACCAGGCCATCACATTTGGTGTCCGCTATGGGTTGGCGCAATTGGAACAGGTGATCCCTTATCCGGGTAGCGCATACCAGCAACTCGGCTCCAGCGGGCTCGACAACGTCTACCAGGGCCAGGCCGACGATCTGTTCTTCAGTTGGCAGAAATTCACGAATCCTAAAGTGGCGCTGTGGCTTAACGACTACGCCCTGATCGACCACGTAGAGCCCGGCAACGGTTTCGCCTGGGTGGTTTCCTCGGCGCTGACCCTCCGCCAGGGCATCAGTAAGACCGGGCCCGAGGTGAGTTTCACCATGACCACCCGCGACGGTCACCCGTGGGTGTACGGATTCGACTACCTTGCGGGTGACCGCGGCATGTGGGAGATCGACCAGATCTACTACGTCAATCAGATCCGCGGAATCAAATGGGCGGTAACCGAATCAACCGCCATGACACAGGATCTGGTCATCGGCAAGGCTAGAAAGCACGACGCATTCGAGGCCGGCATGAAAGCGCTCGCTGACGGATGGAACGCGATCGGCTCGCTCATCGGTGGCGCCGCAATCGCGGCCTGAACCAACCTCTCCCCCTTTGCCCCTGCACCGTTCGGCGGTCCGGGGGTGATTCGTCATACCCGAAAGGACAGATATGACCGGCGACACGAAAGCCCGAGATCCCAAGGCGCGAGAGCTGATCGAAGCGGCGGCACGCATCACTGACGCGCTGGCGTTCGCTCGCGGCCCACGCGGTGAAGTGCTGTACCTCACCGACGACCAACGTGTCTGCTTCGCATTCCACCTCGCCCGAGCCGGCGGCGACGTGCACGCCGACAAGGCCATCATCAAGCGCCGCGCAATCCCCGATCGGCCCGGCCAGCTCCCCGGAGTCATCGACTGGGTGCCTGTCGACTCGCCCGACGATCCCGATGCCCCCGAACCGATCTCGGCTGTCGGCCCGGTCCCGGAACCGCCCGAGCTGCCCGACCTCGACGCCCTGGCGCCCTGGCACACCACCCCTCGAATCGAAGGAGATTTCTCGTGACTTCCGCGATGACGCCCGCCGGGCAGCCGTTCCACATCATGGACGTGATGGCCATGCTGCACTTCTTTGGCTACCTGTCTGACGGGGACGTGCCTGGGCTGCAAACGGTCACCATGGAGGGCATTGGCGACGATCTGGTGATCACCGTCCCGATCGCCAAGGGCGAGCCGGGCAGGGACGGCCTGCCGGCGCCGGCCGTCGACATGCAGATCGATACGGAGGTCACACAGCCGTCAGATCTGCCGAGCAACCTTGGCTTGGGCGACAAGGGCAAGACGTGGTGGCTCGGTGACCTGTTGTACTACTGGACCGGCACCAGCTACATCACGAGGCCGGCCGGCTACCCGGGCCGGCCCGGGCCCGTCCCGCAATTCACGGTTACCACCGAGGTCATCCCCCCGGACCAAACCAGCGACGTCATACAGGGCGGAAACGCGCTCAACCCGCAGCTGCATTTCAAGATCGCTGCCCCCCGAGGTTTCACTGGGCCGGCCGCAGCGATCAGGGCTGCCACCGACTACGACAACACGGCGCCTCCGAACAACGGTCAGATCCCGACGTGGAACGAGACCAAGCAGAAATGGGTCCCCAGCGACTTCGCCTCCAAAGGTGTCCAGGCGTACTCAATCCCGGAGTCGGCATTTACCAACATCTCGCAGGTCGTCAACGGCCGCGTGCCGATCCTGACCTACCCGCTGCCGGTGTTCGACTTCGCCTGGGTCCCGTGGGTTACAGGTCACTTCAAGGCATTCGGGATCGACCTGAATATCTTGGACCCCTTCAAGATCGGCGCCGAGGTCCGCCTGGGTGATCCCAATACCGGGCAGATCATCGGCCGCGGCAAGGGCACTGTTGCGCAGGAAACCACGGTGGTCCCCCACTTCTCCACGCCGGGTGATCCAGACACCGCCGCCATGCCGGACAACGGCGTCGGCCAGATCAACGCCGGGCAACAGGCCAACCTCACCGTCAACCTCGTCAACGACGGCCTGCTTGGCATGTACGCCTTCAACAGGACCGATGCCCAGCTCGGTTTCCTCGTCGTGCCACAGGGGCTCTGATGGCCTACACACGCGAACTGAGGACAGTTGTCCCCGTCCTGGCCGCCGAGCACACCAAAGAGGATGACGCGCTACTGGTGTGGCTGGTCCGCGAAAGCTTCGAACGCGAGGCGGCCAGCCAGGGCCTGGTGATCACCGAGTGGCGCGACGGCGGCGACATGGACCCCGCCGACGTATCGCCACAAACCGAGCGGGAAGTACTCAAACGGCCGGCCACCGACTACCGCTGGCGCATGTTCGAAGGTGTCGCGACGAGAGAGGTTGCCGATGCCAGCCTCAATTGATCTCGGCCGGCCGGCGGCGATCACCCACAACCCCAACCTGCGGCTGGACCAAACCCTGCCCAAGCTGCCCGACTTCGACCCCGCCGATCTCATCACTGGCTGGCTGCAACTCATCAAAGAGGCCACCGGCATCGACCTGTCGGGCATCGTGCAATTCCTCGACCAGATCGGGGCAGCGCTGGGGCTCGGTGCCACCGGTGGCGTGCAAGCCTTCCTCAACTGGGTGCGCTCGGTGTTCGGCAACATTGATCTGACCAATCCGCCTACGCCTGAAGACATTTGGGCGGCCGTAATGTCGGCGTTCGTGGTGCCGCTGAACCTGTTCGCGGGCCTCGTCGGCGGTCTGATACCGGGTGGCCTGATCCCTGGCCTGGACGCCAGCAAGATCGTGTCCGGGCTGTTCCCGATCAGTCGGATCGGGAATCTGCAGGACACACTGGACGCGCTCGACAACGCGATTGGCTCCATCCCCGGTGGTCAGGCACTGATCGACAAGATCTGTAATGCGTTGGGCGTAACGGGAACTGGCCACACGGTTACCGATGCCTACAACGCACTGATGAACATTCCCGGCCCGAACATCGGATCGCCTATCGGTGCGATCAACGTTCCTGGTTTGGACGGGTCGAAGATCACTTCGGGCACGATCGCGCAGACGTTCCTGAATATCTTGAGCATTCCGGGTTCGATCGTGGCTGGGCTGTTGTCGGGTGCGAATATTCCGATACTGGACGCCAGCAAGATCGGCACCGGCAGTTTCGCCCAGTCCAGGATCACGGGCCTGGTGGCTGATCTTGGCACTGCGAACACGAACGCTAGCGGCGCCCTTACCAGGGCCCAGAACTGGATCGACGGGTTCTGGAATGGCTACCGCGGCGACACCGCCAGCGGTGTCACGGTGGCCGATGCGCAGGACCAGGCCGCGGCTATCGCCGAAACCCAGGCCGCGTTGGCATCTGCCATCGCCGCTCTGCAATCCGAGCAGGACAGCTCGACGTTCAATGGCGTCTCGGGAACCGACACATTCGACCGCGTCACCGCCAGCGGTGCGGGCGGTCCGGGTTTCTGGTCTGAGACCTGGGCCGGCAACCCCACTACCGGGATCTACTGCGACGGTGCTGATCTGCGTATGAAGGACTCGACCAGCGGCGTGGGCGGTGCGTCGGTGGATATGCGGTGCTTGAGCCCGGTTTTCGGGCAAACGCTCACCAGCTACCAGAAGATCACGTGGACCTGTGGCGCTGTCTCGGGTGACAACCCTGCCGGCGCGTCCAGCATCATGCAGCACACCCGGTTGAAGTTCCGTGAGAACGCGGCAGAAACCCAGTACGGGTTCCTCGAATTCGGGGGCAACAACCAGGCGCAATGGGGCTACAAAAACGGCGGCTCGGACGTCATGGTCGGTTCGGCGTTCACGCTGGCCGAGCCCACAGCGGGCGTGAAAATCGTGCTCATCATCGGCACCAACAACGTCACTGGACTGCGCAAATACCAGGTGTTCCGCAACAACGTCTTCATCAACGAATGGGATGACAGCTCGTCGGCCCTAGTTGCGGAAGGTGTCAACAACCTGGGCTGGGGAGTCCAACTGTTCTGGGGCACATGGCTGTTCGCCACCACCAACACTCAGCACAGCCCGCCGTCAATCGGGTCGATGTCTATCTCTGACAACGTGCCGCCGACGTACAAGGGCACCACCGCGCGCATCTTCCGCGCCTCCACAACCGGGGTCTCATTCCCCGCGGCCACCGCCGGCCAATTCGTGCCGGCCAACTTCTTTGACACCGTGGACTACTGCACGTCCGATATCGCGATCACTTTCGGCCGCAGAATGACGGTCACCAAAGAAGGCAGCTACATCGTCGTGGGCCGCATTCTCATGGGCAACTGGGGCGCAAACAACGAGGGTTACCTGGGCCTGTACAAGAACGGGGTAATGGCCCGAAGGGGCGACGGCTTCGGCGCCTCAAACATCGGCAACAACACCGCGTATTGGGAGATGGCCACCTGGACCATCTACCTCGTGCCAGGCGACTACGTGGATCTGGCCTATGTCCACGACGCCACACAGAGCAATTGCCGCGGTGAGGCATCCGGCACAGAGACCTATTTCGAGATAACTCGCATTAGTGGATGAAGGGAATAACAATGCCGCAGGCGGACACGAATTCATATGAAGTGACCTACGAGCATTTCGATACGATCGACAAATTGCCCCGGATTCTCACGCTCATGTTGGGGATCAATTACAACGTCGATCTGAACGCTAATCGCGTCATCATTCCCGCCGTGCCGGCCGAAGGTGAGAACCCCGGTACCTCGGAGCAGGTCATCGACACTGTGACGCTACAGATCAGCAAGAACGGCGTGAACCCCGTGACGCTCGTGCTGGACCGGGTTCTTGTGTGGGACAACAACCGGCTGTCTGTGCTCAGTACCTCCGATTTCCTGACCCGTTACACGCCCCGACCGTAGGAACACTTGAAAGGAATGACTGGAAATGGAACGTCCAGAAGTCAAGCAGTGCATGGACACTGAGTCGCACATGTTCGGCGCGGTAGCCGTTCAGTCCGCTGAGGACCGTTGGGGTGTCATGCACCCCGTCAATGGTGGCCACTGGGCCACGACCGCCGAGGTCAAGGACTGGCCCGCCGGCACGTGGCCATGACCCGAGCACTCGCGTTCGGTGTGTCCATCGGCGCTGCGGTGTTCGGCGTAGCCGCCGCCGCGTTCTGCTACGGGGTCTGGCCGATCAGCGTTCTGCTCGACCGCGACACCATCGCCCCCTTCTAACTCTCAACTCTCGCTAAATCGTTCGCCCCGGCGCCATCGGTGACCGGGGTTTCTGTTGTGCCCGAAAGGAATACGACATGTCTGTTCTCCGCGCCAACGCCGACTACGCCATGGGCAACGCCCGGGCCCGCGACGATCGGGCCTACGGCTACGGCGGTGTCTGGCATCCAACCAATCTCGCCCGGACCACCGACTGCAGCGGGATCGTCACGCACACGCTCGACGGGCTCGCGAACGGCATCAAGATGACGTGGTCTCGCCACGGAATCTCGACCGAGTCGTATCGCTACGTTGGCGGCCCGGGCAGTAAGGGCCCCTTCGGCACCATCCGCGTTGCCCGTCCGGCAGACATTCCGGCAGACGCCGCGCTGCGCATCGGCTTGCAGCACGGTCCCGGCGGCGGCGCCAACTCTCACATGGCGTGCACCCTACTGGGCGTCAACATCGAATCGTCGGGCAGCTACGGCCAACAGTGTGGGGGCCCGGCTCGCGGTTACAACCACCCGATGTTTCACGACTGGTTCTACCTTCCTGGACCGATCGTCGGCACCGGAACCACCACGCCCACAACGCCAACCGCTCCCGGCGCGGTGTACCTCGGCGAGGACTACGAGAACACCGGTGACCGAGTACTCCAACTGCAGACGCGGCTCAATCTCTGGTTCCCCGCCTACTCGAATCTCATCATCGACGGCGAATTCGGGCCCGCCACAGCTGCAGTCGTCCGCGAGTTCCAATCCCGCTCCAACCTCACCATCGACGGCATCGCCGGCCCCGCCACCCTGGCGGCTCTCGGCCTGTCGTTCCAACCACAGGAGGTACCGCCCGTGACCGCACCCCCGCTCTCCGATCGGCAGCTGCTCGAACAGATTGCCGCCGATACCAAGGAGATCCGCGCACAGCTCGGCACCGGCGATCCCACGTGGCCGGCGATCGGCAACGACAAGCAGGGCCGGCCGCTGACCGTGCGCAACGCGATCGGCAAGCTGCTCGGCGCGGACATCTGAGATGACCGTGCTGCGGTACGGCGGCGCCCAGGCCGCCGAGGCGATGGCCTGGCAGCGGGCCATCGTCGCGTTCGCGCCGGCCTACGCCCTGTCGGATGCTGGCGGCCCGCTGAAGGTCGACGGCTGGATCGGTGACGACGACGCCAAGGTGGCCGCCGAATACCGGCGCCGCCGCAGTCTGCCGGCACCACCGCCGGGCGTCGTGGTCACCCACGAGGAATACGGCGCACTCGTCAAGGCCGCGCCGGTGCCGGCCAAACCACGGCACCTCGGCATCGTGTTCAGGGGCACCGGCGGAATCATCGGCCAGGACTACGTGTCCCAGGTCTGCCAAGGGGCGGCCGACCTGGTCGAGGAACGCAACCCCGACTTCCCCGCCAGCATGGGCGGCCTGCCACCCGGCGCGGCCGGCACACCGTCCGCGCAGAAGGCCATCCAGATCGGCGTAGCCAGCGGGCGGCGCGAGATTCAATCCGGACGGACCTTCATCCTCGGCGGATACTCGCTCGGCGCGATCGTCGCTGCGATGCTGCGCGCCGAGCTGGAGCCCGGGGGCCCGCTCGCCGCATACCGACAGAACTACGTGTGCGGCTTCACCATCGGCGGCCCGTCGCGGGCATTCGGGCACACCTACTACCTCGGTTCCATACCGAACGGCCGCGGCATCTCCGACTTCCAACTGCCGCAAGCGTGCTGCACCTGGGACTGGTGCGACCTCGCACACCCCGACGACATGTACGCCAACGTGCCGCTCGGGGACGCCGGGGACATCATGACCGCGATCTACCAGGCTGTCACTAACACGCAGCTCTCCGACCCGCTCGGCACGCTGCAGGCCATCATCGCGGCCATCCCGAAGGTTCTCCTCGAGGCTGGGGTTTCGACCCCGCTGCTCGCCCAGCTCGGCGCCGGAGCGATGACCGGCAACCCCGCTGCGATGGCCGGCGTGCTGCTGCCGGTCCTCGCATCGACCCTGACCGGACTGATCGGGCCAGCCGGCGGCCAGCTGACCGGGCCGGCCGCCGCGGTGCAAGGCGCGATCATCGCGCTCAAGTTCGCGGCATCCGGCACTGCCGCGCACATCAACTACCACGCCTGGGAGGTCTGGCCTGGGCAGACCTACCTCGGTTTGGCAATCCAACACGTCCGCGATTGGGCCGGCCGCGCGCCGGTTCGCAACTGAAAGGCGCAACACACCAATGGTCGATCAATCCGCAACCCCGGTCGTGAAGCTGCCCGGCTGGCTCGGTGCCCTCGCCGCCAAGATCAACCCGGCCCAACGCGAAGGCTGGTATCGCGCCATCTCCGGGCTGTTCCTGATGCTGTGGGCCGGCGGGGTCCTCGCCCAGGACGAGGCGCTCGTGTGGTCGCAGTTCGGGATCTCTACCGTGACACTGCTGTTCGCGGTTCTCTACGCCACGTCGAGCTGGCGGGCAGCCCTCTACGGGCTGATCGTGCCGCTCGCGGCGGTCCTGACCTGGTACGGCATCGCCACCGGCGTCAACTGGCCGCTCGTGGCCGCCGCTGTCGCCCAGGTCCTCGGCATCACCACCGCCGCGGCCAAGACGGTGCAGAGCTCGAATGCCACCGCCGAATGAGCCAGGTCGACAACGCCTGGGCATTCCTCGGCGTGGTGGTCGTGCAGCTGGCAAGTCTCGCCGCGCTGTTCTACGGCCAGCACAAGGGCAAGGCCGGCCGATCCGAGGACCGCGCCGTCATCGCCCAGGCCGCCGAGAAAGTTGACGCTGTCAGCACGCAAGTGGAGGTGGTCAAGCAGGACGTCAAAGTCGTTCGGGGTGAGGTCAAGAACGACCACCCCGACGAGGAAAATCTGCGCGATCAGATGGACCGCATGGAGAGGGCGCTGGGCGACATACGGCGAACGCAGATCAACCAGGCCCGAGACATCGGCGGCATCCGCGAAGAGATGCGCACCGAACGCCAAGAGCGCATCGAGGGCGACAAGCGGCGCTGCAAATAGAAAAGTGGGGATTGACGTGCGAACCGTACCCGCGCGGAGTTCTGGGGCCAGCATCTACGTATCGCCAGATCAAGCACTATGTAACGGATACAATCGTTACGTGGAAGGGTTAGCGAACTTGTCAGACAGTGAGTTGGACAAGCAAATCCGTGAACTCCGCCATGAGCAGATGCGTCGCGCCGGGAAGACACAGAAATGTCTCAGTTGCGCAAGCCCCTTCACCGGTCGCCGCGGCGCCCGCTACTGTTCATCTTCATGCCGCGTTCGGGCCTGCCGCTCACGCGCACGTAAGGACATAGCCCGGCCAGATAGGAATGCTTCAGTGGCGACAAGAACTACGCCGGCGCCGTTGACCATCAGGGCCGAAAATCGCAGCGCGGCAGTCAGTCCCCTTCGGTACCCAGGAGGCAAAGCCGCACTCGCCGGCTTCTTTGCCGACATCATCAAGCGCGTCGGGATCCGCTCCACCACATACATCGAGCCCTATGCGGGCGGCGTCGGCGCCGGCATAGTGCTTCTCCAAAAGGGCCTGGTGCGCAGGCTTGTCATCAACGACATCGACCCCGCTGTGTACTCCTTCTGGAAGTCAGTCACTGAGCACCCCGAAGAATTTGCCTCCGCGGTACTGGACGCCCCGCTGAACGTCGACGAATGGCGAACTCAGCAAGCGATCTACCGCCAGGCTGACGAATCTGATCCATTCGCACTAGGATTCGCCTTTTTCTACCTCAACCGCACCAACAGATCCGGTATCTTGAACGCTGGCCCAATCGGCGGCGTCAAACAAACCGGCAACTACAAAATCGATGCACGCTACAACCGAAAACAGTTGGCAGAACGCATACTTGCAATCGGAGCGCTCGCAGATCGAATCACTGTTCTCAGTGTCGACGGGATGTCAGTCATCCGCCGCTACATACGCAAGAAATCATCGTTCATCTACATCGACCCTCCCTACGTCGACATGGGAGGAAGCCTGTACCTCAACGCATTTACGCACCGCGACCACGCCGATCTCGCCCAGCTTCTGAGCGAAGAACGCAACGGCAACTGGGTACTCACCTACGACCCATCGGATTTCATTCGGCGCCTGTACCGCCACCATGACGTCCACGACTACCAGCTGACCTACAGCGCCAACCGTCCAGGCAAAGCTCAAGAGCTAATGATCGCGTCGGACCCGGTCTCGATAACGCTCGCCAACCAGCTGGATCCAACCTTCAGCCAAGAATCGTCACAACGATCGGCTTGATGCGCTCCCACGCCTCATGCACGTCCGCCGCTCGTACGAACGAGTCGGGATCATGATTGCTCGCGTTAAGTGAATACGCCGTGCCGGCATACTGATCGGCTGTCATCTTGCCTCTGCGATTAATCGAATTGATGAGGCCGGTCATGCGTCGATCGCTTTGGAACTCCTTACCCAGCTCCTCGACGCATCCCTTAAGCATCTTGTCCCCCAACGGCTTACCCAGCCGGGCGAAATAATCCTTGATCGCGCACTCGAAAACCGTGCGAACCAGATCATGTGCGGCATTAGGGAAATCGCGAAGGTCGAGACGTCTCAACTCCTCCAACCGCCGACGCAGACCAGCCGAATTTCCGTTGTACTCGAAACCTGTGAAGTCCAGCCGAGCGAGAGTATCGCCACGGTTCGGTGCCCGCGAGCTGGCGCCCGATGCGCTCCCGTCATCACCTGAATCCTGGTTGCCATTCCTCTGACCGCCGCCTGAGCCCGATGCATTCGCATCAGAAGCCTCGCCGGAGCCCTGGCCTGCTCCGCTGCCGCCACCGCCGCCCTGTGTACCTTCGTTCGAACCCTCGGACTCCTGCGGGGTATCGTCGGCCGACGTCGCGTTCCCTTGCTCACCCGAGATAACCCGCGACAACCGGTCCACGAACAAAACGTGGTCGGGGTGACGCTCCTTGAGTTCGTTCGAGCGGGTGTTGAGCGTTCCGTCCTTGAATCTTCCGAGCAAGTACATCAGTCCGCGAAGTTGCCCAGCGTTCAGCTTTTTCGTTCGCAAGATTCCGTCGTCATCGAACTCCAGTCCGAGTAACTCACGGATACGAGGTCGGTCATAGGCATATTCGAAGGAAGTCATCTTGAGCTGACTCGACTTGACGAACTCCTCCAGGTCCCTGTCGTTGTACCGCACGGACCGGATGAGATCCCGCATCTCCCCCATACGGATGAAGCCAACGATTTTGCCGGACTCTCTCGGATAGGACGTACGCAGGTCGTCCACCGAAGTCGTCTCCGAGAGCTGGGCATGGAAAAAGACTGCCTGCTGTTCGCGGAGCCAGGACCGTTTCGGCTTTCCCGTATGAAGTCGAGCAAGTACCGGTTGAGCGGCAGCCCGTGATGGTGCCACCATCACGCGAATCTCGGATGGGCGGTTAGCGTCCGGAAAGCGACTGAGCAAACGGTCCATCACGGATCCAAACCTGCCCAAAAGCTCCGGATCGCGCATACCCTTCAACGCGGCAACGCGACGATTAGCTTCCAACACAGTGTATTTGCCGTCTTCAGACACAACGAGCGGCATCTCGTTATCGATATAGCCATCGCGGAGAAGATCGCGCGCGAGACCGAGAAGGTCCTCGGCCTCGCACAGATAGGTCGCGATTCCCTGTTCATCGAGATTCTCGACAGCGATTCGCACGTTCTTCGTGTCAAGCACAAGGTCCTTGAGTGGAACGTCGATGATTGGCCACTGCCCGTTCGCCATACCCAGCTCTCGCTTCCCCGTGTCCGCACGGGACTTGCCCTCAGCCTGGCTTCAGGCTGAGGGCAAGTCCAACTTTGCTGAAGCTTAGTGCCACCAGTGAATGGCGTGTTGCGATTTCTGTCACAAAAGTGACGTCACCGTAAGCTGTGACTCATGCTTCACGTCGGCGACCTGGTCCCCACCACCGAAGGTCGCTGGATGACCCTGGCGCCCAGGCGTTGCCCAAATGGGCATCCACTCACCGGTGGCCGGGTGCTCGTCGGACACGCGCCGTGCTCACGTGGGATTCGAGGCGGTCACACCTCTTGGCGGTGCCGCGAGTGCGATACCCCGGTCTACGGGCCGGCGCTATCCGCCGACTGTAGGCCCCTCGCTGGGCCCGCTGCCGTCCGCTCGTAACCATTCATCGAGTAGCGGATCAACCACTGACATGGAGCGCACCGGGTCGCCACTCTCAGCGCATGCAGCTCGGTACGCCGCCAGGGTGCGCAACTCGGCCTCAACAGTCTCCAGTCGGCGGGCTGCAGGCTTTGTCATGCGCAGGATCGTAGTGCCATCGGCGGCGAGCGCGACGCGGAACCTATGCCACGGATTCCTCGATGTCGCGAGGAAGGCCACGGAATGGATCGAGCCGATTGATGGCGTCGTGCCGACGCACATCGGGGACCTTGGTGTAGATCTGCGTGGTGGCGACCGATCGGTGGCGCAGGAGCTCTTGCACCGTGCGC
Organism: Mycobacterium shunyiense; assembly: GCF_058270075.1. NCBI lineage: Bacteria > Bacillati > Actinomycetota > Actinomycetes > Mycobacteriales > Mycobacteriaceae > Mycobacterium > Mycobacterium shunyiense. The sequence goes on along the minus strand of NZ_JBZDPU010000040.1, from coordinate 205,251 downwards.
AAGTCCGCACCGTCATCCAGAACCGTCGTGCCCAACCAATGCCGCAGGCTGTGCGCAGTTCCGCGGGCGCCGGCTCGACGCATCGCATCACCGATGATGTCCGAGACGCCCTTGCCGCGGACATGATCGCCCGGACGGCGGCGGTTGGACGGGAACCACCAGCCGCGGCGCGGCATCGTGAGGGAGGCATCGACTAGCAGCGGATGCAACGGAAGCCAGTTTTTCGACCCGCCCTTGCCCAGCACGTAGATCCGGGGGCCGGTGACGTCGATGTCCTCGCCGCGGACCCGCGCGATCTCGGAGACGCGCATTCCAGCCAACGCCCCGAGGAGGATCATCACGCGTGTTCGGTGGTGCATCCGGGTCATCAGTAGGTCTACGAGGTCTGCATCTGGCACGGGGCGTGGAACACGATCGGGGTAACGCGGTGCCGGCAACTTCAACATCGGATCGCCGGCCCTGTGATCCATCACGTTCAACCATTTGAACCACGCCCGGAGATAAGAGTGGTAGGTGGCTGCGGTCGACTGGGACCACTCCGTGTGGCGGGCCAACCACCTCATGAGATCTATAGGTTGTGCCGAAACAGGGGAAACACCAGTTTCCTCGGCAAACTGCGCGATGACCCTGATGCGCTCGGTGATCGTGACGGGCGACCTCCGGGCGGCGTATTGCCAGAGCTCCCACTCCTGGATCAATGGGTGTTGAGCATGACTAACCTTCATGGCCGTCAGTTTGGTGGCCTGCCATTCGCCTTCACAGGTCTTTGCGATCACAACGTCATCACGATTGCCACTGTCGAGTGGCATTGCTCGGAGTCGGCTGTTGGCGTTCACGCGACGTGCCTGTCCGGAACTTCGTAAGCTACTTCCGCAAGTTCGCTCTCAAGTTCCGACCTGATAATCCGCAGGTCGTAGGTTCGAGCCCTACTGGGGGCACCACACACCCGCCGCAAGGCGGGTCACGGTGCGGTTCACGCGCTCCGCGCTCCAGCGGATTACGCGCTGCGCGCCGTCGCGATCTCGTCGGCCATCGGAGCGATCGCGGCGATGATCTGGCCCACGATCGGTTCAGGCACTCCGGCACCGGCGAGGCCGTCGGCGAGGTGGCCTGCCACCAGTTTGAAGTGATGCATCGTGATGCCGCGCCCTTGATGGACCTGACGCATCGGTGCGCCGCTGTAGGGCACGGGGCCGCCCAGTGCCGCGGCGAAGAACTCGACCTGCTTGCCCTTGAGCCTGGCCATGTTGGTCCCGGTGAAGAACCCGGCCAGCTCGTCGTCCGCGAGCACCCGCCGATAGAAGTCCTCAACGACGGTCTCGAGTGCCTCTCCTCCGCCGATCTGGTCATAGATGGTCGTCATGGGGCCAGCCTCGCCTGGCGTCGTTGCCGCCCAATTTCAGACGCGTAGCCGAGCCGCTACGGCCCCCTCACGGGCGCGACGCGACGACGCGGCCCGCGCGGCGTGGGCCAGGGCCGTTTATCGTGGTGCACTGAGGTCGGACGGCCCAACGTAACGAAGATGGCGAGATCGCCGAGAAACCTCACGATCATGTTCACGGTCGAGGTCGACAGCATGAAGGAGTCAGCAGCATGTTCTCCCGGCGCCTACGCACTCGAGCCATGGCGACCGCGCTCGGCGCCGCCGCGCTCGCGGCCAGCGCCGCATTCGGGGTCGCGCCGGCCCACGCGGACACTCAGGACGACCAGTTCTTCACGATCGTCAACGACCTGAAAATCCCCACCACGTCCGCCGAGGAGGCCGGCCAGGTCGGTCGCGGCGTCTGCGACGCGCTGACGAAGGGCAAGATCGAGCCCGCCCGCACGGTGCGTGGAGTGATCAGCCAGCTGATGAACCAGGCGGGCATCGACAAGCACCAGGCGGCAAACCTGGTCCGGGGTGCGGTCAAGGTCTACTGCCCACAGAACGCCCCGTTCGTCGGGCGCTGAGGCGGTCCGCTCAGACCTTCGGGCAGTAGTGCATCCCGTTGTCGCGGTGGCCGATTGGCGGCAAGTTGCGGGCCGGCGTGTGCACCAGCGGTGCGTTCGCCGGGAGACGGCCGGTGACCCGATCCCACGCGGTGCGCGCCCGCGGATGCATGCGGCGCCGACGCGGCACCATTGCGAACACCTTGCCAATCACCTTGCCCAACAGGCGATGTACTTTCTCGTCGCGCTCCGACCAGGTGTAGCCCATCAGTTCGCGCACCGCTGGGTGATACAGACCGACGGTGAACCAGACGAACAGCGGGTGCACCACATACTTGCGCTGCAGCGCCCACATCCAGTCGGGCATCTTCGACGCGAACGGCGGCTTGGGCAGCTCGGACAGATCCAAGACCTCACGGGCCGCGGTGTTGTTCTCCAACACGTTGCAACACATGTGTTCCCAGTAGACCTGGAAGTCCTCCCAGGTCTCCGGTACGGGGCGCATGCTCATCCCGTACATCGAGTACCACTGCTTGTGCTCCTCGAAGAGCTGCCGCTTCTCGGCCTCGGAGATCCCGCCCGCGAGCCGGTCGGCAACGATGATCGTGCCGACGAAGAACGTCGAATGCGCCCAGTAGAAGACCTCGGGATTCAGCGCGTGATAGCGGCGCCCCTGAGCGTCTACGCCTTTGATGTTGACGTGGTAGTCGCGCACCTCGGCGCCGGTCTGCGGCGCCCGATCGCCGTCGAACACGACGCCGCCGATGGGGTACAGCGAGCGCAGCAGCCGGGGCCAGCGCTCCTGAAAGAAGATCGAGTGCTCCTCGACGGCCGCACCGAGTTGCGGATGCATGTTCTGCATCGAACCGGCCCACGGACCCTGCAGCATGCCGCGCCAGTCACCGAAGTACTTCCACGTCAGCGAATCCGGCCCGAGGGGTATCGGCGGTGCCTCGTACCCGCCCGGGGCAGCTGGGCAACCCGCCGCCACCGCATCGGAACCGCTGGTCACCGGGCATGTCTCAGAAGTATCTTGTGTCACAGGTGCGCTTTCTGCCGGCAGAACGAAGGTCCTGTTTCAATTGTGACTACACACGTTGTCATCAGAGCTTAGGAGTAGATGTGCCATCCGGTCAACGACGCGGCCGATGGTCGGGCGTTCCGCTGCAGGAACGCGCGGCCCGTCGTCGCGACGAGCTGATCGCAGCGGGGGTCGGCCTACTCGGCAAAGCCGAGGGCCCGGCCCTGACCGTCCGCGCCGTCTGCCGTGCGGCCGAACTCACCGAACGCTACTTCTACGAGAGTTTCAGCGACCGTGACACGTTCGTCCGGGCCGTCTACGACGACGTCTGCGCCCGGGCGATGTCGGCCCTGACCACGGCGGCTACGCCCCGCGACGCGGTCGAGCGTTTCGTCGCACTGATGGTGGACGACCCCACCCAGGGCCGCGTGCTGCTGCTGGCCCCGGAATCCGAACCGGTGCTGACCCGCTCGGGCGCGGAATGGATGCCCAACTTCATCGGACTGCTGCAGCGCAAACTGACCCGCATCGCCGACCCGGTGCGCCAGGCCATGGTCGCCACCAGCCTGATCGGAGCACTGACGGCGTTGTTCAGCGCCTACCTCGACGAGAGGCTGCCGGCCAGCCGCGAACAGTTCATCGACTACTGCGTCGACATGCTCCTCGGGCGCATCGGCAGTTTCTGAGCAGACTTCCCGAGGTCCCCGGCTACTCGTCGGGGGTACTGGCCTCGGCGATCGGTGCTTGCTCGGCGGCCGCGGCCTCGTCTTCGGCAGCCTTGGCCTCACGTCCGGCCGGGCTGGCGATGGACGCACCGGGGTGAGCCTCGGTGGCGTGGTCACCGTCGCAGTTGAGCGACACCTCTGTCACGTCCTCGCGGTATTCGTAGTACGTGTCGGAGGTCTGCGGCACCAGCTGGCGCACGGTCCAGGCGTTGGTGACAATGCACTCGTCACGCGGCAACCGGCTGCCCACGGTCACCGCGACGTGCGCCGTGCCGCCACCGTCCTCGATGGTGCTGACCGCGTCACTGTATGTCTGCCCTACGACGTCCGGCGCCGCCTGAGCCGCCCCCGCCCCCATCACCGCGAACGCAAAACCCGCCGCGGACATGCCGATAGCGCTTCCGAACCCGATCGCGATCTTCATATGGCCCGACCTTCCCCGTCCGGCGATCTCTCCCGGAGAGGTGGGGCGACGGCGCTTCCGGCCGTACGTGTCAGCAACCCCGCGGTCCGCGACAAGGTGTCACGGCAACACTCTTTGGGAGCTGACCTGGATTTTAGTCGGCAGCGGGGCTCACATCGAGTAATTAACCCTTACTCGTCGGGGGTGCTGGCCTCGGCAAGCCCTTCCTGCTCGGCGAGCTGGGCCTGCTGCTCGGCGTACGCCTGCTTCGCTTCCTCGAGATCGTCAGCAGCCTTGGCCTCGCGGCCCGCCGGGCTGGCGACCGAAGCGCCGGGATGGTTGGCGCTGGCATGAGCGCCGTCGCAGTTCAGGGCGACCATGACCTCGCCGGAGGCGTGACTACCGTCACGCACGAACGGTGCGTCCCACGCGTTGGTGACGATGCAATCCCCCTGGGACAGCTTGCTTCCCACGGTGACCGCCACCTTGGCGCTGGAACCGCTATCCTCGATCGCGCTCGAGGCGTCCGAGTAGGTCTGACCCACCACGTCAGGGGCGGCGGCTGCCATGCCGGCACCGAACAGCAGGGATACGGCCGCACCGGTGGCGAACGCGGCTCCGGCGCCGACGACAAACATTTTCACGTGTGCCCAACCTCCGAGCGTGGGTATCCGACAGATGTTCGTGCGGATCCTACCGGCGCATCGCACGCGGCGCAGGGCTCGCGAAACAGGGCTCACGCAACACCAGCGGGGCAACTTGATGTCACCGAGTTACACAGATATATTGACTGCTACCAACAGGTACAGATAACTGAGCGTCCCCGAGACGCGAGGAGGGTGGAGCACATGTCGCAGGAATACACCGACCTGCAGCTGCTGCATGAACTCGAGCCTGTCGTAGAGACCAGCATCAACCGCCACATGCGGATGCGTAAGGACTGGAATCCGCACGACTTCATTCCGTGGTCGGACGGCAAGAACTACTACGCACTAGGCGGGCAGGACTGGGATCCCGAGCAGTCCAAGCTGTCCGAGGTTGCCCGGACCGCGATGATTCAGAACCTGCTCACCGAGGACAACCTGCCCTCGTATCACCGCGAGATTGCGATGAACATGGGCATGGACGGCGCCTGGGGCAACTGGGTCAACCGCTGGACCGCCGAGGAGAACCGCCACGGCATCGCCCTGCGCGACTACCTCGTGGTGACCCGCGCGGTGGACCCGGTCGAGCTGGAGGAACTGCGCGTCGAGCAGGTCACCCGCGGTTTCTCGCCTGGCCAGAACCAGCAGGGCGATCTGTTCGCCGAGAGCCTGTTCGACTCGGTCATGTACGTGTCGTTCCAGGAACTCGCGACCCGTGTCAGCCACCGCAACACCGGCAAGGCCTGCGACGATCCGATCGCCGACCAACTGCTGCAGCGCATCTCGGCCGATGAGAACCTGCACATGATCTTCTACCGCGACGTCTCGGCGGCCGGCCTGGACATTGCCCCCAACCAGGGCATGGCCTCGCTGCACCGGGTGTTGGACAACTTCAAGATGCCCGGGTACACCGTGCCCGACTTCCGCCGCAAGGCCGTCATCATCGCGGTCGGTGGCGTCTACGACCCGCGCATCCACCTGGACGACGTGGTGATGCCGGTGCTGCGCAAGTGGCGCATCTTCGAGCGCGAGGACTTCACGGGCGAGGGTGCACGCCTGCGTGACGACATCGGCCGCATCGTCGAGGAGCTCGAGGACGCCTGCGACAAGTTCGAGGTGGCCAAGGAGCGTCGCCTGGAGCGCGAGCGCAAGGTGGCCGAGAAGAAGGCCATGAAGAACCTGTTGGTGTCGTCTTCGTCTTCATGACCCTGACCGCCACGCCTCCTGCAACTGCAGCGTCGGCCCGATCCCAGCTGCGGATCGGGCCGTTCGCGTTGCCAAGCCCGGTCGTACTCGCCCCGATGGCCGGGGTGACCAATGTGGCATTCCGCACACTGTGCCGCGAGCTCGAGATCGCCCGTGCCGGCACCGTCAGCGGCCTCTATGTCTGCGAGATGGTCACCGCCCGGGCCCTGGTCGAGCGCCATCCGGTGACCCTGCACATGACGACGTTCGGGCCCGACGAATCACCGCGGTCGCTGCAGCTCTACACCGTCGACCCGGAGACCACCTACCTCGCGGCCAAGATGATCGCCGACGAGGGCATGGCCGACCACATCGACATGAACTTCGGCTGCCCCGTGCCCAAGGTCACCAAGCGTGGCGGCGGATCGGCCCTGCCGTACAAGCGGCGCCTGTTCGGTCAGATCGTGGCGGCCGCGGTCCGTGGTGTCGAAGGCACCGATATTCCGGTGACGGTGAAGTTCCGGATCGGCATCGACGACGCCCACCACACCCACCTGGACGCGGGACGGATCGCCGCCGAGGAAGGCGCGGCAGCCGTCGCACTGCACGCCCGCACTGCGGCACAACGTTATTCGGGCACGGCCGACTGGGATCAGATCGCGGCACTCAAGGCCCATGTCACCAGCATTCCGGTGCTGGGCAACGGCGACATCTTCGAAGCCGACGACGCACTGGCGATGATGGCCGCGACCGGGTGCGACGGCGTGGTGATCGGCCGCGGCTGCCTGGGGCGGCCATGGCTGTTCGCCGAACTCTCGGCGGCCTTCAACGGGCGCCCCGCTGCCACCCCGCCGAACCTGGGCGAGGTGGCCGACATCGTGCGCCGCCACGGCGAGTTGCTCAGCGACCACTTCGGCGAGGACAAGGGCATGCGCGATATCCGCAAGCACGTGGCCTGGTACATGCACGGGTTCCCCGCCGGCGCCGACCTGCGGCGTGGACTGGCGCTCGTCAAGACCCGGGCCGAACTCGACGCGCTGCTCGACCAACTGGACGGCGACGCCCCGTTCCCGCCCGCGGCCACCGGTCCGCGTGGGCGCCAGGGTTCGGCCGCCTCGGTGTCTTTGCCGGAGGGGTGGCTCGACGATCCCGACGACTGCGCGGTGCCGGCCGGAGCCGACGTGATGCATTCCGGGGGCTGAGCTGGGCTCGCTCCGAGATGACATCGAGACGGCACTGTCACCGGGTTGGGTCTAGCTCAGGCTCAGGGTCGCTCAGTACGATGAAAACCTTGCCGCGGCCGGCTCAGGTAGCCAGTCCGGCACAGTGCTGCTAGAAGAGATGAGGAGAAAACCTCAGCAGCACCCATTCACACAACGCAGGAACGATGCGCACCGACGCGCATGCACTAGTTCGAAGAGTCGGAGGCCGGTAACGACATGAGTGACGGTGATAACGCCACTCCCGGCCGTCGGCGCCGCGCTCCGGAGGATTCGTCGGACAACCAATGGATTACCCGATCCCGGGAGCCTTTGCCAGGCGCCGCGCCGTGGGAACGCCAGGATCCGCCTTCACCCGATGATTCGCCCCTCGATGAGCCCACCGGCAGTCACGCCGACGGGGTAACTGTCGCCGATCTGATCGCCAAGGTCGCCGGAACCGGATACGCACCGACCCGTCATCGGCTGGAACCCGACGAGCCCGAGCCAGAACTCGAGCCGGCCCACGCCTGGGACCCGGAGCCAGAGCCAGACCTCGAGCCCGCCCACGCCTGGGACCCGGAGCCAGAGCCGGACCCTGAACCCGAGCTCGAAGTCGAACCTGAACCCGCGTACGCACCGGCGTACGTCCGCCCGCGGGTGCCCGACCCGACCGACGTGATCGAAGCGGTGCGGATCGACGCCGAACTCGACGAACCCCGGCATTCTCCCGAGGCCGAGGACTACCCGGAACCTTTCGAGGAACGCTTCGAGGAGCCGTTCGAGGCCTCGCCGGATCACCGCGAGATCGACGTCGAGAACACCGACGTATTGCCGGCCCTGGCGGTCTACGAGTACGACGTACCCAAGGCACGCCCGTCGTGGCGGGTCCGCCCGACCTCGGCGGACGAGCACGATTCCGAGCACGATCGCGCCGACACCGACGAGATCGAACGGGTGCGGCCACCGATCAACCGCCGCGTGATGCTGGCCGGCCGAGCCGCCGCGGCGATGCTCGCGGTCCTCACCCTGGTGCTGACCGGCGGGGCCTGGCAGTGGCAGAGCTCGAAGAACAACAGCCTCAACAAGGTGGCCGCGCTCGACCTCAATTCGCGCGACATCGTCGACCCCAACGCTCAGTTCGGTGACGAAAACTTCCTGATCGTCGGCACCGACAGCCGGTTCGGTGAAAACGGCGGCATGGGCGCCGGCGGCACCGAGGACGCCGGTGGCGCCCGGTCGGACACGATCATGCTGGTCAACATCCCCGCCGACCGGCGACGTGTGGTCGCCGTGTCGTTCCCGCGTGACCTCTCGATCACTCCGATGAAGTGCGAGCCCTGGAGCGCCGAGACCGCGACCTATGGTCCGCTGTACGACGAAGAGACCGAGACCTACGGCCCGGACGAGGTCTACACCGAAACCAAGCTGAACTCGGCGTTCGCCTTCGGCGGTCCGAAATGCCTGGTGAAGGTGATCCAGAAGCTGTCCGGCCTCTCCATCAACCGGTTCATGGCCGTCGACTTCGCCGGCTTCTCGAAAATGGTCGACGCGCTCGGGGGGATAGAGGTGTGCAGCACCACCCCGCTTGAGGACTACGAGCTGGGCACCGTGCTGGCCAACGCCGGTCGTCAGACGATCGACGGCCACACCGCGCTGAACTACGTGCGGGCCCGCCAGGTCACCACCGAGTACAACGGGGACTACGGCCGCATCAAACGACAGCAGCTGTTCCTCTCGTCGCTCCTGCGGACGCTCATCTCCCGGGACACTTTCTTCTCGCTGAACAAGCTGAACAACGTGGTCAACATGTTCATCAGCGACAGCTTCGTCGACAACATCAGGACCAGGGACCTCGTCGACCTCGGGCAGTCGGTCCAAGGGGTGAACGCGGGCCGGATCACGTTCGTGACGGTGCCGACCGTGGGTTACGCCGACGAGTACGGCAACGAGGTCCCGCGAACCGACGACATGCGTTCCCTGTTCGACGCGATCATCAACGACGACCCGCTCCCTGGTGAGAAGAACCCGGACAACACCCCGGTCCCGGGCACTCCCGAATCGGCGACATCGTCCGTCCAGGCTGCCGCTCCCCCCGAAGCATCAGCGACGCCCTCGTCGGTTCCGGCGCCGGCGCCGGCCACCGACAGTGGTGAGATGGTCAACGCCATCACCACCGAACCGCAGCAGGTCACGGTGCAGGTGTCGAACTCGACGGGCCAGAGCGGCCTGGCCTCCACGGCGGCCACCGAACTGCAGGAACACGGCTTCAACGTCAACACCCCCGACGACTACCCGAGCACGCTTCCGGCGACCACGGTGTTCTTCTCCCCCGGGAACGAGGAGGCGGCCGCGACCGTGGCCAGCTCCTTCACCAACCCGACCATCGAGCGGGTGACGGGCATGGGCAGCGTGGTGCAGGTGGTGCTGGGCTCTGATTTCTACACGGTGAACGCCCCGACCCCGAGCGGGTCGGAAGTGCAGGTGCACGTGCTGAAGGGCACCGGCGCCAGCCCGACGCATCTGCCCGAGGACCTGACCGTCACCAACGCCGCGGACACCACCTGCGAATAAGCCGGTGACCCGCATGGACGGCATTCACCGTTCGTTCACCGTTGCATCGTGACGACACGGCCGCTGACCGCCTAATCTTGCAGCATGCGTACCCAATACCACGAGCAGCTGCATTCACTCACGGACCAACTCGGAGCCATGTGCGAGTTGGCGGGTACCGCGATGGAGCGCGCCACCCAGGCGCTGCTGCAGGCCGATCTGGCACTTGCCGAACAGGTGATCAGCGATCACGACCAGATGAGCACGCTGAGCACCCAGGCCGAGGAGTCTGCGTTCGTGTTGCTCGCGCTGCAGGCGCCGGTTGCCGGTGATCTGCGCTCCGTGGTGGGTTCGATTCAGATCGTCGCCGATGTGGACCGGATGGGCGCGCTGGCACTGCATGTGGCGAAGATCGCACGCCGACGCCACCCGCAGCACGTGCTGCCGGAGGAAGTGAACGGCTACTTCGCCGAGATGGGCCGGGTGGCGGTCGAATTGGGACACGCTGCGCGTGAGGTGCTGCTCACCCAGGATCCGGAGAAGGCCGCGCGGATCCAGGAGGAAGACGATGCGATGGATGACCTGCATCGCCACCTGTTCTCGGTGCTCATGGACCGGGAGTGGAAGCACGGCGTGACCGCTGCCGTCGACGTGACGTTGCTGAGCCGCTTCTACGAGCGCTTCGCCGATCACGCCGTCGAGGTGGCCCGTCGGGTCATCTTCCAGGTCACCGGCTCCTACCCGGAAGACGACTCCGTTTCCTCGAAGTAGAACTCAGGCCCGGTCGGGCGGCACGAGGCGGACCCCGTCCTTGTGCGCCCCGGCCAGGTCCCCCAGGATCTTCACCAATACCTGCAGGTCAGCCCCACTGTAGCGGAGCAGGAAGTCACGGGCCCCGCGGTTCATCTCGTCGTGCATCCTCCGGTGCACGTCGGCGACCAGTTCTCCGTCCGCGGTCAGACCGAGCTCGATTTCCTTGCGGTTGCCGGGCACCGGCGTACGGACGACGAGGCCCGCCTCCACGAGTCGCTGCACATGCTTGGAGACCGTGCCCTTGAGCCGGCCGGAGCGCGCCGCCAGCCCGACGACACTGACCGGACCTTCGGCGATCTCTGCCAGCAGGTGCATCGAGGACGTGGGTAGCGTCCGCACCAACTGCTGCAGGCGCTGCGGGCATCCGGCGGCCATGAAATCACGCTCCGCGTCGCCGTCGCCGTCGCCGTCGTTACCGAGCCGATCGCCCACCGTGGCGATCAGTGCCGTGATGGCGTCGATCAGCTCGAGTTTGGTTTTCACGGAAACCATCTTGCCACCGACCGCGGCGATGCGTAGATTGTTTCCATAGAAACCATATCTTCAGAAACCAAAGGAGTCGCCATGTTGGCTGCCGTGGTCACCGAGTGGGGGCGACACCCCGTCTACACCGAGGTCCCTGAGCCCGAAGCACGCGACGGAGCCGAGGTGGCCGAGGTCGAGGCGTCGGCCCTGACCAACCTCACCCGAGCCCTGGTGTCAGGAAAGCACTACGCCAGCAAGGAGATTCAGCTCCCAGCCATTCCCGGCGTGGACGGCATCGCCCGGCTCGCCGACGGCCGTCGGATCTACACCGGTGCGCTGGGGTCCTCCGGCATGATGGCGCAGCGCGCGCTGGTGCAGCCAGCCGGTGGCGTCGAGATCCCTGAGCACGTCGACTCGGTGACTGCCGCCGCGCTGCCCAATCCGGGTATCTCGGCCTGGACCGCACTGTCGCACGCCGCGGCCGTCAAGCCCGGCGATCACGTACTCGTACTGGGCGCCACCGGCGTAACCGGTTCGATGGCAGTGCAATTGGCCACGGCCATGTTCGGCGCCGGGATGGTGGTAGCGGCCGGACGCAACACCGAGCGGCTTGCGTGGCTGCGGTCGGCCGGGGCGCACGCGACCATCGCCATGGGCGAGCAGGACCTGGGTGCCGTGGTCGCTCAGATGCACGCCGAGCGCCCGTTCGACGCAGTGCTCGACTACCTGTGGGGCGAGCTCGCCGCGGAGGTGCTCACCGCCCTGGCCGGCGCCCATCCGGCCGCGCACTACCACCCGACCGGGTTCGTGCAGATCGGGTCGATGGCGGGGCCGACGCTGCCCCTGGACGCCGGGGTGCTGCGCGGCACCGGGATCACCCTGACCGGGGTCGGCATCGGCAGTGTCCCACCCGAGGTCCTGATCAAGGCCCGTACCGACGCGCTGCCGGAGTTGTTTCAGATGGTCGCCGACAGCCGGCTCGAATTACGCACCCAGCCAAGGACATTGGCCGACGTTGCCGAGGTCTGGGCCGGCGGCGAGCCCTCGGGAACCCGCGTCGTGCTCACACCCTGATCCCTCGCGAGCAGACGTGAAATCGCACGTTTTCGAGTCAGATAGTGCGAGTCCGAGTCTGCTCGCGGGAGAAATGTGGGGGGGAGACTCAGCCGAAGCGGCCCGAGATGTAGTCCTCAGTGGCCTTCTGGGTGGGGTTGGAGAAGATCTTCTCGGTGTCGTCGATCTCGATCAGCTTGCCGGGCTTGCCGGTGGCCTCGAGGTTGAAGAACGCGGTCTGATCGCTCACCCGGGCGGCCTGCTGCATGTTGTGCGTGACGATGACGATCGTGAAATCCTGCTTGAGCGTGGAGATCAGGTCCTCGATGGCCAGCGTGGAGATCGGGTCGAGCGCCGAGCAGGGCTCATCCATCAGCAGGACATCGGGCTGCACCGCGATCGCGCGGGCGATGCACAACCGCTGCTGCTGACCACCGGACAGGCCACCGCCCGGCTTGTCCAGGCGGTCCTTGACCTCGTTCCACAGGTTGGCGCCGCGCAGAGAGCGTTCCGCCACTTCGTCCAGGGTCTTCTTGTTGCGCACGCCCTGCAGTTTCAGACCGGCCACCACGTTGTCACGAATCGACATGGTGGGGAACGGGTTCGGACGCTGGAACACCATGCCGATCGTCTTGCGCACACCCACCGGGTCCACCCCGGCGCCGTAGATGTCCTCACCGTCGAGCAGCACCGAGCCCTCGACGCGAGCGCCGGGGATCACCTCGTGCATGCGGTTCAGCGTCCGCAGCACCGTCGACTTACCGCAACCCGACGGGCCGATGAAAGCCATCACGCTGCGCGGCTGCACCGACAGCGAAACCTCGGCAACGGCATGGAACGCGCCGTAATAGATGTTGACGTCCTTGAGATCCAGCCGCTTGGCCATGGATAGTTCCTACACCTTCTTGGGGGAAAAGAGTTTGGCAACCGTGCGAGCGCCGATGTTGAGCAGCGCGATCAGCAGGATCAGCGTCAGCGCCGCACCCCACAGGCGGTCGGTGGGCACCGGATTGGCGCCGGCACCCGCCGAGATCTGGTCGTACATCATGCCCGGCAGCGATCCCATGAAGCCGCCGAACATGTCGAAGTTCATCGCCTGGGCGTAACCGACGAGGATCAGCAACGGCGCGGTCTCGCCCATCACGCGGGCCAGCGCCAGCATGATCCCGGTGACGATGCCCGACAGCGCCGTCGGGATCACGATGCGGACGATCGTCTTCCATTTCGGCACGCCTAGCGCATAACTCGCCTCGCGCAGATCCATCGGGACGATGCGCAGCATCTCCTCGGTGGCCCGCACGATCACCGGAATCATCAACAGCACCAACGACAGTGACACCGCGAAGCCGGACCGGCCGAACCCGAGCGTGGCCACCCACAATGCGTAGATGAACAGTGCGGCGACGATCGAGGGCACACCGGTGAGGATGTCCACCATGAACGTGGTGACCTTGCCCAGGCGGGTACCTCCGCCGTACTCGACCAGGTACACACCCACCATCACGCCGATCGGAATGGAGATCAGCGAACACACGATGCCTTGCAGCAGGGTGCCGACGATCGCGTGGTAGGCACCGCCGCCTGCGGTGAACGTCGTCATCCCGGCCTGGGAGTTGGTGAACCACGTGGCTGAGGTCAATGCGCTCCAGCCACGGACGATCACCGAGTACAGCACCCAGGCCAGCGGCACCAGGGCGACGAGCAACGACATGGTCACCAGCACCGTGGCGAGGTGGTTGGTCAGCTTGCGGCGCAGACTCACGCCCTGGAACGCAGGCGCCTTGACCGGCCGCTCAAGCGTGGAGGTCATGAGCGCCCCTTTCCGGCGACCGCGGCGCGAGCCAGCGAGTTCACCACGAAGGTGAGGATGAACAGCACCAGGCCGGCGGCAATGTAGGCGCCTGCCTTGTACTGATCGTTGAATTCGCTTGCGGTGGCGGCGATCTTGCTGGCGAAGGTGTAGCCGCCGTCGAACAGCGACCAGCTGAACGCGGTCTGGGTGCCGCGCAGGATGATCAGCAGTGCGATGGTCTCACCGAGCGCCCGGCCCAGACCGAGCATCGCGCCACTGATGTAGCCGGACAAGCCGAAAGGCAGCACCGTCGTACGCACCACTTCCCAGCGGGTGGCGCCGAGCGCCAGCGCGGCTTCGATCTGGCCGCGCGGGGTCTGGGTGAACACCTCGCGGGTCACTGCGGTGATGATCGGCAGGATCATCACCGCAAGCACGATGCCTGCGGTGAAGATGGTGCCACCTCCGGCGACCGAGGCGTTGCCCGTCTTGAACAGAAACAGCCAGTCCAAGTTCGTATTGAGCCACACGGCAAAGGGTTTGATCGCCGGCGCCAGTACGTACAGGCCCCAGACGCCGTAGACGATCGACGGCACCGCGGCCAGCAGGTCCACCAGATAGCCCAGCGGACCCGCCAGTCGCCTCGACGAGTACTGGGTGAGGTAGATCGCGATGCCCAGGGCCACCGGCATCGCCAGCACCAGGGCGAACAGGGAGACGAACACCGTCACCTGCAGCAGATCGAAGATGCCGAAGTGCATCGCGGAGGTGTCGGTGGTGATCCAGTTGCCGCCGTAGAGGAAGAAGTTCTCCTCGTTACGGGCCAGCGCCGGAACTGCGCGCCAGAGCAGGAACACCCCGATTGCCGCGATCAGCGCGACGATCAGGACGCCTGAGCCTTCGGCGAGCCCACGGAAAATTCGGTCGCCAAGGCGAACCTTGGCTCCCTTGGACGGATTGGTGGATATAGGTGCCGGCTCGGGGTGGGGGGAGGCGAGCGTCTCCCCTGACCCCGAATCAGCTGGATTCGGCGTTGTCACTGTCGTCCCGTCGGGGCCCCTGGTCGTCATGCGGTCGGTAAATCCATCCTCGCCCAAATCCGTCCTCTAAAGCCAGTCCGGCTACTAGGCGATGGCCTCGACCGAGGTCAGCAGGCGCTGCTTGAACTCGTCGGGCAGCGCGATGTATCCGGCCTGCGACAGGCTGGCCTGGCCCTCGTTGGCGGCCACGGTCAGGAAGGACTTCACGGCCGCTGCGGTCTCGGCGTCGTAGCCCTTGGAGCAAACGATCTCGTAGGTGGCCAGCACCAGCGGGTAGACACCGGCTTCCTTCGAGGCGTACAGCGCGTTCAGATCCAGCACCAGGTCCTTGCCCTCACCCTTGAAGGTGGCGGCGCCGACGGCCTTGGTGGTCGACTGGTCGTCCAGCGGGACCGCGCCGGCGCCACTGTCGATCTGGGCGTAGGGCAGGCCGGCCGCGGCGGCCGGGCTCTTCTCGACGTAGCCGATCGAGCCGGGGGTGGCCTGAACGGCCTGCACGACGCCGGAGGACTTCTGCGCGCCCTCGCCGGCACCGCCCTGGAACTCCTTGCCCGCGCCCTTGGTCCAGGTCTGCGGAGCGGCGGCGGCCAGGTACTTCTGGAAGTTGTCGGTGGTGCCCGAGGAATCCGACCGGTAGATCGGCTTGATGTCCAGGTCGGGCAGGGTGGTGCCGGCGTTCAACGCGGCCACCGCCGGATCGTTCCACTTCTTGATCTGGCCCTGGAAGATCTTGGCGAGCACGTCGGGGTTCACCACGAGCTTGTCGACGCCTTCGACGTTGTAGGCCAGCGCGACCGGGCCGAACACCAGCGGCAGGTTCCATGCCTCGTTGCCGCCACAGCGCTCGGCGGCCTTGGCGACCTGATCGTCCTTGAGCGCCGAGTCGGACCCCGCGAAGTCGACCTGCTTGGCGATGAACTGATCCACGCCCGCGCCCGAACCGGTCGGGTTGTAGGACAGGTTCTTGCCGGAGCAGACCTGGCCCCAGACCTTGTTGAACTCAGCAATGGCGTTCTGCTGCGCCGTCGAGCCCTCGCCGGTCAGCGCGGCCTTGCCGCCGCACTCGGCCGACGACGCCGAGCCGGTGCCCGCGGCCGGGGAGCTGGTGCCCGCGGCGTTGTTGTCGCTGCCACACGCGGTCAGCGTGAGTGCCGCGATCGCCGTCGCGGAAAGCGCGACACCGAACGGCTTGCCAATGCTCATGAGCTTCACTTGTCCCACTTTCAGTTGACGGCTTCGAACTCTCCGGCAACGTATTCGGCCGCAGTGGACGGCTCGCGGACAACAGGTGAATCAGCAGTGAATAGGTTCAGCGTGTTCACAGCTAAACGGGTTAACCGGCGGCATACGCCGCGTCGACACCGAACACCTCGAAACCCAAGTTTCGGTAGGTCGCCACGGCCGCCGAGTTATCTGCCTCGACGTAAAGCAGCACCGTCGGCAGGGACCGCTCGGCGAGGTGGTGCAGGCCGAGCAGGGTGAGTACCGAGCCCAGGCCTCTGCCCTGCGCGGCGGGGTCGACGCCGACGATGTAGACCTCGCCGAGACCCGCGTCGTCGCCCACACCGGCGTGGACTTTCGTCCAGTGGAAACCCAGCAGTGCGCCGGTGCGCTCGTCGAACGCCTCGAACAGACCGTCGGGGTCGAACCACGGCTCGCTTCGCCGTTCGGCGATCTCCTGTTCGGTCCAGCCGCCCTGTTCGGGATGCCAGGCGAAGGCAGCATTGTTGACCCGCAGGATCTCGGCGTCGTCCTGGGGACCGGCATAGGTACTGATCCGCACGCCCTCGGCGGTGCGCAGCGGCGGCAGGTCGCTCAGCGGGCGACGCATCTGCAGCAGCTCGCGCGCCACCTTGAGGTCGAGTGTGGCCGCCAGGGAGCGGGCCGCCTCGAGGTTGCCGTGTGCCCAGATGCGTGTGCCGGCCCCACCCTCGGCGAGCCCGGCACGGGCCAGCGCCGCACCGGTACCGCGCCGTCGGGCGTCCGGATGCACCACCAGTTCGGCCATCGCCGGGTCGTCGGCGCCGGCTGGGGCCAGGTTCAGGTACCCGACGAGTCTTGTCCCGTCGGTCGCGAGCAGGTGACGGGTCCGGTCGAGGCCGAGCTCGCGCAACACCTGATCGCCGACTGGGGCCACGCCGTCGACCGCGGTGGCTGCGCCGATGAGTTCCCGGATCCCGGCCTGTTCGGCGTCTGACAGCCCGGTACGCCAGTCGAGTTCGGTCACTGGCTGGGTAGCCGCCCGGCGAGCGGCTCGTCCGCATCGTCGCTTGCCGGCTCGAAGTCGTCGTCGCCGTGGCCCTCGTCAGGGGCCGCTTCTCCGGTCCCGGCCGCCCCGCCTGCGGGGGTGCGGCCGCGCGACGGGCGTACCGCCTTGTACCCGACGTTGCGGACGGTGCCGATCAGCGCTTCGTACTCGGGACCGAGCTTGGCGCGCAGACGACGGACGTGCACGTCCACGGTGCGGGTGCCGCCGAAGAAGTCGTAGCCCCACACCTCCTGCAGCAGCTGCGCCCGGGTGAAGACCCGCCCGGCGTGCTGCGCGAGGTACTTGAGCAGCTCGAACTCCTTGTAGGTGAGATCGAGGGGACGTCCGCGCAGCCGGGCGGTGTAGGTGCCCTCGTCGATCGCGAGCTCACCCAGGGTGATCTTTCCGGCGTTCTCCTGACTGGCACCCCCACCACGCCGGCCGACCAGGAGCCGCAGCCGGGCGTCGATCTCGGCCGGGCCGGTGCTGGGCAGCAGGATCTCGTCCAGGCCCCATTCGTGGTTCACCGCGACCAACCCGCCCTCGTTGATCACGGCAACGACCGGGACCGAGGTGCCCGTCGTGCCCAGCAGTCGGCACAGACCGCGAGCGGCCGCCAAATCGGTCCGCGCGTCGACGATCGCCACATCGGCACTGCCTGCCTCCAGCAGCGACGACACCTCGGTCGGTGCCGTACGCACCGTGTGCGCCAGCAGCGTCAGGGAGGGCAGCACCGACTCCGGATGCGGGTCGACGGTCAGTAGCAGTAGATCCAACAGGGTCCTCCGGCGCGCCGGCAATCACTTCCCACGATCGCCCGGACCCCGATGTCCACACGGTCGGATTCATGACTGACATGTAGCCGTTACCGGCCTTTTGCGATCTAACGATAACGCCTCACCTGCTGATCAGCCGCGCCAAGCGCTTAGACCAGACAGCCGTGGGCGACAATGTGCCGGTGCGCAAACTGCTGATCGGGCTCACCGCGACCGTGACCGCGCTTGTCGTCGGCGTCGTCGGCACGGATTTCGGTTCGGCGATCTACGCCGAGTACCGACTGGCCCGCAACGTTCGCAGCGCGGCCGACCTCAGCTGGGATCCATGGGTCGCCATCCTCGGTTTCCCGTTCCTCACCCAGGTCCGCAACGACCGTTACAGAGAGATCGAGATCCGTGCCGCCGGCGTCGACCACCCGGTGGTCGGCAAAGCCTCGCTCGAGGCCACCCTGCACGGCATCGATATCAGCGGCTCGTCGTGGCTGATCCCGCCGGACGCGAAACTGCCCGTCAACAAGGCCGAGAGCCGCATCATCATCGACTCCACACACATCGGCCGGTTCATGGGCATCGACGATCTGCTGGTGGAGGCTCCGTCGCGGGAGACCAACGACGCCACCGGGGGCACCACCGAGTCCGGCATCTCCAGCAGTCAGGGGCTGGTGTTCACCGGGACCCCCAAGGGCTCGGGTCTCGACAAACGGGTCAGCGTCTCGGTGGACCTGTCCTTCGCCGACCGGGACGACACCACGTTGGTGCTGACCGCGACCGGGATCCTGACCGGCCCGGGAACCGCCGACGAACCGGTACCCGACGAGAAGACCGCGGCGGTGCTGGCCGAGTTCAGCCACACCATCACCGGGCAGAAGCTGCCGTTCGGGATCGCCCCGACCACTGCGGGCGCCCGGGGATCCGACGTGATCATCGAGGGCATCGCGTCGGGAGTAACCATCGACCTGGCGGGGTTCAGACAGTCATGAGCTCTTCGTTGGTGCTGGCGATCGTGGTGCTGATCGCCGCGCTCGGGGTGGCTTATGTGATCGGTCGCCTCATCACGCTGCGCGCCGGCCTGATCAGGGCGGGCAAGGAAGCCGCCGACGTAGACACCAGCGACCTGGGCTTGTCCGACACCGGCCCGACGGTGCTGCACTTCACAGCGGAATGGTGCGGGCCCTGCGCCGGGGTACGACGCGTCGTCGACCAGGTGTGCGCCGAGCTGCCCGAGGTTGCTCACGTCGAAATCGACATGGACACCAATCCCGAAGCCGCCAGGCGGCTTTCGGTCCTGTCCTTGCCCACGACCATCATCTTCGACCGGGACGGGCGGCCCCGATACCGCACCAGCGGGGTCCCCAAGGCCGCTGACCTGCGCTCGGCGCTGGAGCCACTGTTGGCCTGACCCGGCGGTTATTGGGTAAGCTGTCGGTCGTGTCAGCCCGCCTTGAGCTTGTGCTCACCAAGCGCCGCGCAGTCGATCTGTGCCGCGTCGCGGGTTGCTGCTGTTGTTGTTGCTGTTGAGCGCAGCCGCGCGCTTTCGCGCGCCCGCTCGGGCCTTGAGCCCTGAGCCTGCACACAACCGGGCCTTCGACAACAACAGGAGTTCTTTCACATGTCTTCGACATCCACCCGCCCCATCACCGGTGTTCAGCCTGCTCAGGTGGACGTGCGGGGGCCGCGGTTCGCGGCCTGGGTCACCACCGCGGTCCTGATCGGCACGCTGCTGGTCGCCGGAGTGAGTGAGCCCGCGGCCGCGGTGCTGCTGGGCGCACAGGCAGTGGTGTTCGCGATCGGCGCGGCCGGTGGCCCGCGCAAGCACCCCTACGGCCGGCTGTTCGCCACGTTCGTCGCGCCGCGCCTGGCACCGGTCACCGAACGTGAGCCGGTTGCGCCACTGAAGTTCGCCCAGTTGGTCGGGTTCGTTTTCGCCGTCGCCGGGACCGTGGGGTTCGCCTTCGGCATCACTGCGCTCGGCCTTACCGCCACCGCGTTCGCGTTGGTGGCGGCCTTCCTCAACGCCGCCTTCGGCATCTGCCTGGGTTGCCAGATCTATCCCCTGGTGGCTCGGCTGCGCCGCGTCCCCAATCCCGCATGACACCCACCAGACATATCAAATAGCAAGCAACCGAAAGGAATTCGTTACATGGCACGTTCCGACGTCCTGGTCTCGACCGAATGGGCCGGGAACAATCTCAATACCGCCGGCGTGGTGTTCGTCGAGGTCGACGAGAACACCAGCGCCTACGACGACGAGGGCCACATCCCCGGCGCCGTCAAGCTGGACTGGAAGGACGACCTGCAGGACGCCGTCAAGCGTGACTTCGTCGACCAGCAGCAGTTCTCGAAGCTGTTGTCCGACAAGGGCATCGGCAACGACGACACGGTGGTCCTGTACGGCGGCAACAACAACTGGTTCGCGGCCTACGCCTACTGGTACTTCAAGCTGTACGGCCACAACGACGTGAAGCTGCTCGACGGCGGCCGCAAGCGCTGGCAGCTCGACGGCCGCCCGCTTGTCACCGATGCCGTCAGCCGCCCGGCGACGTCCTACTCGGCCAAGGCACCCGACAACAACATCCGCGCCTTCCGCGACGAGGTCATCGCCGCAATCGGCGAGAAGAACCTGGTCGACGTGCGCTCCCCCGACGAGTTCTCCGGCAAGATCCTGGCCCCGGCACACCTGCCGCAGGAGCAGAGCCAGCGCCCCGGGCATATCCCCGGCGCCATCAACGTTCCGTGGAGCAAGGCAGCCAACGAGGACGGCACCTTCAAGTCCGACGAGGACCTGGCACAGCTGTACGCCGCGGCGGGCCTCGACGGAGACAAGGAAACCATCGCCTACTGCCGGATCGGTGAGCGTTCCTCGCACACCTGGTTCGTGCTGCAGGAGCTGCTGGGACACCAGAACGTCAAGAACTACGACGGCAGTTGGACGGAATACGGCTCCCTGGTGGGCGCCCCGATCGAGTTGGGAAGTTGATATGTGCTCTGCACCTAAGCAAGGACTGACGCTGCCCGCCGGCGTCGACCTGGAGAAGGAAACCGTCATCACCGGTCGCGTGGTGGACGGCTCCGGCCAGGCGGTCGGTGGTGCCTTCGTGCGTCTGCTGGACTCCAGCGACGAGTTCACCGCTGAGGTCGTGGCCTCGGCAACCGGTGATTTCCGGTTCTTCGCCGCTCCCGGTACCTGGACGCTGCGCGCCCTGTCCCCCGCGGGCAACGGCGACGCCAGCGTGGCCCCGACCGGCGCCGGCATCCACGAGGTCGACGTCAAGGTTGCCTAGCGACGAAGGAGCTAGGCCATCCAGCTCGGCCTAGTCCTTCCTCCAGTCGAACGTGAGCTTGTGTACGAGGATTCGCACGAATCTGACACACAAGCTCACGTTCGGCGTGTATAGGGGCGTCCCGACCCGGGGCGCCGACACCTTCGACAAGGAACTAGACTCACTCCCGTGGTGCTCTTCTTCGAGATAATGCTCGTCGCGGCCGTCGTGGTG
Organism: Mycobacterium shunyiense; assembly: GCF_058270075.1. Classification (NCBI taxonomy): domain Bacteria; kingdom Bacillati; phylum Actinomycetota; class Actinomycetes; order Mycobacteriales; family Mycobacteriaceae; genus Mycobacterium; species Mycobacterium shunyiense. Next base: position 183,911 of record NZ_JBZDPU010000040.1, on the reverse strand, counting down.
ATCACGTGGTTCGCGTTGTACGCGCTGTACCGCCTCGTCACCGACGAGTCGTGACCTCCGACCGAGACATTCCAGCCGAGGCCTCCGTCCCTGAGCGAGGCTCAGGTGACCGAGCCATAGCGGCCGCCGCTGAACGGGCCAAGGCCACGGCCTCCCGTAACATTCCGGTCTTCGATGACCTCCCGGTTCCCGCCGATACCGCCAATCTGCGCGACGGCGTCGAACTCAACGATGCGCTGCTGGCACTGTTGCCGTTGGTCGGCGTCTGGCGCGGGGAAGGCGAAGGCCGCGACACCCATGGCGACTACCGTTTCGGCCAGCAGATCATTGTTTCCCATGACGGCGGCGACTACCTGAACTGGGACTCCCGGTCGTGGCGACTGAACGAATCGGGCGAATACGACTCCCCCGGCCTGCGTGAGACCGGCTATTGGCGATTCGTGACCGATCCCGAGGATCCCGCCGGCCGGGACGAGTCGCAGGCCATCGAACTGCTGCTGGCCCATTCGGCCGGCTATGTCGAGCTTTTCTACGGCAAACCCCTGACCCAGGCGTCCTGGGAGCTGGTCACCGATGCACTGGCCCGCAGCAAGTCCGGGTTGCTGGTGGGGGGCGCCAAACGGTTGTACGGCATCGTCGAAGGCGGAGATTTGGGCTACGTGGAGGAACGTGTAGACGCCGACGGCGGCCTGGTGCCGCACCTGTCGGCCCGACTGTCCCGGTACGTCGGCTGATGCGCCGGCCGATCATCGCGGCAGGTCTGCTTGCCGCGGCAGCGATTCTCGGAGCGTGTTCGTCGGAGGGGCCGCAACCGGCTCCCACCGAGCCGCCTGCCGAGCACGGCAACTACGCGCACTGCCTGTCCGAACACGGCGTGCCCGTCGCGCCCGGCCCGGTCGCCGGGCCACCGGCCGGTGTCGACCAACAGACCTGGCAGCAGGCCGTCAAGGCGTGTTCCACGCTGGCTCCCGGCCCGAGCTAGTTCTCGCGGTAACTGCCCGCCGCACAGCGGACACATAGCCGGCGATTAATCCGCGCTCAGCGGGGTCTCATACGGTCATCGCATGAGACAGAGCGCCGTGACGAGAAAAACCTTTGTGCGAACCGCATTTTCGGGCCTGGCCGCGCTCGCGGTGATCGGTTCGGCGGCCGCGTGCGCCTCCGGCGAGTCGACGGATTCCCCGACGCAGGCCGCGCAGTCGTCAACGCAGGCACCCATGTCATCGTCGGGGCAGCCGTCGGCACCGGTCACCCCGGATGCCTTCGGACAGTGCATGCAGGAGCACGGGATTCCCGCGCCTCCCGAGGGCACACCCGGTGCACCCGGCGGACCTGAGCATCCCGGCGGACCTGAGCATCCCGGCGGACCCGGTCACCACCCGGACGGTCCGCCTCCGGGTGGGTCAGACAGCCCACCGCCCGGTGCGGGTGCGACGCCGCCGGCACCACCCGGAGTCGATCAGGCGCAGTGGGAGGACGCGATGCAGTCCTGCCAGTCACTGGCACCACACCCGCCACCGCAGTAACGGTTTCAGCCGACCCCAGATATGGGGCGGCCCCCGAGCCTTGGTACCTGGTTGGACAGACCGAGGGGCTCGGGGGCCGGGTGGCTGCGGGGGAATTCGCCAGCGCGCGCAGGCAGTATCCCCGGCGCTGCTAGCGGGCAGCCACCTCACATGTCCATAAGTCACTCAATTTCTCGGACCACCTCCTTCCCTGTGTGATCACGAAGCTACCCCCGTCCGCTCACGCCGACAAGCGATTTACGCGCGGCTCAGCGGTCACTGAGGATCGCCGCGTCCACCAGGCCGGAGATGTCGGCGGCCAGTGGCGCATCGGGCAGCCGTCGGCCGTCCAAGGTGTGCACCCGAGCTGCCAGGGTGATGCTGGAAATCAGCCAAACCCCTTGTGCGGTAAGCAGATCCGCAGGCTTGAGGGAACGGAAGTCGCAGTCGTAACCCTTGTTGCGGGCTACCTCGAACAGTGCCTGCTGGGTGGTGCCACGCAGGATCGGATACCAGGGCGGCGGGGTGAGCAGCAGAGGCTGACCATCGTTCTCCTCGGTCGCGATGACAACGGTCGACCGCGGCCCTTCCAGCAGGTAGCCGTCGGAGCTCACGAAGATCACGTCGCCGGCGCCCTGGCGTTCGGCGTGCCGCAGCGCGGCCATGTTCACCGCGTAGGACAGGGTCTTGGCACCCGCGGCCAGCCATGGCATGTCGCCGGCACCCAGCGGCAACCCTCGGTCCAGGGTGATCGCCGCCAAGCCGTCGCGCCGCACGCCGGCCACCCGGTCGGCCAGGGCGCCGATGGTGACGAACGCAGTCGCGGGGCCACCGCTTTCGCGCCCTCGGCTGTACACCAGGCGCAGCACGCCGTCGTCGTCGTGGTCGGCGATCCAGCACTCGGTCCCCAGCGCCACCGCCGCCCGCCAGGCATCCAGGTCCGGCACGGGCAGATCCAACATCTTGGCGGATTGGGCCAGGCGGGCCAGGTGCGGCTCAAGGAGGCAGGGCCTGCCGTCACGCACCAGCAGCGTCTCGAAGACCCCGTCGCCGCGCACCGCGGCCAGGTCGTCGGCGTACAGCAGCGGGGCGTTGGGGTCGTGGATCTGCCCGTCAAGGGTGACCAGCACGGCTGGTGGGCTCGCCATGGGGCCCCAGCGTAGTTTGCGCGTGCGAGCAGCTTGGGCGAAGAGCGACAAACGTACAGTTGGGCTATGACTGCACTACCGTCAGCGGTTCCGGCGCCCGAGGCAGGTCCCGACGCCGGCGCCGTCTGGCATTACGGTGATCCGCTCGGTGAACAGCGCGCAGCGGCAAGCGCCGCGGTCCTGGTGGATCGCTCGCACCGGGCGGTCCTCACACTGACCGGCAAGGACCGGCAGACGTGGCTGCACAGCATCTCCAGCCAGCACGTCAGCGCATTGCCGGACGGTGCGGTCACCGAGAACCTGAGCCTGGACCTGCAGGGCCGTGTCGAAGATCACTGGATCCAGACCGAGCTCGCGGGGACCACCTATGTGGACACCGAGCCGTGGCGGGGCGAGCCGCTGCTGGCCTACCTGCGCAAGATGGTGTTCTGGGCCGACGTGCAGATCGAGCCGGCCGACCTGGCGGTGTTGTCACTGCTGGGGCCCGGGTTGGCCGACGAGAAGGTGCTCAAGGCCGTGGGTGTCGAGGAGCTGCTGCAGGAGTCGACCGCGGTGGCACTGCCCGGCGGCGGTTTCCTGCGCCGGTTGCCCGCACCCGGCATCGAACTGGACCTGGTGGTGCCACGCGAGTCGATCGCGGACTACACGCGGCGGCTCGCTGATGCCGGGGTCCGACCGGCCGGGGTGTGGGCCTATGAGGCGCACCGGGTGGCGGCCGCACGGCCGCGGCTGGGCGTCGACACCGACGAGCGGACCATCCCCCACGAGGTCGGTTGGATCGGCGGGCCCGGCGTCGGGGCCGTGCACCTGGACAAGGGCTGCTACCGCGGTCAGGAGACCGTCGCCCGCGTGCACAACCTGGGCAAACCGCCCCGGATGCTGGTGATCCTGCAACTCGACGGTTCCACGGACCGCCCGGTCACCGGCGATGCGGTGACCGCGGGCGGCCGCAACGTCGGTCGCGTCGGCACGGTCGTCGAGCACGCCGACGAGGGCCCGATCGCATTGGCCCTGGTCAAGCGGGGAATACCGGTCGATATCGAGCTGGTCGTCGGGGAGCAGGCCCAGGCACCGGCCGTGATCGACCCCGATTCGATGCCGGAGGCCGACGCCACCGCCGGAGCCGGCCGCGCGGCAGTCGACCGACTCCGAGGCCGTTAAGCCGTGAAACTGCTCACCAGCACGTAAACTCACCCGGTCAACGACGACGTGACGACCGTCTCATCGCCCCTTCGGCGAACCTGGTGACGGTCGCCCAACCGTGCAACGACGCAGGGCAGCCGGGCCCCGGCCACTCGATGTGAGGCAGGGCCTGACAGCACTTCTCGGACGGGCACGGTAAAGTGTTGGCAGGACAATAAAGACACACAGATCGGAGCCGCCTAGCTATTGGGCCGCTCCGTTATTGCGCGAGGGGGTCCCCCATGGGCCGCGGCCGGGCGAAGGCAAAGCAGACCAAGGTTGCACGTGACCTGAAGTACAGCTCGCCGAATACCGACTTCAGTCAGCTCCAACGTGAGCTGTCGGGATCTCCCGATTCCGGTGACGCCAATGACGACGCCGAAGACTGGTCGGGCGAGGATGACTGGCGGCGCTGAGCCGTCGACACTCCGTTGTAGAACCTAGACACAGGTCGCGCTGACAGCGCATGTCGCTTATCAGCGCGACCTTGTCTAATGCCTAGAACCGCGGATGCTGTCCAACCAGTTGGGCGCGCACACTGTCCTTGCCGCCCTTCTTCACGGTTCCCAGCGTCCAGCAGTCCAGGTGACGTGCGGTCAGAATGGCCAGCGCGCGATCGGTGTCCTCAGGGGCCACGACCGCGACCATCCCGACACCCATGTTGAACGTCTTCTCCATCTCGGCACGCTCGATGCGTCCGCGCTGGGCGATCATCTGGAACACCGGGGCCGGCGTCCATGTGCCGCGATCCAGTTCCGCGGTCAGCCCGTGCGGCACCACGCGCTCCAGGTTGCCCGCCAGGCCGCCACCGGTGACGTGGCAGAACGTGCGCACCTGGGTCTCGGCGGCCAGCGCCAGACAGTCCTTGGCGTAGATGCGCGTCGGCTCCAGCAGCTCCTCTCCGAGCGTGCGACCGAACTCCTCGACGTGGCCGGCAAGGTTCATCCGGTCGATCTCGAGCAGCACCTTGCGGGCCAGGGAGTAGCCGTTGGAGTGCAGTCCGCTGGAGCGCATGGCGATGATCACGTCGCCAGGGCGGACACGGTCGGGCCCGAGCACGTTGTCGGCCTCGACGACGCCGACGCCCGTCGCGGAGATGTCGTAGTGGTCGGGTTCCATCAGGCCGGGATGTTCGGCTGTCTCACCGCCCAGCAGGGCGCAGCCGGCCTGGACACAGCCTTCGGCGATACCGGACACGATCGCGCTGACGCGCTCCGGCACGGTGCGACCGACGGCGATGTAGTCCTGGAGGAACAACGGCTCGGCGCCGCACACCACGAGGTCGTCGACCACCATGGCGACCAGGTCCAGCCCGACGGTGTCGTGCTTGTCCATGGCCTGCGCGACGGCGAGCTTGGTGCCCACCCCGTCGGTCGAGGCAGCCAGCACCGGCTCGCGGTATCCGCCCCGCAGGGCGAACAACCCGGCAAAGCCGCCCAGGCCACCCCTGACCTCCGGACGGGTCGCCTTCGCGGCGAGGGGTTTGAAGAGTTCGACGGCGCGGTCACCGGCTTCGATGTCCACTCCGGCCGAAGCGTAGGAAATGTTGCTGTGTTCGGCGATGCCGTGCTGTTCGGCGCCCTTAGTCATCGCAAGCAAGGCTACCGCCCCGCCGTTGCGGGGGTACAGCGCAGGAGGCGTTAAGGACCCCTCAAGGAGGTGGCGCCGTCAGGGACGCCACGATGCCGGAGACGTCAGGGACGTCTGAGTGCCGAAGCGTTGTCGTTGTCGGGCTGCAGCGGGACGCCGGTGCGGGCTGCGGTGGCCAGCATGTGCTCGACGACGTTCTTGCCCAGTGCTGTCTCGCCGGGCAGCTCGATCGGATAGTTCCCGTCGAAACACGCCGAACACAACCGGGTGGCGGGCTGTTCGGTGGCCGCGATCATGCCCTGCTGGGAGATGTAGCCCAGGCTGTCGGCGCCGATGGCGTGCCGCACGGCCTCCAGCATCTCGCCCTCGTGTTCGGCCGACGCCGCGTTGGCGATCAGCTCGGCCGGGGTGGCGAAGTCGATGCCGTAGAAGCAGGGCCATCGCACCGGGGGCGACGCGATCCGGACGTGAACCTCCAGCGCGCCGGCCTCCCGCAGCATGCGAACCAGTGCGCGCTGGGTGTTGCCGCGCACGATGGAATCGTCGACGACGATGAGCCGCTTACCGCGGATCACCTCCCGCAGCGGGTTGAGCTTGAGCCGGATACCCAGCTGCCGGATGGTCTGTGAGGGCTGGATGAACGTGCGCCCCACGTAGGCGTTCTTCATCAGGCCCTGCCCGAACGGGATGCCAGATTCCTGTGCGTACCCGACCGCCGCGGGCGTTCCCGACTCCGGGACGCCGATCACCAGGTCGGCATCGATCGGGTGCTCGCGGGCCAGCCGCCGGCCGATGTCGACGCGCGTGGCGTGGACCGAGCGGCCCACCAGGGTGCTGTCGGGGCGGGCCAGGTAGACGTACTCGAAGACGCAGCCCTTGGGTTCAGGGTTGGCGAACCGGGTGGAGCGCACCCCGTCGGCGTCGATGGCCAGCAGTTCACCGGGTTCGATGTCGCGGACGAAGGAGGCGCCGACGATGTCGAGGGCGGCGGTCTCGGAGGCCACGACCCAACCCCGGTCGAGCCGGCCCAGCGCCAGCGGCCGCACACCGTGCGGGTCGCGGGCGGCGTAGAGGGTGTTCTCGTCCATGAAGGTCAGGCAGAAGGCGCCGCGCACCGTGGGCAGCAGCTCGAGGGCGGCCTGCTCCAGGGTCGCATCGGCGGCGCCGTGGGCCAGCAGCGCACCCAGGATGTCGGAGTCCGTTGTCGCTGGAGCGGTGGCGCTCCCCCGGATCGTCATGTCGATCAGTCCGGCGGCGCGGGCCCTTGTGGCCAGTTCGGCGGTGTTGACCAGGTTGCCGTTGTGGCCGAGTGCGACGCCGGTTCCGGCGGCCGTGTTGCGGAACACCGGCTGGGCGTTCTCCCACGTGGTGGAGCCGGTGGTGGAGTACCGGCAGTGCCCGACGGCGACGTGGCCCGGCATCGCGGCCAGGGTCTGCTCGTCGAACACCTGGCTGACCAGCCCGAGATCTTTGAACACCAGGATCTGTGAGCCGTCGGACACCGCGATGCCCGCAGCTTCCTGGCCACGGTGCTGCAGCGCGTACAAGCCGTAGTAGGTGAGCTTGGCGACGTCCTCGCCGGGAGCCCAGACTCCGAATACACCGCACTCTTCGCGCGGTTCGTTTTCGTCGAGTTGCTGACCAGTCACGATAGGGCTGCTCCCGGGGCGGCGGTTGGTGACATAACCGAGTCTACGGTCCAGGCGGGCCAACAAAAGAATCGAATGGCCGGTCTGGCACCGGCTTTTGCAACAACCGGCGCCACCTTCGCCATTCCCCCACCCGTTCGCCAGGGTGTGATCAGCCGTAGCCGGAACCGTCGGGTTAACCCCATCGACCCACTACATGCCAACCGCAAGGATGGATTTCGTGACGCGTCAACTCTCCGACAAGCCGGCAACCGATCCCCTCGATTCCGACGACCCGGCTCAGCCGCAACCCTGGCCGGAGGTGACGAAGATCGCATTCCGGTTCTGCTTCCTTTACTTCGGCCTGTTCTGTTTGTTGTTCGCGCAGATCACCTTCGCCTTCCTTGGGATCGTGGGCCACTGGCTGCCGGACCGGGCGGTGATGTGGCAGATGACCGTCCTGGGCCCGGTAGTGACCTGGGTCGGCCGTCATGTGTTCGGCGTCGAGGCGGTGCTGCATCAGGACTCGGGCAGCGGGGACCAGGCCGCGATCTGGGTGATGATCTTCTGCCTGCTCGTCTTCTCGGTGGTCGGCACCGCGGTGTGGTCATGGGTGGACCGGCAGCGGCAGGACTACTCGAGGTTGTGGGTGTGGTTCCTGACGTTTGTGCGGTTGTGCGTGGCCGGGCAGATGTTGTTCTACGGATTCGCCAAGCTCATCCCGACGCAGATGCCGGCTCCACCGTTGGCGGCGTTGCTACGCCCGTACGGCGAGTTCAGCCCGGCCTCGGTGCTGTGGCTGCAGGTGGGCAGCTCCTATCCGTACGAGATGGCACTGGGTGCGGTCGAGGTTCTCGCCGGCTTGCTGCTGTTCGTGCCCCGAACCGCGACGCTGGGTGCGCTGCTCGCCCTGGCCAGCATGGTCCAGGTGTTCCTGCTGAACATGACGTTCGACGTGCCGGTCAAGATCCTGTCCGGGCATCTCATGTTGATGGGCCTGGTGCTGCTGGCGCCGCAGTACCGGCGGCTGGCCGACTTCCTGGTGCTGCAGCGCAACACGGAACCGGCCGTGCAACCCGAACTGTTCGCCGGTGCCAGGGCCAACACCATCGCGACACGGGTCCAGGCCGTACTCGGCATCTGGATGGTGGCCGGCTGTGTCCTGACCGGATGGCAGAGCTGGAGCGAGTACGGCGGCGGGCGCGCCAAACCCGAGTTGTACGGGATCTGGACGGTGAGCCGGTTCGACGTCGACGACAGGACGGCACCGCCGCTGACCACCGACCAGTACCGTTGGCAGCGAGTCGTTTTCGACCTGCCCGAGGTCGTGACCTATCAGCGCATGAGCGGCGAATTGGTGGACGCACCGGTCAAGGTCGACGGGCACAACCTCACCGTGTCGGGACCGGACGGCACGCCCCTGGCCACACTCACCGCATCCTGTCCGACTCCGGACCAGCTGCAGCTGACCGGCACGTTGTCCGGTCGCAACGTCACGATATGGCTGGATCGCATGGATCTCGACGAGTTCACGCTGCGTAATCGGGGCTTTCACTGGGTGCAGGAGTATCCCTACTTCCGGTGATCAGGCCCCCAGCGGCACCACGGGCAACCATCGGGCCACTTCACCGGCCCGCGAACCTGACATCTGCACGGCGGATCCGGCTGCATCGAGATCGAGCAGTCCGGTGGCCAGCAGCAGCCAGGTCCGCGGGTCGGTTTCCACGACGTTGGGCGGATTGCCGCGGGTGTGCCGCGGCCCTTCGATGCACTGCACCGCCACGAAGGGCGGTACCCGGACCTCGACGCTGGCACCCGGCGCCATCGCGGCCAGGGTGCGAGCGGTCAACCTGACCGCCTCGGCCAGTTCGGTGCGGGCGGGCTCCGGGTGAGTGGGTGCGCGCAGCCAGTCGGCCACGGCGGCGACCGCCGCCCTGGTCTTTTGCGGATCGACATTGCCTCGCGCGGCCATGCCATAGAGTCTCGCAAAATGTCTGCCGATCACCGAAATCCGCCGTACCGCTTGGCCGGTGCCGTGTTTCTGGTGATCATCGCGCTGCTACTGGGGTTGATCGTGGCGCAGTTCCGGGGCGTCTTCGAGCCCAGGGCCCCACTGACACTGCTGGCCTCACGCGCGGGCCTGGTGCTCGATCCGGGTTCGAAGGTGACCTTCAACGGTGTTCCGATCGGGCGGGTGGGCTCGGTGGACGCCGACTCCGACCCGGTCCGGGCTCTGGTGCATCTCGACATCAACCCGAAATACCTGGACCTACTCCCGGCCAACGTACAGACCTCGATCCAGGCGACCACGGTGTTCGGCAACAAATACGTGGCCTTCACCTCTCCGGAACATCCCAGCCCGCAACGGGTTTCGATCTCGACCCCACTCGACGTCACGGCGGTCACCACCGAGTTCAACACGTTGTTCGAGACGATCACCGCGATCACCGAACAGGTCGACCCGATCAAACTGAACCAGACCTTGTCTGCCACGGCCCAGGCGTTGAGTGGGCTGGGCAGCGCCTTCGGCCAGTCTCTGGCCGACGGCAACACCATCCTCGACGATCTGAACCCGCGCATGCCCGCGCTGCGCCACGACATCACCGCACTGGCCGATCTCGGCGAACGCTATGCGGCGGCCGGTCCCGATCTGTTCGACGGCCTGGGCGACGCGGCGCGTAGCGCTGCCACCTTCAACTCCCAGCGCGGCAACCTCGATGCCGCGCTGGTCGCGGCGATTGGCTTCGCCGGAACCGGTTCGGACATCCTCGAGCGCGGCGGTCCGTATCTGCAACGCGGCGCGCAGGACCTGATCCCGACGTCGAAGCTGTTCGACAAGTACCAGGGGCAACTGTTCTGCACCATCCGCAACTACCACGACGTGGCGCCCGCCTTCTATGCGACGTTCGGCGGCGACAACGGATACTCCTTCGAGAGCACGGGAACCTTGTCGAGCATCGGCGTCGGCAACACCTACGTGTATCCGGACAATCTGCCGCGGGTGAACGCCAAGGGCGGGCCCGAGGGCAAGCCGGGCTGTTGGAAGCCGATCACGGCCGACCTGTGGCCTGCGCCGTATCTGGTGATGGACACCGGTTTGTCGATTGCGCCGTACAACCATGTCGAGCTGGGCTCACCGATCTTTGTCGACTACGTCTGGGGCCGTCAGATCGGTGAGCCCACGATCAATCCGTGACGGCCTTACGATCTTGATCCAGGGGATTCGGGTGAGAGGGGATTTTGTGAACGGCAGTGCGGATGCCTAAACGCGCAGTACCGGCGAGCCCCGAACCGCCCGCGACCTGGCCGCCCGCTCTGCCCGCGTGGCGTGCCGTCGGACTGTCCCTCGCACCGATCGGCGCTGCGATCTTCAACGGGGTCGCCGGCCTGTGCGCCGCGGCGATCGCGGCGGTATTGGTCGTCGCGTTCGCCCGCCTGCACCGGTACGCGCCGCAGGCGGTGTCGACGGGTGATCTGGTCGCGGCCACCGTGGGTCCGGCGGCTGGGCGGTTCACCAGCCTCGTCCAACTGGCCGCGTATGCGCTTCTGGGTGTGGGCGCCGCCCTGACTCTCGCACTGCAGCCGCTGACCGGCGCACCGGACCTGGAGACCGCGCTGGCCGGCTGGTGGTGGCCCGGCTGGTCGGTGGCCGTGGTGGTGATCGCGGGTGCGGTGGTGGCCTACCTGCCCACCCGGGCGGTGGGTGCGACGGCTGCCGCCCTGGCCGGCGTGGGCCTGCTGATCTTCGTCTACCTGGCGCTGGCGATCATGGCCCGGGTGGCGGCGGGTACACCGCCGATGATGATGGGGAGCTCCCACGTCGATTCGGTCCTGCTGGCAACTGCGGCGGCCATCCCGCTCGGCCTCGGCCTGGTCGGTTTCGAGGCGGCGACCGTGGTGAGCGGTCGTCTGGAGTCGGTGGCGCGGCCGGTGGGCACCGCGGTGGGCGTTACGGCGCTGGGCGCAGTGGTCCTACTGGCGGCCGCCAACATCGGCGCGACCGGCGGGTTCCACAGCACCGCCGTGAATCTCTCACTGATCATCTCCCAGTTCTTCGCCGATGCCGGTTTCTACTGGTTCACCACCGGGGCATTGTGCCTGGGCTCGGCTGCGTTGCTGGCCCTGATGTGGGCGGCCACCCGGGTCGCGGGACGGCTGTTCGGGTCCGGCCCGGAGGTGGCGCTCCTGGTGCCCGCGGTGATGTGCGTTCTGGCCGTGACCTTCTCCCGGTTCCAGGATTACGTCGGCAGGCTGCCGGTGGTGGTCCCCGCGCTGCTCCTGGTGGCCGTCTATGTGCTTGTCGCCGAGGCCAATTCGCGTGTAGCTGGTTCGGCTGCGGCACAGCAGGCGCCGCGGTTGATCCTGGCCGTGGTGGCGGTCTGTGTGGTGTTGATCCCGCTGCGGGTCACCGATTTCTCGATACCCACTTTGTGGCCCCTGATCGTCACGGCCGCGATCCTCGCGGTGGCAGCCCTGTTGGCACGGCTCGGAAGGCCAGTACAGCCAGCGCGCTCGCCTCATTGATCGCCAGGTGTGCCAGCATCGGCGCGGCCAGGCTCGCCGACCGCTGCGCCAGCCGGCCGAACACCCATCCGGCCAGCCCGGTGACCAGCACGGTCGGAATCACGGGCTGGGCTGCGGCGCGCGCGTCGGCGATATGGGACAGCCCGAACGCGGTCGCCTGCAGCACCTGACCGCCGGCTGGGCCGAACGCTTCGGCAGCGACCTTGCCGAGTGCGGCGCGGAAGGCGGCCTCCTCCGGCCAGACGGTCCCGAGCGGGATCCGCAGCAGCAACCAGCTGCCGGGCGCTGCAGGCAGGGTCTTTTCGCGCATGCCGGTGCGGACGATCGGCACCGCCGAGGTCGCGGCCACACCGGCGCTCACCGCGGTCGCGGCCGCCGCGCCCAGGCGCACACCCGACCACAACGCCGGTGGCCGTAACCCCGGCCGGGCCCCGGTTCCGAACATCAACGCACTGCCGAGGACCGCGCGCACCAGCGGTTGCCACCGGGCCGGCAGCCTCGGATCGACCAGACCGTTCCACGCCACCAGGCCGGCCGCCAGCGTCACGGCGCGAACACGGTTCGCTGCCATCAGTATTCGGGCCCGTTGTCGGCTTCGGTCTTCTCCAGTGCCAGCCGGATGCGTTCGGTGTCGTCGTGCGTCCAGCCGTCCGGTGCGGCCACCGCAGCCCAGCCGTCGAGTACCGATTCGCCGTAGTTGTGCCCGTGTCCGTTGGGCACGCTGGAGGCGTTGGTGATGTCCGCGGCCACCTGCCAGAACGTGATGATCGGGTACCAGCGCATCGAGGCGGTGCGGTCCGTCCCTGGCGGTTCGACGAGCCAATCCGGTTCGGAGAACAGCAGATCCGTCGACCACCAGATGATCGGGTCGGAGGGGTGTTGCAGGAACAGGACCCTGGTCCCCTCCCACGGTTCGGCGGCGTCGGCAGCGATCTCGGCGGCGTCGGCGGCCTCGGAGAACCGGACGGTGCGGCCGTTGTCGTAGCGGGGACGCACCTGCGGGGTGCCCGGGTCACGGCGCACGGTCAGGCCACGCCACAGCGGGCTCGCGTTGGGCGGGCCGACCCACAGCACCGAGGAGAAGCCCATCCTGGAGATGTCGGGCAGCCAGCTGAATGCGCCCTGCCCGGCCATGGATCCCAGACTTTCCCCGTAGAGCACCAGCTTGGGACGGTGGTCGGGGGGCAGTTGTTCCCAACGGGCGTGGATCGCGTCGATCATCAATCTGCCGTTGTTCATCGACTTCTCGCGGTCGCCCATGAACGAGATCCAGCTCGGCAGATAGGAATACTGCATGCCGACCATCGCGGTGTCCCCGTTGTACATCAGCTCCAGCGCACGGGCGGCCGTCGGGTTGACCCAGCCGGTGCCGGTGGTCGGGACGATCACCAGCAGCTTGCGGTCGAACGCGTGGGTGCGCTCAAGTTCGCTGAGCAACACCGCGATCCGCTGATCGTCGGAGTCCGCGGTATGCAGGCCGGCGTACACCCGGATGGGTTCGCGGGCGGGCGCGCCGTTGAGTTTTTCGAGCTCGGCCGCGCGCGGGCCGGTCGCGACGAAGTTGCGGCCCTGGAATCCCAGAGAATCCCAGGCTGCGAATGACGCTGGGCTGCCCGACCTTTCGGGTTCGGAAGGTTGGCTGACGCCTTCACGGGTGGTGGAGTTCTGCGGCTGGAACACCCGGCTGGCCCCGGCCAGGAATCCGCGGTAGAGCACACCGTTGACCAACGTGACCACCAGCACCACCACGATTGCGGTACCGATGAACTGGGCAACCTCCCGGTGCAGATGCCAGCGCCGGATGAACACCTTGGCCAGCAGTCGCACGAAGTCGCGCAGCATCCGCGCCGTGGCGATCAAACCTGCCGCCACCGCGACCGCGATGATCAGGGTCCGCAGATAGCCCGCCGTGGCCGGACCTTCCATGCCCATCAGCGCCGAGACCTGCCGTTGCCAGGCCGCGGCGGGAATCAGCATCAGGATCGATGCCGTGATCGCCCCGGCGACGACAACCACCTTGAGGCCCAGCAGCACCCGCTTACCCGGGGGCCACCACGTCCTGCGCCGTAACACGAAGCGGTACAGCGCTTTTCCCAGCAAGACCCCGATGCCGTAGCCGATCGCTGCGTTGATGCCGCCGATCAAACCGGCGAACAGCCAGTCGCGCGGCAGCAGGGACGGGGTCAGTGAGAGACAGAAGAACAGGGCTCCGACGGCGATGCCGGTGAAGTCCAGTCGCACCAGGCTCCAGGCCCAGCGCAGCAGGGGATGACGTTCGTCGAGGGTTTTCCCCGTCACCCGAACAGCCCGGGCAGCACGCCCTCCGACGTGCTCCGTAGCTCCGCGAGCGTAATGCTGAACTGCCCTTGGACCTCGATCGAATCGCTTCCCTGGTCCACCACGCCGACCCGGGTCACCGGCAGGTCCCTGGCCTCACACATCGACCGGAACCGGCTCTCCTCGGTGCGGGGCACGGCCACCAGGACCCGGCCGGCGGACTCGGAGAACAGGGTGACAAACGGATCGGCGCCTTCCGGAAGGATTACCCGGCAACCGGTTTCACCGGCCAGCGCAGCCTCGACCACGGCCTGGATCAGCCCGCCCTCGGACAGATCGTGGGCGGCCGAGATCAGTCCGTCGCGCGAGGCCGCGGTCAGCACCTCGGCGAGCAGCTTCTCGCGGGCCAGGTCCACCTTCGGCGGGACCCCGCCCAGATGGTCGGCGGTGACCTGCGCCCAGACCGACCCGTCGAACTCGTCGTGGGTGTCTCCGAGCAGCAGCAGCGTCTCACCCGGTTCGGTACCCAGGCCGGTGGGGATGCGTCGCTTCACGTCGTCGATCACGCCGAGCACGCCGACCACCGGGGTCGGCAGGATCGCGGTCGAGCCGGTCTGGTTGTAGAAGCTGACGTTGCCGCCGGTGACCGGAATGCCAAGGGCCGCGCAGCCATCGGCCAGCCCCCGGACGGCCTGGCTGAACTGCCACATCACCCCAGGGTCCTCGGGGGACCCGAAGTTGAGGCAGTTGGTCACCGCGACCGGGGTGGCCCCGGTGACCGCGACGTTGCGGTAGGCCTCGGCCAGCGCCAGCTGCGCGCCGGTGTACGGATCGAGCTGGGTGTAGCGGCCCGACGCGTCGGTGGAGACCGCGATGCCGCGGCCGGTGGTCTCGTCGATGCGCAGCACGCCACCGTCGGCATGCTCGGCCAGCACGGTGTTGCCGCGGACGTAGCGGTCGTACTGCTCGGTGATGAACGCCCGGCTGCACAGGTGCGGACTGCCGATCAGTGCCAGCAGGGTGGCCTTGAGCTCGTCGCCGGTCTTGGGCCGCGACAGGTTGGCCGAGGTGTTTGCGACGAGGGCGTCCTGGGTGTCGGGGCGCGCCACCGGCCGCTGGTAGACCGGGCCTTCGTGGGCCACGGTGCGAGGCGGGACGTCCACCACGGTGTCACCGTGCCAGGTGATCTCCAGCCGGTCCCCGTCGGTGACCTCTCCGATCACCGTGGCCAGCACGTCCCATTTGCGGCAGACGGCCATGAACGCCTCGACGTTCTCCGGCGTCACCACCGCACACATGCGTTCCTGCGACTCGCTGGACAGCACCTCGGCTGGGGTCATGTCCTTGGCCCGCAGCGGCACCTGGTCCAGCTCGATGCGCATGCCGCCATCGCCGGCAGAAGCGAGTTCGGATGTGGCACAGGACAATCCGGCTCCGCCGAGGTCCTGGATGCCGACCACCAGGCCGGCCGAGTACAGCTCAAGGCAACACTCGATGAGTACCTTCTCGGTGAACGGGTCGCCCACCTGCACGCTCGGCAGCTTCTTGCGGCCCGCGCCGGATTCGTCACCCGAGAAGGTGTCCGACGCCAGCACCGAGACACCGCCGATGCCGTCCAGGCCGGTGCGCGCACCGAACAGGATGATTTTGTTGCCGGTACCCGAGGCGAACGCCAGGTGTAGGTCTTCCTTGCGCAGCGCACCGACGCACAGCGCGTTGACCAGCGGATTGCCCGCGTAGGAGGGGTCGAAGATCGTCTCGCCGCCGATGTTCGGCAGGCCCAGCGAGTTGCCGTAGCCGCCGACCCCGCGGACCACGCCGTCGAGCACGCGGCGGGTGTCGGGTGCGTCGGCCGCGCCGAAGCGCAGCTGATCCATGATTGCCACCGGCCGGGCGCCCATCGCCATGATGTCTCGGACGATGCCGCCGACGCCGGTCGCCGCGCCCTGGTAGGGCTCGACGTAGGACGGGTGGTTGTGCGATTCGACCTTGAAGGTGACCGCCCAGCCGCCGCCGATGTCGACGACGCCGGCGTTCTCGCCGATCCCGGCCAGCATGCCGGCGCGCATCTCGTCGGTGGTGGTCTCGCCGAAGTAGCGGAGGTGCACCTTGGAGGACTTGTAGGAGCAGTGTTCGCTCCACATCACCGAGTACATGGCCAGCTCGGCATCAGTGGGGCGGCGACCCAGGATCTCGCGGATTCGCTCGTACTCGTCGTCCTTGAGGCCGAGTTCGCGGTACGGCTGGGGCTGATCAGGGGTGGCGGCTGCCCGCTGCACCGTGTCGATAGCGTGGGTGAGCTCAGACGTCACGCCCAAGAGTCTATCGTTGCCGCTCGCGCGCGTCCGACCAGGCGATTGCCGGTTGCGCCTCCACCCGCCCCCGCGGCGGCATACTCAGCACATGCGAAAGCCCGGGCCGAAGGTGTGGCTGGCCATTCTCGGTGTCGTGCTGGCGCTCGGCATCACGTGTTGCCAGTTCAGGGGCTCGTGGTCGGCCGGCTTGATCGACAACGTCTTGAAAAGTCAGCCCGGCGTCACGTTCGTCACACACACCGTCGCACGCGACATGGGCTTCGGGTGCGCACCGCCGACTTTCAGGTCATGGTCAGTCCCGAGGCGACCGCTGACCAACTCTCGGCGCTCGGGCGCACCTTCGCCGACCAGATCCACGGATCGATGGTGTACGGCGGGCTGGGAGCAAACCTCCACGTGAGCCGTTCGTCAGAGTCCTTCCCCGACCAATCGGGCGCCACGATGTACGTCAGCGTCGACCCTTCGAAGACCACCCCGGAACCGCCGTGGCAGGACTGGCTCAAACTGGCGAAGGGCGACTACGCGTACGACGTCACCGGCTGGGCGTCACCTGACGGCCCCTGGCAACCGGCTCGAACCAGCCTCAGAGTGACCCTGCGCAGCTACGACCATGTGCGCGATCCCCTGGGCGCATCGGAGTTCGCGGCTGCGGTCCGGCGACTGGCCATGGACTTTCCGGATTCGACCACCGAGTGGAAGGTCTTCGATATCGACAGCAACAACGCACCGAGCATCCGCTCGGACCACGGACTGCCCACAGCAGAGCAGCTGGCGTTGTGGGAGGCACTCGATCAGCTGGCACCGACCAATGGCCTCTTCGATCTGGAGCCGCCTCGCTTGTCCATCGAGGACGTGCCTGCCGGCGCCGACGGGGATCGCGTTGCCGTCGACCAACTTCAGCTCGTCAAGAACTCGGGACTGCCCGCGGTGTACGAAATCGAGGACGAACAGGTCACCGTCCGGCCTGGGGGTTGTTCGAAGGACGCCCAGGAACCCCAGCCGCGAACACCACCGCTGATGGACCTGCAGACCAAGCTGCGCGCCCAGTTCGAGAGCTGTCCACGGTGATGTGGCAGCGGGCGGGTGCAGACCTCACGTGACCGGTTTGGCCTGCGATTTCGCATAGGCGCGGGCGACCGCTGGTGCGCCCGCTCCGTGCAGTACCACGCTGCCCAGGACCGCCACCACCAGTACCTGCGCGACGGTGTGTTCGGCCACGCCTTCGAGGGCGTTGAACGCCAGCAGTCCGAACACGATCGACGGAGTGCCACGCGGCCCGAGCCCACCCAGCAACAGCCTCTCGCGCCACCCCAGCGGCGAGCCGACCATCGACAGCAGCACCGCGGCGGTACGCACCACGGTCAGGGCGAGCAGGCAGAACAGCACGATCCCCCACGGCACGCCGTAGCCGAGCGCCAGCACTGCAGTGAGCCCGAACACGAACCACATCACCGAGGCCAGCAGGAATCCGAGATCGTCGACGAGCTCGAGCTCGGCGGCGAAGGTCGGCGAGGTACGGAAGTAGTTGAATGCGATGCCGCAGACGAAAGCCGAGACGAAGCCGTTGCCACCCACGCCGAGACTGGCGCCGAACGACAACAGCGGAGCCGTCACCAGGATCAGTCGCTTGGCTTGCCCGGTCATCAGGCTGCGGCGTTCGGCATTGTTGGTCGCGATGGCCAGAACGGCGCCGACGACCGCACCGACCAGCAGCGCCTTACCTGCGTCCGGAACGGCCCGGGCCAGGGCGTCGAGCGGGGTCTCGGCATCGGTGCGATCGGAGGCCAGCACCAGCGCGAAGATGAACACCGGCGACACGATGCCGTCGTTGTATCCGGCCTCGACGGTCAACAAGCTGCGGACGCGCTCGGGTATCCGCGTGTCGCGCAGCAGCGACGACGTCGGCGCGAAATCGATCGGCACCACCACGCAGGCGATCACCAGCAGCACCGCCCACGACAGCCCTGGCATCAGCCACAACCCCAGCAGCACCGATGCGGCCAGACCCAGTGGCATCGCGATGAACAGCAGCCGCAGCGCCGACCGCGGATCGGCACCGAGATACCCGCCGCGGACATCGGTGGCGTCGACGAAAAGCAGTACCGCAAGGATGATCTCGGCGACGCGCTGGGCGGTGACGGCATTCAGCGTCGACGCCAACGCGTCCTGGGTGGTGAAGCCGACCGCGATCCCGGCCAACACCAGCACCATCGGCGCCGTCAGCCGTAGCCGCTCGAAGCCACGTGAGAAGAGCGACCATCCGGCCAGCACCACCGAAACCGCGACGAGCGACAACAGCATGGCCGGAATCCTGCCAGCTACCGGCGGTTACCCGCCCGCGATACAGAATGCGTTGCCGGCCGGGTCGGCCAGGACGACCCAGTTGAACTCCTCGCCGAAGTTGTGCCTGCCCGTTTCGGTGGCACCCAGGCCCACCAACCGGGCCACCTCGGCTTCCATGTCCGCGGCGTGGAAGTCGAGGTGTACGCGGTTCTTGCCCGGAGTCGGGTCTGGTACCCGCTGGAAGCCCAGATTCGGACCACCGTCGCGCTGTACGAGCACGAATTCACCTGGCGCATAGGCATTTACAGAACCGCTGACCGCCCGCGCCCACCAATCGGCGAGCGTGTCCGGGTCCGCGCAATCGAACGTGATCATTTCCACCGAGAGCGTCATGGCGCCGACCTTAGACCGAGGCGGTGACACCGCGTCAGTGCGGCGAAAGGAATGCTTGTAATGCCGCGGAGTAGGCCGCCACGTCCTTGGCACCCATGAACTCGCGCGCCGAGTGCATGGCCAACTGCGCCGCGCCGACATCGACGGTCGGGATCCCGGTGCGTGCCGAGGTCATCGGCCCGATGGTCGACCCACACGGCAGATCGGCGCGGTGCTCATAGCGCTGCAGCGGCACCCCGGCCTGATCGCACGCCAGCGCGAACGCCGCCGCGGTACGACCGTCGGTGGCATAGCGCAGGTTGGGCTGCACCTTGAGCACCGGCCCGGCGTTGACCTCGATCAGGTGTCCGGGCTCGTGACGGTCCGGGTAGTTCGGGTGCGTCGCGTGCGCCATGTCACCGGAGGCCACCATGGAACCGGCCGCCCGGCGCAGGAAGTCTTCCCGGGAACCGTCCGCGGCGAGCACGATGCGCTCCAGCACGGTCGGCAGCAGCTCTGACTGGGCGCCGTGATCCGACGTCGAGCCGACTTCCTCGTGATCGAAGAGCGCAAGCACCGGCACGTGCGCTCCGGCATCCGCCCCCAGGAATGCCTCCAGCCCCGCGTAACAGGTGGCCTGGTTGTCCAGCCGCGGCGCACTGACGAACTCGCGGTCGGCACCGGTGATCGCCGACGGCGCCAGGTCGTGGGTCATCAGATCAAAACCGAGCAGCCGCTCCGGTTCGACCCCGGCCCGTTCGGCGACGAATCCGACGAAGGACCGCGGCCGCTCCCCCAAACCCCACACCGCGTTGACATGCCGCTGCGGGTCCGGGCTCACCCCCTTGCGGTCCTCGGACAGGTGGATGGCGAGCTGCGGCACGCGCAGGATCGGATCGTCGACCCGCACCAGCCGGTGGTCGATCCGGTTGCCGTCGCGGACCGAGAGCCGACCGCTGATCCCGAGGTCGCGGTCGAGCCAGGAGTTCAGCCAGGCCCCACCGTACGGCGCCAGCGCGACCACCTGCCAGCCTGCGACGACGCGGTCCGGGTGCTGCTTGACTCGCAGATTCGGGCTGTCGGTGTGGCCGCCCACCACCCGGAACGGTGCGGCGGCGTCCGCACCCTCTGTGTTCCACGCCACCAGCGAACCCGCCCGTACCGTGAAGAACTTCCCCGTGCCGGGCCACGCGTCCACTTCTGCAAGCTCGGTGAAACCGGCGTCACGCAGCCGTTGAGCGGCGGTGGCGCAGACGTGGAAGGGCGACGGGGACGCGTCGATGAACTCGCACATGCTCTGGGGGCTGGCTGCCATATCTCTATCTTGACCGGGATTTCAACGCGCGCCGCGTTAGGGTCGATCTTGTGCCCGCACCACAGCCCCAGCCGGTCCTGGCCCCGCTGACACCGGCGGCCGTGTTCATGGTCGCAACCATCGACGAGGGCGGCGAGGCGACCGTTCACGACACCCTGACCGATATCTCAGGTCTGGTGCGTGCCATCGGCTTCCGCGACCCCACCAAGCACCTGTCGGCCATCGTGTCGATCGGCTCCGACGCTTGGGACCGGTTGTTCTCCGGTCCACGCCCCGCCGAACTGCACCCGTTCATTCCACTCGACGGCCCTCGACACCGAGCGCCGGCGACGCCGGGTGACCTGTTGTTCCACCTGCGGGCCGAGTCCATGGACGTGTGCTTCGAGCTCGCCACCAAGTTCGCCGATGCGCTGGCCGGCGCCGTGACGATCGTCGATGAGGTGCACGGCTTCAAGTTCTTCGACAACCGCGATCTGATGGGCTTCGTCGACGGCACCGAGAATCCGAACGGCCCGGTGGCGGTCAACGCCAGCCAGATCGGTGACGAGGACCCAGATTTCGCAGGCGGCTGTTACGTCCATGTGCAGAAGTACACCCACGACATGGGTTCGTGGAACTCGCTGTCCACCGAGGAGCAGGAGCGGGTGATCGGCCGCACCAAACTCGACGACATCGAGCTCGACGACGCGGTCAAGCCGCCCAATTCTCATGTGGCGCTCAACGTGATCGAAGACGACGAGGGCAACGAGCTCAAGATCATCCGACACAACATGCCGTTCGGTGAGATCGGCAAGGGCGAATTCGGCACGTACTACATCGGTTATTCGCGCACCCCGGAAGTCACCGAGCGGATGCTGACCAATATGTTCATCGGCGACCCGCCCGGGAACACCGACCGCATCCTGGATTTCTCCACCGCCGTCACCGGTGGCCTGTTCTTCAGCCCCACGATCGATTTTCTGGATGATCCACCGCCGCTGCCCTCCTCCGACCAAGAGTCGGCAGCAGCGGAAGCACCACCGGCTCAGGGCCACCGTGACGGCTCGCTCGGCATCGGCAGTCTGAAAGGAATCCCGCAATGAACAACCTGTACCGCGAGCTTGCTCCGATCACCGAGTCCGCCTGGGCCGAGATCGAACTCGAGGCCAGCCGAACCTTCAAGCGGCACATCGCCGGCCGGCGCGTGGTCGATGTCAGCGAGCCCGGCGGCCCCGTGACCGCGGCGGTCAGCACCGGCCATCTGCTCGACGTGAAATCACCCGGCGACGGAGTGGTGGCCCACCTGCGCGACGCGCGGCCGCTGGTGCGGCTGCGGGTGCCGTTCACGGTGTCGCGCACCGCAATTGACGACGTCGAGCGCGGTGCCCAGGACTCCGACTGGGATCCGGTCAAGGAAGCCGCCAAGAAGCTGGCGTTCGTGGAGGACCGCGCGATCTTCGAGGGCTACCCGGCGGCCTCGATCGAAGGCATCCGCAGCTCGAGTTCCAACCCGGCGCTGGCCCTCCCCGACGATGCCCGCGAGATTCCCGACGTGATCGCGCAGGCACTTTCGGAGCTGCGACTGGCCGGTGTCGACGGGCCGTACTCAGTGCTCCTCTCGGCGGCCACCTACACCAAGGTCAGCGAGACCACCGCGCACGGCTACCCGATCCGCGAGCACCTGAGCCGGCTGGTGGACGGTGAGATCATCTGGGCCCCCGCGATCGACGGTGCCTTCGTATTGTCCACCCGCGGTGGCGATTTCGATCTGCAGCTGGGCACCGACGTTTCGATCGGCTACCTGTCCCACGATGCCGAGAGCGTGCAGCTGTACCTGCAGGAGACCCTGACGTTCCTGGCTTACACCGCCGAAGCTTCGGTCGCCCTCACCGCGTAAGCGCTCTGCGCTGCGGGCGTGCATCCGTGCACGCCCGCTGCGTGAGGGCAGGCGGCGCGGAAGGCTAAACCGAGAGAACCGCGTCCAACGCGGAGTAGAACAAGCCGAGCCCGTCATCGGACGGTCCAGTCAGTGCCTCGGTGGCATGTTCGGGGTGCGGCATCAGGCCGACGACGCGGCGGTTCTCCGAGCAGACGCCCGCGATTCCGCGCATCGAGCCGTTGAGGTTCTCGCGGTAGCGGAAGACCACGCGGCCCTCACCCTCGAGTTCATCGAGCACCGCCTCGGACGCGACGTACCGGCCCTCGCCGGACTTGAGCGGGATCAGCAGATCGGCGCCGGCGTCGTACCGGGTCGTCCACGCGGTCGTGTTGGAGGCGACCTCCAGCCACACGTCGCGGCAGATGAAATGCAGACCGGCGTTGCGCGTCAGTGCACCCGGGAGCAGCCCGGCCTCGCACAGCACCTGGAAGCCGTTGCAGATGCCGAGCACGGGCATGCCCTTGCCTGCCGCCTCGACGACCGACCCCATTACGGGGGCGAACTTCGCGATCGCCCCGCAGCGAAGGTAGTCGCCGTAGGAGAACCCACCGGGGACGACGACGGCGTCGACGCCCTTCAGGTCGGCGTCGGCGTGCCAGAGGTTGACCGCCTCGGCCCCGGCCAGACGGACGGCTCGGGCCGCGTCGACGTCGTCGAGCGTCCCGGGGAAGGTGATCACCCCGACACGGGTGCTCACGAGTCCTCCCGGCTCACCGAAAAGTCCTCGATAACCGTGTTGGCCAGCAGAGATTCAGCGATCTCTGCCAAGGTTTCGTCGGCTACGGAGTCGTCGACTTCGAGCTCGAAACGCTTGCCTTGACGGACGTCTGCGATACCACCATGTCCGAGCCGACCAAGTGCCCCGACAATCGCCTGACCTTGCGGGTCGAGGATCTCTGCCTTGGGCATGACGTGCACAACCACCTTTGCCACGGCGCACACTCTACCGGCACGACCCTATGTAAGCCGTGCACAGTGGGTCGGCCAGCGCATCGAGCACCTGACGATCGGATGGAGCCGACCACGGAACCTGTGGTGGCGTGCTCGACCAGAGGGCCAACTCAACCACGGTGCTGTTGCCCGGATCGGCGAGCAGGTACTGGTGCAGCACCTTCGTGTTACCGAAGTTGACGGCCGCCGCCAGCCGCCCGGGCCGGTCGGTGGTGATGGCCGTCCCGGCCCCCGGGCACGCCCGCAGTGCCTCGGCAGCCCCCTGCACCACCGCGAGCGCGGTCTGACCGCCCTGCCAGGTCTCCCCGCGCCAATGCAGGACCTGGACCCGCAGTTGCCAGTGTCCGGCAGGCTGCGCCACCTCCGATCGCGCCGCGACGGCATAGCCGCGCGGATCCCCCGGCACGAGTGGCGACCCACACTCCTCTTCGAGGCGGAAGCGCGGTGCCACTGCGGTCACGGCCAAACCGGCCAGTCCGGGCCAGCGGTATTCGCGGGCCAACGGGAGTTGCGAGGCAGGCGCCCACGCCGAATCGGGGATGCGGTCACACAGCGGCGGGCAGTCGGCGCTGGGCTCTGACCACGCGGAAGGAGGCGCTGCGGCCAGCCCGCAGAGCACCATCGACATCGCCACGATCACCCGCCATAGCCCCACCGAGCGCCACAATATAGGTATGCAACTCACGCATTTCGGACATTCGTGCCTACTGGCTAGCATTTCGGACACCACTGTGCTGTTCGATCCGGGTAACTTCTCGCACGGTTTCGAAGGCATCACCGGCTTGTCGGCCATCCTGATCACCCATCAGCACCCCGATCACGCCGATACCGCCCGGTTGCCTGCGCTGATCGATGCCAACCCCCAGGCCGCGCTGTATGCCGACCCGCAGACCGCCGCCCAGCTGGGTGAGCCGTGGCAGGCCGTGCATCCCGGCGACGAGTTCCGGGTCGGCTCACTGAACGTGCGCGGGACCGGCGGTAAGCATGCCGTGATCCACCCGGAAATCCCTGTGATCGACAACATTTCGTACCTGCTGGGCGACGACGAGCATCCCGCTCGGCTCATGCACCCCGGCGATGCGCTGTTCGTTCCCGGTGAGCCGGTCGACGTGCTGGCCACCCCGGCGGCGGCTCCGTGGATGAAAGTATCGGAGGCCGTGGACTTCCTGCGCGCGGTCGCGCCGACCCGGGCGGTGCCGATCCATCAGGGCATCATCGAGCCGAATGCCCGGGGCATCTACTACGGACGGCTCTCCGAGATGACGAAGACCGACTTCCAGGTGCTCACCGAGGAGAACGGCACCGAGTTCTGATTCACGGCCCAGCCGTGGCCTTCTGACCGCGAGCGGTCGTGCGGGTCAGGCGATATCGGCTGCGGCGCCACGCCCGGCCGCCCGGCCGGAGAAGATGCAACCGCCCAGGAAGGTGCCTTCCAGAGATCGGTAGCCGTGCACCCCTCCGCCGCCGAATCCGGCCGCCTCGCCCGCGGCGTACAGGCCGGAGAACGCCGTCCCGTCTTCCTTGAGCACCCGGGAGTCCAGGTCGGTTTCCAAACCGCCCAAGGACTTTCGGGTGAGGATGTGCAGTTTGACGGCGATCATCGGACCCGCCTTCGGGTCGGTGAGCCGATGCGGGGCGACGACCCGGGTGAACCGGTCGCCGAGGTAATTTCGGGCCGCCCGGATCGCAGTCACCTGTCCGTCTTTGGTGAACTTGTTGACCACCTCGCGGTCGCGTGCGGTGACTTCTGCAGCCACGGTGGCGTAGTCGAGTTCGACCACGTCGGGCACGTCGTTCATCGCGGCCACCAGTTCGCGAAGCGAACGCGCGCTGACGAAGTCGACGCCACGGTCGACGAACGCCTGTACCGGGGCCGGGGCGCCGGGTTTCACCCGGGCCAGCACGTCACGCACGCTGCGTGAGGTGAGGTCGGGGTTCTGTTCCTGGCCGGACAGCGCGAACTCCTTGGCGATGATCCGCGCGTCGAGGATGAACCAGGTGTAATCCTGCCCGGTGCGGCAGATGTGTTCGAGTGTGCCCAACGTGTCGAAGCCGGGGTACAGCGGCCCGGGAAGTCGTTTTCCGTTGGCGTCCAACCACAATGACGACGGTCCGGGCAGGATGCGAATGCCGTGGTCGGGCCAGATCGGATCGTAGTTGGTGATGCCTTCGGTGTAGTGCCACATCCGGTCGCTGTTGATGACGTGCGCGCCGGCGGTCTCGGAGATGCCGATCATGCGGCCGTCGACGTGCGCGGGCACACCACTGAGCAATTGCTCGGGCACCCTGCCCATGCGGGCCGGCCAGTTCTCGCGCACGAGATCGTGGTTGCCCCCGATGCCGCCGCTGGCCACGATCACCGCAGAGGCACGGAACTCGAACTCCCCGACGGTGTTTCGCGACGAGGCCGCGCCGCGGGGCGCGTCGGAGGGCTCCAGCACCGCACCCCGGACGCCGACGACGGCACCGTCGGAGACGATGAGCTCATCGACGCGGTGCCGGTGGGCAAATCGTACCCGGGGCTCGTCCACCAACCGGCGGGCGAAGACGTCGACGATCGCCGGACCGGTGCCCCAGGTGATGTGGAAGCGAGGCACCGAGTTGCCGTGGCCCAACGCCCCGTAACCACCCCGCTCGGCCCATCCGACCAAGGGAAACGTCTGCAGACCGCGAGCCCGCAACCAGCTGCGTTTCTCCCCGGCGGCGAAATCGACGTAGGCATGCGCCCACTCTCGGGGCCAGTGATCCTCTGGTCGGTCGAACCCCGCGGTGCCCAGCCAATCCTGCAGCGCCAGCTCTTGACTGTCGCGGATGCCGAGCCTGCGCTGTTCGGGACTGTCGACGAAGAACAGGCCACCGAATGACCAGAAGGCCTGGCCACCCAGGTTGGCGGCGTTCTCCTGGTCGAGGATCAGGACCCGCAGGCCCCTGTCGACGAGCTCGCATGCAGCGACCAGGCCGGCGAGACCGGCCCCCACGACAATGACATCGGCGTCTGCCATGAGACGAAAGAGTAGCCCCTGTCAGGCGGCGTCGGTCAGTACCGACAATCCTCGCCACCGATAGACGGTGGGCACGCACTGATGCAGCAAAGCCAGGTCGATTGCGTCCAGCATGGCCTGCCGGGGCCCGGGCCGTCGAAGGTGCCGCCCAGCGACGGCGACCCGCACCATTCCTCCGCGTCGCGCCGTGCGTTCAGCGGCGAGGACCACGGTCCGGCACCACCACGGCTCGGACAGGAATCCTTCCCCGATTCCGACCACGCGTGCGCGCGTCGTGGTCTGGCGGACCAGGTCGGTGATGCCGTTGAGGTCGGCCAGCAGTCGAAAGCCGTTGCGCGGCAAAGCTGTCACCGTGCCCTGTGACACCGTCCAGCCGGGGGCGGCAAACAGCCGGGTTCGCAGGCCGAGGTGTTCGAGCACCCGGTCGGCACCCATCAGCCGCAGGTTGGCCTCGTGGGCGGGCAAAGAGGCGAACTCACCGCGACGCTTCTTGGTCGCGGCCTCGTCATAGCCGTGGAGCACGATGGCGTCACCGCCGCTGCGCCGACGGGCCAGCCAGTCCACAGTGTCGGCGTCGCGGTCCAACCGGTAGCCACCCTTGAGCCGCGGCGCCACCATCATCGAGGCGGGCACGCCACGGGCATCGAGCTCGGTGCAGAACGACTCGACATCAGCCATCGTGCGATCGCTGATCTGCGATATCGAGACGATGAGTTGTCCGGTCACGCTGCCAGTGTGGCAACGTCACATGTCGGGACGGTGTCGAACACTCTGACGCCGAGTGTCCATTGGGATAGACCTGCGATCAGGCCGGCAGGACCGCTTCGATGGCCGCGATGACCTCGGGCGCGTCCGGCTCGGTGCGGGGACGGAACCGGTTGGTCACCGTGCCACCCGGGGCGAGCAAAAACTTCTCGAAGTTCCACTGGATGTCCCCGGCCTCGCCATCGGCGTCGGCGGCCTGCGTCAGCTCGGCATACAGCGGGTGACGGTCGGCGCCGTTGACGTCCGTCTTGGCGAGCAGGGGGAACGTCACGCCGTACGTGGTCGAGCAGAAGGTCTGGATCTCCTCGGCGCTGCCCGGCTCCTGGCCCATGAACTGGTTGCACGGCACACCGACGACGGTGAGCCCGTGTGCGGCGTAGTCCTG
This sequence comes from Mycobacterium shunyiense, assembly GCF_058270075.1. Classification (NCBI taxonomy): domain Bacteria; kingdom Bacillati; phylum Actinomycetota; class Actinomycetes; order Mycobacteriales; family Mycobacteriaceae; genus Mycobacterium; species Mycobacterium shunyiense. The sequence goes on along the minus strand of NZ_JBZDPU010000040.1, from coordinate 156,751 downwards.
GGCGAGCTTCTCCAGGGCGCTGTACTGCGGTGTCAGCCCGCACTTTGAGGCCACGTTGACGACCAGCGCTGCGCCGGTTGCCAACTCGGCCAACGTGGTCGGTTCGCCGTCGAGGGTGGTCAGGGGAATGTCGTTGAGGCTCATCGCAATGAGGTTAGCGGACGCTACTCCGGGCCTTAACCGTCGAACAGGATCGCGGCCAGACTCTCCACTTTGGCGATCGGGTCTCCCCCGGTGTCGATCGCATCGTTGAGCCACAACATCGAAAACCCGTGTACCAGGGACCATGCGGCGAGTGCGGCGCTTTCCGGGTCGGCTGCGGCCTTGGGGTCGGCCAGGGTGCCGACGCCGCGGCTCAACTCCGCACCCGCGGCCGACGCGGCCGCAACCAGTTCGGGGTCGGTGTCGTCGTAGAGCGACTTGTCGAACATCACCTCGTAGTGGCCGGGGTGGTCGAGGGCGAACCTCACGTAGGCCTTGGCGGCGTCGATGAATTGCGGCCTGGCCCCCGTCAGCGCCGCCGCCAGCAACTGAAACCCTTCGGTGGCCAGGGCGGTGAACAGCCCGCGCCGGTCCGTGAAGTGGTGCGCCGGGGCCGCGTGGGAGACCCCGGCGGCTCGCGCGAGCTCGCGCAGCGAGATGCCGTCGGCGCCGCGTTCGGCCACCAGGGCGGCGGCCTGCGCGAGGATCGCGGCCTTGAGGTCGCCGTGGTGATAGCCCATGTGGTCCATCCTAATCCCGCATCTTGACAGCGGCTAGATCAGGCGTAGCGTGTCGATCTAGGCACTGACAAGATGGGAGCCTGCGATGGCCGTCTTTCTCACCCTGATCCTCGGCAGCGTGGCAGCCCGGGTGATCGGACTGGCAGGCGTGCACTACCTCGACAGTTGGCCTGAGGCCATCGCCGTGGGACTGGCCGCGATGTTCGTCATGACCGGCGTCGCACACTTCGTCAATCCGTTGCGGCGCGACATGATCGCCATCGTGCCGCCCGCTCTCCCGGCGCCGGGCATCCTGGTGACGGTCACCGGCGTACTGGAGTTGGCCGGCGCCATCGGCCTGCTCTACCCGCCCACCCGCACAGCGGCGGCAGTCTGCCTGTTCCTGCTCATGCTGGCCATGTTCCCGGCCAACGTCCACGCGGCCCGCATGCCCGACCCGCCGAAGTCGATGACCTCGCGGTTAGGTGTTCGGACCGCCGAAGAGGCTGTCTACCTGGCCGCGGCCGTAGTTGTCGCCATCGGCGGCGGCTAGCAGCCAGGCGTACTGGAACGCGGCTTCCTTCCACCGCTCGTAGCGTCCGGACAGTCCGCCGTGGCCGGCCACCATCTCGGTCTTGAGCAGCACGGGATGACCATCAGTCTTCGTATGCCGTAGTGCGGCAACCCATTTGGCCGGCTCGACGTAGTACACCCGGGTGTCGTTGAGTGAGGTCATCGCCAGGATGGCCGGATAGTCCTGTGCCGCCACGTTCTCGTAGGGCGTGTAGGACTTCATGTACCGGTACACCTCGGGGTCCTCCAACGGATTTCCCCACTCGTCCCACTCGGTCACGGTCAGCGGCAACGACGGGTCCAGGATCGTCGTCAGTGCATCGACGAACGGCACCTGGGCCAGAATTCCGGCGAACAACTCCGGGGCCATGTTGGCCACCGCGCCCATCAACAAGCCGCCGGCACTGCCGCCGAGTGCCACCAGATTCTGCGGTCGGGTCACGTCGGTGTCGATGAGATGGCTTGCCGCCGCGATGAAATCGGTGAAGGTGTTGGTCTTCTCCAACAGCTTGCCGTGCTCGTACCACGGCCGGCCCAACTCGCCGCCGCCGCGCACATGGGCGATCACGAACACCATGCCGCGGTCCAGCAGCGACAGCCGGGCGATCGAGAACCGCGGATCCTCACACGACTCGTACGCCCCGTAACCGTAGAGCAACGCCGGCGCCGGGAACTGCAACCCGGCCCGGTGAATAATCGAGATGGGAACCCGGGCACCGTCGGACGCCGTCGCCCAATCCCGGCGCTCCACATAGTCTTCCGGCCGGTAACCGCCCAGCACCGGCTGCTCCCGTAGCAGCGTGCGCTCGCCGGTGGCCAGGTCCAGGTCGTAGATCCGCGCCGGCGTTATGAACGACGTCGCACCGATCCGCAACTTCGGGGTGGACCAGTTCGGATTGCCACCCATCCCTGCGGCGGTCAGCTCGGAGTCGAAGGTCAGCTCCTCGCGCGTGCCGTAGCCGTCGGCGGTCAGCGGCCACAGCGCCATCTTCGGCAATGCGTCACTGCGGTAACTGATGACCAGGAAACCGTCGAACGCATCGACGCCGTCCAGGCGGACATCGGACCGGTGTTCGATCAGGGGGCACACGTCGCTGGGATCGCTGACCGGGGCTTCCACCAACATGAAGTTCTCGGCGCCGTCGTTGTGCAGGATGAGGAACCGGTCCTCGCCCCCGACCACGGCGTGCTCGACGGAATACTCCACCAGGTCGCGCCGCTCCCACACCGTGGTGAGCTCGGCGGTCGGGTCAGTAGCATCGACATAGCGGACCTCGGTGGTGACCGCGCTGCCCGACGCGACGAAGAGGTATTTGTCGCTGCGGCTGCGACCGATCGCGACCCAGAACCGTTCGTCCGGTTCGTGATACACCTTCTCGGCAGGCAGGCCCGACGCCAGCCGGTGCCGCCACACGGTGTCGGGTCGCCAGGCGTCGTCCACCGTGGTGTAGTACAGGGTGCGACTGTCGGCCGCCCAGGTACCACCGGCGCCGATCCCGGCGATCGTGTCGTCATAGAGCTCACCGGTGCGTAAGTCCTTGAACTTCAAGGTGTATCGCTCGTCACCCAGGACGTCCACCGAGTAGGCCAGGATATTGCCGTCGAGACTTACGGTGGCTGCGCCGAGCGAGAAGTACTCGTGACCGTCGGCCTCGACATTCTCGTCCAGCAGGATCTGTTCGCCCGGAATCTCGGCACCCTCGTCGAGCTGGGGCGGCGTCCAGTCGTCGGGATCGCCGATCGGGCACCGGCAATGCACCGCGTACTGCTTGCCCTCGAAGCTGCGCGCGTAGTACCACCAGCCGTTCCGGCGCATCGGCACCGAGAGGTCGGTTTCCTTGGTGCGGGCCTTGATCTCGTCGAAGATCTTCTGCCGCAACGGCTCCAGATGCCCGGTGGCGTCCTCGGTATAGGCGTTCTCCGCCTCCAGGTGCGCGATCACCTCGGGGTTGTCCTTGTCGCGCAACCATTCGTAGGGGTCGATGAACACATCACCGTGGTGCTCGCGGCGGTGGTTGCCGCGCTTGGCGACCGGAGGCTGCACGGACGGGGTCATGCGCCGATCCAATCCTCGAACCGCAGGCCCGAAATCCGTTCGTACGCCTCGATGTACCGGTCCCGGGTGGCTGCGACGATCTCTTCGGGCAGCGGTGGCGGCGAGGTGTCGCCGTGCCGGTCCCAGCCTGAGTCCGGCCCGGTCAGCCAGTTGCGGACGAACTGCTTGTCGAAGCTGTCCTGAACCACACCCTGCTGATAGGTCTCGGCGCGCCAGTACCGGGACGAATCCGGCGTGAACACCTCGTCGGCCAGCACCACGTTGCCGTTCCCGTCGACGCCGAACTCGAACTTGGTGTCGGCGATGATGATGCCCTTCGTCAACGCATGGTCGGCACCTTGCAGGTAGGTCTGCAGGGTGCGTTCCTTCAGCTGGTCGGCCAGCACCGGCCCCACCAGTTCGATCACCTGCGCGAACGCGATGTTCTCGTCATGGTCACCGATGTCGGCTTTCGTAGCCGGGGTGAACAGCGGCTCGTCGAATCTGCTCGCCTCTCCCAGCCCGGGCGGCAGCGGGATACCGCACACCGATCCCGACGCCTGGTAGTCGATCAGCCCCGAACCGGTCAGGTAGCCGCGGGCCACACATTCCACCGGCAGCATCTTCAGTTGCTTCACCACCAGCGCGCGCCCCAGTACCTCGGCGGGGATGCGCTCGTCGTCCGGCGGCCCGGCGAGATGATTGGGCGCGCTGATCAGGTCGAAGAAGAACACGCTCATCGCCGTCAGGATCCGGCCCTTGTCCGGGATCTGCGAATCGAGGACATAGTCGTAGGCCGAGATGCGGTCGGACGCCACGAACAGCAGGTGCTCGTCGTCGATGCGGTACAACTCACGGACCTTGCCGCTTGCCAGGTGCTGGTAGTCGGACAGAGCAGGACGCATTGGGTCAGCCTATGTGTTGGGATCGGTCTCATGAGATCGCGGTACCTGCCCTATGCCAGCAGACCTGGCCGCTTGTTGGCCCAGTTGTTCAGCGACGTGGCCGTCATCACGTGGATCGCGGTGTGGATATTGGTCGGGATGGCCGTGCATTCGGCGGTGGCGACCATCGCTGAGGTCGGCAGGCAGGTCGAGAGCGGCGCCAACGGGGTTGCCGACAACCTGGGATCGGCCGGCGACAGCACCGACCACGTTCCGCTGATCGGCGACACACTGAGCAAGCCGTTGCGCGCCGCCAGCGAGGCCGCCCTCGACATCGCCGGCGCCGGCCACAACCTGGACAGCACCGCGAGCTGGCTGGCCTGGGTGTTGGCCTTGGCAGTGGCCGCCGCTCCGATCCTGTTCGTCGCCATGCCGTGGCTGTTCCTGCGGGTGCGGTTCTTCCGGCGCAAGTGGACCGCGATCACCCTGGCCTCGACGAGCGCCGGCGAACAACTGCTCGCGCTGCGGGCCCTGGCCAACCGGCCGCTGGCCAAGCTGACCGCGGTGTCGGACGACCCTGTCGGCGCGTGGCGCAGTCAAGATCAGCGGGCCATTCGCGGCCTCGCCGCCTTGGAACTGCGTTCCGCCGGCATGCGCCTGCGCCGTATCGAGTGATTTCGTCAAAAAGTTTGACGAAGTTGCGCGCGACATGTCGCACCGAGAGACGACCACCACCGGCCAGACTCCCGGCCCATAGTCCTCACCAGAACCGTCAAAAAGTTTGACGATCGCCCCGGCGAGGCTATCCGGTGCCGCTCAAGCGCCGCAGCCAGCTTCCGAACGGGTGCCGCACGGTGACAGAACCCATCCGCACGCGGCCGCGCACGACGAGGTGCAGCTGGTCCGACGGCGGGCTGGTGCGCACTTTGACGGTGGCGCTGCCGGCGATGGCGTTGACGCCGTTGAGGTCGGCGGTGGCCGACGCCGGCACGATGAGCTCTGTCGAGCTGCAGTAATCGTCGAGGACGATGTCCACGATCGGGCCGTTCAGGACGGCCGACGTGAAATCCAGGGTGGTGCTGCACAGCCGCGTGGTCATGTGCAGGGCGGGCGGCACCGTCCACTGTCCACGCCGCACAACCGAGGACATCCAGCCGCGCAGCTCCTCGGGTGCCGCGGCCGGGGTCGGTACGGCCGGCCGCCCCAACGGCAGGTCGACCAAAACTGCATTCAGCTCGCCACGGGTCCGGGCGGCCAGGGCGGCGTCGTAGCGCTCGCTGAACTCGTCGAGCGTGATCATGCCTTCGGCTACCGCGCGTTCGAGCAGTTGTCCCACCTTCGCGCGCTCGGCGTCTGAGACTCGGAGGTGGTCATTCTGGCCTGAGTCCATGCCCCGAGGTTAGGCGAACGACGCGCCCGACCACCACGACAACCACCGCCAGCCAGGCCACGAATGCGATCCAGAAGAACACCTGCGATACGACAGCCACTGCATTCCAACCGGTTTCGAGAGCCAGGCCGAATGCGGCCACCGAGTACATGCCCAACGGGAACACCGCGGGCCAGTCGAGCATCTGGCGCCGGCTCGTGATCGCCAGGGGCACGATCTGCACGGTGGCAACAACAAAAGTCGCGATGGTGAGGACGCGCACCGCATCGGCAATCGGGCCGGGTGGCAGCGCACCGTAGATGTGCTCACCGGCCAGCGTTGCGATTGCCAGGCCACCCATGAGGATCCAGTGATCGGATGGCACATTGCGCCGAACCTCGGGCTCACCGAGTGCCCGCCACGCGATGAGCAGAGTCATCACGCCGTACAGGCACAGGGCGACACCCCAGAAGATGAACCCCCAGAACACGATTCCCTCAGCGACGAAGATGAGTGACAGCCCGGACGTCCCAACGCTGGCCAGCTCCCAGGTGCCACGGGCACGATCCCGCAGGCCGGTCGGCCCCAGCCGCCGCATCTGCACCAGCAGCATCGGGATCAGCGCCAGCCAGCCGGCAAGACCCATCGCTCCCAGGATCCACAGCGCGGGCCCGTACTCGGCGAACCGGGCAGCCACCACCGCGCACGCCGCCACATACGTGAACAAACCGACCACAGTGTCGATGCTCTGCAGATCGAGGGACGGCCAACGGAGGACGGCGAGGTACATCAGTACCGGCAGCCCGAGCGCCGCGAGCACCGCCAGCGGCCAACTGATGACGCCATAGCCGTGCTGCCCCGCGGAGATCGACACGATGCCGGTCGCCATGACGGCGGCGAACGACTCGGGTTTCACGCCCCGAGCTCCACCACCAGATGTCGGATACCGGTATGACGGTTGCTGCGGGTCCATTCGACGGGCTTCACCAGACGGGCCGCCGAGAACCGCTGAAGGAGCTCCTCGAACAACACCCGCAACTCCAGCCGGGCCAAATTGGCGCCAAGGCAGTAGTGGATGCCGTAGCCGAAACCCAAGTGCGGATTGGGTTTACGGATGATGTCGAAAACGTCCGGTTGCGCGAACACCAGCGAATCCCGGTTCGCCGACCCTTCCCACACCTGCACCTTCTGTCCTGGCTCGATGTCACAGCCGCCGAGCGTCACCGCGCGGGTGGCGGTGCGGCGCTTCGACGGTGACGGCGAGGACCAGCGCACCATTTCTTCGATTGCCGTCGGCAGTTCACCCAGATCCTCACGCAACAACGCCATCTGCGAAGGGTTTTCGATCAGCGCCAGCAGCCCGCCTGCCACCGAGTTGCGGGTGGTCTCGGCGCCCGCACTGAACAGCAGGGAGAAGAACAGGTAGAGCTCAAGGTCAGACAGAGAAGCATCCGTCGCATTCGCGACCACCGACAGCATGTCGTCGGTGGGCTCGGCCCGCTTCGCCGCGATCAACTCAGAGCCGTAGGTGTACATCCGCGATCCGGCCTCTTCGGCCGACATCTGCGGCATGGCCGCCGAACGGGAACCGCCGAAGTCGAATTGGGGCTCGATCGCGTGGAACAGCCAATGCCGCTCGGATTCAGGCACTCCCAGCAGGATGCAGATCATCTGCATCGGCAGCTCGGCGGCCACGTCGACCAGGAAGTCAAACGGATCACCCGGGGAGATCCCGTCGAGCAGCCGGCGGGTCCGCGCCCTCAGGTCGTCTTCGACCCGCCTGATCATCCGCGGGGTCAGCCCGGAGCTGACCAGTCGCCGGATCTCGGCATGCCGCGGGTCGTCCATCATGTTGAGCACCTGGCCCGCGATGGCCAGGTCTTGCAGCAGCGTGCCGCCGTAGGGCCGGGAGCCGCCGGTCACCGAGGAATAGGTCTCGGCGTCCCGTAGGACCGCAAGGGTTTCGGCGTGGGTGGCCACCGACCAGAAGCCCTCGCCGTCCGGGGTGTGCTCGGTCGGCTCGTGCCAGTACACCGGCGCTTCGCGGCGGTGCGCGGCGAACAACTCGTGCGGAAAACCGGCAGCGAAGTTGTCCAGGTCGGTGAGGTCGGCCGCCAACGTCACAAGATGGCGCCCGAGGTGTACTTGGCGGCCTCCGGGTAGCGGCTGACCAGTTCGTCGACGGCCGCGACAACCCCGTCGACCTGGGCGCCGGCGGCGCCGGTGAAGGCCTGCTTGTCGGCCAGCGCGGCCTCCAGGGCGGCCCGGTCCAGCGGCAGCCGCGGGTCGGCGGCCAGGCGGTCGAGCAGGTCGGGTTCACGCCCCTGCTCGCGCATCGCCAACGCGACGGCGACAGCGTGTTCCTTGATCACCTCATGCGCGGTCTCGCGGCCGACCCCGGCCCGCACCGCGGCGATCAGGATGCGGGTGGTGGCCAGGAACGGCAGGTAGCGGTCCAGCTCGCGCTGGATCACCGCCGGGTAGGCACCGAACTCGTCGAGCACGGTCAGGAACGTCTCGGTCTGCCCGTCGACGGCGAAGAACGCGTCCGGCAGCGCAACACGGCGCACCACCGAGCAGAACACGTCGCCCTCGTTCCACTGAGCACCGGCCAATTCGGCGGCCATCGAGCCATACCCGCGTAGCACCACCTGCAGGCCGTTGACCCGCTCACACGACCGGGTGTTCATCTTGTGCGGCATCGCCGACGACCCGACCTGACCTGGTGCGAAGCCCTCGGTGACCAGTTCGTGGCCGGCCATCAGCCGGATGGTGTGCGCCATCGAGGACGGCCCGGCACCCACCTGCACCAGCGCCGAGAGCACGTCATGGTCCAGCGAGCGCGGGTAGACCTGCCCGACGCTGGTGAAAACGTCTGTGAATCCGAGGAATTGGGCGACCCGCCGCTCCAACTCGGCCAGTTTCTCGGTGTCCCCGTCAAATAGGTCGAGCATGTCCTGGGCCGTGCCCATCGGGCCCTTGATGCCGCGCAGCGGGTACCGGTCGATCAGCTCGCGCAGCCGGGTCAACGCCAGCAGGGTTTCTTCGGCCGCCGAGGCGAACCGCTTGCCCAGCGTGGTGGCCTGGGCCGCCACGTTGTGCGACCGGCCCGCCATGACCACGTCGCGGTAGACGACGGAGCGCTCGGCCAGTCGGGCGACGACGGCGACGCCGTGGGCGAACACCAGCTCCAGGGAGCGGCGGATCTGCAGCTGCTCGACGTTCTCGGTGAGGTCGCGGCTGGTCATGCCCTTGTGCACATGCTCGTGGCCGGCCAGCGCGTTGAACTCCTCGATGCGCGCCTTGACGTCGTGGCGGGTGACCCGCTCGCGGGCCGCGATCGAGGCCAGGTCGACGTTCTCCAGAACCCGCTCGTAGTCGTCGACCACCCCGTCGGGCACCGGGACACCCAGCTCGGCCTGGGCCCGCAGCACGGCGAGCCAGAGTCGGCGTTCGGCGACGATCTTGGCCTCCGGCGACCAGATCGCGACCATTTCGTCGCTGGCGTAGCGGTTGGCCAGAACATTCGGGATCGTCACGAACACACAGCTTACGGCCCGGGCCGGACCACCAATGAGACAGTGGACGGATGTACTTCGTCGGGCTCGACCTCGCGTGGGGCGAGAAGAATCAGACGGGGGTCGCTGTCATCGACTCCAGTGGCCGGGTCCTTCACGTCGGGGTGGCACAGGACGACGACGACATAGGCGCGGCGATCGAGCCCTATGTCAGTGGTGACTGCCTGGTTGCGATCGATGCGCCGCTCATCGTCAACAACCCGACGGGCCACCGTCCGTGCGAGCGGGATCTCAACCGGGATTTCCAGCGGTTCGACGCCGGTGCGCGCCCCGCATTCACCGAGCGGCCCGAGTTCAAGCATCCGCGCGGCGCGCGCATCGCGACAGCCCTTGGCCTCGACATGGATCCGTCGTCGCAGTCGAATCGGCGCGCCATCGAGGTGTATCCACATCCGGCGAGCGTGGTGCTGTTCGGACTCGACAAGACCTTGAAGTACAAGCGCGGCGCCTTCGGCGACCGGCAGCGGGAGCTGCTCAAGTTGATGACGTACATCGAGGAACTCGACACGGCGACGCCGAGGCTGCGGGCCAATCGCAATGTCAACTGGGTGGAGCTGCGGCGGCGGATCGAGGCGGCCACCCGGCCGGGCCAGCTCGACCGGGACGAGGATCCCGTCGATGCGATGCTCTGTGCCTACATCGCGCTGTACTGGTATGACCGGCCGGAGGATGTGACGATCTACGGCGACTTCGCCTCGGGGTACATCGTCACGCCGTCTCTGCCTGCTGATCGGCTCCCCCGGCCGCGGCCGGCCCCGGTACGAGAGACCGCCCCGTCAACGGCGGTGGCCGAGTACGCCTCGCGGCGCCCGGACCTGGTGGCCGCCACCGAGCAGTACCTCAAGCTGGTCACCGGCCTACTCGACGAGGCGGGCATCAACTACCTGAGCATCACTGCCCGCACCAAGAGCATCGATTCGTTCGCCGCGAAAGCCAACCGCCGCGCCGGCGACGGTACTCCGTTGTACAGCGATCCGTTGGTGGAGATCACCGATCAGGTGGGTCTGCGCGTCATCACCTATCTGCGTGAGGATGTCGACGCGGTGGCCAATCTGCTGGCCGAGGAGATGCGGCTGCTCGACGACCAGGACATGGGCCTGCAGACCGCCCGGCAGGGCCGGTGGGGGTATGCGAGCCGGCATCTGCTGTTCGGGGTCGAGGGCGAACAGTATCCGGCATCCATCCAGGTCCGTACTGTCCTGCAGCATGCGTGGGCCGAGTTCGAACACGATGTGCGGTACAAGGGTTCGATACCGGCCGAGCATGTGAGTGAGCTGGACCGTCGGTTCACGTTGGCCGCCGGGCTTCTGGAACTCGCCGACCGTGAGTTCACCGAGATCCGGGAACGCCTGCGGCTGACCATGTCCGAAGACGAGGAGGCCGAGTCTCCGGAGTTTTCCAGGGATTCCCGTATCCCCACCCCGGTGCTCGCCACCTATCTGGGCAACCGCTTCGCGGACGCCGGCTGGTCACGGACCGACCACTACGCCTGGATCTCGGGCCTGCTGCTCGAGCTGGGTATCACCACGTTGGAAGCGCTGACCGGCCTGCTGGATTCGGTGGACACCGACGAGATCAACCGGCTCATGGACTACCGGTACCCGCCCGGCGCGGTGCGTCGCCTCGACGACGCGTTGTTGGCAGTGTTCGACGACCGCTACATCGGGCTGGACGGTAATGCCCACCGGGTCGCGTTGCTGCAGAACCGGATTGCGAAGCTGCGCACCGACTCCTAGGGCGCGTCGGCCAGATGGGTCGGATCGGTGATGCCGGGCCCGGTGATACCCAGTTGGCGGTTGATCAACTTGGTGATCAAGAACAGCACAACGCCGGTGGCGACCAAGGCCAGCGCCAGCACGTACTGCACGGCCGGCCGCCCCGACGTCGGCAGTACCAGGTACAACGACGCGATGAAACCGATGACGGGCAGCACCGTCGGTGTCTTGAAATGCCCGCCCTCTCTCTTCACATCGCGGCGCAGCACCAGGACCGCGATATTGACCACCGAGAAGACCGCGAGTAGCAGCAACGAGGTGGTCCCGCCGAGAATCGCGACGGTGTCGCCGCTCGCGAACGCCGACACATAGAAGATCAGGCCGAAGGCGATGAGCGTGGTGAAAACGATTGCCACCCACGGCGTATGACGCTTCGGGTGCACCGCGCCGAGCATCGGCGGCAGGACGTGCTGACGGGCCATGCCGTAGATCAGCCGGCTGGCCATCAGCATGTTGATCAATGCGGTGTTCGATACGGCGAACATCGAGATGACAGGCAGGATGTTCGAGAACGGGAGTCCCGGCGCGGCGGCTTCCATAACCTTCACCAGCGGTGACGAGTCCGACTCGGCGAGCGTTCCGACCGGCACCAACGCGACCGCGATGACAGCCACGACGACGTAGACGAGCCCGGCGATACCCAACCCGGTCAGCAAGACCTTCGGGAAGATTCGCACCGGATCCTTCGTCTCCTCGGCCATGTTGACCGAGTCCTCGAATCCGACCATCGCGAAGAAGGCCAGTGACGTCGCGGCGGTGACCGCGATGAACGCGTTCTTCTCCCCCGAGGTATCGAATGCGACGACGCGAGAGAAGTCGACGTCCACGCCGCTGACAATCGCCCAGAGCCCCACCCCGATCACGAGCACCAGGCCGGTGATCTCGATGAACGTCAGGACCACGTTGAGCTTGACGCTCTCACTGACGCCGCGCAGGTTGACTGCGGCGATCAGAGCCATGAACAACAGCGCAAGAAGGATGACTCCGATCACCTTCAGGTGAGCGACGTTATCGGTATAGAACTGCCCGAAGTTGACCTCTATGGCGTCGAAGAAACTGATCGCAAAGAAGCGCGAAGCCGTTGAGGCCGAGGTGATTCCGGAACACATCACGATGAACGCCACCAGGAACGTCACAAAGTGGATGCCAAAGGCCTTGTGCGCGTACAGCGCTGCCCCGGCGGCCTGCGGATACTTGGTGACCAGCTCGAGGTAGCTGAATGCGGTGATGGTGGCGATCAGGAACGCCGCCAGGAAGGGAAGCCAAGCTGCGCCGCCAACCTCCTTGGCGACCTGACCGGTGAGCGCGTACACACCGGTACCGAGGATGTCACCGACGACGAACAGCAGTAGCAGGCCGGGTCCCATCACCCGCTTGAGCTGTGGCTGCGCCGCGGTTGCGGGTTGCGACATTCCCCCTCCTTCACCGGTCAGACGCGCACCGCCCGTTCGTCGACGGGCGCCAATACGTCGATGACGTCGATCAACGTGGCCCTGGCGCTGGCCCGGGGCCCCTCCCCTTCGTCGACCAACGATGCAACCACAGCTCCGTCGACGGCGCACACCAGGGCGGTGACCAGTTCGGCCCGCACCGAGCGGCCCGAGCGTTCCACCACCTCGACGACGGCGTCGGTCCGCTGCTGCAGGATGCGCCGTTGGATGTCACGCAGTCCGGGCTGCCGGGCACAGGCGATGTAGCGCTCGTAGCGCGAGATCAACTCCTCGGTGCCACGCCGTTCCAGAGACGCCCCGAGCAACAAGTCGACGAGGACGTCGGCGGTCGATTCGGCACCGCGACGCCGCCGCGAGAGCGCAGCCACACCGGCACTGAGATGTTCGGTTTCCTGGGTGCCGATGTACTCGACAGCCTTCGCGATGAGGTCGTCCAGTGAAGAAAAGTAGTACGTCGTCGAAGCCAGCGGGAGGCCGGCGCGGCGGGCCACGGCGCGGTGCCGGACGGCGTCGAAGCCGCCCTCACAGAGCAATTCAGCGGCCGCCCTGACGAGGGCGTACCGCCGACGCTCCCCTTTAGGGGTGACCGCTGCCGTCACCTTTAGCATCGTGCCAGTCGGACCCCTTCCACATGGGGCTTTCGGTCAATCATCAGCCTTTACTCAGGTTTTGCCGGCACGTCGGTCACGCCGCGAGAATGCCACTGACCGATGCCTTTGTCGGGCGATGGCAAGATGGCCCGCATGCCCAACTTGAGTCGTCGCGCAGTCCTGCGCCTCGGCGTCGGTGCAGCCGCCGGCGCCGCCGGCGCCTTGGCCCTCGCCTCCGCCCCGGGTTCGGTGGCCAGCCCCGTCGCAGCCCCCACTATGACGAGCGGCTCGTTCACCTCGGCCGCACGCGGTGGGGCGAAGACCAACTGGGCCATCGCGCGCCCGCCCGGCCAGACCGGCAAACTCCGTCCGGTCATCGCCCTGCACGGCAAAGGGCAGGATGCCGCCGGCGTGATGGCCGGCGGAGTCGAGCAGGGCCTGGCCGAGGCCGTGGCCGCGGGACTGCCGCCGTTCGCAGTGGTCGCCGTCGACGGCGGTGGAAGTTACTGGCACAAGCGCGCATCCGGTGAGGACTCGGGCGCCATGGTGCTCGACGAACTGATCCCGATGCTCGGCGATCAGGGTCTGGACACCTCACGGGTGGGATTCCTGGGCTGGTCGATGGGCGGCTACGGCGCACTGCTGCTGGGTTCGCGGCTGGGGCCGGCACGTACCGCCGCGATCTGTGCCGTCAGCCCCGCGCTGTGGACGTCGTCGGGCGCCGCAGCGCCCGGGGCTTTCGACAGCGCCGCGGACTATGCCGCCAACACTGTGTGGGGCCAGCCCGCGCTGGGATCGATTCCGATCCGGATCGATTGCGGCAACAGCGATCCGTTCTATTCGGCCACCAAGCAGTTCATCTCCGAACTGCCCAATCCGCCGGCCGGCGGGTTCTCCCCCGGTGGGCACGACGGCAGCTTCTGGAGTTCGCAGCTGCCCGCCGAGATCTCCTGGATGGCACCGCTACTGGTCGCCTGATCCCTCCCGCGAGCAGACGCAAAACTGCCCATTTCTCAGCCAAAATGGGCAGTTTTGCGTCTGGTCGCGAGGGAAGGTGACCCCTAAAGGGTGATGCGCCCCTCGGCCGCGGCCAGACCGATATCGCTGCGGAAGTGGCTGCCCGGCAACCGAATCGACTTGGCGAGCGCGTAGGCCGCATCGCGCGCGGCGGGCAGATCTGCTCCCGTGCCGACCACCGAGAGCACCCGGCCGCCCGAGGAAACCACCGCGCCGTCCTCGCGGCGCGCGGTACCGGCATGCAGCACGCCGTCGGCTTCCGATCCCTGGATGACGTCGCCGACGCGCGGCCGGCCCGGATAGTTCTCGGCCGCCACCACGATGGTCACGGCGTAGCCGTCGCGCCACTGCAGGTCACCGAAGGAGTCGAGCTCCCCGGTCGCCGCAGCGTTCAGCAGCTGCGCCAACGGCGAATCCAGCAGAGCCAGAACCGATTGCGTCTCCGGATCGCCGAAGCGGCAGTTGAATTCCACCACCGAAGGACCGGACGAAGTGATCGCCAGGCCGGCGTAGAGCAGGCCAGAGAACGAGCTGCCCCGGGCAACCAGTTCTGCCGCAACGGGTTTGACGACGTCGTCGACGATCTGCGCTTTGACCGAGTCCGAAAGCCACGGCAGCGGTGCATAGGCGCCCATGCCGCCGGTGTTGGGCCCGGTGTCGCCGTCGCCGACGCGTTTGAAGTCCTGCGCGGGCAGCAACGGCACGACGGTGGCGCCGTCGACCACACAGAACAGTGACACCTCGGGCCCGTCCAGGAACGATTCCAGCAGCACCGGATGTCCGGAGTCGAGCAGGCTGGCGGCATGCGCCCGGGCGGCATCGCGATCGGCGCTGACCACCACTCCCTTACCGGCGGCCAGTCCGTCGTCCTTGACCACCCAGGCGGCCTGGCCGGCGGGGGGCCCGAAGCGGTCGAGCGCGGCGTCCAGGTGGGCGGGGTTGTCGACGATCTCGCTGGTCGCGGTCCGCACCCCGGCGGCGGCCATGACGTCCTTGGCGAACGCCTTGGAGCCCTCGATGCGGGCGGCGTCCTTGCTCGCGCCGAAGCAGGCGATCCCGGCGGCCCGTACGGCGTCGGCCACGCCGAGCACCAACGGAACCTCGGGTCCGATCACCACCAGGTCGCTGCCGAGGCGCTGGGCCAGCTTCACGACGGCCTCACCAGAGGTGATGTCGACGTCGTACTGGTCGGCAATGGACTGGGTTCCGGCGTTGCCGGGGGCCACCGCCAACTCCTCCACCTGCGGGTCGCGGCGCAGGGCCAGCAGCAGGGCGTGTTCACGGGCTCCGGATCCGATAACGAGGACGCGCACGGTCGTAGCGTAGCGGCAAACCTACGGGCATACACTTGACGCCACGGTGTATGGTCGAATGCAGGAATGTGCCCGCCGTCACACAAGGAGATGACCCCGGCATGACAACGATGAGCGCCTGCCCGTTCGGCGCCGGCTATGACTTCACCGACCCCGACGTCCTGCTCCGCGGAATCCCCGTCGAGGAGTTCGCCCAACTGCGCCAGACCGCCCCGGTGTGGTGGAACGAGCAGGGCGAATCGATCTTCAACGACGGCGGCTACTGGGTGATCACCCGCCACGAGGACATCAAGACGATCTCCCGCAACGGCGGTGACCTGTGGTCCACCAACGCCAAGGGCGCCGTCATGCGGCTGCCGGACAGCGTGACCGCCGAGCAACTCGACCTGACCAAGGCCCTGCTGATCAACCACGACGCGCCCGAGCACACCCGGCTTCGCAAGCTGGTGTCGCGGCTGTTCACCCCGCGCTCGGTCGCCGCACTCGAGGAGAAGTTGGCCCTGGCGGCCCGCGACATCGTGGCCAAGGCCGCCCAGAAGGACGCCGGCAATTTCGTCGACGACATCGCGGTGGGCCTGCCATTGCTGGCCATCGCCGACCTGATCGGCGTACCCGAGGAAGACCGGGAGAAGGTGTTCAACTGGTCCAACGCCATCATCAACACCGACGACCCGGATTTCGACGCCGATCCGACGATGGCCAATGCCGAGCTGATGGGCTACGCCTACAACATGGCCGAGGAACGAAGGAAGTGCCCGGCCGACGACATCGTGACCCGCCTGGTGCAGGCCGATGTGGAAGGCGGGGACGGCGAGGCCATCACCGAAGTCGAGTTCGCGTTCTTCGTGATCCTGCTGGCCGTCGCAGGCAACGAGACCACCCGCAACGCCATGACGCACGGGATGAACGCCTTCCTCGAAAACCCCGACCAGTGGGAGCTTTTCAAGCGCGAGCGTCCCGACACTGCGGTTGACGAGATCATCCGCTGGGCGACTCCGGTGCACTGCTTCCAGCGGACCGCCCTGTCCGACGTCCAGGTGGGCGACGTCACCGTCAAGGCCGGGCAGCGCGTCGGCCTGTTCTACAGCTCGGCCAACTATGACGAATCGGTCTTCGACAAGCCCTTCGATTTCAACATCCTGCGCAACCCCAATCCGCACCTGGCCTTCGGCGGCAACGGCGCGCATTTCTGCATCGGTGCCAACCTGGCGCGCATGGAGATCAAGCTGATGTTCAACGAGATCGCCGATCAGATCCCCGATATCGCCAAATTGGGTGAGCCCCAACGTCTCCGGTCGGGATGGATCAACGGCGTCAAGGATCTGCCGGTCTCCTACCGCAGGTGATCCGCTGTTTGTTCTAGGATTCGCCCATGCGAACGCACGGGTGGTCCGGCTCCGCGCCGGCCAGCGACGAGGAGGCGATTGCCCGCATCCTCGTCGCTGCGGGCAACGCCATCGATGAGCGGGGCGCCGACTTCTCCATCGCCGACGTGGCGCGCACCCTCGGCGTGACCCGGCAGACCGTGTACCGCTATTTCCCCAGCACCGACGCCCTGCTGGTGGCGTCCGCGGTGAACGCGGCCAGCGATTTCCTCGACCGCGTCGCCGCTCACCTTCGGGGTGTGACCGACCCGGTGGAGGCGGTCGCCGAGGCCATCGCCACCGCGCTGGAGTGGTTACCCCAGGAGAAGCACATCGGTTTGCTCGTCGCTCCCGGACGCGCGAACGCCCACACCGAATCGGTCACCTCCGATGTCGCAGTCGACTTTGCCCGCGCGTTGATGCGCAAGCTGGACGTCGACTGGACGGGCCTCGGATACACCGACGCCGAACTCGACGAGCTCGCCGAGCATCTGCTGCGGATCATCCAGTCATTCGTCATCGACCCGGGTCGGCCTCCGCGCACCGGCGAGGCACTGCGCAGCTACCTGCGCCGGTGGGTCGGCTCGGCCGTGGTGGCCGGTAATTTGGCGCCCGAACGGCCGTCCGCCGGGCTTTAGCCGGTTCGGCCCGTCAACGTCGTTCGAAATGCTGGTAGTCGACCGGGTCATGCCAGTGCCCGCCCCAGAGCCAGCCACGCTCGGCGAAGGTCCGCACCACCACGTCTCCGTCGCGGATCATCCCCGGATCGGTGCGGGTGCGGTCCAGGTAAGCCCGCGCGGTAACCGGTTGAAGGTCGCCAGAGGCTGAGATATACGGATTGACCAGCGGGTTGATGTCGACCGCACGACCGTAGGCATGCAACGACCATGCTCCACTCTGCAGCGACCGGCAGTTGAACGCCGAGGTGTTGTCGTCCTCCATGGACAGCTCGTCGTCGGCGCGCGGATAGTGGTCCACCGTGCGCATCTTCTCGATCGGAAATCGCGCCGAATACAGATCCCCGAAGATCTCGATCACGTCGCTCACCACATCACGGTGCACCACCAACTCACCCCGGTGGGATCGGCCGTCAAAACCGATATACGACAAGGTGATTCGGCGAAGGTCAGCCGGCGGCACCGGGCATCCCGGCCGCCAACTGGCGCCCAACGCGGCCTCGTCGACGGGTTGAACCCGGGCGGGTTGCCCCGGCTCCACGCTGGGCCGCGGATTCTGCGGCGAGGCAGAGATGCTCTCGGGTGCCCGCACCGGCGCGGGCGCGTCACCGGCGCACGCCGCTGTGCACCCGGTGAACACTGCCACCACCAGGGCACATACGCGGACAGTTGCGATGCCCACCCTGCGACTCTAGATCGACGAGATGGCCATCCGTGTGGTCTCAGAGACGGGAAATTGGCCCCAGAGCAGACGTTTGCCGCCGCAACTTTGATTGACGCCTCGACCGCAGGGGGCAGATCCCCGGAACGGGCGCAATCCTGACGCTGCGCGTCACACCACGGTCAGCGGCAACGACTTCCTCGGCTCGAACACGAACTCGGCCCCGCCACTGAATTTGACCACCGCGACCTCACCGAATTCCTTTGCCGCGGTCTCGGTTTCGATCACCCGGGCGGTCCACTCCACATCCGACCCGATCACCTCGACGGCAAGGTGCGGGTCGACAGCGGCGACGATGGCCTGCAGGGGCCGGGTCTCGGCCGGCGAAACCAGCGCCACCCAGGAACCGTCCTCGTGTGCCGGCGACCGACGCACGGACACCGTGTCGGGGCCGAACTCGGCGTCGACATAGGCGGCCGGGTTGAACAACGGGTGCAGTTCCAGCACGCGCACCGCACCCTCGATGCCGCCGGGCAGGCCCAGAGCGCGGTGGATCCGCTCGGCACCGACACCCGCCACCCCGATGAGCTGCTTGGCGCAGATGTCGGTGGCCAACGCGGTGTCGGCACCGGCACGTGCCCCCACCGCGAGGATGAACGACAGGTTCAGCAGGTGCATCTGCAGACACACCTCGTCGGCGATCCGAACCAGTGCGGAATGCGAGAACGCCGCGAAATCGAAGTCCGACAGCAGTGGGCCCGAGTAGTCGGCCGCACCCTCATCGGAAGGGTCGATCGGGTCCAGAACCGTTTGGGCTGCGCGAGTCCGGCCGATCACCTCGAGCGCGGGGATGTCGTCGACCTCGGGGTAGGACTCGTCGATGATGACCGTCCAGGCGCAGTGTGGCTGCCGGTCGGCAGGTGTCCGGGGCGGCCGGTGAATCGGACGCACCTGGCACTTGCGGTTGGTGGCCAGCGCGGTGGCATCGAAGGTCGGGTCCTCGATGTCGTGACACATGCCGCGCACGTATTCCTCGCCCATCGGCTCGACGTCGAGCAGCGCGCCGCAGTGGTCGAGGTGGAACTCGCCGTGCCAGCGATCATGGACCGTGTAGCGGAAATCCATGAACTGCGGAGGAGCGCCGATGTCGAGTTGCAGCCCCTTGAAGATGGTGATGATGTCGACGCCCTCGTACTTGAGCGCCTTCTGCATCCGCCTGGTGTAGATCGGGCTGGACCCGGCCCACTCCTCGATCGCTATCTGCAGCATCTCTTCGCGCCCGAAATTGCTGATGCACCAGGCCATCCCGGAGCGGTCGATCATCTGCCCCATGAGCAGGAGCTCGGGGACCAGCTTGACCAGCTCGTCGTGCGTCAGCGACGCATACCTACTTGTCATCGAGCTCGCTCCCGGTATTCATCTTGACTGCGGCGTTGACGTTCGCCTTGCGATCCTCGGCCAGCCCCTTCTCGGCGGCCTTGCGCCGCTTGGCCGCGACCTTCGACACGGTGCCGTTGAGGGCGGACCCGAGCGGGAAGCCGAGGTACTGGGTGAGGAAGATGGCGATGTCCTTGAGTTCCTCCTCGGTGAACTCACCGTTGAGCAGCGCGGCATTGACCTGAATTTCAGCGAGGTCCTGCGAACCCACCGCCGTCACCGCCGACAATGTCATCAGCCGCTTCTCGCGCATCGACAGTCCGGGCTTGCTCCAGATGGTGCCGAACAGGTGGTCGACGGTGAGATCGAAGTACGGATCTCCCTCGATATTCGGCATCTCCCAGCCATAGACCTCGTTCATCTTGGCCAGGCCCTTGGCGCGCAACTCGTCCATCGAAGTTCTCCTAGTCGTTCTCGTGCGGTACGCCGAGGCCCTCAGCGAGCCGCTGCAGGGCCACCTGGGCCAACGGAAGGTCCACTCCCACAACCTCACCCAACCCGAGAGCCAGGCTCAGGTCCTTCTCCCCCAGTCCGCGGGTGTGGGTGAAGGCGTCGTAGAGCCAATGATCCGGGGTCAGCTCGGTCATGTTCTCGCGGACGATGATGGCGCCGGGCCCACTGGTCAACGCATCGGTGTGGCGCACCACGCGGCCCAGCGCGCCCAGGTCCAGCCCGGCCGCCTCGGCCAACTTCATGGCCTCGCACGCGGCGGCGTAGGAGGTGAAGGTCAGCATGTTGCGGGCCAGCTTCATCCGGGTACCGGCACCGGGCTCGCCGGCATGGATCACCATCGAGCCGAACTGCTTGAGTGCCGGCTTGATCCGCTCGTAGACAGGCCGTTCGGCGCCGACCATGATGGCCAGCTCACCCTTCTCGGCGGCGGCGCCGCCACCACTGACCGGGGCATCCACGATGTGGATACCCTGCGGCTTGTACTGGTCGGCAAGTTCAGCGGCGGTGGTATCGCTGATCGTCGAGTGGATGACGATCACCGTCTCCGGCTTGACCTTTGCCGCCAATTCGGCAATCACGGAACGCACCTGCTCGTCGTTGAGCACCGTGATGCTGATGATGTCGGCCTCGGCGATGTCGGCGACGTCGCCCGCCAACGTGGCCCCGAGTTCCTCGAACGGCGCCATCGCGTCGGCCCGCACGTCGTACACGATGAACCCGCCGGGCCATGCGGCCAGCCGCTTGGCCATCGGGGCACCCATGTTGCCCAGGCCGATGTAGCCGTATTTCACTGTGCTGGTCGGCTCCTCGCGCCCGCGCTCGTCGGTGCTCATGACCGGATGATCTGTCCGCCGTCGACATTGAAGATCTGGCCGGTGATCCACTTGGCCTGATCGCTCAGCAGGAACAGGCACATGCCGACCAGGTCCTCCGGCTGGCCCATGCGGGACAACGGGATTCCCTTGACGATGTCGTCCACCATCTCCTTGGGCGTGGTGGTGCGGTTCGCCTCGGTGTCGATCGGTCCGGGTGCGATGGCGTTGATCCGGATGTTCTGTCCGCCGAGCTCTCGGGAGAGCTGCTGGGTCAGACCGTTGATGCCGACCTTGGCCAGGCCGTAGTAGTTGGCGTACAGCCAGGCCGCGGTCGAGGACTGGTTGACGATCGCGCCGCCGCCCCGCTTGGCCATCTTCCGGTACACCGCGCGGGTACACACCAGCGCGCCGTCGAGGTTCACGCTCATGAACTTCTTGTAGTAGTCCCAGTCGACGGTGAGCAGGAAGTCGAGTTTCATCCCGCCGAAGATCGCGGCGTTGTTGACCAGGTAGTCGATGCCGCCGAACTCCGAAAGCGTCTGCGCGGCCATGTCCTTGGCCGAGTCGATGTCGGAGACGTCGACCCGTACCGCCAGGGCGTTGCCGCCCTCACCCTTGATGCCGTCGGCGACCTTCTGCGCACCTTCGGTGTTGATGTCGGCGACCACGACCGCCGCGCCCTCACGTGCCAGCGCCTCGGCATACGCCTGCCCGATTCCGCCACCGGCCCCGGTGACGATCGCAACCTTGTCTGTGAACTGTCCCATGTCTGTTCCTTTCCCGCCGAATGGCCAGTTAGTGCACGGCTCTCACGAGTTTGCGTGTCATAACTGGCCGCTCGGCACCCGTTCTAATTGGCGAGCGTCGCGACGCATTTGATTTCGGTGTATTCCTCGAAGCCGGCCAGGCCCATCTCGCGGCCGACGCCGGACTGCTTGTAGCCGCCGAACGGTGCGTCGGCCGAGTACCAGATGCCGCCGTTGACGTTGACGGTGCCGACGCGCATCCGGGCGGCCACCGCCTGGGCGCGGGCGTCGTCACCGGAGAACACCGTGCCGGACAGGCCGTACGGCGAGTCGTTGGCGATGCGCACGGCGTCGTCGTCGCCGTCGTGGGCGATCACCGTCAGCACCGGCCCGAAGATCTCCTCGCGGGCCACCCGGGCGGTGTTGTCCAGACCGGCGATCACGGTCGGCTCGATGAAGAAGCCGGTGTCCAGGTCCGCGGGACGTCCACCACCGCAAGCGAACCGGCCGCCTTCCTGCAGAGCCAGGTCCAGGTAGGACTGCACCCGATCGCGCTGGCGGGCCGAGATCAGCGGGCCGCACACGGTGCGCTTGCTGTTGGGGTCACCAGGTTTGATGCCGCCCAGGGTGGCGGCGGCAGCCTCGACGGCTTCGTCGTAACGGGCCCTCGGCACCACCAGGCGGGTGGTGATCGCGCAGCCCTGGCCGGCGTGCATGGCCACCGTGAAGGCGGCCATCGAGCAGGCCCCCGCCAGGTCGGCGTCGTCGAGCACCAGGAAGGCCGACTTGCCGCCCAGCTCGAGGAACACCTTCTTGAGTGTGAGTGCCGCATCGGTCATCACGGCGCGCCCGGTCGCGGTCGAGCCGGTGAACGAAACCATGTCCACCCGAGGATCTTTGGACAGCAGCGCGCCGACGGAGTGATCGTTCGAGGTGACGATGTTGATCACGCCGGGCGGGAAATCGGTCTGCTCGGCGATGATCTGGCCGACAGCCGCGGCTGCCCACGGGGTGTCGGGGGCCGGCTTGAGGATCAGGGTGTTACCCGCGGCCAGCGCCGGGCCGACCTTGGCCAGGTTGATCTGGTGCGGAAAGTTCCACGGGGTGATCGCGCCGACGACACCGACCGCCTCGCGAGCGATCTTGCGGTTGGTCGGGATGCCCTGCGGGGTGGCGTAGCCGAGATCGGTTTTCCACTCGTAGTTCTCGGCAGTGTCGGCCGAGTAGGCCAGATCGTCGATCGGGCCTTCCAGCTGCGCGCCGGCGGTGAGCATGCGGGGTGCGCCCACCTCGGCAATGGTCAGTTCCCGCAGTTCCTCGATGTTTTCGCGCAGCGCGTCACGCAACTGCCGCAGACAGCGCACCCGGAGCGCGGTGTTCGTCGACCAGTCTGTGTCATCGAACGCACGGCGAGCCGCTTCGATGGCGTTGCCCATGTCCTCGGCGTCGGCGTCGGCGGCAACGCCGAGCACCTCCTCGGTAGCGGGGTTGACGGTCTCGAACACTCCGCCGCGTCCAGCGACGAGCTTGCCGTCGATCAGCAGTTGACTCTGGCGATCGGCCAGTACCGGCATTGGTGAACTCCACTTCAGAAGATTCTGGACAACTGTCCGGCTGTCTCGTCTCGAACGATAGCCGCAGACAATGTCAAGCCGCAAGAGCGGCCCCCAACCGCCCCGCGAATAGCGAAAAATACGCAGTTCATCAGCCCCTTTCAGGATACGCACTTGCCCAACCGCGACATCGTCCGATAACTTGGACATGTGTCCAGCGATGCGGTGTCCGCAGTCACAGAGCCAGCTCCCGAGCCAGACAAGGAGTCCCCGCGCAACCGCCGGCAGGAGGAGACCTTCCGCAAGGTCCTGACCGCCGGGACCGAGATGTTGCGCGAGTCCTCCTACGCCGATCTGACCGTGCGCGCAGTCGCGGCACGCGCCGGGGTAGCGCCGGCCACGGCCTACACATACTTCTCGTCGAAGAATCATCTGATCGCCGAGATGTACCTGGATCTGGTCAGCCAGTGCCCGTACTTCACGGACGTGAACGACTCCATGACCACGCGCGTCGACAAGGCGCTCCGGGCACTGACGCTGGTCGTCGCCGACGAGCCCGAGGTGGCAGCTGCCTGCACCACGGCCCTGCTGGGCGGCGGCACCGATCCGGCGGTGCGCAAGGTGCGCGACCGTATCGGCGCCGAGATCCACAAGCGCATCCGGTCAGCCGTCGGGCCCGATGCCGATTCGCGGATCGTCTCCGCCCTCGAGATGACGTTCTTCGGCGCGCTGGTCAACGCCGGCAGCGGCGCCTTCACCTACCACCAGATCGCCGATCGGCTGACCTATGTCGTCGGCCTCGTCCTCGGAGAGGACAAATGAGCATGAGCCTGGGAGAGCACTGATGAGCTTGGACATAGTCAAACCGATCCTCGACCCGTACGACTACGAATTCCACGAGGATCCGTACCCCTACTACCGCCGACTGCGCGACGAGGCACCGCTGTATCACAACGAGGAGCTCAAGTTCTGGGCGTTGTCGCGGCACAAGGACGTGGTCGCCGGCTTCCGCAACAGCGTCACGCTGTCCAACAAGCACGGCGTGTCCCTGGATCCGATCTCCCGCAATGACGAAGCCCACCGGGTGATGTCGTTCCTCGCCCTCGACGATCCCGGTCACCTCCGGCTGCGCACCCTGGTCTCGAAGGGATTCACCCCGCGGCGTATCCGCGAACTGGAGGGCCGGGTCACGGAGATCGCCCACCAGCACCTGGATACGGCTCTAGAGATCGGAACGTCCGGCTCCATCGATTTCGTAGACGATTTCGCAGGCAAGCTGCCCATGGACGTCATCTCCGAACTGATGGGCGTGCCGGACGAGGACCGGGTTCGCATCCGGGCGCTTGCCGACGGTGTCATGCACCGTGAGGACGGTGTCGCCGATGTCCCCGAATCCGCGATCGCCGCCTCCGGGGAACTGTTGGTCTACTACGCCGACATGGTGAAGCAGCGCCGCAAGAACCGCACCGACGACTTGACGTCGGCACTGGTGGAGGCCGAGATCGACGGAGACCGGCTCACCGACGACGAGATCATGGCCTTCCTGTTCCTCATGGTGGTGGCGGGTAACGAGACGACCACCAAACTTCTTGCCAACGCCGCGTACTGGGGCTTCAAGAATCCGGACCAGCTGGCCCCGGTGTTCGACGACCACGCCCTGGTGGTGCCGTGGGTCGAGGAGACCCTGCGCTATGACGCCTCCAGCCAGATCCTGGCGCGGCTGGTCACCGAGGACCAGACGTACTACGACACCACGGTGCCCGCCGGCGATGTGCTGGTGCTGCTGATCGGCTCGGCGAACCGAGACGAGCGCGCCTTCGAGAACCCCGACGAATACCGGATCGATCGCGAGATCGGCCCGAAACTGGTGAGTTTCGGCAGTGGAGCCCATTTCTGCCTCGGCGCGCACCTGGCGCGCATGGAGGCGCGGGTGGCACTGACCGAGTTGTTCAAGCGAATCCGCGGATACGAGGTGGACGAGGCCAACGCTGTCCGTGTCCACTCCAGTTCCGTACGAGGATTCGCTCACCTGCCCATTGCGGTGTCCCACCGCTGAAGCCCATCACAGTAAAGGCACGCTAAATGGCACGTTTCGAACCCCATCCCGACCGCCGACCGGCCATCGTGGCTGGCGCGTCGTCCGGCATCGGCGCCGCCACGGCGACCGAGCTTGCCGCGCACGGCTTCCCGGTCGCCCTCGGCGCTCGCCGCGTCGAGAAATGCCAGGAGCTCGTCGAGCAGATCACCGCCGATGGCGGCGAGGCAATCGCGCTGCCGCTCGACGTCACCGACGCCGAGTCGGTGAAGTCGTTCGTGCACGGCGCCACCGAGGCGCTCGGCGACATCGAGCTACTGGTGGCAGGTGCCGGTGACACCTTCTTCGGCCAGCTCCACGAGATCAGCACCGACGAGTTCGAGAACCAGATCCAGATTCACCTCATCGGCGCCAATCGCCTTGCCACCGCTGTGCTTCCGGGCATGGTCGAGCGGCGGCGCGGCGACATCATCTTCGTCGGCTCTGACGTGTCCCTGCGGCCGCGTCCGTACATGGGCGGCTATGGCGCAGCCAAGGCCGGCCTGCTGGGCATGGCCAAGACCCTGCAGATGGAACTGGAGGGCACCGGCGTGCGCGCCTCCGTGGTCCATCCCGGGCCCACCAAGACCGCCATGGGCTGGAGTGCGCCCATGGACAAGGTCGGCGAAATGCTCGAGGACTGGGCCAAGTGGGGCCAGGCCCGGCACGACTACTTCCTGCGCGCGGCAGATCTCGCGCGGGCCATCACCTTCGTCGCGGAAACCCCCCGCGGCGGCTTCATCGCCGAACTGGAGATTCAGCCCGAAGCTCCGCTCGCCGATGTCAAGGACCGCCAGAAGCTGAGAGTGGAAGGCTGACAAGAACATGACGAGCTCAGAACTCAAGGAAGTACAGCGCGTCTCGGGCGGTGAAGCAGACGAACACGGCCACCTGGAAGAATTTCGCACCGACCCGATCGGCCTGATGCAGCGCATCCGGGACGAATGCGGTGACGTCGGTTGGTTCCAGCTGGCCGACAAGCAGGTGGTGCTGCTGAGCGGTGCGGAGGCCAACGAGTTCTTCTTCCGCTCCAGCGACAGCGAACTGAACCAGGCCGAGGCCTACCCGTTCATGACGCCGATCTTCGGTGAGGGCGTGGTGTTCGACGCCGATCCCGAGCGCCGCGCCGAGATGCTGCACAACACCGCGCTGCGCGGTGAGCAGATGAAGGGCCACGCGGCCACCATCGAGAACGAAGTCAAGAAGATCATCGCTGACTGGGGACCCCAGGGCGAGATCGAACTGCTCGACTTCTTCTCCGAGCTGACGATCTACACCTCGACGGCGTGCCTGATCGGGCTGAAGTTCCGCGAGCAGCTCGATCGCCGGTTCGCCGAGTACTACCACCAGTTGGAGCGGGGCACCGACCCGCTCTGCTACGTCGATCCCTACCTGGACATCGAGAGCTTCCGCATCCGCGATGAGTCGCGCGTCAAACTCGTAGCGCTGGTGCAGGAGATCATGGACGGTCGCATCGCCAATCCGCCGAAGGGCAAGGAGGATCGCGACCTGCTCGACGTTCTGGTGTCGATCAAGGACGACGAGGGCAACCCCCGGTTCACAGCCAACGAGGTCACCGGGATGTTCATCTCCCTGATGTTCGCCGGGCACCACACCAGTTCGGGCACGTCCTCGTGGACGCTCATCGAACTGCTGCGCAACCCCGAGGTGTACGCACAGGTGCAGCAGGAGCTCGACGACCTCTACGCCGACGGCCAGGAGGTGAGTTTCCATGCGCTGCGGCAGATTCCGAAGCTGGACAACTCGCTCAAGGAGACCCTGCGCCTGCATCCGCCGCTGATCATCCTGATGCGCGTGGCTCAGGACGAGTTCGAGGTGGCGGGCCATCCGATCCACAAGGGCCAGATGGTGGCAGCCTCCCCGGCAATCTCCAACCGGATCCCGGAGGACTTCCCCGAGCCCGACACTTTCGACCCTGCCCGCTATGAGAAGCCGCGTCAGGAAGATTTGATCAACCGGTGGACCTGGATCCCCTTCGGCGCCGGTAAACACCGTTGCGTGGGTGCGGCGTTCGCGCAGATGCAGATCAAGGCGATCTTCTCGGTTCTGTTGCGCGAGTATGAGTTCGAGATGGCCCAGCCGGCCGAGAGCTACCAGAACGACCACTCCAAGATGGTCGTGCAGCTGGCTCAGCCGGCCAAGGTTCGCTATCGGAAGCGGGTTTCCGGCGGGCATGAGCGCAGCGACCGGGGAATCGAGTAGGAGCGCACTCATGGGCTGCTACCGCGTTGAGGTCGACGAGGATCTGTGCCAGGGCCACGCCATGTGTGAGCTCGAAGCGCCGGACGTGTTCCGGGTGCCGAAACGCGGCGTCGTCGAGATCCTCGATCACGAACCATCCGACGAGCTCCGCGATGCCGTCGAGATGGCCGTCGAGATGTGTCCTACCCGAGCACTATCCATCACAAAGAAAGCGGAACAATGACTTCATCCTCCAAACGAGAAGCCCTCGAAGCCTGGTCCGATCGCTGGCTCAAGGCCAACCAGGAGGCCGAGAAGGCCGGTGACTGGAAGCCGCTGGCCGACTTCTACACCGACGATGCAACCTACGGCTGGAACATCGGGCCCAAGGAAGACGTCATGTGCATCGGCAAGGACGAAATCCGGGACACCGCACTGGGCCTGGAGATGGAAGGCCTGGAGAACTGGGTCTACGAGTACCAGCGGGTGCTGATCGACGAGAAGCAGAACGAGATCGTCGGCTTCTGGAAGCAGATCGCCCACAAGTCCGACGGCAGCACCGCCGAGATCTACGGCATCGGCGGTAGCTGGTTCCGGCTCAACGATCAGCTGCTCATCGAGTGGCAGCGCGACTTCTTCGACTTCGGGCACGTGCAGAAGGCATTCATGAACCTGATCAGCTCCGGCGACCTCACCCCGACGATGCAGAAGCGCATCGAGCGCAGCCTCGCCGGCGAGAAATTGCCCGGCTACTACCCGCGCGGCGAAGCGCCGGTCAAGATCTGGTAGTTCCCGGCCAAGCAGTTGCTTGGGGGTGGGTGTGACCCACGCAACTAATGGCTCTAGTCTGTGGTCAACGGCTCTAGTGGAAGGCACACGCGATGAAGACCAAAGGCGCTCTCATCTGGGAGTTCAACCAACCTTGGACGATCGAGGAGATCGAGATCGGTGACCCCGTCAAGGACGAGGTCAAGATTCAGATGGAAGCCTCGGGCATGTGCCATTCCGATCACCACCTGGTGACCGGCGACATCCCGATGGCAGGTTTCCCGGTGCTCGGCGGCCACGAAGGCGCAGGCATCGTGACGGAGGTCGGCCCGGGCGTCGACCACATCCAGCCCGGTGATCACGTCGTGCTGTCGTTCATCCCGTCGTGTGGCGAGTGTCCGGCGTGCCAGGAGGGTCTGCGCAACCTGTGCGACCTGGGCGCGGGGCTGCTGGCCGGCACGGCGGTCTCCGACGGCACGCATCGCATCCACTCCGTCAAGAACGGTCAGCCCGTCATCCCGATGACCCTGCTGGGCACGTTCAGCCCGTACATGGTCGTGCACAAGAGCTCGGTCGTGAAGATCGATCCGTCCATCCCGTTCGAGGTGGCCTGCCTCGTGGGCTGCGGCGTCACCACCGGCTACGGCTCGGCGGTGCGCAGCGGTGACGTCCGCCCGGGTGACGACGTCGTCATCGTCGGCGTCGGCGGTGTCGGCACCGGTGCGCTGCAGGGCGCCCTGGCCGCCGGCGCACGCAACGTCTTCGCCGTCGACCCGGTCGAGTTCAAGCGCGACAACGCGCTGAAGTTCGGTGCCACCCACGCCTACCCGGACATCTTCTCCGCGATGGCCGGGGTCGCCGAGGTCACCCAGGGCCGGATGGCGCACAAGACGATCGTCACCGTCGGTGAGCTCAAGGGCGAGGACATCGACCACTACATGAACATCACCGCCAAGGGCGGCACGGTCGTGGCCACCGCGGTCGCCAACATGGCCAGCAACGACGTCAAGCTCAACCTGTCGATGCTGACCCTGCTGCAGAAGCGCTTGCAGGGCACCATCTTCGGTGGCGGCAACCCGCACCACGACATCCCGCAGCTGCTGAGCATGTACAAGGCCGGCCGGCTCAACCTGGACGACATGGTGACCCGCCAGTACAAGTTGGAGCAGATCAACGACGGCTACGCGGACATGCTCGAGGGCCGCAACATCCGCGGCGTCATCCGCTACACCGACGCCGACCGCTAAACCCCTTACCCGCGAAATGGCATTCCAGCAGACAAAGGTCGAGTAACCACCTGCTGGAATGCCATTTCGGCATATGGAGGAAGGAATTTCGTGACCGAGACAACCACTGAGACACCCGTCGTCGTCGCCTCGCGGTCGTCGTGGAGATGCGTGCAATCCGGTGACCGGGAGGGCTGGCTGGCCCTCATGGCCGATGACATCCTGGTCGAGGACCCGATCGGTGAGGCCGTCACCAACCCCGACGGCACCGGGGTGCGCGGCAAGGAAGCACTCGCCGCCTTCTACGACACCAACATCGGTCCCAACGAGCTGACCGTCACGTGCGAGGAGACGTTCCCGTCCAGCTCGCCGACCGAGATCGCCTACATCCTGGTGCTGCGCACCAAGTTTCCCAACGGGTTCACCGCCACGGTGCGAGGCGTCTTCACCTACAAGGTGAACGACGAAGGGCTGATCACGAACCTGCGCGGCTACTGGAATCTGGAAGCGATGCAGTTCGCAGAGGCGGACGGAAACTGACCACCGGATCGCTCGCCGGCCGCGGCGCGATCGTGGTCGGCGGCACCCGCGGCATCGGCCTGGCGGTCGCCGAGCTCCTGGCCGCCCAGGGTGCGGGTGTGGTGGTCAACGGCCGCGACCTGGGGGCTGCCTCAGCCGCGGCCGAATCCATTTCCGGTGTCGCCCATGCCGGTTCACCGGCCGACCCTGTGGTGGCCGACGCACTCGTCGACACCTGCGTATCCGAGTTCGGTCACGTCGACATCCTGATCAACTGCGCCGGCACCGCGGAGCCGGCGGGGTCCTCGATCTTGAACGTGACCAGCGCCGAGTTCCGGAGCCTGCTCGACGCACATCTGGGTACGGTGTTCGAGACCTGTCGCGCAGCGGCGCCCAAGATGGTGGCTCAAGGGGGTGGCGCCATCGTCAACACCAGTTCCTTTGCATTCCTGGGCGATTACGGCGGCAGCGGCTATCCGGCGGGCAAGGGCGCGGTGAACGGGCTGACCCTGGCGATTGCCGCCGAACTCAAGGAACACGGCGTGCGTGCCAACGTGGTGTGCCCGGGCGCCCGCACCCGGCTGTCCACCGGATCGGACTATGAACAGCACATCGCTGACCTCAACCGGCGCGGACTGCTCGACGACGTCAGCATGCAGGGCGCACTGGACGCCGCTTCGCCGGACTACGTCGCCCCCACGTACGCCTACCTGGTCAGCGACCAGGCCAAAGACGTGACGGGCCGCATCTTCATCGCCGCGGGTGGGTTCATCGGCGAATTCGCCCGGCCCTCAACCGGTTTCATCGGATACCGAGATCACCACAGTGCGCCGCCGTGGACCGTCGAGGAACTGCACGAGGCCATTTCCGGGACATAACCGGAGTTCAGGACGCGGTGGCCTCCACTATGCTTGGTCTCCATGGCGTCCGTCTTCACGAAGATCATCAACGGAGAACTGCCCGGACGATTCGTCTATGAAGACGATGAGATCGTCGCGTTCCTGACCATCGCCCCGATGACGCAGGGCCACACGCTGGTGGTTCCCCGCGCCGAGATCGACAACTGGCAGGACGTCGAACCCGCGGTGTTCGCCCGGGTGATGGAAGTGTCGCAGCTGATCGGCAAGGCCGTCTGCCGGGCATTCGGCGCACAGCGCTCCGGCGTGATCATCGCCGGTCTTGAGGTGCCGCACCTGCACGTGCACGTGTTCCCGGCCTACAACCTGGCCGACTTCGGTTTCGCCCACGTCGACAACAACCCGTCGGCCGAGTCGCTCGACGAGGCTCAGGCCAAGATCAAAGCCGCGCTGGCAGATCTGCAATCCTCGGCAGGCTGACGGTGAACCGGCAGCCCTGACCGGGCGCCGTGGTGACGTTCACCGTGCCGCCGTGCGCCAGCACCAGGGAATGCACGATCGACAGGCCCAGCCCGGTACCGCCGCTCGCGCGGGTGCGTGAGGTATCCGCTCGGTAGAACCGCTCGAAGACCCGTCGCGCGTCCTCCTGGCTCATGCCAGGGCCTTCGTCGCACACCTCGATCACCGCGTCGTCGCCGTCGGTGCCCACCCGCACCGTGATCCCGGCGGTTTCCGGTGTGTGCTGCACGGCGTTGGCGACCAGGTTGCTCAGCACCTGACGCAATCGGGCCTCGTCGCCCAGCACCTCGGGGGTCCCCGGACCGTCGAACACCTCCATCCGCACCCGACGGTTCGGGGCGATCGACTGGGTGTCGTGGACGGCATCGGTGGCCAGGGTCAACAGGTCGACCCGGTGCTGATCGAGCGGCCGTTGTGCATCGAGTCGGGCCAGTAGCAGGAGGTCCTCGACCAGCAGGCCCATCCGTCGGGATTCGCTCTCGATCCGGCCCATGATCATCTCGACGTCGCGCGCCGCGCCCTGGCGGTAGAGCTCGGCGAATCCGCGGATCGTGGTCAACGGGGTCCGCAGCTCGTGGCTGGCATCGGTGATGAAGCGGCGCATCCGTTCCTCGGAAGTCCGCGCCTGCTCGGCCGAGGCGTCCGAAGACGCCACCGCCCGCTGGATCTGCGCGAGCATGCCGTTCAGCGCCAACGACAGTCGTCCCACCTCGGTCCGCGGATCACGTTCGGGGACACGGCGATCCAGCTGTCCGGCCGCGATGGCCGCGGCTGTTTGTTCCACCTCCACGAGGGGACGCAGGCTGCGGTGCACGACGGCGTAGCCGACGACGCCGAGCACCACCAGGACGACCGTGCCGATGCCGACCTGCGACCAGATCAACGCCCGGACCGAAGACTGGACGTCGGACAGATCGATCGCGACGGTGGTGAGCTCGCCGTTCGGCCCCTGCACCGTCATGGCCCGCCACTGCACGTCGGAGGATCCGACGGACTCGACGGTCACCGGCACCGGACCGACATCGTTGTCATCGGGGAGCTCGGGCTCCGCCTCACGGTCGTTGACCGCGATCCAGGTCCTGCCGTCCTGGTCGACACCGCGCACATAGAAATTCGACGGCGGGCGGGCTGGGTTCGGCCCTTCCAGCGGCGTCGACGGCAGTTGGCGCGGCTCCTGGGCCCAACTTCCCGCGGCGTCAAGAAGCGTCTGGTCGATTCGGCTCACCTCGGTGTGCCGCATGATCGAGGTCACTGCGACGCCGGAGGCGAGCAGCCCACACGCCACCAGGACCAGCGCGACCGCCACCAGCCCGACCCGCAGCGGCACACCGTGCCGCTCTACCCGGTCAAACACTCCAGAATTATGCCGCCGCCGAACGAGGCGTCAGCGTGGCTCGCGCAAAACGTAACCGACGCCGCGCAGAGTGTGCAGCAGACGCTTGTCGCCCGTGTCGATCTTGCGGCGCAGGTAGGACACGTAGGACTCGACGACGTTGACGTCACCGCCGAAGTCGTAACGCCACACGTGGTCGAGGATCTTGGGCTTCGACAGCACCGTGCCCGCATTGATGATGAAGTAGCGCAACAGGGTGAACTCGGTGGGCGACAGCGAAACGGGTTCGCCAGCCTTCCAGACCTCGTGCGTGTCCTCGTCGAGTTCGATGTCGGCGAAGGACAGCTTGGCGCTGCGGGGCTCCTCGACGCCCCGGCCGGACCGGCGCAGGATCACCCGCAGCCGGGCCACCACCTCTTCGAGGCTGAACGGCTTGGTGACGTAGTCGTCGCCGCCCAGCGTCAGGCCGGCGATCTTGTCCTGCAGGCTGTCGCGCGCGGTGAGGAACAGTGCTGGGGCGTCGATGCCGTCGGCGCGGAGCCGGCGCAACAGCCCGAAGCCGTCCATGCCGGGCATCATCACGTCCAGGATCACGGCGTCGGGCCGGACTTCCCTGGCCTTGTCCAGCGCGGCGGCGCCGTTGGACGCGGTGTAGACCTCGAAACCCTGGAACTTCAGGCTGACAGACAGCAGCTCCACGATGTTGGCCTCGTCGTCGACGACGAGAACCCGGGCCTCCGGGACGCTCTCAGGTAATGCAGGCATGGCCATTCCCTGATGTTGGTAGTACCTGTTGAACTCAACCTGCATGCACGCTGTGCACTTCCTGTGAGTTTAACTGTGATCGGGGTAACTACACTGACGCCCATGAATCTCGGCAAGACGCTGATCCAGGTTGCTACCGCGCCGGTGCGAATCGGGCTGGCGGTGGCCGATGCCGGTCTCGGCATCGCCAACGAGACCCTCAACGCGGTGCAACGCAGCATCACCGAAGCAAATCCCCTCAACGGCAGGTCATCGATGGCCTCGCTGTTCGGCATCGACGATGCGGTGGAGCGGGCGAACCGCCTGGCGCGACTGCTGGACGATGACGCGCCACTCGGCCGGGCACTGGCGCCCGAAGGCCCGATCAACCGTTTGCTGCGACCAGGTGGGATCGTCGATCAACTGACCGCCGAGGGTGGCCTGATGGACCGGCTGACCGCAGACAACGGCGCCGTGGCCCGGGCTGTCGCCCCCGGCGGCCTGGTGGACCAGGTGACCATGGAGGGCGGTCTGCTGGACCGGTTGACCACCGCCGATGGCGCCGTGTCCCGGGTGATCGCACCCGGCGGGTTGGCCGATCAACTGCTCGCCAACGACGGACTGTTCGAGCGGGTGCTGCGTGAGGACGGGGTGGCCGACAAACTCCTCGCCGAGGGCGGCCTGCTCGACACCCTGACCGATCCCGACGGCCCGCTGCTCAAGCTCGCCGATGTGGCCGACACCCTCAACCGGCTGGCGCCCGGGCTCGAAGCCCTCGCGCCCACCATCGACGCTCTGCACGAAGCCGTCATCACACTGAGTCAGGTGGTGAACCCGTTGAGCAACATCGCCGACCGCATCCCACTGCCCCGCCGTTCGTCTCGGCGAAGCTCCCCGCGGCCGGTCAGTTCCCAGCGAGTTATCGACGCCGACGAGTGACCCGCTAAACTAGGCCGCGTTCGACCCGCCTCCTTAGCTCAGTGGTAGAGCAACGCCCTTGTAATGCGTAGGCCATCGGTTCAATCCCGATAGGAGGCTCCACGCATCGACTCGGTTGTCGGTGGTTGCAAGTAATTTCCCATCATGAGGCTCTGTCGCGGTTGCGGTACACCGCTGTCGAAGCGCAGCCAGAAGCTCTACTGCGGTAATGCGTGTCAAGCTGCGTCGCGACGAGGCGCCATGACGAAGCGCTGGCTCGAGTCAGGCGACGCCCGGGTCCGCGGCGAACAAGGCAACTACATCCGGCTTTACCTCATCGAGGCACAGTCGGGCTGTTGCGCCATCTGCGGCGCGGCCAGCGTGTGGCAGGCGCTACCCCTGACCTTGATCATGGATCACATCGACGGGAACCCGACCAACAACCGACGCGAAAACCTGAGACTGGTCTGCCCCAACTGCGACTCCCAGTTGCCGACATACAAGAGCCGCAACCGCGGTAACGGACGGCACAGCCGCCGGCAGCGCTACGCCAACGGGCAGTCGTTCTAGCGTTCACGTCTCGTCGGCGATGTTCTCGTGGCTCTCGTGCAGTCCCGGCCCCTCGGGATCCTCACCCCGACGGTCGAATTCGTCCTGCAGCTCCTCTTGCCCCTCAGTCACCTTACGGGCGTCTTTCGGTATCGGCCTGCCACCGTCACGTTGGTCCATAGCCTGGTGAGTCGCCCGCATCGACCACGGCTAAACACCTACACGCGGGTGGTGAGCTTCCGGAACGCCTGGTATTCGCTTTCCTTGTAGGGCCGTCCGTCGGGCTGCAGCAGATCGCTGAACCACACGTTCGGCACCTTGGTGTAGGGCTTGTCCCACGAATCCCACGGGAAGTAGGTCTGGGTTTTGCCGGCCACCAGACCCCAGCTATAGGCAGCGACGTTGTGCCGCTTGGCAACCGGAAGCACACCCTCAACGGTGCTGCCCTGGTCTCGGGCCAGGTATTCGGTGCACATGATCGGCCGGCCCAAGGGAGCGAGTTCGGCGATGCGAGCCTCGAATTCAGCAGGCCCGGCGTACGAGTGGAAGGAGATGATGTCGGAGTTGTCGAGTTGGAAGCTGTCCATCTCGCTTCGGCTTCCGCGGTCCCAGCTGCCCTGCCACACACCACTGGTCAACGGCTGCACGGCGTTGACCGAACGCGCCCAGGCGAACACCTGGGGCAGCAGTCCTCCGACCGCATCGATCTTGTCCTTGCGCTCGACCTTGCGATACTGCTTGGCGGGGTTGTCCGGCTCGTTCCACAGGTCCCAACCCAGGACCCGGTTGTCGTTGCGGAACTGACTCATCACGCCGACCACGTAGTCGCGCAGTACAGGGCGGTAACGGGGGTCGTCGATGCGTTGCGCACCGGGGCTCTGCACCCAGCCCGAGTTGTGCACGCCCGGCGTCGGTGCCCGCTGCGCGCCTAGCTGCGGGTTCGGATCCCAGCACGAATCGAAGAACACGAACAGCGGCTTGATGCCCTGACGCGCCGCGATCCCGACGAAATTCGCGAGCCTGCTTTGGAATCCGGCGCGATCCTGCGCCCACAGCAGATCGTGCAGGAACACCCTTACCGTGTTGAACCCGAGTAGGCGGCACGCCTGCAGCTCACTGTCGATGCGCCGCGCGTCATAGGTGCCGGCGCCGAACATCTCGATCTGGTTGATCGCGTTCGAGGTGATGAAGTTGGTGCCGACCAACCAGCCCTGCGCCTGATACCACGCGTTGGCTCGCTCCACCGGCCACTGACCGGGTGCGGCACTCGCCCGCGGGATCACCGAAAGCGGGGCCAGCACCTGAGGAAGAGCGGCCGCAGCTGCCATTACCAGCGGGATCTTGAGGGCCGTTCGACGGTGCACCTAGTGAACATAGTGGCGCTCAGCAAAGACCTCGGCCTCACGGATGACATTGCAACCATTGAGGTTTCAGATTGTTATCAACTCGGCACCGTCAGAGCCGGCCCACCGTGAAATCGGCGGCCTGACCGGGCATGCCATTGAGTACATATGCGGTGTGTGCGAAGTTGGGAACCCCGGCCGGCGTTCCGTCGCAGATCGTGTCGCCGGGCTCGCACAGCTCGATCGTCTTGTCCTTGTATCGCTGACCGATCACCATCGGCGGCGCGCCGATGTCGCGCATGAACTCGTCGGACGGTGTGCCCAGCAGCACCACCGATGCCACGTGGTCGGCAATCTCCGGCGCCATGGGCTCGGGGATGTACTGCTTGTACTCAGCCGGAATCCCGTCGGGAACGGTGGCGGCAGTGGTGTAGCCCGCTACGACGGCGCCCTGCGAGTAGCCGCCCAACACCACCTTCGTCTTGGGACAGTCCCTGGCCGTCGCCTTGACATGGTCGGACGCGTCGCGGATACCGTCGACGACGGTTCTGGCGAACTCGATCCGGTCACCGAAGTTTCCACTGGCCTGGTAGTTCACCGGATACACCTCGACCGAACGTTCCCCGGTGCGCGCACGCAGCGCATCGACGAAGGACTGTCCCGGGCCACCGACGCCGGGCGGCTCGTAGGTGCCGCGAGCGAACACCACCTCGACATCTGGACACGGCGGCTGCGCCGACGCGGCCGGCATGGGTGCGAACGGGGCGGTGCAGGCAGCGATCAGCGCCGCGCCCTGGAAATATCTGAAGACGTTCATTTCGACTCCACGCCTACCGGATCGTGACGAACGTTACGGTTCCCCATGCTGGCACATTCCAAACGCGGAGAACAGGGCCCGGGACTTATCCCAGCGGAACATCCAGGTAGGGCCGCGGGTCGGCCGCGCCGGGTCCGTCGAAATGCCACCACTCCCCCGAGTACACGTTCAGCCCGCCGGCTTTCATGGCCTCGCGCAGTCGCGCCCGATTGGCCTGGGCTGCAGGGCTCACCCCGTCGGTGGCGTACGCGAGGCTGCGCGGGGTGAAGTCGTCGAACCCGGTGCCCATGTCGACGAGCGACCCCCCTCGGGCGATCGTGACGTCGACCGAGCGACCGGCCTCGTGACTGCGGGCATAGGCGCTCGGGCGGGCCACCCAATTCGGGTTGGGCACCACCTCGAACATCCTGACCTGAACCTCGTGTGGCCGGTAGCAGTCCCAGAAGACCAGCTTGTCGGGCCGCAGGGCGGCCGCCGCCGCGGCAAGGCCGGGGGCCATCGACTCGTGCACGAGACAGGGAGCACCCGCTGGATAGAGCTGCCGGCCGACGAAGTTGTCACTGGTTGCGTACCGCAGGTCGATCACCGCGTCGGGCACGACCGAGCGCACGTCGACCAGCCCGGCTTCGGCAGCGGGCCGGGCGGACGCCGGTGGGGCCCAGAGGACACCGGCAAGCAGAACCAGGGCAGCGAATGCGATGCGCACGGACAAATTGCACCACATCCACTTAATTGCC
Organism: Mycobacterium shunyiense; assembly: GCF_058270075.1. NCBI lineage: Bacteria > Bacillati > Actinomycetota > Actinomycetes > Mycobacteriales > Mycobacteriaceae > Mycobacterium > Mycobacterium shunyiense. The sequence goes on along the minus strand of NZ_JBZDPU010000040.1, from coordinate 119,153 downwards.
TGCTCAAGCATCATTTCAGCCATCCCGTCAATTGCCTGGGAGGTGAGCGACCGCGGCGATAGGCTTTGCCCGTCTGCGCAGGAGGATCACATGAGCCTCGACGGGAACCAGACATCGATCGACGAGCTGCTCGATCGGGCTGTGCGTGCCTGCAATCGCGGCGACCGCGCTGCCGCGAACTCCCTGGCCGAGCAGGTCCTGGCGGTGGACCGCGGCAACGCGGACGCCGAAGATCTACTCGCCGCCTCCGACGGTCACGGGGAAATCCGACGCCTCACGTTGATGTTCATCGATCTCGTCGACTCGACGGTGCTGTCCACGCGCGTCGAACCCGAGACCTACCGCACGCTGGTCGGCCGGTATCGCCAGGACGCGATCCGCCTGGTCAACCACTATGAGGGCCACATCAGCTCGACCAAGGGCGACGGACTGCTGGCCGTGTTCGGCCACCCCAAGGCCCACGAGAACGATGTCAAACGAGCCGTCGCCGCAGGGTTGGAGATCACCCACGCGGTGGCCCGAATCAGCGAACAGGCAATCCGTAGATTCGGCGTCACCATCGACGTGCGGGTGGGCGTGCACCGTGGAGTCGTCTACCTCGACACCGCGCAAGACGACGTCTACGGTTTCGCCGCGAACCTGGCCGCCCGCATTTCCTCGCTGGCGGCACCGGGAACCGTCGCCGTGTCGGACGCGGTGGCGGCTCTGATCGGCGGCACGTTCGAACTCGCGGCCTGCCCGGCCGCACCGGTCAAAGGTGTCGACGAACCTGTGACCCATCATCGGGTGCTGTCCGACTATCCGACCGCGGTAGCGACCCGCACCGCTGCTCTGGTCGGACGGCACCGCGAGCGGGACTGGTTGGAGTCCGCCTGGCAGCAGGCCGAAGACGGCACGTTGAGGTGTGCCGGCGTGGCGTTCCGTGGCGAAGCGGGCATCGGTAAGACCCGGTTGGGCCGGGTCGCTGCGGATCTGGTCACGGGATCGGGCGGAACCGTCATCGAGCTGAGGGGCTCCCCGCTACACGTCGACGCCGGCCTGTATCCGGTGCGCCGCCTGCTGGAACGCCGTTGTGGCATCGACCGGCTCACCGAAGCCGCTGAGCGGATCCGTCTCCTGGAGTCTGAATTACGTTCGCACGCAATGGATCCCACGGCAGCTATTCCGTTTCTCGCGCCGGTGCTGGGCGTGGGACCAGAACACGGCTACCAACCCGCGATCGCCGAGGGCCGCACCCTGTATGAGCTCATCGGCGCGACCGTGCTCCGATACCTGCTGGCATGCCTGAACGGTGCTGCCGGCCTGGTCATCGCCGAGGACATGCACTGGTTCGACCCCTCCACCATGGATGTGGTCGACGCCTTGCTCACCGGGGCCGACGGGCGGCGGCTGATCGTGCTCACCGGACGCGAGGGCAAGTGGCTCAGGCCGGACTGGCCGGTCAAGCTCTTCGAGCTCACGGCGCTGAGCACCGACGAGTGCAACGAGCTGATCGAAGCGTTGGACCCGGCCGTGACGGATGCGCAGAAGGCCGCCGTGTGCAGTCGATGCGATGGGATCCCGTTCTACATCGAGCACGTCGTGGCCGGCCTGGATGCCGCAGCCAACGACGAGCAGGTACCGGAGGCGCTGTACGAACCGTTGTTCGCCCGACTTCACACCCGGCCAGATGTGGTGCCGGTGGTCGAGGCCGCAGCCGTCATCGGGCGAAGCGGTGACCTCGCGTTGCTCCGGTCCGTGGTGGGCTCCGACGTCGACACCGACACCGTGGTCGCCGCGCTGGCCGAGGCGCAGGTGTTCCAGATCGAGGACGAGCGTTGGCGATTCCGTCACGAGCTGCTGCGCGAGGTGGCCGGCGAGCTGGCGCCACCGACTCTGGAACGTGACCTGCACGCCCGGGTGGCACGCGAGCTGGTTGACCAGGCCGCGGGAGTGGAACCCGATTGGCGGCTGGTGGCGCGCCATTACGAGGGAGCGCAGCGTTTCCATGACGCCGTCTCCGCGTACCGGAAGGCGTGTGTGCAGGCCCGGCGACGCGCGTCCGCGTCGGAAGCCTGCGCATATCTGACACATGCACTTGAACTGCTGAACCGGTGCGCCGCCGGGCCGCAACGCGACGAGGTCGAGATCGCACTGCGCCTGGAGCGCGGATTTCTGATCGGGGCCGCGCACGGAAGCATGAGTGGCGATGCTCCCGCCGACTTCGAGCGCTGCCTGCAATTGACCGCCGACGGACGACATCAGGACGACATCTTCGCAACGCTGACCGCGCTGATCAGCTACTACGTCCCCCGGGCAGACCTGCGCCGGGCCCACGAACTCCTCGACTCCATGGCCGCAGGCATCACGACGCAGCGGCCATGGTTCCATCGGGCGATCGCCTCCTCGATGGGTTCCATCACCTGGCTGGAGGGCAGCTTCACGGTGGCCCGGGAACACCTGTTGACCGCGCTCGCCGACCCGTCTCCGTCGGATCCCCGCGAACTGGACGACACCTGGCGGGGCAACACGGATCCGATCTCGGGTGCCTACACCTACCTGGCTCTTTCCGATCTGATCTCCGGAGATCTGCCGGGAGCAAAGGCCGACCTGGCCGCCTCGGTCCACCGCTGTGAACAGCTGGGTTTCCCGCTGAACGCCTTCAACCGGGCACATACCTATTTCAAGGAGATCTGGGTGTGTCTGGAGGCCGGCCAACTCGATGAGGCGCTCTTGCTTTCCGGCGAAATGCGTCGCTGCACCGAGGATTCCGGCTTGGACCTGTGGCGCTTCGTCAGCGCCACCGAGTACGCCACCGTCAAGGCGGTGGCGGCGATGCGCGCCGGCGCCGATGCCGCCACGTTGGAGGCCGCCGCCGCGAAGATCGCCAGAGGCGTCGACGGATCACGACTCATGCACCTCAACGTCTATCTGACCTTTCACGACGCGGTCATCGGCCGATTGCTCATCGCGGCCGGTCAGCCGGACAAGGCACGCGAACGGCTGGAAATGTCACTGAGCCTCGCAGAGGAGACCGGAATGCACTTTCACGATGCGGAACTGATGCGGCTGCGAGCCCATACCGTGCCACTGGACCAGCGTCGGGCCGCTCTGGCCGATGCGTTGGACTTCGCGCGGCGTCAAGATGCGGTGTTGTTCGAATTACGTTGTCTGATCGACTCTTTCGAGTTGCTCGGGGACGGGGACCGCGAAGGTTTGACCTCCGCGGTGAACCGGCTACCCGGGAACGCCGGCTGGCCTGAACAGGCACGGGCCGAACGGATCCTGTCATGACCAAGGTCGCGGTGCTGGGGGGCGGTGTCGGCGGGTTGACCGCGGCCCATGAACTGGCCGACCGCGGATTCGACGTAACCGTCTACGAGCGGCATACAGCGTTCGGCGGGAAGGCCCGGTCGATGCCGTTCCCCGGGACGGCCACCGGTGGGCGCAAGGATCTGCCGGGCGAACATGGATTCCGGTTCTTTCCAGGGTTTTATCGACATGTCCCGGACACGATGGTGCGAATCCCCCACAACAGTCAGACCGTCGCCGACCATCTCGTCACGGCGACGCAGATGATGCTGGCGCAGCACATGGGCGCCAACGAGATCATCGTGGCCACCCAGGTCTCGTCTGCACTCGACGATCTGTCGGCCACCATGAAGGCCATCTGGCAACTGGGCGTGGGACTGGGTATCCCGCCGCAGGAGATGACGGCGTTTGTGGAACGGCTGCTCACCCTGCTGGCCTCGTGCGACGAGCGTCGCTTTGGCCAGTGGGAGCAGACGAGTTGGTGGGACTTCATCGGCGCGGCCAACCGCTCGCCGCAGTTTCAGAAGTTTCTGGCCAACGGGATGACCCGCACGCTGGTGGCGGCGAAGGCCACCGAGATCTCGGCACGCACCGGCGGTTTGATCCTGTGCCAGTTGATGTTCGACCTGGTACGCCCGAACGGGAAGATGGACCGGGTGTTGGACGGGCCGACCAGTGACGTCTGGATCGATCCGTGGCTCACCCATCTCGCCGGCCTCGGGGTGAACCTGTGTGACGGCTACGAGGTCACCGGGATCGATTGTGACGAAAAACAGATCACCGGTGTGTCCATGTCCGTCGACGGCCACACCGAGCAGATCGTGGCCGACCATTACGTGGCGGCGATGCCCAAGGAGCGCCTTGAGCTGCTGCTGACGCCCGCGCTCTGCGCCGCCGAGCCGCGACTCACCGGCCTGTCGAAGCTCAAGACCGACTGGATGAACGGCGCGATGTTCTATCTCGACGTCGACAAGCCCCTGGTCCACGGCCACGCCATCTTCATCGACTCCAAGTGGTCGTTGACCGCTATCTCCCAAGGGCAGTTCTGGCGCAATTTCAACTGGGCGAATCGCGGTGATGGCCGGGTGGAAGGCATTCTCTCCGTGGACATCTCGGCCTGGGATGTACCGGGGAGCACCCCGTACCAGGCCAACGTGTGCAGTCGGGACGAGATTCGTACCGAGGTGTGGAAGCAGATCACCGACCACATCGATGACGGCTCCCTGACCGAGGCCAACGTCATCGACTTCTTACTCGATCCGGCGATCACGTTCGGCACCGGACCGAACCGGCCGAAGTCGAAGAACGACGAGCCCTTGCTGATCAACACCAAGGGCTCGTGGGCGGACCGCCCGGACGCCGTGACGGCCCTCCCCAACTTCTTCCTGGCGGCCGATTTCGTGCGCACCTACACCGACTTGGCGACGATGGAGGCCGCCAACGAGGCCGCGCGGCGCGCGGTCAACGGGATACTCGACGCCACCGGGTCGCCCGCGACCAGGTGCCCGGTGTGGCCGCTGCACGAGCCGCGGGCATTGGAGCCGTTCCGCCGATGGGACAAGCTGCGCTGGCGACTGGGTCAGGGACCCGTCACACCGCCGATCAAGATCGACTTGGCCGGGATACCGGGGACTACCGGCGCCCTCGCACGCGGCCTGCTCGCGGTGCTGGGTGGCTCCGCCTGAGATTTCGCACGCTGGACTGCGCCGACATGTGCGGCTGCTCGGTGATGCCGGCAAGTGCGCACAGGTTGCCTGCGACGTCTTGGTTCTCACCTGTGGTGATGCTTCGCAGCAGGAGCGCGATCGGCGGCCATTTCGCCGGCGGCTCCAGATAGAAGGCGCCCAGGCCGGCCGCCCACGCGAGCTGGTGGACCCGTTTCTCGTGCGCAGCCTCCGGATAGACGGCCAGACTGGTCGCGAAGTTCCAAGCCCCCTCCCGGAACTTGGTCAGAGTGTCCTTGATGAACAGGTCTTCCTTGGGGATCGCCCAGCGCAGCCACCGCACCCCCGGCGACCGGCGTTGGACGATGTCGAGCATGTCCGGCGTCTGAAGGGACACCAACTCGTTGACGTGTTCGAAATCGGCGTGGATGTCGGGCAGCCGGTTCGCGGCGAGGTCGACCACCGCGATTCCCAGGTCGAAGCAGATGTGAGCGTTCAGGCTGGCGACCATGTGCTGCAGCATCGACGCTTTGCGGTTGTGTTGGTTGAGGAACGCGATCTCCCACGGCAGGGTCAGCGCCTCCGGGTCGTGGGAGCGCGGATGGAAAAAGGCGTTCAACGCGTCGAAGTACCGCCTCGCGAACACGCAGTCGAGTTGCTCGATCCACTGCGCATCGGTGAACTCGCCGGCGCGGGCTGCGCGCTGGATGGCGATCGTGCCCCGTTTGTACAAGGCGGCGAAGTAGCCGATCGTGCTGTCCGCCCGGATCGACCAGTCGATGACGAGGTCCAGATTGCGCACCACGTCATCGAAGGTGGAAGCGTCTTTCAAGGGTTCCAGAACCAGAGTTTGTGTGGTCATCGTCATCCCACCTCCGTTGTCCGATCGAATACAGATTCGCGCGGTTCGGACACGGTGTCGTGAGTAGCCGCCTACCCTAGTTTCGAACGGAAATGACACTCTCTTCTTCAGCCATGTCGCTTTCCGATGTACGATAATCGCACTCTTGATCCGGCCCCGGAGCCCTCCGACGGCCTTTTACTTACGCGCAGAAGTAACCGACGGAATGGAGCGATCCTATGGCGTCAGCCGTACCGGAGACCGTCGCAACCCGCTATGCCGGCAGACGGGTCGAACGGGTGGAGGACACCCGCCTGCTCACCGGACGCGGCACGTACGTCGATGACATCACGCGCCCCGGCATGCTGCACGCCTGCTTCGTCCGCAGCCCCTACGCGCACGCAAAGTTCACCGCCATCGATGCCACCGCGGCCCTGGCCGTGCCCGGTGTGCACGCAGTGCTCACCGCCGCCGATCTGAATCCCGAGGTCAAAGAGGCCTGGCATGCCGTCGCGGGCAAGGACGTCCCGGACACCCCGCGGCCACCGCTGGCCGAGGGTGAGGTGAAGTTCGTCGGCGATCCGGTGGCCCTGGTCATCGCCGAAAGCCGCTATATCGCCGAGGACGCCGTGGATCTGGTCGACGTCGACTACGAACCGCTGCCCGCAATCGCCGACTTCCGTCAGGCGCTGACCTCCGACGTGGCCGTCCATGAGGCCTTCCCGGACAACAATGCCGGCGGCATGGCCGGCATGCCCCCGGACGAGGAGGTCTTCGGCGCCGCCGCACATGTGGTGAAGGAGCACATCTACCAGCAGATGCACGTGCCGGTGCCGATCGAATGCCGCGGCATGGTCACCGAATGGGCGCAGGCGACGGGCGAGCTGACCATCTGGGCCTCCACCCAGACCCCGCACGAGTTGCGGGCTTTCGCAGCCCGTCTGCTCGGCATCCCGGCCCAGCATGTGCGGGTCATCATGCGCGACACCGGCGGCGGGTTCGGCCAGAAGGTCGTCCCGATGCGCGAGGACATGTGCATCATGCTGGCCGCGCGCAAGGTACGCACCGCGCTCAAGTGGATCGAAGACCGCCGCGAGAACCTGATGTCGGCGGGTCAGTCCCGCCACGTCGACGGCGATGTGCGCATGGCGTTCGACGATGACGGCGCCATCCTGGCCGCCGACATCGACTTCGTCCAGGACGTCGGCTCCTACCCGACCCCGTACCCGGTGCTGACCACCGCGGCCATCGGCATGTTCTTCCCGGGCCCTTACCGGGTACCGAAAGCGAGCTTCAACTACAAGACGGTGTTCTCCAACACCGCCGGCCTGCACGCCTACCGCGGCCCGTGGCAGTACGAAACCCTCACCCGCGAAATACTTCTCGACATCGCCGCGCGCAAGATGGACATGGATCCGGTGGAGCTGCGGCGCAAGAACCTGCTCCGCCGCGACGAGATGCCGTATTTCAACCCCAACGGTATGCCGTATGACCACGTCGCCCCGATCGAGACGTTCGAGCAGGCGGTCAAGATCCTCGACCACGAAGGGTTCCGCAAGGAGCAGGCCGAGGCACTGGCCCAGGGCAGGTACCTCGGGCTGGGCTTCTCGGCCTACATCGAGCCCACCGGCGCGGCCACCGGGCACCTGGCCAGCGAGGGCTGCACCATCCGGATGGAGCCGACGGGCAAGATCAACGTCTACGTCAACGGCGGGTCCACCGGAAACAGCTTGGAAACCACCGTCATTCAGCTCACCGCCGACGCACTCGGCGCCGACATCGACGATGTCGCCACCATCCAGGGCGACACCGCGGTGACGCCGTACGGCGCGGGCACCCAGGGCAGCCGCAGCGCCCCGATGACGGCCGGGGCGGTCAACGAGGCCGGCACGATCCTGCGCAACCAGCTGGTGGCGATGGCCGCCGCCAGGCTGGAGGTCTCCGAATCCGAGATCGAGCTCGGCGGGTCGCGGGCCGTCGCGCGCAACGATCCCGAAAAGAGCGTGAGCTTCGCCGATCTGGCCTACCGCGCGCACTACGAGCCGCAGATGCTGCCGCCCGGCATGTCGGCGAACCTCGAGGCCACCGCCCGCTACACCGCGCCACCGACCGCCCCGATCCACTGGGCGAACGCCACCCACGCCTGCACCTGCGAGGTCGATGTCGTCACCGGCCACGTCACCCTGACCCGCTACATCGTCAGCGAGGACGTCGGCCCGATGATCAACCCCAACGTGGTCGAGGGCCAGATCGCCGGCGGCACCGTCCAGGGCATCGGCGGGGCACTGCTGGAGAAGTTGTCCTATGACGACGCCGGAAACCCGTTGTCCTCAACCTTTGTCGACTATCTGCTGCCCACCGCCACCGAGGTCCCGACGATCGAGTACGGCCACGTCGAGATCCCCGGCCCCGGCGTGGGCGGCTACAAGGGAGCAGGCGAGGGCGGTGCCATCGGCTCGACCCCCGCGGTGATCAACGCCGTCAACGACGCCTTGGCCCCGCTCGGCGTCACCTTGACCACCTTGCCTGCCACTCCGGCAGCCATCGTCGAAGCGATCGAGCAGGCACAGGAACTCGGCTCGCAGAAACCATCAGGAAGGGATCACTGATCGTGGAGCTCAACAACGAATTCCGGGTCGCGGTACCGGCGGCGAAAACCTGGGAGGTGCTGACCGACGTCGAACGCGTCGCCCCCTGCCTGCCCGGTGCCACCCTCCTGAGCGTCGACGGAGACGATTTCACGGGTGCGGTCAAGGTCAAGGTCGGTCCGATCACGGTGTCCTACAAGGGTGATGCCACCTTCCAGGAAAAAGACGCAGCAGCGCAGCGGGTGGTGCTCAAGGCCAACGGCAAGGAGACCCGCGGCAACGGCACCGCCTCGGCCATCGTGACCGCCCAACTGAAGGACGAGGGCGCCGACTCCACCCTCGTGGTGGTCACCACCGATCTGGCCATCTCCGGCAAGGCCGCCCAGTTCGGCCGCGGCGTGCTCGCCGATGTGGCAGGCAGCCTGATCGACCAGTTCGCGAAGAGCCTCGAAGCCGAACTGGTCGGTGGGGCTACCCCCTCGGACGAAACCAGCTCTGCCGGAGCAACATCCGCGCAGGCACCACAGGAGGCCGCCCCGATCAATGCGCTCGCTCTGGCCAAGGTGATGGCGGTACCGATGGCCAAGCGCTTCGCTCCGGCCATCGGGGCGGTCGCGGCCGCAGGCGTGCTGGGGTTCCTGGTCGGCCGGGCCGGCCGCACCAAGCGCAAGAGCACCGGGCTGAGCACCGAAGATCTGCACGCAGCGCTGCTCCGGTTGGTGTCATGAAGCCCGCCCCGTTTGCCTATCACCGGCCCGCCACCGTCACCGAGGCAGTGGCCATGCTCGGTGAGTTCGGCGAGGACGCCAAGATCCTCGCCGGCGGCCAGAGCCTGGTACCCATGCTGGCCATGCGCCTGACGCACTTCGAGAACCTGATCGACATCTCGCGAGTGCCGGAACTCAACGACATCACACTGCACGGCAACGAGGTTCGGATCGGTGCGGCCACCCCGCACGCCATGGTCGGACTCGACGACGAGATCGCCGACTCGGTGCCGCTACTGACCCTGGCCACGCCGCACATCGGGCACTTCCAGATCCGCAGCCGCGGCACGCTTGGCGGCGCGATCGCGCATGCCGATCCCGCTGCCGAGTACGCGGCGGTCGCACTGGCACTCGACGCGACCATCGAGGCCACCTCGGCACGCGGCGTCCGCCAGATCCCAGCCGCGGAGTTCTTCACCGGCCTGTGGGAGACCGCCCTGGCCACCGACGAGATCCTGACCGCGGTGCGCTTCCCGGTGACGTCGGGTCGCAGTGGCTTCGGGATTGCCGAATTCGCCCGTCGCCATGGCGATTTCGCGATAGCCGGCGCGGTCGTCGGGTTCGATCTCGACGAGGACGACCGGATCACCCGCTGCGGCATCGGCCTGCTCGGACTCGGCTCCACACCGCTGCGGGCCGTCCCGGCCGAAACGGCCCTGATCGGCACCCCGATCGGTGGCATCAGTCCCGACGAGATCGGCCGGCTGGCGATGTCCGAGCTCACCGACATTCCTTCCGATCTGCAGGGCTCCGCGTCATACCGGGCCCGGGTCGGCGCGGCCATGGTGTCCAGAGCCTGGACCCAGGCAACCACCCACGCCGAGGAGGCCCTCAATGCATGAACTGCCGGTCGCGGTTTCGGTCAACGGGCGTGATTACCAGGGGGTGGTCGAGCCCCGGGTGACCCTCGCCGATTTCCTCCGCGACAACTGCGGCCTCACCGGCACCCACCTCGGCTGCGAGCACGGCGCATGCGGTGCCTGCACGGTCCTGTTGGACGGCCAGGCGGTCCGATCGTGCCTGGTGTTCGCGGTACAGGTCGACGGCCAGGACGTGACGACGGTCGAGGGCATCGCCGGCCCGGACGGCGAGCTGTCCCCGGTGCAGTCCGCCCTCAAGGAGTGCCACGGCCTCCAGTGCGGCTTCTGCACGCCGGGATTCGTCACGTCGATCACCGCGCTCCTGCGCGACAACCCGGACCCCACCGATGAGGAGATCCGCGAGGGACTGTCGGGCAACTTCTGCCGGTGCACCGGCTACCAGGGGATCGTCAACGCCGTCCACCGGGTTTGCGGCCACGCCGAGGACAGCGCCGAGCTCAAGCCTCTAGGTCAGCAATAACTTTCACGATGCGCCGGGCCCTGGTCTCAACGGCCTTGGCGCTCTGCACCGACGTGACGTGCGCCTTCTGCCTGCTGTAGGACAGGCGCTCCGCCCATCTGGAGCATTTCCGTCGGGAACCTCATGCCCCCTCCCGGTCCCCAAACTCACCGGTCAGCCGGTAAGAGTGGAGACATGAAGATCGGATTCATCGGGCTGGGCAACATGGGCTCGGCCATGGCCGCGAACCTCCTCACCGCCGGGCACGAGGTCACGGTGTACAACCGCTCCCCCGACAAGGTGACCGCGTTGGCTGCCCAGGGGGCAGTGCCTGCGGCATCGGTGGCGGATGCGTGTCATGGCGACGTCGTCCTCACCATGCTTTCCAACGACGCCGCGGTGGAGGCCGTCACGTTCGGCGACAGCGGCATCCTTGCCCACCTGCCCGGCGGCGCCGTTCACGTCTCGTCGTCGACCGTCAGTGTCGCCCTGGCCGACCGTCTCACCGCGGCCCATGCCGATGCCGGGCAGGGTTTCGTCGCTGCACCGGTGTTCGGACGTCCGGAAGCCGCCGCAGCTGCCAAGTTGTACGTGGTGGCGGCGGGCGCGCCGGCCACCGTCGAGACGGTGTCGCCGATTTTCGATGCGATCGGGCAACGCACTTTTGTGCTGGGCGAGGAACCCCGCGCCGCGAACCTGGTGAAGATCAGCGGCAACTTCCTCATCGCCTCGGTGATCGAATCCCTCGGTGAGGCAATGGCACTGGTGGGCAAGGCCGGAGTGGACAAACAGCAGTATCTGGAGTTGCTGACATCGACGCTGTTCGATGCGCCGGTGTACCGCACCTATGGCGGGTTGCTGGCCCGCGAGGAGTTCAGCCCGGCCGGTTTCGCCGCCCCACTCGGACTCAAGGACGTCAAACTCGCACTGAGTGCGGGCGAGGAACTACAGGTGCCCCTGCCCGTCGCGAGCTTGTTGCGCGATCGCTTCCTGACCCTGCTGGCCACCGGCGGCGGCGAGCTGGACTGGTCCGCAGTGGGCGCGCTGAGCGCGTGGGAGGCCGGAGGAAAACCTCCGGCCTGACTCGCTACTCGGCGACTACCCCGCGCAGGCCGTCGGCGCCGTACAGCGGCTCCAGCATCGCCGAGATGTCGGGTCCGCGGCGCAGGCTGTGCCCACCGTCGACACCGATGGACTGACCGGTGATCCAGCCCGCGGCGTCGCTGAGCAGGAATGCCGCCAGGTTGGCGATGTCCTCGACCTCACCGAACCGCGGCATCGGCGTGCAGGCCTTGTAGTCCTCACTGGCAGCCGGCAGCTCGAAAACCGGGCCGACCATCTCGGTGCGGGTCAAACCGGGCCGGATGCTGTTGAACCGCACCGAGGACGGTCCGAGTTCGTCGGCGGCCAGCTTGATCAGATGGTCGAACGCCGCCTTGCTCACACCGTAAGCACCGAACCAGCGGTGGGTGTTGGTCGACGCGATCGACGAGATGCCGACGAACGACCCGCCACCGCCGCGGACCATTTCCCGACCCGCGTGCTTGATCAGGTACATCGTCCCGTTGACATTCAGATCGACGGTCTGGCGCCACAATTCGGAATCGATCTGGGTGATCGGACCGATGGTCAGCGACCCACCGGCACTGTGCACCACACCGTGCAGTCGGCCGTGCCAGGCAGTGGCGGCGTCGACCGCACGGCGGACCTCGTCCTCGTTGGTGACATCGGCGGGTTCGTAGCGCACCTCACCACCAGCGACTCCTGCGTTCAATTCGTCCGCAGCCGCACTCAGCTTGTCGGCATTGCGCCCGATCAACAGGGCGTTGCCACCGGCGGCGACGATGGCCGCCGCGGCACCCTTGCCGATTCCGCTGCCGCCTCCGGTGACCAGGTACGTGCGATCCTTCAACGACAGTTCCATTTGCGTCATCCTTATGGTGTATCTCGCCGGGCCGGCTTCGGGGCCCCCAAGGTCCGCCAGTCGGGAACATCGGGCGGCATTCCCACCGGCCAGCGGTTCTCGTTCACCGACGCCCAGTGCGCGTGCCCCAGCTCGTGAATGTGGAACGCATGACGCAGCGCCTCGGTGAAGCCCATCGCGTCGCTGGCCGCGTTGACGGAGTCCTTGACCAACAGGGCCGCCATCGTCGGCCGCTCGGCGATGCGGCGGGCGAATTCCAGTGTCTTGTCTTCGAGTTCGTCGCGTGCGAAGACCTTGGACACCATGCCCAACCGGTACGCCTCATCGGCGTCGATCGAATCACCGGTCAGCAGTAGCTCTTTGGCCTTGCGGGCGCCGAACTCCCACGGGTGGGCGTAGTACTCGACGCCCGGCATCCCCATACGAACCCCGACGACGTCGCTGAACTTGGCGTCGTCGGCAGCCACGATCAGGTCGCAGGCCCAGATCAGCATCAGTGCCGCCGAGATCGCGTTGCCCTGCACCTGGGCGATGGTGATCTTGCGCAGATCACGCCACCGCCGGGTGTTCTCGAAGTAGAAGTGCCACTCCTGCAGGTAGGTTCGCTCAGTGACGCCGGCGGCGGTGGCACCGTGGGATCGGAACGTCGGGTGCTGAGTCGGCCCGGGCGCGCGCTCGGCCAACGCCTCTTCGGAACCGAGGTCATGGCCGGCCGAGAAGTTCTTGCCACGCGCGGCCAGGATCACCACACGGACTGCATCGTCGGCCTCGGCCCGGCCGAATGCCTCGTCGAGTTGCACCAGCAGGGTCCGCGACTGGGCGTTCTGCGCATTCGGACGGTTCAGCCAGATCCTGGCGATGCGCCCGTCATCGAGTGTCTCGTATTCGACCTGAGGCGTTGCCTCATCGGGATCGGCCATATCGGACCACCTCTTAGTCAAGGTAAGTAAGTTACGAACTGCACATTACGTGTATCACGTAACCCGGCTCACACCGGGATCACAGCTACCGCTCAGCAGCTTCACAGCACGTGGCTCGGCATGACTGCACCACAATCGCAGTGACAGCCATTTCCCCTTGTAGAGCGTAAAATATCCAACGCAGGACGACTTCACGGATCACCGTGGTCGGATCACCGAGGCCGGGTAACCAGCAAACCTTTTCAGGCCCTGAAGAGAAAGCACGCCAATGGCTATCTTCCCGTCCGGCTTCCCGGCCGGCTTCCCGGCCGGCCCCCGCCGTTTCGTCGTCGCGGCCGGCATCGCCGCAGCCATCGCCGCGGCCCCTGCCCTGACGGTGCTGTCGATGCCCTCCCAGTCGCTGGCCTCGTGCCCCAACGGCGAAACCGAGGACACGTTCACCAACGTGTGCGTACCCGACATCGTGCCGAACTCCCCCGGCAACTTCAGCAGCGTCGCAGGCAACCCCAACCTGCCCGCCGTGAACATGCCCGGCGGGGGCGGTGCCATCCCGTGCACCGGCGCGAACTCGGGTGAGTGCATCGGCCTGGCCGAAGAGCAGCAGTCCGAGGGACCCCAGCCGGTTCCGCAGTCGACGGTCGGCAGCAGCCCGACCGTGCACGGTTCCATCGGCTGACACAGCACGGCTCCAGACACCGCACAGTAAACCCTCAGCAGTCCTAGACTGCTGAGGTGAAATCAGTTGTCGTGCCCGCCGTACTGTCCGGCGTCGGCTGTGCGCTGCTCCTGTGGCTCGGCGCGCCGGTCGCACAAGCAACCTGCACCTCCGGCGAGGAGGAGGACGTGTACACGACGACCTGCACCCCGTACCTGGTGCCGAATTCACCGTCCCCGTTCAGCGGCATCCCCGGCAATCCGGACATGCCTGCGGTGGACCTGCCCGGCGGAGGCGGCGCCATCCCGTGCACCGGCCACAACGCCGGCGAGTGCATCGGTCTGGCCGAGGAAGACGAGGCCGAGGGACCGCAACCCATTCCGCGCTCGACCATCAGCGCCAGCCCTTAGCACTTCCGAGGGTTGCCAGCTACCGCATAGAAGCAGTGCAGATTTTTCCCAGCTTCCTTAGAATCCCTGCAACGAACAATCGAATAACTAGAGAAAGCGTGACGATGGCGACCTTCCCGATCTCGATGCGACGTCTGATCTTTGCCGGCGGATTTGCAGTCGCTGCGGCCGCCGCCCCGGCGATCGCCGCGTTCTCCGTACCCGTGTCCGCCGGCCCGGCGATCGCCTGCCCGACGGGCGAAGAGGAAGACCTCTACACCAACATGTGCGTCCCGCACACCGTGCCGAACTCCCCCGGCAACTTCAGCAGCATCGCGGGCAACCCCAACCTGCCGGCCGTGAACGAGCCCGGTGGCGGCGGCTCCATCCCCTGCACCGGCGCCAACACCGGCGAATGCATCGGCCTGGCCGAAGAGCAGCAGTCCGAGGGACCCCAGCCGGTGCCGGAGTCGACCGTCGGCAGCAGCCCGACCGTGCACGGTTCCATCGGCTGATGGCATGCGGCGACCCGGGCTCTCCGGGTCGCCTACAGTTATGTCATGCCTGCGAAAACTGATACCGCCGACATCGACGACGTCGAACCCCTCGCCGACAGCACCGCCAGCCAGGCTCGCCGCGTCGTAGCGACCTACGCCACCGACGCCGACGAGTGCCGCATGTTCCTGTCGATGCTCGGCATTGGGCCCTCGAAGACCGAGGCGTAATGAGTCCGGAGGCCGGCCCGCCGGCCGCCTCCGGTAACTCCGACTTCGTCGTGGTCGCCAACCGGCTGCCCATCGACATGGAGCGGTTGCCGGATGGCAGCACGACCTGGAAGCGCAGTCCCGGCGGCCTTGTCACCGCGCTGGAGCCGCTGCTGCGTAAACGCCGCGGCGCGTGGATCGGCTGGGCGGGTGTCCCCGACAGCGGCGAGGAGCCGATCGTCGAGGAGGACCTGCAGCTCTACCCGGTGGAGCTGTCCGCGCAGGACGTCGCGGATTACTACGAGGGGTTCTCGAACGCCACCCTGTGGCCGCTCTACCACGACCTCATCGTCAAGCCCGTGTACCACCGCAAGTGGTGGGACAGCTACGTCGACGTGAACCGGCGTTTCGCCGAGGCCACGGCCCGGGCAGCGGCCCACGGCGCGACGGTCTGGATCCAGGATTACCAGCTGCAGCTCGTCCCCAAGATGCTGCGCATGCTGCGTCCCGACCTCACCATCGGCTTCTTCCTCCACATCCCGTTCCCGCCCGTCGAACTGTTCATGCAGATGCCGTGGCGCACCGAGATCGTCGAGGGCCTGCTCGGAGCCGACCTGGTCGGATTCCACCTGGCCGGGGGCGCACAGAACTTCCTGGTCCTGGCCCGCCGCCTGGTCGGCGCCAATACCTCACGCGCATCGATCGGGGTCCGCTCGCGCTTCGGTGAGGTCTCCTACGGGTTCCGCACGGTCAAGGTCGGCGCTTTCCCCATCTCGATAGATTCGGCTGATCTGGACGCCAAGGCCCGCAACCGATCGGTGCGCCAACGCGCCCGGCAGATTCGCGCTGAGCTCGGCAATCCGCGCAAGATCCTGCTCGGCGTCGACCGGCTCGACTACACCAAGGGCATCGACGTCCGGCTGCGAGCCTTCACCGAACTGCTCGAAGAGGACCGGATCAAACGCGACGACACCGTTCTGATCCAGCTGGCCACACCGAGCCGCGAGCGGGTCGAGAGCTATATCGCGATGCGCGAGGACATCGAGCGGCAGGTCGGCCACATCAACGGTGAATACGGTGAGGTGGGGCATCCGCTGGTGCACTACCTGCACCGGCCGGTGCCACGCGATGAGCTCATCGCGTTCTTCGTCGCAGCCGACGTCATGCTGGTCACCCCGCTACGCGACGGCATGAACCTGGTGGCCAAGGAGTACGTGGCGTGCCGCAGTGACCTCGGCGGCGCGTTGGTGCTGTCGGAGTTCACCGGGGCGGCGGCCGAGCTGCGTCAGGCCTACCTGACCAACCCGCACGATCTCGAAGGCGTCAAGGATGCCATCGAGGCGGCGCTGGAGCAGAGCCCCGAGGAGGGCAGGCGCCGGATGCGTGCGCTGCGCCGCCAGGTGCTGGCGCATGATGTGGACCGTTGGGCGCGCGCGTTTTTAGCCGCGCTCGGAAGCGCGAATTCAGCCTGAGCGCCGGCCGGCGCGCGAATTCCTTGAGCGCCGGCCCGCTTCGGGTCAGGTGACTAGATCGGGTTGATCGCGTTGATCAGCCAGTTCCCGCCGATCTTGCGGTAATCGACCTTCAGTCGGCTGCCGTCATAGAGCGGTTGGCGGGACTGGTCGGTCACGGTGCGGTTCATGTACACCATGACGGACCCCGAATCACGCTGCGCCGTCATGACACCGATGCCGACGACGCTGATCTGCACCACCAGCTGACGCTTGCGTGCCTCGGGGATCACCTTGGCGGTGGCGTCCTTCTCGAACTGCTGCCGGAAGTCCGGGGCGAGCAGCGGGTACGTCTCCATCAGGCTGCGCTCGACGGTCTGATAGTCGTAACCGAACACTTTCGGGATCTGTTCGGCGGCCAGCGCAGGGAGTTCGGTCCTGGCCGTCTCCTGACCCTGCTGCGCCACGCGGTTCCAGTACAGCGAGCCACCTACGGCGGCCAACCCGACGAAGGCCGTCGTCAACAGGCCGATCAGGAGGGCAGTGAGTTTAGAGCGCATCAGTTTCCGCCGTCGGGGTACTTGAGGTCGTATCCGGTCATGTGCCCGTTGTCGTCCTCGTGCACGATCACCCGCAGCCGGTACGGGCGAGTCGGCGAATTGACGCCGTCCACGTCGGTGACCGTGACACGCACCGCCACCAGTACCGAGGCATTCCGGGCGATCTCGTCGACCTTCTCCAGCGCCGCGCCGTTGATCACAGCCTCCGAGCTGGCGTTGGTGTCGCGGAACAACGCCTTGAGGTTGTCGGCGTTGTTGCCCTGGCTCATCATGTCGCGCAGGGGGCCGCTGGTGCCGTCGATGAAGCGGTTGACGCTTTCGTCGATCGTGTCCTGGGTGTAGCTGAACATGTTGATCACGGTCTGCTTGCCGGTGTCGACGAAGCTCTCGTCGCGGGCCTGCAGGGCATCGACCGCATGTTGCTGATCGCGCATGACATAGGCCAGCGCACCCAGCGCAGCGGTCCCCAGACCCAAAGTCAGTGCTGCCACCAGGGCCACCAGGGTGCGGTGGGCGCGCCGCCGGGGCGGCGCCTTGAGCGGTGTCGGCTGCGAGGCCCTGGCCGCCGCCTTGGTGGAAGGCTCCACCAAAGGCACGGTCTGGGTCACCTCGCCTGCCGTCCCGGCCCCGGTCGGGCCGGCCGCCCTTGACGCGCGCCTACGGACCGGCCTCGTATTCGAGGCGGTTTCTTCGATCATCAAGCCTGCCTTGGATCCAACATCAGGTCTACCCAGGTCTCCGCTGGCGCCAGTTTGTCGGCGCCGGCTGCGTACACGCCGGTGCCTCCGTCGGCGTCGGCGAAGACCCCACTGTGCTGATCGTAGGTGCCCGTCATCGGTGCGCTGGCCAGAGGTGGTGCCTCGGCCGGCAACGGCGCTTCCGGAGCCGGCGCCGGAGCCGGGGCTGCCGGAGCCCCGGGAGGCGTCCGGCCGTACGGCGGCACGATCTGGTCCGGCGGTGCGAAGTACGGCCACGGCGGAGGCGGTGTGCCCGGCTTGTTCGGCGGCACCGGCAGCGGGAACGGCGCGTGCGGCGCGGGGCCCGGGCCGGGTTCGACCCCGGGTGGCAACTGCACGACGGGCGGGCCCGGATCCGGATCCACCTGCGGCGGGATGTTCGGGAACTTGTTGGGCGGCAGGATGTTACGCCCGTCCTCGATCGGCGTGCCGTACGGAACCGGCGGGCCGCGCCACGGGTTGCTGCCCACCGGCACATAGCCCTTGGGATCGCGGCACAGCTGGATGGTGGGCGCCCGCTTTCCGGGGAACTCCATGCACGGGTAGTTGCGCGCACCACGCACCACCGCCGGGTCGTTCTGTGCGGTCTTGCAGTACAGATCGGACGGCAGCTCACGCAGCGTCTCGTCGGCCGGAGATCGGATCTGGGTCGGCGGGACGAACCCGGTCAAGCAGGGCGGCGCGTCCCCGAGGTCGATCTTGAAGTCCAGCTTGGCGCCCTCGTCGGCAGGTGCCCCGCCGGCGACCGTGCTCAGCGCCGCCATCAGTGCCGGGAAGATCACCAGCGCCTGCTCGAGGGACTTGCTGTAGATCACCCCGATGCGGCCGAAGTTCGCCAGGTTCGCCGCCAGCACCGGGAAGGTCGGCCGGATACCGCTGAATGCGGTGTTGGCCGCCTCGGTGGTGCCCGGAACGGTCTTGAGGGTGGCGCGCAGCTGCGGATCGGCCTTGTTCACCTCACCGGTGAACCGGGCCAGCCCGTCGGCCAGCGAGCGGATGTTGTCGCCGCTACGCATCTGGGCTTCCAGGAACGGCCCGGCCTGGTCGATCAGCTGAGTGGTCTCGCCGTAGTTGGCGTTGGCCTCGTCGATCAGCAGACGTGAGGATTGGATCAACCGGGCGAGTTCGGGCCCCGACCCGTTGAACGCCTTGAACGTCTCACGCAGCAGATCCTGCAGCCGGCTGTTGCCGATACTGCTGACCAGTGTGTCGGCTTCGTGCAGCATCCCTGCGATGTCCTGGCCGACCCGGGTGTTGTCCTGCTCGATGGTGGCGCCGTTGCGCAGCTTGTTGGTCGACGGTGACTCCGGCGGGATCAGGTCGATGTACTGCTCGCCGACGGCCGAGACACTCTTGACCGTGGCGATGACGTTGTCGGGTATCGCCGTGTTGCTGTTGAGCTGCATCTTGGCGACCACGCCGTCGGGTGCCAGGCCTACGGAATCCACCCGGCCGACCGTGACGCCACGGTAGGTGACGTTGGCGTTCTGGTAGATCCCGCCACCGGCCAGGAAGTTGGCGTTGACGTGGTAGGTGCCGATACCCACCGCAGCGGGCAGGTGCAGATAGAACAGCGAGATGGCACCCACGGTGAGGATGGTGACGACCCCGAAGATCATCAGCTGCATACGGGTGAGCCGGTCGATCATCTACGGCTTCTCCTCGTGCTGGGTCGCAGTTCCGGCCGGGATCTTGAACGGATCGGCCGCCTGGCCGGACAAGTTGGCCATCGCCCCGGTCAGGAAGTCCGGCGGATTGATCACCTCGTTGAGGTGCTGCATGTTCGGGTCGAAGGCTCCGGTCGTGAAGATCGACTCACCGAACCGCCGCAGGGTCAGGTCGAAGGTGACGTAGACGTTCAGGTAGTCGCCTCGCACCGCCTGGCGCAGATACTTGTAGTGGAACGGGAAGGTCGGCAGGAACTCCAGGTCCTTGATGAAGTCGTCGGCGTTGTCGTTGAACGCCTTGATCACCGGATAGAGATCCTTGAGATCGGCCGCAAAATCGTCCTTGGTCTGCGACAGGATCCGCGAGCCGACCTGGGCGAAGCTGCGCAGCGCGGTGAACGCGTCGACGATGTTGGACCGGTTGTCGTTGAGCACCTTGAGCGCGCCGGGCAGGGTGTCGAGTGTGCGGCCCAGGCTGTCCTGGCTGCGGGCCAGGATCGACGCGAACCGGTTCAGCCCGTCCGCGGCCGCGATGATGTCGTTGGTCTGCCGGTCCAGTGACGCGGTCAGCTCGGCCAGCCGCGGGATGAGATCGGCGAAGGTTCCGGCCCGTCCGGCGACGGCCGCGTAGGCCTCATCGGTGATGTCTTGCAGCGCACCGAGATTGCCCTTGTTGACCACCATGCCCAGCGAGGAGAGCACTTCCTCGGTGGTCGGATAACGGTCGGTCTGGGACAGCGAGATGTTGGAACCCTGGGCCAGTCGCCCCTCGGCCGGTTGATCGACAGGTTCGGACAGCTCGATGTGCTGGGAGCCGAGTAGCGAGGTCTGGGCAACGCGCGCAACGGCATTCGCCGGGAGCTTCACGTCACCGTTCAGCGACAGTTGCAGCGCCGCATAGAAGGTGCCGTCCTGACGCTGGACCGCATCCACACCCGACACGCTGCCGACGGTGACGTCGTCGACCATCACCGGCGAGTTCTGCGGCAGGGTCGCCACGTCGGGCAACTGCACCGTGACGGTGTAGGAGCCGGACCCGTGCCCGGCGGTACCGGGCATGTTCAGCGAGTTGAGACCGCCGAACTGGCAGCCGGCCAGCAGCATGGCGCCACTGCCGATCGCCAGGGTGCGACTGCCGATGCGGGATGCCTTACCCCTCAATGCTTTACCCCTCATCATCCGCCGGCACCAGCCTCAGCGGGTGCGGGCGCGGCCACGGGTCCCGGCGCGGGCGCAGGTCCTGGCGCGGGCCCGACTCCGGTTCCAGGTGCCGGCGCGGGTGCATCCGGCGGCAGGATCAACGAGCTCAGCGTCGCGTCCGGCGGGATCTGCGGCGGCGTGACGCCGGGTGCGTTCTGCCACTGCAGGTAAGGCACCGGCGTCTCCGACTTCGCTTCGGTTTCGGGGGTGTCGTACTGGATCTGGCCCTTGTAGGCGGTGATGGTGTTGACCGGATGGAACAACACCGGTGGGTAGTTCATCGTGATGCGGCGCAGGACCGGACCCATTCGCTGCCGGCAGATCTCGGCGCGTTTGTAGTTGTCCGGGGTCGAGCCGGTGTCGAAGTTGCCACCGCACAGGAACTGCACCGGGTTGGCAAAGTTTGGCAGCGACAACAGACCACCGACGGTGCCCTGCGCCGGGTTGTAGATGTTGTAGAAGTTCGCCAGGCCGTTGGGCGTGACGTGGAGGATCTGCTCGATGTCGTCACTGTGGTCGGTGAGAATCTGGGTGAAGTCGGCCAGCTTGCCCACCTGGGCGATCAGCGCCTCGTTGTTCTCGTTCAGGAATCCGCGGACGTCGCCGAGTGCCTGATTGAGCGTGCCCAGTGTCTGGTCGAGCCCGCTGGAGCTGTCGGCCAGCACCTGCGACACCGACGCCACGTGATTGGTGAACTGCACGATCTGTTCGTTGCTGTTGGACAGCGCGTCGACCAGAATCTGCAGGTTCTTCACCGTGCCGAACAGATCGGTCCGCGAATCACCCAGCCGGCCGGCGGTTTGGGACAACTCACGCAACGCATTGCGGAACGAGTCGCCGTTGCCGTCGAACGTGGTCGCGGCCTGGTCGACGAACGCCGCGATCGGCCCCTGCACCGAATTGGCCTGCGGTCCGAGTTGCGAACTGAGCTGGGTGAGTTGCTCCTTGACCTCGTCCCATTCGACGGGCACGCCGGTGCGGTCGAGTCCGATCGACGCGCCGTCGGCGATCACGTCGCCCTCCGTGTAGGCGGGGGTCAACTGAATGAATCTGGCCGACACCAGGTTCGGCGACAGGATCAGCGCCTTCGCGTCGGCGGGCACCTTGACGCCGCGGTCGAGGGTCATCTCGATCTTGACATCCGAGGGCCGCGGTTCGATGGAGTCGATCGTGCCCACCGGCACGCCGACGATCCGCACCTCGTCGCCCGGGTACAACCCGACGGCGTTGGTGAAGTACGCGGTGAGCTTGGGGCCGGTGCGTGACGGCCACACCTGGTAGACGCCGACGGCCAGGACCGCCAGCAGCACCACGGCCAGTGCGATACGCATCCACCGGTTGCGGCCGGATGACGGATTCTGTTGGGTCATGGCGATTTCGGCCTAACGATCACTCGCTCGGAAATGTAGCCGCGCAACATATCGGACAGGCTGTCGGGCAGCTTGCCCGGTTGGAAGTAGGTGTCCAGCAGTACCTCGGACATCGCTGCCGGCGGCAGGCCGTACAGGTTGATGTTGAAGCCGGGGCCGTTACCGACCACCTCGCCGAGCGCGGTGGCATAGCCCGGCAACCGCTTGAGCGCCTCACCGATGTGCTCGCGCCGTTCCAGCAGGTTGTCCATCACCAGATTGAGCTTCTCCAGCGCCGGTTTGAATTCCTTGCGGTTGTCCGCGACGAATCCCGAAAGCTGGTGCGACACATCGTCGATGCCGGCGATCAGGTTACTCAGCGCCTGCCGGCGCTCATCGAGTGCGGCGAACAGCTGATTGCCGTCGTTCAGCAGCTGGTTGACCTGCCCGGCGCGGTTGGCCAGGAGATCCGACACCCGCTTGGCGTGGGTCAACAGCCCCTCGAGGGCCTCGTCCCGCTTGTTGATGGTGCGGGACAGGTTCGTGACGCCGTCCAGGGCACCGCGCAACTGCGGGGTGGCGTCGCGCAACGTGTCGGTCAGTGTCTGCAGCGCCTGCTCGAACTTCGGCTTGTCCAACTCGCTGACGTTCTGCCCGAGGTCCTGCAGCGCAGTGTTCAGCGTGTACGGAGTCGTGGTGCGTCCCAAGGGGATAACCGTCGACGTACCTACACCCTTCGGGGTCACCGAAAGCGACTTCTGGCCGAGCACCGTATCGGTCTTGATCGCCACCAGCGACTGATCGCCGACTTTGATGTTGCGGTCCACGGTGAATTTGACCTTGGCCGAGTCACCGGCCAAGGCGATGTCGGTGACCTTGCCGACCGTGATGCCCGAGATGTTGACGTCGTTGCCCGGAGAGATCCCACCGGCATCACTGAAGTAGGCCTCGAACTGCTTGCCCTGCGGGAAGAACGGCAGGCCGGTGTAACCGAATGACACCAGCACCAGGCATGCCACCACAAAGATGCCGAGGATCCCGGTGCGCACGGGATTCGACTCGCGCGAACTAGCCATTGGTCGGCGCACACCTCCCCTTGGATGGGTCCGGCGGACCGCCGAACGGAATCAGGATGTCGCTGCCTGCCGGTCCGTTGACCTTCAACCGAACCGAGCAGTAGAAGATGTTGAAGAACGAGCCATAGGCACCGAGTGCGTTGAGCCGCAGGTAGTTCTCGGCCAGCGGCTCAATGACCTTGTTGATGTCGCCCTTCCGCTCGTCCATGCGCTGCGCCAGCGGCCGGGCATTCTCGATGACCCCCTGCAGCGGGCGGCGGGACTTCTCCAGCATGTCGGTCAGATCGTTCTCGGCCGAGGCCAGGGGTGCGATCGCGCCGGCGATCGGATCGCGTCCCTCGGACAGACCGGTGATCAGCTTCTGCAACTCGTCGACGCTGGTGTCGAACTGCGAGCCCTTCTCGT
The DNA here is from genome assembly GCF_058270075.1 of Mycobacterium shunyiense. NCBI lineage: Bacteria > Bacillati > Actinomycetota > Actinomycetes > Mycobacteriales > Mycobacteriaceae > Mycobacterium > Mycobacterium shunyiense. The sequence goes on along the minus strand of NZ_JBZDPU010000040.1, from coordinate 95,645 downwards.
CCACCGTGCTCAGCACGGTGTTGAGGTTGGTGATGACGTCGCCGATGAGCTGATCGCGGGCGGCCAGGTTCTGGGTGAAGGCGCTCGTGCTGGTCAGCATGTTCGCCAACGCGCCGCCCTGGCCCTGAAGCATCTCGATCACCGCGTTGGAGATCTCGTTTACCTTCGCGCCGTCCAGACCCTTGAGCACGGGCCGCAATCCGCCCAGCAGCGCGTCGAGGTCCAGGGCCGGCTGGGTGTTCTGTGCCGGGATCGTCCCGCCGGGCGCCAGCTTGCGCAGTTCCCCTGGGCCCGAGGTGATTTCCAGGAAACGATCACCTACGAGGTTCAGGTAGCGCACCTTGGCCTGGCTCGAGGTGTAGAGCTGGTACCGCTTGTTGACGTCGAACGCGACGTCGACGGTGTTGTCGTCGTTCAGCTTCACGTCGTGGACCTTGCCCACGGGAACGCCGGCGATGCGGACGTCCTGCCCGGCCTTCAGCCGCGACGCCTCGCTGAACGTGGCGTGGTAGCTGTTGGCCGAGGCGAAGCGGAACTCGCCGAAGACCACCACCAGCATGGCCGCCACCAACAGCATCGCCACAGTGAAGATGCCGACCTTGAGCATGGTCCGGTCAGTACCTGCGCCGGTCGCCATCAGAATCGGTCCCTTTCTGCGAAAGCACCGTTGAACAGGAACTGCAGGGTCGCCGGCGCGTCGAACTGCACCTCGGTGTTCGGCTGGAACGGCACGTACGCGTTGTCGGTGACCACGAACGGGGCGCGGTACCAGCTGCCGCCGAACTGCTTGGTGGGCACGTCGGGAAGGCCGCGGCAGTTCGGCCCGCCGGAGGCGTTCACCATCGGCAGGCTCTCCGGATAGGTGTACGCCGGGGACCCGGGCAGGAAGTTGGAGTTGACGTACAGGCCGGGCCGGATACCGCCGATGATCGGGGCGAACCGGTCGACACCGATGGACACACCGCGCAGGAGACAGCCGAATTCCGGCGAATAATCTCCGGCCACCTTCAGCGGTGCACGCAACCGCTGGATCGCCGCGATGTAGTCGTCGGCCGCGGGCTCCAGAGTGGCGGTGCCGTTGTTGGCCAGCCCGGTCGCCGACAGCAGCGTGGCGTTGAGGTTGGTCTTCTCGTCCACGATGGTCTTGTTCAGCGCGGGCACGTTGTCGATGATCCGGGCCAGATCTGGGCCGGCGTCGCCGTAGATGTTGGCGACCACCGCGGCCTTGGCGAAGTCCTCCTGCAGCGTCGGCAACTTCGGGTTCAGTTGCTGCAGGTAGGAATTCAAGCCCGACAAGGCCGCACCCGCATCGTCGCCGTGGCCCCGCAGGCCCTCACCGAGTGCTGACAGCGTGGCGTTCAGGCTGACCGGGTCGATCTTGTTGAGCACATCCGACAGCGTCTGAAAAAGGGTGTTGACCTCCAGCTGCACGTCCTTGGCGGCCACCGTGCTGCCCGGCCGAAGCGAGCCCTCCGGCTTGTCCGGCGCCAGGAACTCCACCGACTTGGCGCCGAAGATCGTGTTGCCGGCGATCCGCACGGTGGCGTTGGACGGGATGTAGCGCATCTCGCCGCGCTTGATGGACAGCGTCAGCTTCGCCTCGTGGCCGGCGTACGCGATCTCGGAGACCTTGCCGATCTGGATGCCGCGGTACTTCACCTTGGCGTCGCGCTCCATCACCAGGCCCGCCCGCGGCGCAGTCAGGCTGACGGTGTCGGTCGGCGTGAATGCCGCTGTGTAGGACAGGTAGGTGAACACCACCGCGGCGGCCACGATCGCCGCCAGGATCGCGGCCGCGATCCTCACATGCCTGCGGTGCTTGGAGGTTGCGTCTGACATCGCCGCCTACCCGGAGAGATTGAAGTTGCCGGACGCGCCGTAGACGGCCAGGGAGATGAACAGGGTGATCGTGACGACCACGATCAGGGAGGTGCGCACGGCCTGACCGACCGCGATACCCACGCCGACCGGCCCGCCGGAGGCGTTGTAGCCGTAATAGGTGTGCACCAGCATCACCGCGATGGCCATCACGATCGCCTGGAGGAAGGACCACAGCAGGTCGCTGGGTATCAGGAAGGTGTTGAAGTAGTGGTCGTACAGGCCGGCCGACTGCCCGTTGATGAACACGGTGGTGAACCGTGCTGCGAAGAATGCGGCGAGTACCGACAGCGAGTACAGCGGAACGATCGCGATCAGCCCGGCCAGCAACCGGGTGGAGACCAGATAGGACACCGCGTGGACCGCCATCGCTTCGACGGCGTCGATCTCCTCGGCCACCCGCATCGCGCCGAGCTGGGCGGTGGCGCCTGCGCCGATCGTGGCGGCCAGGGCGATGCCGGCGATCACGGGTGCCACGATGCGCACGTTGAGGAATGCCGAGAGGAAGCCGGTCAGGGCCTCGATGCCGATGTTGCCCAGCGACGAGTAGCCCTGAACCGCGATGACACCGCCCGAGGCCAGGGTGAGGAAGGCCGCGACACCGACGGTGCCACCGATCATCACCAACGCGCCTGCGCCCATGGTCATCTCGGCTACCAGGCGGATGGTCTCCTTGCGGTAGCGGTTGACCGCGTTGGGCAGGTACCGCATCGTCTCGCCGTAGAACAGTGCCTGCTCGCCGATGTTGTCGACGGTCTTGGGCACGCCCCGGAACAGCCGCCGGAAGCGGAGGGTGGCGTCATAACTCATCGGACAAGCACCCGAACCCCGATAGCCGTCATGATCACGTTGATCACGAACAGGCAGATGAAGGCGTAGACCACCGTTTCGTTCACTGCGTTACCGACACCCTTCGGGCCTCCTTTGACGGTCAACCCGCGGTAGCAGCCGACCAGGCCGGCCACCACGCCGAACAGCAGTGCCTTGATCTCGGCCAGCACGAGCTCGCCGAGCCCGGTCAGCACGGTCAGTCCGTTGATGAAAGCTCCGGGGTTCACGCCCTGGAGAAATACCGAGAAGGCATAGCCGCCGGCGATGCCGATCGCACACACCAAACCGTTGAGCAGCAGCGCGACGAACATCGACGCGAGCACACGGGGCACCACCAGGCGCTGGATCGGATCGATGCCCAGCACCCGCATCGCGTCGATCTCCTCGCGAATGGTGCGGGCGCCGAGGTCGGCGCAGATCGCGGTGGCACCTGCACCGGCCACCACCAGCACCGTCACGACGGGGCCGAGCTGGGTGATGGTGCCGAAGGCGGTGCCGGCGCCGGACAGATCGGCCGCACCGATCTCGCGAAGAAGAATGTTGAGCGTGAACGCGACCAGAACCGTGAACGGGATGGCGACCAGCAGGGTCGGCACGAGCGAGACCCGGGCGATCATCCAGGTTTGATCCAGGAACTCTTTGAACTGGAACGGTCGACGGAACATCTTGGCGAAGGTGTCCAAGGACATCTCGACGAAGCCGCCCACGGCCCGGGCCGGAACCGCAAGCTGTTCGATCAACCTGGGCTCCGTTCTCGGGGTACTTCGGATGGGGAAATTTTGCGGAAACTCGCGTTAGCGAAAAATTGACGGCCACATGTCGTGGCTGCCCTCCCACCCCTTGGTCTTAGTGCGCTCTTAGTGAGCCGGATCATATTAACTAGAACATGTTCGCACTGTCAAAGAATTCAAAATATTAGCTTCAACAGCGGTTTTCCCAGCTCAGGACATGTTAGGCCGACTATCAACTGAAACACGTTTCAGTTGCGTTGAGCGACCTCCAACGAGACTGTCAGTCTCGTGAAGCCATCAGCTCGGTGGCTGAGAATCCACGCGTCCGGTCACGATCAGCAAAGTAGTCGTGCAGTGTCCCGCTGAGGTCTGCGGCGTTCCAGGCGTCGGAGTCTGCAGTGAAGTGCTTCTCGGCGGTGGGCGGCGCGACCAACGTGACAGTTGGACCATAGACGATGAACAGCTGAGCGTTCACAGCTTCGGAGGCCGGAGCGGCCAGGAAACGTACCAGCGTGACGACATGGTCGGTCGACAGCGGGTCGATCTGCCCTTCGGCCCCGTCGGGCGCGTCGCCGAAGACGCCTGCGGTCATGGCGGTGCGGGCCCGCGGCGCGATCGCGTTGGCCCGCACGCCGAAGCGTTCCAGGGCCCGGGCGGCCGACACGGTCAGGGCAGTGATGCCCGCCTTGGCGGCGCCGTAGTTGGGCTGGCCGACCGGGCCCGACAGCCCGGCCTCCGACGAGGTGTTGATGATCCGGCCGTAGACCGTCCCGTCCCCCGCCTTGGCCTTGTTGCGCCAGTAGACGGCGGCATTGCGGGTCAGCAGGAAGTGGCCGCGCAGGTGCACGGCGATGACCGCGTCCCACTCCTCGTCGCTCATGTTGAACAGGATCCGGTCGCGGGTGATGCCCGCGTTGTTGACGACGATGCCCAGGCCACCCAGCCCGTCGGCGGTCGCGACCAGCTCATCGGCGGTCGAGCGCGCACTGATGTCTCCGGCTACCGCGACGCCCTTGGCGCCGGCGGCAGCGATCTCGTCGAGGACGTCAGAGCCCTCCAGCGCGGCGGCCATGTCGTTGACCACCACGGTCGCCCCGGCCTTGGCCAGGCCGATGGCTTCGGCGCGGCCCAGGCCCGCTGCAGCGCCGGTGACCACGGCCACTTTTCCGGACAGATCGATCTGAGCGTCGTCGGTCATTTATGAATACCTCTAGTCTTTTCGGATCAGGGCTGCACGGGGGCATTCGGCGATGGACTGCTCGGCCAGATCCTCCTGGTCGGCAGGCACCGGATCGGACTTGACCACGGCATAGTCGTCGTCGTCAAGATCGAACAAATCGGGGGCAATACCCACGCAGACCGCATTACCTTCACAGCGGTCACGGTCAACTTCTACTCGCATGGCGACCTCCTCACGACGTGTGCGCACACGGGGCTGCGTGCGTGCAGCCACAGAATACGACCACACCTGACGGATACCGGTCAGGCACCGGCCTGGATCCTAAGACTAGAACGTGTTACAACCAGGTGAGAACGCAGGTCTATCAAGCAGTGAGGATGCAGCGCAATGCGGATCGGTTACACCCCCGAGCAGGAGGAGCTGCGCCGCGAGTTGCGCGCGTACTTCTCCAAGTTGATGACACCCGAACGGGTTGAGGCACTCAGCTCGTCCGAAGGCGAGATGGGACGCGGCAACATCTACCGCGAGACCGTCGCGCAGATGGGCAAGGACGGCTGGCTGACGCTGAACTGGCCCGAGGAGTACGGCGGCCAGGCGCGTACGCCCATGGAGTCGCTGATCTTCACCGACGAGGCCGCGATCGCCGGTGCGCCGGTGCCGTTCCTGACGATCAACAGCGTCGCGCCGACGATCATGCACTTCGGCACCGATGAGCAGAAGAAGTTCTTCCTGCCCAAGATCGCCGCGGGTGAGCTGCACTTCTCCATCGGCTACTCCGAGCCCGGCGCGGGCACCGACCTGGCGGCGCTGCGCACCACGGCCGTCCGCGACGGTGACGACTACGTGGTCAACGGCCAGAAGATGTGGACGTCGCTGATCGCCTACGCCGACTACGTCTGGCTCGCGGTGCGCACCAATCCCGAGGCCAAGAAGCACCGCGGCATCTCGATGCTGATCATGCCGACGACGGCCGAGGGCTTCTCCTGGACCCCGGTGCACACCATGTCGGGTGTGGATACCAGCGCCACCTACTACCAGGACGTGCGCATCCCGGTCACCAACCTGGTCGGCGAGGAGAACGCCGGCTGGAAGCTGGTGACCAATCAGCTCAATCATGAGCGGGTGGCTCTCGTTTCTTCGCAGCCGATCTACGTCGCGCTGGACGGGGTCCGCGAGTGGGCCCAGAACACCAAGGACGTGCACGGCAAGCGGGTCATCGACTCGGAGTGGGTGCAGCTCAACCTGGCCCGGGTGCACGCCAAGGCAGAGGTGCTCAAGCTGATCAACTGGGAGCTGGCCTCTGCCCAGGACGAGGCTCCTTCTCCGGCGGATGCGTCGGCGGCCAAGGTGTACGGCACCGAGCTGGCCACCGAGGCCTACCGCCTGCTGATGGAGGTGCTGGGCACGGCGGCCACGCTGCGCCCGGACAGCAAGGGCGCGCTCCTGCGTGGCCGCATCGAGCGGTTCCACCGGTCGGCGCTGATCCTGACCTTCGGCGGCGGCACCAACGAGATTCAGCGTGACATCATCGGCATGGTCGCTTTGGGCCTGCCCAGGGTCAACCGGTAAGGACGGCACACCAATGGATTTCAAGACGACCGAAGAGGCCACCGACCTGGGTGGCCTGGTGCGCACGATCACCGAATCGGTGTGCACACCCGAACGTCAGCGTGAGCTCGACGGGCTCGAGCAGCGGTTCGACGCCAATCTGTGGGCCAAGCTGGTCGAGGCCGATGTGCTGTCGGCGGCGGCTCCCGAATCGGTGGGCGGCGGTGGTCTCGGCGTGCTCGAGCAGACCGCCGTGCTGACGGCGCTCGGCCGCCAGCTGGCTGCCGTGCCCTACGTGGACTCGGTGGTACTGGGCGCGGGCGCGCTGGCCACGTTCGGATCCGAGGAACTGCGCACCCAGTGGGCCGCGCCCGCGGTGTCCGGCAACAAGATCCTCACTGTCGCCCTGGACGGCGAAATGGGCCAGGGACCGGTACAGGCTCAAGCTGACGACGCGGGATACAAACTCACCGGTACCCGCACCCAGGTGCACTACGGGCCGATCGCCGACGCGTTCCTGGTTCCGGCCGAAACCGATTCCGGAGTCAGCGTTTTTCTGGTGTCCGGGGATGATCCCGGTGTGACGGTCAGCCTGCTCAGCACCACCGGCAAGGGCAGCGTGGCCCTGCTGGAGCTCGAGGGCACCACGGTGGACGCCGCGCGCGTCGTCGGCGGTGCCGAAGTCGCCGATTGGCTGACCACGCATGCGGCGTTGGCCCGCACCGCGTTCCAACTCGGCGTGCTGGAACGCGCGCTGGAGCTCACCTCCGAGTACGCCCGCGAGCGCGAGCAGTTCGACCGGCCGATCGGCAGCTTCCAAGCTGTCTCGTCACGGCTGGCCGACGGCTACATCGACGTGAAGGGCCTGCGCCTGACACTGACCCAGGCGGCGTGGCGGCTGTCCGAGGATCTGCCCGCCGACATCGATGTCGCCAGTGCGGCGTTCTGGGCTGCCGAGGCGGGCCACCGCGTCGCGCATACCGCGGTGCACGTGCACGGCGGTGTCGGTATCGACATGGACCACCCGGTGCACCGGTACTTCCTGGCCGCCAAGCAGACCGAGTTCAACCTCGGCGGGGCGACCGGGCAGTTGCTGCGCATCGGCCGCGAACTCGCGGACACGCCGGTCTAAGGATGGGGGGTCCAACCGCAGGCCCGACGGTCACCGAGCTGCTGGTCCCGCTGGCACAGGTCACTGACCGTGGCCTCTACCAAGAGGATTCGTTCGTCAGCTGGGCCGACCACATCGCCGCCGGTGCACAACTGGCCGCGGCGCTGCGGGCCCGGTTGGGCCCCTCCAAACCCCCGCATGTCGGGGCACTGCTCGGCAACACCACGTTTTTCTCCAGCCTGCTGGTGGCCGCGGGCCTGGACGGGCTGGTCCCCGTCGGGCTCAACCAGACCCGCCGCGGCGAGGCGCTGGCCCGCGACATCGCCAAGGCCGATTGTCAGCTCGTCCTGGCCGACAATCCGGACGCGGTCCCGCCCGGGGTGGATTTCATCGACGTCGAATCCGAAGACTGGGCAGCCGAACTCGCGTCGTATCGGGACACCCCGGTGACGTTCGCCGATCTGTCGGCCGACGACCTTTTCATGCTCATCTTCACCTCGGGAACCAGCGGGGATCCCAAGGCGGTACGGGTCACCCACGACAAGGTGGCGTTCCCGGGCCGGATGCTGGCCGACCGCTTCGAGCTTGGTCCGGCCGACACCGTGTACCTCTCGATGCCGCTGTTCCACTCCAACGCGATCATGGCGGGCTGGGCCGTCGCCGCCGCGGCCGGTGCGTCGATTGCGTTGCGGCGCAAGTTCTCCGCATCCGGTTTCATGCCGGACATCCGGCGCTTCGGTGCCACCTATGCCAACTACGTCGGCAAGCCGCTGTCCTACATCCTGGCCACCGAACCTGCGCCGGACGACGCGGACAATCCGTTGCGGATCCTCTACGGCAACGAGGGTGCGCCGCGGGACCTGAGCCGGTTCGCCGAGCGATTCGGCGTGACGGTGGTCGACGGGTTCGGTTCCAGCGAGGGCGGTGTCGCGATCGCCCGCACGCCCGACACCCCCGAAGGCGCCCTGGGCCCACTCACCGACCAGGTGGCGATCGTGGATGTGGACACGGGTGAACCGTGCCCGCCCGGGGTGGTCGGCGAGTTGGTAAACCCGACCGGCGCGGGTTGGTTCCGCGGCTACTACAACGATCCCGACGCCGAAGCGGACCGCATGGCCGGCGGCGTCTACCACACGGGCGATCTGGCCTACCTCGACGAGGACGGGTATGCGCACTTCGCCGGACGGCTCGGCGACTGGATGCGGGTGGACGGCGAGAACCTGGGAACCGCGCCGATCGAACGAATCCTGTTGCGCTACCCCGATGTCGCCGAGGTGGCGGTGTATCCGATCCCCGACCCCGATGTGGGTGATCAGGTGATGGCTGCGCTGGTGCTGACGGCAGGCACGCCGTTCGACCCGCAGAAGTTCAGCGCCTTCCTGGCCGAGCAGTCCGATCTGGGCCCCAAACAGTGGCCGTCGTATGTGCGGATCGGCGATGCGCTGCCACGCACCGAGACGTTCAAGGTGATCAAGCGGCAGTTGACGGCCGAGGGCACCGACTGCGCCGACCCGGTCTGGCCGATCTCCCGCTAGCCACGCACCACGCAGCGGGTGCCGCCGATGTACACCGTCGGCATGCATTTCTGGCAGTGCACACACAGTCCCGCGGTCGCCGAGCCCTCGGCAAACCTGTTGACCAGGGCTGGATCTCGCAGCAGTGCCCGACCCATCGCGACGAACTCGAATCCCTCGTCCACGGCCGCCTGCACGGTGGCCAGCTCGTTGACGCCGCCCAGCAGGATCAACGGCATGGTCAGTGCCGCGCGGAACTGCCGAGCCAGCGGCAGGAAGTACGCCTCTTCGAAGGGATAGGTCTTGAACAGCCTCGAGCCGAGTACCCGTAGACCCAGCCCCACCGCCTTCGGCTGGCAGGCGATGAACTCGTCGATCGGGACCTCGCCCCGGAAGTAGTACATCGGGTTCTGCAGCGAGCTGCCACCGGTCAGTTGCAGGGCGTCCAGATGACCGTCGGCCTGCAGCAATTTCGCCGTGGGCAGACTGTCGGTGAGCCAGAAGCCGCGGCGCACACCGTCATCCATGTTGAATTTCGCGGTCACCGCGACGGAATGGCCGACCTCGCCGCGGACCCGCTCGGCGACGCGGCGGGCCAGTTCTGCGCGTCCGGCGGTGCTGCCGCCGTAGATGTCGTGGCGTTTGTTGAGGCCGGGGCTGAAGAACGAGCTCAGCAGGTAGCCGTGACCCATGTGGATCTCGACGGCGTCGAACCCCGCCTCGACAGCGTTGCGCGCGGCCGTGCCGAATTGGTCGACCACGGTGTCGAGCTGTTCCGTTGTGGCCGCCTTCACCAGTCCCATTGCCGGCGCACTGATCCTGGTGCTCGGCGCGAGCGAGGGTGTGCGGTTGGACAGCGTGTTGGCGACCAAACCAGCGTGTCCGATCTGGGCGCAGACCAGTGCGCCCTCTCGGTGCACCGCGTCGGTCAGTCGCCCCAGCGCAGGCACCGCGTCGGTGTTGAGGATGACGGTGTCGCGATGCACCCGGCCACCCGGCGAGATCGCGCAGTAGGCAACCGTGGTCATCGCCGCGCCGCCGCGGGCCACCTCGGTGTGGAAGTCGATCAGGTCATCGGTGACCTGGCCACGCGGCATGACTCCCTCGAACGTCGCGGCCTTGATGAACCTGTTCTTGAGGGTCAACGGCCCCAGCTGCATCGGCGTGAACGGTTTCGATACCATTGGCATCGAAACAACGTAGCAGGCAAACGGGAGACGGATCATGCACATCGCAGTGACCGGAGGCACCGGCTATCTCGGGGCCCACACCGTTCGGGGCCTGCTGGCCGCCGGGCATCGGATCCGCCTACTGGTCGCACCGGGCTGCGGCGACGACGAGGTGATCGGACACCTAGCCGCCATGGGCGAAATGTCGGTGCTGGAGGGCGATATCCGCGACGGGGAAACCGTCGGGAAGCTGCTCTCGGGCTGCGACGCTCTGATCCACGCCGCAGGCATCGTCGGCACCGACCGCCGCCGCGAACAGCTGATGTGGGAGATCAACGCGCACGCGACCGAGGCCGTGCTGAACCGCGCCGTCGAGGCCGGGCTCGACCCCATCGTCTCGGTCAGCAGCTACAGCTCACTGTTCCCACCACCCAACGGGGTGATCTCCGCCGACACCCCACCCGCGCCGGGCCGCAGCCCCTACGCCCAGACCAAGGCCTATGCCGATCGGGTGGCCCGACGGTTGCAGGACGACGGCGCCCCGGTCGTGGTCACCTACCCGTCGAGCGTGGTGGGCCCGGCGTTCTTCACCGCCGCCGGGGTCACCGAGCGCGGCTGGGCACCGATCGCCAAGGCTGGTGTGGCACCGCGGATGACCGGTGGCATGCAGATGATCGACGTGCGCGACGTCGCGCTCGTCCACGAGCGGCTGATGGTGTCGGGGCTCGGCCCCAGACGCTATGTCTGCGGCGGTGTGATGGTGTCGTTCAACGAGATGATCGATGTGCTCGAGCAGGGCCGAGGACACAGGATCCGCCGGATTCCGGTGCCGGGCGGACTGTTCCGCGGTATCGGCTGGTTGTCCGATTTGGTCGGTGGGGTACTGCCGCTCGGTGACGGGATCAGCTACGAGGCAGCGACGCTGCTGACCGCTGCCACCCCGACCGACGACAAGAGCACGCTCACCGACCTCGATATCGAGGCCTGGCGTTCACCTCAGGCCGCCATGCTGGCGTCATTCGGCCGGTGACACCCCGAGGGCATGGCTGAGCAGGCGCACCAGGTGCTCCTGCAGTTCGGGCGAATCGTCGTCGGTCGCCACCGTGGTCGTGAACAACGCCGCCCCAGCCGCCATGGAAAGCACAGCCTTCGCGTCCGATTCGGTCCCGTATCCTCTGGCGGCGAACATCTCGATCGCAGGTCCGCTGAACCCGTCCCACAACGCCTTACGCAACGCGGCGTTCTCCCTCAGGGCCAGCAGCAGCCCCGGCACGGCCTCGCTCACGTCCGGGCGACTGAACAGCTGATGACTGCCACGCACCACCCAGTCGATCCAGCCCGCCAGGTCGGTGCCGGAAAACGGTGACATGTCGGGTGATTCGCCGAGGATCGCGTGCAGCACCAGCTCGGCCTTCGACGCCCAGCGCCGGTTCAGGCTGGACCTGCCCACCCCGGACCGTACCGCCACCAACCGGACGCTCAGGTCGTCCCAGCCCACTTCGACCAGCAACTCGCGGGTGACCGCGAGCACGCGCTCGTCGATCGACGTGTCGCGTGGTCGGCCGGTCATTCCCCGATTCAACCGCATGGCGGCACGGGTAGCGTCGGCGACGTGGGCTACCGCGAACATGATCCGCCGCCACGCCTGAGCGAACTCGTCGAATGCCGGTGGGTACGCACCGGCCCGGCAGAACCCGGCCGGATTCTGCCCGACGGCTGCATGGACCTGATCCAGATGGACGACACGATCATCGTCGCCGGCCCCGACACCACGGCGTTCATCACTGCAGGCAGTCGGGATCCGGTGCAGGGATTGCGGTTTCGTCCCGGAGTCCTGCCGCGGCTACTGGGCGTCCCAGCCGACGAGCTGCGCAATACGCGGGTCGAACTACGCGAACTCTGCCGGATCGACGAGGGCCGTTCACTCTACGAGCTCACCGAAGCGCTGGCATCGCACCGGCCCCGCACCGAGACCACGCCGTGGCCCTTACCGATGCTTCGTGACGTCACGCGCCGGCTGGCAGCCGGCGAATCGGTCACTGCGACAGCGCGGTACGCCGGATGGTCGAGCCGAACGCTGCAGCGGCAGTGCGTCGCGGTCTACGGATACGGGCCGGCGACGGTGCGCCGCGTCCTCCGGTTCCGTCGCGCGGTCGGGCTGCTCGGCACCGGCGCGAGCTCAAGCGCGGTCGCCATGCGGGCAGGCTATTCCGACCAGCCCCACCTGTACCGCGAGGTCCGCGCGCTGGCGGGCGTCGGATTGCACCAACTACGTCAGTCATCCAGTGCGGCGAACAGGTCCACCGAGGTCCCGTCGGGGTCTTCGACGGTCGCGTAGCGCTGCCCCCACGGCGCGTCGAACGGCTCGAGCGTTCCGAGGTACCCCGCGCCGGTGAGCCGCGCATAGAGCGCGTCGACGTCGGCGGGTGCATCAACCCCGAAAGCCAGGGCCACCCGTCCGGGCGCGGTTGGAGGTGCCCAGCCGGGGTGCATCCCGGCGATCACCTCCTCGGTGTCGAAGGCGAGCCGGTTTCCGCCGGGCAATGCCACCTCGACGTGCGGCCCGTCCGGTTCGGGAACCGCCAGGCCCAGCAGCCGGTAGAAATCCAGGGCTCGTGGCAGGTCTCTCGTGACGATCTCGATGACCGCCGAGTTCAGGTTCAACGCCATACCTGCAGGTTAGGACGCTGGACCGCCCGCAGTCGTGAACAGATCGGACAAGGTGGGCCTTTGTCGGACTGCCGGTACCGAGTAGGTTGAGCCTGACTGTTAGTTACTTGCCAGTAGGGAGTCCCCGATGCCTGCTCCGTCCGCCGCCGACTTCGCCCGCCTGCGCGCGCTCGTCGCCATCGACGACGTCGGAGCCCGGCAGTCCAAGCCGATCGACGAGGTCTTCACCGGCAAGGAACTGACCACCATCCCGGTCGGCACCGCCGACGATGTCACCGCCGCCTTCGCCAAAGCCCGGGCCGCACAGGCCCAGTGGGCCAAGCGTCCGGTCAAGGAACGCGCCGCCATCATCAAGCGCTTCGGCGCGCTGCTCGCCGAGAATCGTGACTTCCTGATGGACGTGGCTCAGGCCGAGACCGGTAAGGCCCGCTCGGCCGCGCAGGAAGAGATCGTCGACATGATCCTGAACGCGGGCTACTACGCCCGCGAGGCGTCCCGGTTGCTCTCGACCAAGCGGGTCCAGGGTCTGCTGCCCGGGTTCGTCAAGACCGTGGTCAACCACCACCCCAAGGGTGTCATCGGCGTCATCTCGCCGTGGAACTACCCGATGACCCTGTCGATCTCGGATTCCATCCCGGCCCTGCTGGCCGGCAATGCGGTGGTGGTCAAGCCCGACAGCCAGACCCCGTACTGCACGCTGGCCAATGCCGAGCTGCTGTATCAGGCCGGCTTGCCGCGTGATCTGTTCGCCGTGGTGCCGGGGCCGGGTTCGGTGGTCGGCACCGCGATCGTCGAGAACTGCGACTACATGATGTTCACCGGTTCGACGGCCACCGGGCGGGCGCTGGCAGAGCAGTGCGGCCGCCGGCTGATCGGCTTCTCTGCCGAGCTCGGCGGCAAGAACCCGATGATCGTCACCAAGGGCGCCAACCTCAAGGTCGCCGCCAAGGCCGCCACCCGCGCCTGTTTCTCCAATGCCGGTCAGCTGTGCATCTCGATCGAACGGATCTACGTCGAGAAGGACGTCGCCGACGAGTTCACCGCCAAGTTCGCCGAGCAGGTGCGCAACATGAACCTCTCGGCGGCCTACGACTTCACCGCCGACATGGGCAGTCTGATCTCCGAAGACCAGATCAAGACCGTGTCCGGCCATGTCGACGACGCAAAAGCCAAGGGCGCCAAGGTGGTTGCCGGCGGCCACGCGCGCCCCGACATCGGCCCGCTGTTCTTCGAGCCGACCGTGCTGACCGGCGTCACCGACGAGATGGAATGCGCGCGCAACGAGACATTCGGCCCGCTGGTGTCGATCTACCCGGTCGATTCGGTCGACGAGGCCGTCGAGAAGGCCAACGACACCGAGTACGGCCTGAACGCCAGCGTCTGGGCTGGATCGAAGTCCGAGGGCGAGGCGATCGCGGCCCGGGTCAATTCCGGCACGGTCAACGTCGACGAGGGCTACGCCCTGGCGTTCGGCAGCACCGCGGCCCCCATGGGTGGCATGAAGGCCTCCGGCGTCGGGCGCCGCCACGGCGCCGACGGGATCCTCAAGTACACCGAGTCTCAGACCGTCTCCACGGCCCGGGTGATCAATCTCGATCCGCCGCTGGGGATCTCGCAGACCGTCTGGCAGAAGGCGCTCACCCCGATGATCAGGGCACTGCAGAAGCTGCCCGGCCGCTAGAACTCCTCATTCGGGACGCCGCGCGACGACCGCGAAGTTCAGCGGAATCCGCGGCGCCCCGGGCGGTAGCGCCCAGCCCTGAGGGCAAGGCACGAGAGCCGGGAAAGCCTGCCAGTCCATGTAAGGCAGTTCGGCCAGGGCCTCGATGACGAGCCCGGCTTGCAGCAACGACGTCACGACTTCGGACAGATCGTGGCGCCATTCGTGGTTGCGCACATGTTGGATCTGCCCTGCCGAGTCTTCGGTGTACGTCCCGTCGTCGTCGTAGGTTCGGGCTCCCCCACCACTGAGGTAGTCGTCGGTGATGTCCCACGGCTCATAGTCCAGGGCGCTCAGGATCGGATGGTCGTCGCGGATCATGAACACCCCGCCCGGCTCGAGCAGGTCATGGATCGACCGCGCCCAGTTGACCAGCTCGGGCAACCACACGATGGTTCCGGTACTGGTCACCACGATCTCGAAGCGGCGCTGGATCAACGTCGACGCGAAGCGCGCATCGCCCTCGACCCAGGTGACGTCACGACCATCGGCCTCGGCGATCCGGGCCGCGTGCCGCAGCGAATTCGGCGAAAGGTCGACGCCGTGCACGTCGCGGGCACCCAGACGCGCCCAGGAGATGGTGTCGGTGCCGATGTGGCACTGCAAGTGCAGCAGTGACCGGTCTTTGACGCCCATTTCCGGCAGGTGCGGCGCGAGCACCTCGAGGTCGTTCCGCACCACCCAGGAAATGTCGGTGGGATCGGCGAGAAACCCTGCCACGTCATACATCTCGGACCGGACATGCACATCGGCCCGGTCGTCCCAGTTGGCCCGGTTCGCCGCCAGGGCGTCCGCTACGTTCACCAGCTCGACCATACCCATCCCAACGACATCGAGCCTGCGTGCAGATCGCGAAGTCGTGAGTGGTCGCGATCTGGACGCAGGCTCGGTGCGCTGAGCGCAGACTCAGCTTCCGGCGATACCGTCCAGGCGCTTGGTCGCCGCCTCGAAACCGCTGACCAGCTCGGCGATGATGTCGGCGGCCGGCCGGATCTCGTTCATCCGGCCCACGATCTGGCCCACCGGCATCGCGACCGCAGTCGGGTCATCGGACAGGCTCATCCGCTGATGTGCCTCGCCGACCAGGATGTTCTGCAGCGGCATCGGCAATGCCTCGGGGGCGTCCGGTGCATCCCAAGCGTCGGTCCAGCGGCTCTTCAGGATTCGGGCGGGCTTGCCGGAGTAGATCTTTCGACGCACGGTGTCGGCGGAGGTGGCGTTCAGCAACGCCTCCTGGATCACCGAGGCACCCGACTCGCGACGCACACCCAGGTCGTATTCGGCCGCGGTGAGGAACGCCGAGCCCATCCACACTCCCTGGGCACCCAGCGCCAGCGCCGCGGCCAACTGCCGGCCGCTACCGATCCCGCCGGCCGCGAGCACCGCGGCCTTGCCGTCGACGGCGTCGACGATTTCCGGCCACAGCACCACCGAACCGATCTCGCCGGTGTGCCCGCCGGCCTCCTGGCCCTGAGCGATCACGATGTCCACACCGTTGGCGACGTGGCTGAGCGCATGCTTCGCACTGCCGGCCAGCGCGGCCACCGGCACGCCTGCCTCGTGGACCTGCTCGATGACGTCGTTGGGCGGGGACCCCAGCGCGTTGGCGATCAGCTTGATCGGATGGCGCAACGCCACCTCGACATGGCTTCGCGCCACCGAGTGCAGCCAGCCCAGCACACCCGTGTTGTGCTCGCCTTCCTCGGGGAGCGGCGGAACACCGAGATCAGCAAGGGTTTTCGCGACGAAGTCCCGATGCGCCTGTGGAATCAGCTTGTCGATGTCGACGGCGCTGCCCTCGGTGGGGATCTTGCTGGGCATCACCACGTCGACGCCGTACGGCTTGCCGTCGGTGTTGGCGTCCATCCAGGACAGCACGTTGTCCAACTCATCGGGATCGTTGAACCGCACGCAGCCCAGCACACCCAGGCCGCCGGCCCGGGTGACGGCCGCGGCCACCTTCTCCGACGGGGTGAAGACGAAGATCGGGTATTCGACCCCGAACCTTTCGCTCAATTCTGTCTTCACGGTCGAGTCCTCATCTACTTCGCTCCAACATGATTCGCGTGCACCTCGTCGGCCGCCCGCTCCTCGGTGGTGTCCTTGGCCCACCGGTAGTCGGGCTTGCCCGCGGGCGAACGCTTGACCTCGTCGACCAGCCACAGGCTGCGCGGCACCTTGTATCCGGCGATCTCGCTGCGCACGAACGTGTCGAGTTCGGCCAGGGTCGGGCGCGACCCCTCGCGAGCCTGCACGACCGCGGCGACATGCTGACCGAAGCGCTCGTCGGGCACGCCGACCACGAGCGCGTCGAACACGTCGGGGTGGCCCTTCAGTGCGGCCTCGACCTCTTCGGGGTAGATCTTCTCGCCACCGGAGTTGATCGACACGGAGCCGCGGCCCAGCATCGTCACGCTGCCGTCGGCCTCGACCTCGGCGTAGTCACCGGGGATGGCGTACCGGACCCCGTTGTAGGTCCGGAAGGTCTCGGCGGTCTTCTTCTCGTCCTTGAAGTAACCCACGGGAATGTGACCGCACTTGGCGATGATGCCGCGCACGCCCGAACCCGGGACGACCTCGTTGCCGTCCTCGTCGAGCACCTTGGTGTTCTTGTCGATGGTCACCCGCGGGCCGCCGGTGTGGCTCTGCCCCTTGGCCACCACGGAGGTACCGCCGAAACCGGTCTCCGAGGAGCCGATCGAGTCGGTGATGATCCGGTTGGGCAGCAGCTCAAGGAACTTCTCCTTGAGGCTCGTGGAGAACAGGGCCGCGGTGCTGGCGAGCAGGAACAGCGACGACAGGTCGTACTCGTTCCCTGCGTCCTGATGGGCCAGCAACGCATCGAGCAGCGGGCGGGCCATCGCGTCACCGGTGAAAAAGAGCAGATTGACCTTGTGCTCGTGGATCATCCGCCACGCCGCGTCGGCGTCGAACTCCGGCATCAGCACCACGGTGTGGCCGGTGAACAGGGCCATCCAGGTGGCCGACTGCGTCGCACCATGGATCATCGGCGGGATGGGCAGCCGGATCATCGGCGGGTTGGCGACGGCCTGCTTGGACAGGTCGTACTCATCGGCGACCGGCTCGCCCGTGGCAAAGTCCGTGCCGCCGAACAACACCCGGTAGATGTCCTCGTGACGCCACATGACGCCCTTGGGGAATCCGGTGGTGCCGCCCGTGTAGAGCAGGTAGATGTCGTCTTCGCTGCGCGGGCCGAAGTCGCGCTCGGGTGAGTGCTCGGCGATGGCCGAGTAGAACTCGACGCCGCCATAGCGCTGATAGTCGTCGTCGGACCCGTCTTCCACCACGAGGACGGTCTTGACCAGCGGGGTCTCCGGCAGCACGTTGGCCACGCGGTCGGCGTAACGGCGCTCGTGGATCAACGCGACCATGTCCGAGTTCTCGAACAGGTACTTCAGCTCGCCCTCGACGTAGCGGAAGTTGACGTTGACCAGGATCGCGCCGGCCTTCACGATGCCCAGCATCCCGATCACGATCTCGATGCGGTTGCGACAGTAAAGGCCGACCTTGTCGTCCTTCTTCACACCCTGGGAGATCAGATAGTGGGCCAGGCGGTTGGCCTTCTCCTCCAACTGCGCATAGGTCAGCTGTTCGTCGCCACAGATCAGGGCGACACGGTCAGGCACAGCATCGATGGCGTGCTCGGCAAGATCGGCAATATTCAGAGCCACAGAACCTAAACTAGAACGTGTTACATTTCGAGACAAGTCTGGGTTGAAAATGCATAGGAGCCGACACCCGTGAGCGATACCGAAAAAGGACCCGACGCCCTCATTGAGCAGCGCGGACACACCCTGATCCTGACGCTGAACCGGCCCGAGGCGCGCAACGCGCTTTCCACCGAGATGCTCTCGATCATGGTCGAGGCCTGGGACCGCGTCGACAACGATCCGGAGATCCGCACCTGCATCCTCACCGGCGCCGGCGGGTACTTCTGCGCGGGCATGGACCTCAAGGGCGCCACCAAGAAACCGCCGGGCGACTCGTTCAAGGACGGCAGCTACGACCCGTCGCGCATCGACGGCCTGCTCAAGGGCCGTCGGCTCACCAAGCCGCTGATCGCCGCGGTCGAGGGCCCGGCCATCGCCGGCGGCACCGAGATCCTGCAGGGCACCGATATCCGCGTGGCCGGCGAGAGCGCCAAGTTCGGCATCTCCGAGGCCAAGTGGAGCCTGTACCCGATGGGTGGCTCGGCAGTGCGCCTGGTGCGCCAGATTCCCTACACCATCGCGTGCGACATGCTGCTGACCGGACGGCACATCACCGCCGCTCAGGCGCTCGAGTACGGCCTGATCGGCCATGTCGTTCCGGATGGCACCGCGCTGGACAAGGCCCTGGAGATCGCCGAGGTGATCAACAACAACGGCCCGCTGGCCGTGCAGGCGATCCTCAAGACCATCCGCGAGACCGAGGGCATGCACGAGAACGAGGCGTTCAAGCCCGACACCGCCAACGGCATCCCGGTGTTCCTGTCCGCCGACGCCAAGGAAGGCCCGCTGGCCTTCAAGGAGAAGCGCGCACCCAAGTTCCAGATGCGCTGATCCGCGCTGCCGGCCAGACCGCCCTCATCGCTGATTTCGCCCGCCAACTGTCCTCATTGCGGCACTGAGCAGCCCTATACTCGTGCCAACTTTGCCGGGACGGGAGCCGGGCATGCCTGAACGCGATGAGGCGTCTGCGCCAACCACCGATAACTCGGTACGCCGTGGCCTGTTACTGCAACTCGCCCTGCGGATGCTCATGGCGATGTTCATCGGCGTCGCCCTGGTGTCGCAGCCTCCGCACTCGAACCTGTGGCTGCACCGCGCGATCTTCGTCGGCTACGTCGTGGCGGTCACGGTGTGGAGCTGGTGGACACTGCGCTCCGCCGACCGGTTGGGCGGCGGAACCCGGCGATCGGTCGCGCTGCTCATGCTGTGCGTGGATCTCCTTGCGGTTGCGATCATTTCGACGGAAACCGGGATCAGTTCGGCAGAGACCTGGACCTCCGACGTGGTACAGCACGGGCTGTTCCTGATCCCGCTGATCGCAGCAGCGCAACTCGATCCCGTCGTCAGCGCCACGATCGCGGTCCCTACAGTCGTCACGTTCTTCGTGGTGAGCTGGGTTGACAAGGCCGCCAACGGCAATGAGCCCTGGGGATCGATTCTGGCGCGGACCGCCGTGCTGTTCGGCCTGGCTGCCGGTTCGGTCGCGTTGTCGTGGATTCAGCAATCCAGGACCAGGACCATCACCGCCCTGGCCCTCGAGCGCACCCGCCTGCTCGAAGAAGTGATCAACCTGGAAAAGCGTGAACGCCAATCGCTCTCCGAACGTCTGCACGATGGTGCGCTCCAGTACGTGCTGGTGGCGCGACGCGACATGGAAGAGGTCAGGGACGGATCGGTCGACGGGATGGACCGAGTCGACTTCGCGTTGGCGGAGTCCTCCCGCCTCCTACGCGACGTGGTCCGTGAACTGCATCCCGAGGTTCTGGCCCGGGCCGGCCTCAAGGCGGCGATGACCTCGCTGGCTGACGGCATCGCGACGCGCACCAACCTCACAGTCCAGTTGGACGCTGATGGCTGGCCCGACGACCTACGCACGGACGCCGATCATCTGATCTACAGCGCGGCTCGGGAATTCTCCACGAACGTCATCAAGCACGCACAGGCACAGAACCTGCGGTTCACCCTGGGCTACAACGGCATTCAGGCCGCGATGTGCATCGCAGATGACGGCGTCGGCATTCCGCCCGAGCGGCTTGCACAGAGCATCGAGGATGGCCACATCGGCTTCGCCTCGATTTGCGCCAAGGTTCTGGCCGCGGGCGGCACATTCGTGGTCACGGGCACACCCGGCACCACCGTGTCGATCTCGGTTCCCGCGAAAGGCACCGCCGACGCTACCGGAGCATTCGTGGCGAAGCGGCCGCCCCACTTCCAGGTGAAGTAGACGTGCCGCAAAACCGAGGCCCTGCTCGACGTTTCGAGCAGGACCTCAGTTTCGGGCAACGCTAGCGCCAGTGCCTGGGCGGAGGCGGTCCCCAACGGTGGGGCGGGGGCGGTGGTGGGCCCCACCTCGGCGGTGGCGGCGGTCCCCAGAACGGAGGCGGTGGCGGCGGTCCCCAGAATGGCGGCGGCGGTGGCGGTCCCCAGAACGGGGGCGGCGGAGGTGGTGGCGGCGGGAACTGCGGTGCCGGGACCACCGACATCACGCTCGCCGGCGCCGGCGCGATCCCTTGCGCCGGCGCCGCATTGGCCTGCCCGGCCAACCCGATGGCCCCGGCCAGGAGCGTCCCACCCAGCACCACTCCGCTCAACACACTTCGCCCAGGTAAATGTCGTGCCATCTCGTGCACTCCTCTAGTCGTCGCGTCATATCCCCCGATATCGCGAGACTATCTAATTAGACTGCCTATGCGAAACCTGTGAGCGCATTACACAGCTGATGCTTAACCAATGCATAGGAGTACACAGTCACGCCGAGCCCACGCTCGCGCGATCTGCCGCTAGGCCCCCACCGGCGCCACCGGGGTGAACACCACCGGCATCGATTCCGGGCCGCTGACGAAGTTCGCCGGGCGCAACGGCAACTGGTTGGCGTCGGCCAACCGCAGGTCGGGCAGTCGTTCGAGCAGTCGTTCGAGCATCAGGCGTAGCTCCAGGCGGGCCAGCTGGTTCCCCAGACAGAAGTGCGTGCCGAAGCCGAAAGCCAAGTGACTGTTGGGGTTCCGGTCGATGCGGAATTCGTCAGGATTCTCGAAGACCGCTTCGTCGAAGTTGGCCGACTCGAACATCAGCATGATCTTCTCGCCGGCCTTCAGATCGGTCCCGTGGAAGGTCGTGTCGGCCGTGAGGGTCCGGCACATGTTCTTCACCGGCGAGGTCCAGCGCAGGGTCTCCTCGATCGCGCCGGGCAACAGCGACTGATCGGCGACCAGACGTTCCCACTGATCGCGACTACGCAACAGCTGATCGGTCCCGCCCGAGAGAGTGTGGCGCGTGGTCTCGTCGCCGCCGATGAGGATCAGGAGCGTCTCCATGACGATCTCGTCATCGCTCATCTTCTGGCCCTCGACCTCGGCATTCACCAGGATCGAGAACAGGTCGTCGGTCGGCTCGGCGCGGCGCTTGGCGATCACCTCCATGGTGAACGCGGTGTAGGCGGCAAACGTCTCCATCAGCATGTTGATGGCCGTCTCGTCGAGATGCGAACTCAGCCCGCAGACGAGGTCATCCGACCACTTCAGCAGCATCTCGCGCTCGGTGGGCAACACCCCGAGCATGTCACCGATCACCGCCATCGGCAGAGGCGCGGCGATATCCCGGACGAAGTCGCATTCCCCGCGTTCACACACCGCATCGATCAGGGTGTCGCACAGGTTCACGATCGAGGGCACCTTGTCCATGACGCGCTTACGGGTGAAGCCGGAGTTGACCAGCTTGCGGCGCAACACATGTGCCGGATCGTCCATGTCGATCATGTAGGGCATGCCGGGCTGATCGGGCCGGATTCCGCCGGCGTTGGAGAACAGCTCGGGGTTACGTTCGGCGTCGATCACCGCCGCATACGTTGCGGCCGCAGCCAACCCGTTGCGGTCGCGGAACACGGGCTCGTTGGCACGCATCCATCGGTAGGCCTCCCGCGCGCCGCCGTCGGCATAGAAATTGCCGTTGGTGAGGTCGACATCGGGCTTGAGCAGTACCTGGGTCACGGAATCTCCTTGGCGTCAGCAAATTTCATCTGCACATTGCGTACCGAACTGGACAACATCGCCCGTTTGGGCAGGCCCAGGGCCGCGAGTTCTTTGGCGTACGGGTGTTCTCCGAGCCGCACCGTGGCGCCCCCCGGGCGGTACCGCACACCCGAAAGCCGCATCTCGCCTTCGGTTTCGCGCAGGACGCCGTCGAGATGGGAGAAGGTGGATTGCACCTGCGGCTTGGCGGTGAACCGGGACGGGACCGGGAGGCCGGGTTTGAAGTCCATGCCCACCGCCGGCTTGCCGTCGATGTTCACGTCGAAGCTGAACGGCTTGTCGCCGCGGACCCCAGCCTGATTGTCCGCACCGCGGACCCCAGCCTGATTGTCCGCACCGCGGACCCCAGCCTGATTGTCCGCACCGCGGACCCCGGCCCCGCTGTCCGCACCGCGGACGGTGAAGTCCGCCAGGACCTTCGGATAGCCCCAGATCTGCCTGCCGGCCTGCAGCGTGAACTCGCCATCGACCGGGAGGTGATGCACGAAGGCGCCGGCCGAGCCCAGGCCGCGCAGACCCGACGCCTCCGATCCGGGGCGGTTCACCATGACGTTGGTGCCGTACTCCAGGTATGGGCCCAGGTCACCGTCGATGTAGTGCATCAGCATCAGCACGACGATCGTGCGGTGCGGTCGATGCCGATACACGCGCAGGCCGCTGTAGTCGATCATGCGCTGCGCGGCGTCGGCATCGACCGAGAACATCGCCATGTGCTGTTCGGCGGTCCGGATCTGCACCGGCATCGTCAACACGGTGCCGAGCACGGTGTGCTGCGAGACAGGAGTGGCGTCAGTCACACCACTGAATCTAGACCCAGCAGTAAACAGATTTCAAGAAGTGTCTACAGAGCGGGCTACACCAAGGCGGCAAGGTCCTTGATCTGTTCGACAGACCGGGCACCGACGACCATCATCGTCACGCCCGAGGCCTCCCAGGCCTTGATCTGCTCCTTGACGTAGTCGAGGTTACCGACGATCGCCGAATCATCGACCAATTCGTCGGGAATGATCTTGGCGGCTTCATCTTTGCGATCGCTACGGAACAGCTTCGTGACATCGTCGACGACCTCGGCGTACCCCATCCGGCGGTAGACCTCGGCGTGGAAGTTGGTGTCCTCAGACCCCATCCCGCCCATGTACAGCGCGAGGTGCGGCTTCATCAGCTCCATGATCGCCGGCCGGTCGTCGGTGACCACGACCTGCGCGGTGGCACAGATCTCGAAGGTCTCCCGGGTGCGCCGGGCCCCGGGCCGGGCGAAGCCCTCATCGAGCCACTCGTTGTACATGCCGGCGATACGCGGCGAATAGAAGATGGGCAGCCAGCCGTCGGCGATCTCGGCGGCCATCGCGACGTTCTTGGGCCCCTCGGCACCCAGCATCACCGGGATGTCGGCGCGCAGCGGATGGGTGATGGGCTTGAGGTTCTTGCCCAGGCCGGTGGTGCCTTCGCCGGTCAACGGCAGCGGGTAGTGCGGGCCGTCGCTGTGCACCGGAGCCTCGCGCGCCCAGACCTGACGCAGGATGTCGATGTATTCGCGGGTGCGGGCCAGCGGCTTCGGGAACTTGGCGCCATACCAACCCTCGACCACCTGCGGTCCGGACACACCCAGGCCGAGGATGTGGCGACCACCGGAGAGGTGGTCCAGCGTCAGCGCGGCCATCGCACACGCGGTGGGGGTGCGGGCGGACATCTGGATGACCGAGGTGCCCAGCCGCATGCGGGTGGTTTCCCGGCCCCACCAGGCCAGCGGCGTGTAGGCATCCGAGCCCCAGGCCTCGGCGGTGAAGACCGTGTCGAAGCCCTCCGCCTCAGCGGCAGCGACGAGTTCGGCGTGATTGGTCGGCGGCTGTGCGCCCCAGTATCCGAGTTGCAGACCCAGCTTCATTTAGATTGCCTTCCCACGTGTCCTTGCCACGATTGTTAGAACCTGTTCTACTCGATGGGTGACAGCCAGCCAAAGCCGCCCGGCCTCGACAGATCACCGTGAGCCGCCACTTTCCGCGCCACTGAAACTGTCTTTTGACTACACCCGTTCAGTGGGCCCACTGCTCAGCCAGTTCTTCACTGCCCTGCGTGAGCGCCGGATCGTCGGCGTGCGCGGTTCTGACGGACGCGTGCACGTGCCACCCGCTGAGTATGACCCGGTCACCTACGAGGCCCTGACCGAGGTCGTTCCCGTGTCCAGTGTGGGGACCGTGGTGTCCTGGACCTGGCAACCCACGCCGCTGGAAGGCCAGCCGCTGGACCGGCCGTTCGCCTGGGCGTTGATCAAGCTCGATGGCGCCGATACGCCGCTGCTGCATGCCGTGGACGTGAAAGAAGGCGAGCTCAGTTCAGGTGCCCGGGTGCACGCGCACTGGGTCGACGAGCCAGTGGGTGCGATCACCGACATCGCCTACTTCGTCCCTGGCGAGACACCTGAAGAGGTTCCGCCGGCCAGCGACGATCGGGATCCGGTCACCATGCAGGTCACCCCGTCCAACATCGAGATCCAACACACGGCTTCTCAGCCGGAGAGCACCTACCTCCGGGGTCTGCGCGACGGCAAACTGCTGGGCGCACGCACCGGAGACACCGGCAAGGTCTACTTCCCGCCGAAGGAAGCTGACCCCGCCACCGGCAAGGAACTCGACCAGTTCGTGGAGCTCGTCGACAAGGGCACGGTCACCACGTTCGCGATCATCAACATCCCGTTCGCCGGCCAGCGCATCAAGCCGCCGTACGTCGCGGCCTACGTGCTGCTCGACGGTGCCGACATTCCGTTCCTGCATCTCGTGACCGACATCGACGCGTCCGAAGTCCGGATGGGGATGAGGGTCGAAGCCGTATGGAAGCCCCAGGAGGAATGGGGCCTCGGCATCGACAACATCTCGCATTTCCGGCCGACGGGTGAGCCCGACGCCGATTACGACAGCTACAAGCACCACCTGTAAAGGGAACCCCTACATGACTCTTCGTGATGTCGCTGTCGTCGGTTTCGCCCATGCTCCGCATGTGCGCCGCACTGATGGCACCACCAACGGCGTCGAGATGTTGATGCCCTGCTTCGGCCGGCTCTTCGACGAACTCGGCCTTCAGCAGACGGACATCGGCTTCTGGTGCTCCGGATCCTCGGACTACCTTGCCGGCCGGGCCTTCTCGTTCATCTCGGCGATCGACTCGATCGGCGCAGTGCCGCCGATCAATGAATCGCATGTCGAGATGGACGCGGCCTGGGCGCTGTACGAGGCCTACATCAAGATCCTCACCGGCGAGGTGGACACCGCGCTGGTCTACGGCTTCGGCAAGTCCTCGGCAGGTGTGCTGCGCCGGGTGCTGGCTCTGCAGACCGACCCCTACACCGTTGCGCCGCTGTGGCCCGATGCGGTGTCGACTGCCGGACTGCAGGCCCGGTTCGGCCTGGACGCCGGCAAGTGGACCGCTGAGCAGATGGCGCAGGTGGCCCTGGACTCGTTCGCAGTGGCCGACCGGGTGGACTCGGTGGAATCCGCGTCGTCGGTCGCCGAGTTGCTGGATCGCCCGTTCTTCGCCGACCCGCTGCGCCGCCACGACATCGCTCCGATCACCGACGGCGCCTCGGCCATCGTGCTGGCCGCAGGCGACCGGGCCCGTGAGCTACGCGAGAACCCGGCCTGGATCACCGGTTTCGAGCACCGCATCGAGACTCCGGTGCTGGGCGCCCGTGACCTGACCGTCTCCACGTCGACCACCGCGTCGGCGCAGGTCGCCACCGGTGGCGACGTCAGCTCGATCGAGGTGGCCGAGATCTACGCCCCGTTCACCCATCAGCAGCTGATCCTCACCGAGGCGATCGGTCTGGGCGATGCCACCAAGATCAATCCCTCCGGCGGCGCGCTGGCCGCCAACCCGATGTTCTCCGCAGGTCTGGAGCGCATCGGTTTCGCCGCGCAGCACATCTTCTCCGGCTCGGCCGGGCGCGTGCTCGCGCACGCCACCAGTGGCGCTGCGCTGCAACAGAATCTGGTCGCGGTCCTGGAGGGCAAATAATGGCGAACAAAGCAGCGGTCCTGGGCACCGGGCAGACCAAATATGTGGCCAAGCGTCACGACGTGTCGATGAACGGCCTGGTGCGCGAAGCCATCGACAGGGCACTCGCCGATTCCGGCTCGACGATGGACGACATCGACGCCGTCGTGGTCGGCAAGGCACCGGACTTCTTCGAGGGCGTGATGATGCCCGAGTTGTTCATGGCCGACGCCACGGGCGCCACCAACAAGCCGCTGATCCGGGTGCACACCGCCGGTTCGGTGGGTGGATCGACCGCAATCGTGGCCTCCAGCCTGGTCAAGTCCGGCAAGTACCGCCGGGTGCTGACCATGGCCTGGGAAAAGCAGTCGGAATCGAATGCCATGTGGGCGTTGAGCATTCCGGTACCGTTCACCAAGCCGGTCGGCGCAGGTGCGGGCGGCTACTTCGCTCCGCACGTGCGGGCCTACATCCGCCGCTCGGGCGCCCCGAACCACATCGGCGCGATGGTCGCGGTCAAGGACCGGCTCAACGGCGCCAAGAACCCGTTGGCTCACCTGCATCAGCCCGACATCACGCTGGAAAAGGTGATGGCCTCGCAGATGCTGTGGGACCCGATCCGTTTCGACGAGACCTGCCCGTCGTCAGACGGTGCGGCCGCCATGGTGATCGGCAATGAGGAAGCAGCCGACGCTCGCGTGGCCGACGGGCATCCGGTGGCCTGGATCCACGCCACCGCGCTACGGACCGAGCCGTTGGCCTACTCCGGTCGCGACCAGGTCAACCCGCAGGCCGGCCGGGACGCTGCGGCCGCGCTGTGGCGCGATGCCGGTATCACCAGACCGATCGACGAGATCGACGTGGCCGAGGTGTACGTGCCGTTCTCCTGGTTCGAGCCGATGTGGTTGGAGAACCTCGGTTTTGCTGCCGAGGGCGAGGGCTGGAAGCTCACCGAGGCGGGCGAGACGGCCATCGGCGGGAAGATCCCGTTCAACGCCTCCGGCGGGGTGCTCTCGAGCAACCCGATCGGCGCCTCGGGCATGATCCGGTTCGCCGAATCGGCGATCCAGGTGATGGGCAAGGCCGGTGACCACCAGGTCGAGGGTGCCCGCAAAGCCTTGGGTCACGCCTATGGCGGTGGCGCGCAGTACTACTCGATGTGGGTGGTCTCGAGCGACAAGCCTGCGGACAAGCCGGCCTCATGACCCGCATGAAGTACACGCTCAGCGTGGCCATGGGCCCGCTGGAGCATCTGACCGGATTGGCCCGCACCGCTGAGGAAGTCGGGTTCGATTCGGTCGCGTTGCCGGACTCGCTGTTCTACATGGAAAAGCAGGCCGCGGACTATCCGTACACCCCGGATGGCTCGCGGATGTGGAACGCCGACACCCCTTGGGTCGACCCGCTGATCGCGGCGGCCTCGATGGGTGCGGCGACCTCGACGTTGCGGTTCTACACCAACGTCATGAAGCTCGGCTCGCGCAATCCGCTGCTGCTGGCCCGCCAGGTCGGTTCCGTGGCCAACCTGACCAACAACCGGTTCGGGTTCGGCGTCGGAATCGGCTGGGCACCGGAGGAATTCGAGTGGTGTGGGGTTCCGTTCGCCAAGCGGGGCGCGCGGGTCGACGAGATGATCGAGGTACTCAAGCTCGTACTCGGCGGCGGCATGGTCGAGTTCCACGGTGAGTTCTACGATTTCGAGCGTCTGCAGATGAGCCCGGCGCCGTCCGAGCCCGTCCCGTTCTACGTCGGCGGGCATACCCCGGTCGCCCTCAAGCGCGCGGCGCGGGTGGGTGACGGCTGGACCAGCGCGATGATGACGTGTGCACAGCTGGGTGAGACCGTGACGGCGCTCAACAAGTTGCGGGCCGAATACGGCCGGGCTGACGAGCCTTTCGAGTTCCAGGCGGTGTGCATCGACAAGTTCGACCTCGACGGACACCGTGAACTCGCCGCGGCCGGGATCACCGACAACATCGTGATCCCGTGGATGCTCGAGGGCCTGGGCTTCGATGCCCCGTTGGAGAAGAAGCAGGATTCGCTCAAGCGATTCGCCGACACCTACATCCACTCCGGCTGGCAGGACTGACATGGCTGAATCTAATCGGGTCACCGATCCCTTGCACCCGGCGCATCTGGCAGGCAAGCGATCGCGGGATGCGGTTGCTGCTCGGGACAAGCAGGCCTGGCTGGACAATTTCGCCGACGACGCGATCGTCCAGGATCCCATCGGGCCCTCGTTCTTCGATCCCGAAGGCAAGGGTCACCAGGGCAAGGAGGCCATCGCGGCGTTCTGGGACAAGGCCATCGCCCCGACGGACAACCTCGAGTTCAAGTTTCTCGACACGTTCCAGTGCGGCAACGAGGAAGCCAACGTCGGCAGCATCGTCACCACCATGGGCGGGCACCGGATCACCACCCCGGGTGTGTTCACCTACCGGGTGAACGACGAGGGGCAGATGGTCGCGCTGCGCGCGTTCTGGGAAGTGGACCGCGCGAGCGCCGAGAAGATCGACACCTAGCTTCGCGCCGAAATGGCATTCCAGCAGAAGAAATGCGAGTAGAGACCTGCCGGAATGCCGTTTCGGCGGAGGGGACGCTGACGCCTAGAGCTCGGCGAGGCCCGACAGGTAACGCTGGGCCAGTTCCCGGTACGCCGCCGGGTTGCTCTGTATCCAGGTATGTGCGCCGGTGCCCGCGATCGGTCCCCGGATCTTCGCGGGCGCACCGGTGACCAACACCTCGTCGGGGATCTTGGTGCCGCCGACCACGAGCGAATGTGCCGCGATCAGGCTGCGTCGCCCGATCACCGCCCCGTCGAGCACCGTGCAGTGGTTGGCGATCAGGGCCTCCTCGCCCACGTGTGCGCCGTGTACGACGCACATGTGGGCAACCGTCGCGCCCGGACCGATGTCGACCGGGATCCCCGGTGGCGCATGCAGCACCGACCCGTCCTGAACGTTGGCGCCCTCACGGACGACGATCGGGGCGAAGTCGCCGCGCAGCACGGTGTTGAACCACACCGAGGCGCCCGCCTCGACGGTCACGTTGCCGATCAACGTCGCCGTTGGGGCCACGAACGCACTCGGGTCAACCACGGGCGAACGGCCCTCGAACGAATACAGCGGCATCGTCCACATATACCGCAGGAAACCGGCGTCAGCGCGACGACGCGTACCCTGAACAGTAACTATGTCGCTCACGACAATTACCCGCCCCAAGTTCCTGCTCACCATCGGTCTTGCCACGGCCATCGTCGGCACGGCAGCAGCGTGCTCTCCGGTCGCTGATTCACCGAGTTCACCGTGGGTGGCCACGCCGTCCGCACCGTCCTCGACCGCAGCGCCGAAGACGTCGAAATCAGAGGCGTCCGACTACAGCCATCTGCTGCTGCAGGCCGAGGATGTCAGCATTCCGCCGGAATCGTTCACCGCGCGGTCCAGCAACGTCAATCCCGACGGTCAGTCCGGCGCCAGTGCGTTGTTCGTCAACGCCGACGACACCAGGGCGATCGCCGACACGATCCTGATCTATCCGGACGCCGCGACCGCCTCGGCCACGCTCAAGCAGGCCTCTGCGGCCGTCAGCACGATGGTCACCGGAGGACAGCCGCAACCGGTGCCGGTGGGTTCGAACGGCACCGTCATCTCGGGGACCGCACCCGACGGCTCCAAGGCGGTGACGCTGTTGATGTACACCCAGGGCCGCGCGGTGGTGCGCCTGGAGTTCGACAGCAACCCGGACGACCCGGTGCCGCTGCAGACGGTGGCCAGCGTGGGACGCATGCAGCAGATCGCTCTGCGAATCGGACTTCCGGAGCGAGAGTAAAAGCCGTTCACGACGGGTATGCCGCAGGTCACGCCTAAATTATTGCCAGGAGGGCGCCAAAAACTGTAACGTGTTCTAGTTAAGAGCACCGATACGGGAGGCCCACCGTGACTACCGAACATGCCGGCATCAGAGAGATCGACACCGGCGCCCTGCCAGACCGCTACGCGCGGGGTTGGCACTGCCTGGGACCGGTCAAGAACTTCCTTGACGGTCAGCCGCACTCCGTCGAGATTTTCGGCACCAAGCTGGTCGTGTTCGCCGATTCCCAAGGCGACCTGAAGATCCTCGACGGCTACTGCCGGCACATGGGCGGCGACCTGTCGCAGGGAAGCATCAAGGGCGACACCGTGGCCTGCCCGTTCCACGACTGGCGCTGGGGCGGCGACGGCAAGTGCAAGCTCGTCCCCTACGCCAAGCGCACCCCTCGTCTGGCCCGCACCCGGGCCTGGCACACCGACGTGCGCGGCGGCCTGCTGTTCGTCTGGCACGACCACGAGGGCAACGACCCGCAGCCCGAGGTGCAGATCCCCGAGATCCCCGAAGCCGCCAGTGACGAGTGGACCGAGTGGCAGTGGAACTCGATGTTGATCGAAGGCAGTAACTGCCGCGAGATCATCGACAACGTCACCGACATGGCGCACTTCTTCTACATCCATTACGGACTGCCGACGTACTTCAAGAACGTCTTCGAGGGGCACATCGCCTCGCAGTACCTGCACAACGTGGGCCGTCAGGACATCGGCGGCATGGGCACCCAGTACGGGGAGTCCCACCTGGATTCCGAGGCGTCCTACTTCGGCCCGTCGTTCATGATCAACTGGTTGCACAACAACTACAGCGGCTACAAGGCCGAGTCGATCCTGATCAACTGCCACTACCCGGTGAGCCAGGATGCCTTCATGCTGCAGTGGGGCGTCATCGTCGAGAAGCCCAAGGGCATGGACGAGAAGACCACCCAGAAGCTGGCCAACGCGATGACGGACGGCGTCAGCCAGGGCTTCCTGCAGGACGTCGAGATCTGGAAGCACAAGACCCGCATCGACAACCCGTTGCTGGTCGAGGAGGACGGCGCTGTCTACCAGATGCGCCGCTGGTACCAGCAGTTCTACGTCGATGTCGCGGATATCACGCCCGACATGACCGACCGTTTCGAGATGGAGATCGACACCACCGCCGCCAACGAGAAGTGGCATGTGGAGGTCGAGGAGAACCTGAAGGTCCAGGCCGAGCAGAAAGCGGCCGAGAAAGAAACAGCGCAGTCCAGCTGATGACCGCACGCAACGAGCGGAGCCAGGCGCCGGATGTCGACGACCTGGCCCGCTCGATGCTGTTGTTGCACGGTGGCCATGACGATGACGACGATCATCACGCCGGCAGCGGCGGCAACGAAAGCGAATCATGGGCTGGGACGTGGGCCAAGGCACCGGATTTCGCCTCCGATCCGGAACGCGCCGCCGCGGTCCGCGAATCCAGCGCGCGCGACCGCGAGCGCTACCTGACCTCAGGCCTGGTCTCGGTGGACTGCCGGTTCTGTCACGTGGCGGTGCAGGTGAAGAAGCTCAGCGCAGAACACACCTCGGTGCAATGGAATTCCGAGGCGGTACGGCGTTGTGCGACATTCGAGGAGATCCGCTCCGCCGGAGGGGATCCGGCCCGCGCCCGCTCGTGCCCGCGGCTGACCGACAGCATCAAGCATGCTGTCGCCGAAGGGTGCCTCGAAGAGGTGTCCACGGCGCCCTCCCCCGGCGACGGTTAGTTCACCGTCTGCAGTTCGGCCACGCAGGCCCCCAGCGATTCTTCGTCAGCTCCGTCACCCAGTGGTGGCAGCACGATACCGTCGGCGATCCCGCCGAATCTCGCCCTCAACATCGCAGGCAGCTCATCATGGCGCCCACACACCAACAGCTCATCCAAAATGGGATCGGTTAGCACCGAAGGCAATTCGTCCCACAGTTCGGTACGCACCAGTGACCGCAGCCGTTCCGGGAGGTCAGCGAGGCCGCGCCGGGCCAGGCCGGTGGCATACGCAGGCGTCGAATACAGGAAGGCCAACATCCGGCGCTGCCGTTCCCGCTCCCGCGCGACCGCCTCGTCGGTGTCGCCGGTGGCGATCGCCGTCGACGCGATGACAAGCAGTTCGTCTGCCCTATTCGCCGCGTCGGCACCACGGGCCATCGCCGGGCGCACCACGTCCCGCAGGTAGTCCGGATCGGAGTTGGTCGAATGGGTGACGATTCCGCGAGCGAGCTCCCCGGCGAGTTCACACATCCCGGCATTGACCGCGCCCAGCCAGATCGGTGGGCGGACCGCGTCACTCGGCCCAGGGTTGAAATACGGCTGCATCCTGGACAGCCGGTAGTTCTCGCTCTCGAATCGGACCGTGCCGCCGGTACGGAACGCATCGAACAGGGCATCGAGCGCGCCCACGTAGTCCCGGAGCCGGGTGATCGGATCGGTCCACGGCATGCCGTACCGGTCGACGATGTTCTGCTTGATCTGAGTGCCGAGGCCCAGCTCGAATCGGCCGCCGGACAGTATCGAGAGATCCCACGCCGTGTACGCCGTCAGTGTAGGGCTGCGCACGAATGCCAGTGTGACGGCGGTGCGGACCGTAATGCCCGATGTGTGTTCCAGCGCCAGCAGGGCGACCGCCAGGGAGTCGTGCACGGTCTCGGCAACATGCAGGCCGTCACAGCCCAGGCGTTCGACGCGCCGCGCATAGTCCGCGATTGCGGTCAGCGGCGTACGCGGGTCGAGCGCCAGATAGACCTTCATGGATCAGTTCCCTCCCGCGAGCAGACGCAGAATCGCACGATATCCCTTCGGGTAATGCGACTCTGCGTCTGCTCGCGAAGGAACTAGAGCCCCTTGAACCGCTCCTTGACTGCCTCGTCGGTCAACCCGTAGTCAGCCAGTGAGTAGCTGTGCTTCGGTGCGCGCGGCCCTTGCTGGCTCGCGGTGTGGCTGTCGATCATCGCCTGTCGCGCGGCATCGGTGAAATCCAGCCCGAACGTGCGGTAGATGCCTTCCACAGCGCCCACCGGATCCTTGATGAACTCGAAGTAGTCCACATCGCAGAACTGGGCCGGATCGTGCTTGGCCCGTTCGCTGTTGAACAGCTCCAGGCCACGCGACCAGGTCTCCATGGCATCTTCGCCGATCACGTTGCCGGTGAAGGTGTTGGACCAGCCGGCGGTGGTGTGCTGCGACAGCGAACACATCGAGGCCATGATGGTCTCCGCCGGGCGGTGGCACTGTACGACCAGCGCGTCCGGATACGTCGCGAACAGCGCGTCGAGGGCGAACAGATGGCTGGGGTTCTTGAGCACCCAACGCTTTTCGGGCTCGTTGAGGCCGATCAGCTGCAGGTTCTTGCGGTGCCGCTGATACGACTTGGTCCAGTCCTGGTGCGCCAGCCACTGTGAGTAGGTCGGCACATGCGCGAGCGTCTCGTAGGACACCGAGTGCAACGACTGCCGCAGCAACTGCCAACATTCCTCGACCTCGTCGGCGGTCATGAAATGCAGACCCGTGTAGTCGGGGTTCTCCTCGTGCGCCTGTTTGAACCGGGCATCGAGTGCACTGAAAACCGGGTTGTCCGGCCAGGTTTCCCGCGGTGGCCGCGGCTGCGGGAACTCCGCCAGCCACATCTCCAGCCCCTGATGCGCGGGATCGGCAGTGAGTAGCCGGTGGATCACCGTGGTCCCCGTGCGCGGCAGGCCGGTGACGAAGATGGGCCGCTCGATCGGCACCTCGGCATGCTGCGGGTACTGCGTGAACGCCGCGTTGGACACCAGCCGGGCCACCAGAGCATTGCGCGTGAAGAAGCGCTGCATCTTGCTGCCGAGCTCGGTCAGATCGGCGTCACGCTGGTAAGACTCCAGCAGCACCCCGAGCGCTTCGATGTAGTTGTCGTCGTCGGTGCCGAAATCCTCCAGCCCGCAGGCCTTTACCGCCGAGGCGTGCAGATCCTCGATGGTGCCCACGTTGGTGCGCGGGGCGCCGCTCATGGCTCGACTCCTTCTCGCTCCGGGCGTCGCTCGCTCCTCGCTGTGATCCTCACTCGCCGTCGCCTTCGCATCATGCCTTGTATTCTCCGCAATTCACGTCAAGAGCCTGACCGGTGATGCCGCTGGACAGATCGCTGGCCATGAACAGGATCGCGGAGGCCACCTCGTCCTCGGTCGGCAGCCGCTTGAGATCGGACCCGGCCGCCGACGCGTTGTAGATCTGTTCCACGGTGGTGCCGTACTTCTGCGCCTGATGGTTGAAGTACCCCTCCAGGGTCTCACCCCAGATGTAGCCGGGCAGCACCGAGTTGACCCGAATGCCCTTCTCCCCCAGCTCGGTGGCCAGGGTCTGCGACATGGACAGCAGGGCCGACTTGGCCATCTTGTAAGCGCCGTACTTTGCCTGTGAGTGCCGCACAACCATCGAATTGACGTTCACCACAGAGCCTTTGGCGGCTTCCAGGGCCGGAGTGAAGCCCTGGGTCATGCGCAGCGCACCGAACACGGTCAGCTCGATCGCATCCCGCATGTGCTCGAAGGTGGTGTTCGCGAACGGCTTCATGGACGGCACCCGGAACGCGTTGTTGATCAACACGTCGGCCTTGCCGAACTCCTCCGTCGTGCGGACCACCACGTTGGCGACCTGCTCGTCGTCAGTGATGTCCGTGCCCACCGCCAGCGCGCGACGGCCCAGTGCCGTCACCTCTTTGGCCACGTCCTCGAGTCGCTCCACCGTGCGGGCGGCCAGCACGACGTCGGCGCCGTTCTCCGCACATCGGCGGGCCAGCGTCGTCCCGAGCCCGGGTCCGACCCCACTGATCACCACTACCTTGCCATCCAGCAGTCCGGCCATCGGTCAGCCCACCATCCTTTCGCCAATAAGCTTCTGACGCAGCGCAATGCGCGCCCGCCAATCGTCGTCGGAAATCTTGTTGCTCTCGTAGTACGGCAGCTTGCCGGCCACGGAACCGATGTCGACCAACTCTGCGGTCGGCCCGTCCTCGGCGCTCAACTCACGGGAAACCCGCTGCCAGCGGAACTGCAGATACCCCTTGGCGTGGCCCAACGTCTCACACCAGTTGGTGACGCCGGGATTGTTCTCGGACACCACGATCCGGATCTTGCCGTCCGGGTCGGCTTGCGCCTGGGTGCCGTTCAGCGACGTCTGGTGGTTGATGTAGTCGAGAGAGATGTACCAGAGGCTACCCAGCTGGAAGCCCAGATAGGGTGCATCCGACACCGGCAGCGTGATGATCATCGCCTGCTCCGGTGTCATGTCGTAGTGCCCGACCGACGAGTACTGGGTGGCGAGCCCGCCGGGAGTCAGGCGCGGCGCGGTCAGCGTGTTGACGGGCAGGTTGTCGTAGAACCACTTCGGGAACTGCAGCCACGTCTTGACGCGCTGCACGAGCTGCTTACCCGCGGTGGCGTAACGCTTCTCGATGAGCTCGCGGGTCAGCGGCGCCGGCGCGGTGCCTGCGGTGTCTGTACGCGAGATCGCGAAGGTGCCGCGCTGCGCGGACCAGTCGTTGTAGACCTCGCGGATCACCAGCTGCGATGGCGTGGCCGGAGTGAACCGCCACTCGAAGGTGCCGTCGGCGGCGAGGTCGAGCTTGCGATCGTCGAACGCGGTCTCACTGTCCGGCACGTTCTCGTCGGTGTACTCCCCGCCCAGCAGCTGGAAGCTGACGTCGGTGGTGGTCCCCCGGCGTCCGGTGACGACGTACTCGTGGCCGGGTTGAACCCGGGTGCCGAAATACATGGTGTCGGGGTTGTCCAGGCCCATCTTGGTGAACGGCCCGGTTCCGCTGTGCAGGAACGGATGTTCGCGGTCGTAGTCGAACGCGACGTGCGTGCAGGCAGCGATGCATCCGGCCAGGTACTGCAGGCCCTCGAGGAGATCGGCCTCGGTTTCGATGAAGGGCGCCGTGGTCACCAGGTGTTCTGCCTCGGCAATGGCATCGGCCAGTGGTTGTGAGTACATCCAGCATCTGCTCTCTCGGTCCATTATTGGACCGCAGTGGTAGAGTTTCCTACCTGACACTAGAACGCGTTCCAATTCGAGTCAACGCCCAGGAGGATCGATGTCAGACGCCGAGGCGGCCGGTCGCACCTCACCACCCACTGCCCGAGTGGTGGGCATCCTGGATTTCCTGTCCCGCCATCCACAGGAGCGGTTCGGGCTGTCCGAACTCACCCGCCGGGTCGGTCTGAGCAAGCCGACCTGCCTGGGCATCCTGAGCACCCTCGCCGACTCGGGCTATCTGATCCGCGACAGCGGAGACAAGACATACCGCCTCGGGCCGAGCCTGATCTCGCTCGGCCACGCGGCTCAGGAATCGATGCGTGTCAATCCGGCGGCCCGAGCCGAGTTGCACGCGCTGTCAGCCGCTTTCGACACCTCAGCGGGTCTGACCGCCGTCGTCGATGACCGGATCACCGTGCTGGAGCTGGTCGGCCCGCCGGGCCGGGACCCTGGAGTACGGGTCGGGCAGAGCTATCCGTTCGCACCGCCCGTCGGCCTGATGTTCGTGCTGTGGGACGACGACGCCCTGCGAGCGTGGCTGGCCAAGGTGCCGACGATTCCCTTGCGCACCGAATCTGCCCGGCTGGAGCGAGTGATCGAGAGCTGCCGCACCGACGGTTATCTCGTGGAACGCCTGACCCCCGGAGGTCGCCGGCTCTACGCGCTGATGGCGGGGATGTCGACCAACCTGCCCGACGAGTTGCGTGCGCTGCTGAGCGAACTGGTGTCCGATATCGGCGAGCGGGTGTACCTGCGCGACGAAGGCCCGGGTGGCAACGCCCGCCATGACATCAGCGTCATCTCGGCCCCGGTGTTCGACCACTACCGGCGTCAGGTGATGGCGGTGTCACTGCACATCGGAACGGCCTTGACAGACAAGGAGATCGCCGACCGGGCCCAGGCACTGATGACGACCGCCGATGCGTTGACGACGCAACTCGGCGGAACAAAGCCGACGCGCTGACTACTCAGAAGTTGTTGCAGGTGTCAAAGACCGTCTGCAGCAACCCCAGATAGGGCTGATTGGCCGGTTGAGCGGCTATGCCCTCGGCCATTCGCTGACGCTGATCCCGCGGCGCCTCGAGGAACTGCCCCAATACCTGCTGCACTGCGGGTGATGCGCCGGCCATGGGACTCTGCGCATTGAGCGCGCCCATCACCTGCGAATAGCTACAGGTGGTGTTCACAGCCGAATCAAGCCTGGGATCTGCAGACGCGACCCCCGCGCCGGCAGACAGAGATATTGCCAAAGCACCGACGGCGACTGCCACTTTGATCGGCGATAGTTCAATCATGCGTAGACCTCCTCCCCCCGATGCCCGGACTCTACCCGCCCAAAGTGAATTCTCTTGGGGTTTTAACAATTTGCTACAGCACCCACAGATTCTGCGATTTGCCCAAGTTGGCGATTGGTCGCCGCGGCGCAGAACAAACGCAGGCAAATCAGCGTTCGTCGGGCGGAAGCATTAGCGAGCGCGCCACCGACCGAGGCGCCGTATCTCTCAACAACGCGCTCGCCGGGCGCTGGCGCACCTGCTGCGGCCACCAGAACCAACGTCCCAGCAGTGCGGCGATGGACGGCGTCATGAGCGCACGCACCACCAAAGTGTCCAACAGCAGGCCTATGCCGATCGTGGAACCCACCTGGCCGATGATCCGCAAGTCACTGACCACCATCGACATCATGGTGAACGCGAAGACCAGACCCGCGGCCGTCACCACCTTGCCGCTACCGCCCATGGCACGAATGATGCCGGTGTTGATTCCCGCGCCGATCTCTTCTCTCATCCGCGACACCAGCAGCAGGTTGTAATCGGACCCGACCGCCAAGAGGATGATCACCGACATCGCGAGCACGAGCCAGTGCAGGTCTATCCCGAGAATGTGCTGCCAGATCAGTACCGAGAGACCGAAGGCCGCACCCAGCGAAAGTGCCACCGTGCCAACGATGACGAGCGCAGCGATCAGGCTGCGCGTCACCAGCAGCATGATGACGAAGATCAGGCACAGCGCAGCGACCCCCGCGATCAGCAGGTCGTAGGTCGAGCCGTCCCGCATGTCCTTGAAAGTCGGTGCGGTGCCGGCCAGGTAGATCTTGGCGCTCTCCAGCGGAGTGACCTTCAGCGCCTCTTCGGCCGCCTTGACCACCGCGTCGACCCGCGAGATACCTTCCGGTGTCGCGGGGTCACCCCGATGCGAAATGATGAAACGAGCCGACTTCCCGTCGGGCGAGAAGAACAGGGTCATCGCACGCTGGAAATCCTCGTTCTGAAGGACTTCGGGAGGCAGGTAGAAGGAGTCGTCGTTTCGGGCGGCGTCGAATGCCTGGCCCATCGCGGTGGCGTTCGCGCTCATCTCGTCCATCATCGCCAGCGTGCCGGCCATGGTGCTGTGCATGGTCAGAAGCCCGGCTCTCATCGCCTTCATGCTCGCGATCATCTTCGGGAACTGCGCCATCAACTGCGGCATCAGCACATCGAGCTTGTCGGTCTCCTGACTGAGCTCACGCAACTTGTCGGAGACCGCATCCACACCGTCGATCGAGTCGAAAAGGGATCTCGTCGACCAGCAAAACGGGATGTCGAAACAATGCGGTTCCCAATAGAAATAGTTGCGGATCGGCCGGAAGAAGTCGTCGAAATCTGCGACGTGGTCCCGCAGCTCATCGGTGACAACTTCCAACTCGCGCGTGTTCTCCGTCATCCGATGTGTCGTTGTGGCCATTTGCTGCCCCACACCGTAGAGCCGCTGCGTGATATTGATCAGCGTGGTCATGTCGTCCGCCTGCTTCAACAGGTCTTTCATGCGATCCTTCTGGAACGGCATGACCTGTTTCTGATTGGCGCTCTGCAAGCTGAGCAGGAACGGTATCGATGTCCGGTCGATCGGGTTGCCCTCGGGCCGGGTGATCCCCTGCACGCGCGAGATGCCCGGGACGGCAAAGATCCCCTTGGCCACCTTGTTCAAGATCAGCAGATCCGAGGGGTTACGCATGTCGTGATCGGCCTCGAGCATGAGGATGTCCGGGGTCATTCGGGACTGCGGGAAGTGCCTCTCGGCAGCCGCATACCCGATGTTTGCCGGAATGTCTGAGGGCACGTAAAGGCGGTCGTTGTAGCTGGTCTGATAAGCCGGTAGCGCCAGCAACCCGGTCAGTGCGATGGCGCACGCGGTGACGAGAATGGGGGCCGGCCACCGCACGATCGCCGTTGCCAGCCGTCGCCAGCGCCGGACGATGATCTTGCGCTTGGGTTCGAAGAGCCCGAACCGACCCCCCACCGCGAGTACGGCGGGTACGAGCGTGAGTGCGACCGCGACCGCGACCACCATGGCGACGGCGGTCGGAATACCCATGGTCTGGAAGTACGGCAATCGGGCGAAACTCAGGCAGAAGATGGCGCCGGCGATGGTCAGGCCGGAGCCGAGGACGACCTTGGCCACACTTCGATATGTGGTGTAAAAGGCGGTTTCCCGGTCTTCGCCGGCTTGCCGCGCCTCCTGATATCGGCCGAGGAAGAAGATGCCGTAATCGGTGCCCACCGCGATGCCCAGCGATACCAGCAGATTGACCGCGAACGTCGACAGTCCGATGACCTGGTGCAGTCCCAGGAACGCGACCACTCCACGAGCGGCCTGGACCTGAATACCCACCATGAGGAGAAGAAGGACGGCGGTGACCACCGAACGGTAGACCAACAGCAACATGGCAAGGATCACCACGAGGGTGACGATGGTGATCTTGATGATCGATTTGTCCCCGGCGTGGTTCATGTCCGCGACCAACGGTGCGGGTCCGGTGACGTAGGCCTTCACTCCCACCGGAGACGGTGTGCGCGCCACGATGTCGCGGATCGATTCCACCGACTCGTTCGCAAGGGATTCGCCTTGGTTACCAGCCAGATTCAGCTGGACATAGACCGCCTTGTCGTCTGCGCTCTGGACCGCCGGTGCGGTGAGGGGGTCGCCCCAGTAGTCCTGCACGTGCTGCACGTGGCGGGTGTCGGCCTTCAACTGCCGCATCAGGTCGTCGTAGTAGCGGTGCGCCTCGTCGTCGAGAGGTTGTTGACTCTCCACGACGATCATCGCCACGCTGTCGGAATCCGATTCGCCGAAATTCTTGCCGATGCGCTGCATCGCATGGAAGGACGGCGCGTCCTTGGGAACCAGCGACACCGAATACTGCCTGCCGACCTGTTCCAGCGACGGAATGGCGAAGGTCGCGATCGCGACGAACACCAACCAGCCGAGGATGATCGGCACCGCCAAGCGGTGAATCATCCTCGCAATACGCGGTGGACCGTTGCGCGCCACGATCAGCGTTCATCGGGGTTGAGCAGCAGGGAGCGGACCAGCGGTCGGGGCCCGATGGGCCTCAGCAGCGCGCTGGCCGGTCGCTGCCGGACATGTAACGGCCACCAGAACCACCGGCCCAGCAGAGCCGCGATGGACGGCGTCATGAACGCACGTACGACCAAGGTGTCGAAGAGCAGACCGATGCCGATGGTCGAACCGACCTGGCCGATGGTGCGCACGTCGCTGGCCAACATCGCCAGCATGGTCGAGGCGAACACCAAGCCGGCGATTGTCACGACCTTGCCGCTGCCGGCCATCGCGCGAATGATGCCCGTGTTGATGCCCGCCGGGATCTCCTCTTTCATCCGGGACACCAACAACAGGTTGTAGTCGGAGCCGACCGCCAACAGGATGATGAGGGCGATCGCGAGCACGATCCAGTTCAGCTGGATGCCGAGAATGTGCTGCCAGATCAGGACTGACAGGCCGAAAGCCGCACCGAGGGACAGCGCGACCGTTCCCACGATCACCATCGCGGCGACCAGACTCCGGATCATGATCAGCATGATGATGAAGATCAGGCACAGTGCGGCGATTCCGGCGATCAGCAGGTCGTAGGTCGACCCGTCCACCTGATCTTTGGCCATCGCCGAGCTGCCGGTGAGATAGAGCCGGGCGTTCTCCAACGGTGTTCCCTTGAGCGCCTCCTCGGCCGCGGTTCGGATCGGTTCGACC
Source organism: Mycobacterium shunyiense (assembly GCF_058270075.1). Classification (NCBI taxonomy): domain Bacteria; kingdom Bacillati; phylum Actinomycetota; class Actinomycetes; order Mycobacteriales; family Mycobacteriaceae; genus Mycobacterium; species Mycobacterium shunyiense. The sequence goes on along the minus strand of NZ_JBZDPU010000040.1, from coordinate 54,652 downwards.
CGCGAAATGCCTTCGGGGGTGGCCGGATCCCCTCGCTGGGAGATGAGCAGACGCGCCGTCTTCCCATCCGGCGACAGGAACACGTCCATGACTCGCTTGAAGTCCGCGTTCTTGAACACATCAGGCGGGATGTAGAAGGAATCGTCGTTCTGGGCGTCGTCGAAGGCGCGGCCCATAGCCGTTGCGCCATCGGACATCTCGTCCATCTGAGCCAGGATTCCGGCCATGGTGCTGCGCATCGACAGCATCATGGTCCGGGTGCTCTCCATGGTGGCGATCATCGCCGGGAACTGGGCGATCATCTGCGGCATGAGCAGGTTGAGTTGATCGAGGTTGCCGATCAGCTGGTGCATGGAGACGGTGAGCTTGTCGACACCGTCGAGTGCCTCGAAAAGCGATTTGATGGACCAGCACAGCGGGATGTTGAAGCAGTGTGGTTCCCAGTACAGGTAATTGCGGACGGGGCGCCAGAAGTCGTCGAAATCCGCCATGTGGTCGCGCAACTCGAGCGTGGTGTCTTCGAGCTCGTGTGTCTTGCCCACCAGGCTGTTGGTCGTGAGCGCGAGTTGCTGCATGAGCCCGTACATGCGCTGCATCGTGGCGATGGTCTTCGAGATCTCGTCGGCCTGGGTGAGCAAGTCGTTCATGCGGGCCTTCTGGAACGGCAAGAGCTGCAGTTGGCCGGCATTCGAGGAGCTGATGATGAACGGAATCGTGGTGTGCTTGAGGGGAATACCCTCCGGCCGGGTCGCGGCCTGCACGCGGGCCACCCCGGGAACGGCGAGCACGCCCTTGGTCAGCTTGTTCAGCACCAGAAAATCGGATGCGTTTCGCATGTCGTGGTCGGCCTCGACCAGCAACACGTCGGGCGAGGCCATCAGCGATTGCTGAAAATGCCGGCCGGCGGCCTCATACCCGGCATTGGCGGGTATGTCCTTGGGCAGATACTTCTGGTCGTTGTAGCCGGCCTGGTAGGCGGGCAGCGCCAACAAGCCGATCAGTGACACCGCGCAGGCGGCGACGAGGATGGGCGCAGGCCAGCGGACGATCGCCGTGCCGATGCGGCGCCATCGCCGGGCGATGATCTTGCGCTTGGGCTCGAACAGGCCGAATCGGCTGCCCAGCGCAAGAACCGCCGGGATCAGCGTCAGCGCCACCGCCACCGCCACCATCATGCCGAGGGCACACGGGATGCCGAGGGTCCGAAAGTAGGGCAACCGGGTGAAGCTGAGACAGAAAACGGCGCCGGCGATGGTCAGACCGGAGGCCAACACCACCTTGCCGACGCTGCGATACGTGGTGTAGAAGGACAACTCTCGGTCTTCGCCCGCCTGCCGTGCCTCTTGGTAGCGCCCGACGAAGAAGATTCCGTAGTCGGTTCCGGCCGCGATGCCGAGAGTCACCAGAAGGTTGACTGCATAGGTGGACAGGCCGATGAGCCCTTGATCGCCGAGAAGGGCCACCACACCTCGGGCCACCTGTAATTGGATACCCACCAGGAACAGCAGGATCACGGCCGTGAAGATCGAGCGGAAGAAGAACAGCAGCATCGTCAGGATCACTGCAAGGCTCAGACCCGTCACCAGCAGAACGGTCTTGTTGCCACTCGCGCTCAGGTCGGCGACCATCGCTGCCGGCCCGGTGACGTAGGCCTTGACCCCCGGTGGAGGTGAACTGCGGTCGACGATGCCGCGGACCACTTCCAGGGACTCGTTCGACAGCGGCTGGCCGAGATCGCCCGCGAGACCCATCTGGACGTATACGGCCTTGTTGTCGGCACTCTGGGCCGCGCCGGCCATGAGCGGGTCGCCCCAGAAATCCTGCACATGCTGAATGTGGGCCGGATCGGCTTTCAGCTGGCGGATCAGATCGTTGTAGTAGCGGTGCGCCTCATCGCCGAGTGGTTGCTCCCCCTCGAGCACGATGATCGCCGCGCTGTTCGAGGTGGCTTCGTGGAAGTTCCTCCCCATGCGTTGGACCGCCTCGAACGACGGCGCGTCGCCGGGGATCAGCGATACGGAGTGCTCCTTCTCCACTTGCTCCAGCGGAGGTACGACGGCGCTCAGGACATATGCGATCACCACCCAGCCGAGGATGATCGGGACCGCGAGTGTGCGGATCATCCTCGCGATGAACGGCGGTTTGGCCCCTGGCGTCGGACTCTCCGTCGGGTTCGGATTCGGGCTCGCCGTCGGGCTGCTCATGCGGCCTTCAGAAGGCAGTAGGTGAAGGCACTTTCGCCGTTCTCGACTCTTTCCGACTTCACCTTGTCATCGATGATGATGCGGCAGCCGATTCTGTCGCTGTCGCCCTGCGCGATGACGTTGACCATCGAGGTGGCCTCGCTCATCGGGAACTTCAATGACCATGGCAGGCTTGCACCTTCGACGAACTGCGGCTCGGCGTCGACGTCGAAATAGCTGATGTTGGCGACCGTCCCAGGTGGGCCGAATACCTCGTACACCAGCTGCTTGGGGTCGTAGGGCTTGCGCTCCTCAAGCTCGGTGTCGGCATAAGCAGGGCGGGTCTCGGAACCGAAAACCTTGTGCAGCCGAAGGACGGTGAATCCTCCTGCACCCAGGACCACCAATATCAACAGCGGAATCCAAACCCGCTTCAGAACCCCCACGTTCAAGTACCCCCTGAATCCGCGGTCTAGTCCGGACCATCCACGCCACAGGAGCCGGCGAAGTACATCGACCGCGATCCTCGGCGAGGCATCGGCAACACTGATGCGGTTGGCATTCGAACCCAGCCGGGCGCTGTGGTCACGGCAGACACACGGTAGCTCGGGCAGGACAGTTCGAACCTGACAAGTAGATCATTCAGGCCACCTCCATATCGGCCCATTCCCAAGGTGATACGGGATCGTAATCCATATCGCACACCGTCGAAGTGGGAACGGAATTTAACGCAGCTAATAGTCTCGCATCTCTGAGCAATCGCTGCGGGACAGCTGTGGGTCGGGGTCATTTCGCGATTTCTACGCACGTCCGCAGGCGCCAACCAGGAAGAAGTCCAGAATTACCTCGTTTACGACGTTCGGCCGCTCCAGAAAACCGAGGTGTCCGGTATCGGCGATTTCGAGATATCGCCCGTTGGGCAACGCATCTGCCACCTCTGCTCCCAGGTACGGCGGCATCACGAGATCGTCGGCAAATCCGATGACGAGGACGTCGGTGGTGATCGTACGGTAGGCGGGTCGCCGATCGCTTCGCGGCGCGACGCCATATTGAGCGCGAATACCTGGTGTCACCTTCGCCGGCCACCTGGTGAACATGTCGATCCAGTCACGTACGGCTTCCTCATCATTCAGCGTTCTCGGTGAAAAGCTCTCAAGCAAGCGTAGTTTCGCATCATAGGTGGCCGGCAACCGCACCCCGGCACCGGCCAAATCCTCTTCGGCGGTACGGAAGAATTCCCGCGTGCGGTCGTGACGGGCCCGGGTTGCCATCAATGCGGCCTGCCGTATCAGTTCGGGACGGGACAGCATCAATTCCTGTGCGATATATGAGCCCATCGAGACCGCCACCACCCGGACGGGTCCAAGATCGAGTCGCTCGATCAGCTCGGCCGTGTCAGCAACCATTGTCGCCGAGCTGAAGCCCTCGGCGTCCGACGTCGCGCCCACTCCTCTGTTGTCGAACGTGATCACCCGATATCCGGCGGCGCGGAATGCGGGTACTTGATGGAGATCCCAGGTCCACCCTACCCCGCCCTGACCGGCGATGAACAACACTGGCTCCCCGTCGCCGCCGTGATCGGCGTAGGCAAGGTTCACGTTCCATTCCCCGAACAGGCACTCACGCGTCCAGCCTGGCGAATTCGCCCTGCCGGTACTGATCGACACAGGCCGCACGCCGGACCTTGCCGCTCGTGGTGATCGGGATAGAACCTGGAGGCACCAGAACAAGGTCGGCCACTCCCAGACTGTGGGTGTTGAAGATGGCCGAGGTGACATCACGCTTGACCGCCGAGATTTGCTCGGCCGGTCCATCGACCGATTCCGACGGCTTCCTGAATTCGATGATGACGACCAACTTTTCGGTAGCGCCGTCCGGGACTGCGATGGCCGCACACCGGCCCCGGCTGATCTCCTGGATGGTCGCCTCGATGTCATCGGGAGAGTGATTACGCCCGTACACGATCAGCAGATCCTTGATCCGGCCGATGACGTACAACTCGTCGTCGAAAATGAATCCCGAATCCCCGGTGCGCAGCCACGGGCCTTCGGGCGTAACCACCGCCGGAGCGGCAATCCTCGCACCGAAGGTCGACTCGGTTGCATCCGGCCTGTTCCAGTAGCCGCTTGCGACGTTGTCGCCGTATACCCAGATCTCCCCGACGGTTCCGGGCGGACACTCGGCGTTGGTCTCGGGGTCGACGATCCTGATCGTCGGCGAGACCGGGCTGCCGTAACTGACCAGCGGGGTGCCCGTTCCGGTCTCACAGCGCTGCGCGGTGCCGGCAGTCAGCGTTTCGGATTCGAAACGCACGATCGCCGGCGGTTCGCCCGCTTCGCGGGTTGCAATGTACACCGTGGCCTCGGCCATCCCGTAGGAAGGCCGTATCACCGCGGGGTCCAGGTTGAATTTGGCGAAGCGCTGGGTGAAGCGCTCGAGCGTTGCGGGGTGAACCCGCTCGCTACCAGTGATGATGACAAGAATCTGAGAGAGATCGAGCCCGGCCATGTCCGCGTCCGACGTCTTGCGCACCGCCAGTTCGAACGCGAAGTTCGGTGCAGCCGTGTAGGTACGGCCGTTGGTCGCGAGCATCTGCATCCACCGTGCGGGGCGTTGCAGGAATGCCACCGGGCTCATCAGGACGGCGGGGACTCCTGCCAGCACCGGCCCGCAGACTCCGAGGTACAAACCCATGTCGTGATAGAAGGGCAGCCACGACACGATGGCCGAGCCCTCTGGGACGACATTTCCGAAGTCGGCGAAGTAACCGGACATCAGCTGTTCGAAGTTGGCCAAGAGGTTTCGGTGCGACATCATGACCCCGGCCGGCTGCCGGGTCGACCCGGATGTGTACTGCAAATACGCGGTATCCGTGGGATTTTCGCTGTGTGATGCCAGCCCGCCTGCAGCGTCGAGATCCAGGGTGTCGACCTCGACGATCGCCGGTGCGGCCAGGGAATTGGCCCTGAGGTAGTCGGTGACTGCACCGGAGACCGCGGAGGTGGTCAGGATCACCGTGGGCTCCGCATCTTGCAGCACCGAGCTGACCCGCTCATCGCTGACACCTCCCATGGGAACCGCCAACGGAACGGCGATCCGGCCCGCCTGTAGCGCGCCGTAGAAGGCGACGATGTAGTCCAACCCCTGTGGCGCAAGGATGAGGGCGCGGTCGCCGGGTGAGCCGAAGCCGCCGAGCGCCCGCGCCACGTTGCACGCACGCCGGTACAGCTGCGAGTACGTCAGGCTCTCTGCCGACCCCTCGGAATTATGTTCATAGTCAACAAACGTCATCGCCGTGTCGTCGCCCTGCAGACCCGCCCGCTCCTGCAACAACGTCAAAATGGATGCCTCGCCCACGGGAGTCAGGGTATCGCGGTAAGCGCGCCGAGATATCCGGATCAGCCAGCAAACTAAATTTGAGTAGCCTTATGAATCACATCCACGTCATTCCGCGCCAACCGGCCAAAGTGAGCGAAACAGTGCCGCGAAAGCGGCGAAACGGCCCTGATCTTGACTGTTAGGGCTTGAGCAGGCAAAAGACCCCGAAGTAGTTGAAATCGCCTACATCTCACCTGCGGATCGAACAGATCGCGAGACAACTTTGCGCAGCGAACATACTGTTAACGTTTGTGAGCGCCCGCGACGGGCGTTGAGCCGCTAATGGACGCTCGCTACCGGCGATCAAATTCTGCGGCTCGGCGTTCGAATGCAGGTTTCTGGTCTCATCGCGGACGATCCGCGGAAAGGCTTGCCGGGAGGAGTGCGAATTGAATGCATCCGAAATAGTGCACGGGGGGCTTCCGGGATCGGAGTCCGGAATCGGCACCGCCCACGTGCCCGCCGCACACGTCACCCCGGTTGCCATCATCGGCATGTCCTGCCGGCTCCCGGGCGGCATCGACTCCCCCGAGCGTCTGTGGGAGGCCTTGATCCGGGGCGATGACCTGGTGACCGAGGTTCCGCCGGACCGCTGGGACGCCGACGAATACTACGACCCTGAGCCAGGAGTGCCCGGCCGGTCGGTGTCGAAGTGGGGTGCGTTCCTCGACGACGTTGCCGGCTTCGACGCAGAGTTCTTCGGCATCAACGAACGTGAAAGTGCCGCACTCGATCCGCAGCAGCGGCTGTTGCTGGAGACCGCCTGGGAGGCGATGGAGCACGCCGGACTCACGCGGGATGCGCTTGCCGATTCACTGACAGGTGTGTTCGTCGGAATGACACACGCCGATTACCAGATGCTGGCAGCTGACGCTCAGGTCCTCGAAGCCGCATATGGCTTCAGCGGCAACAACTTCAGCCTGGCATCCGGTCGGATCGCCTACGCGCTCGGGGTGCACGGCCCTGCACTCACGGTCGACACGGCATGCTCCTCGGGCCTGACGGCAGTACACCTGGCGTGTCGAAGCCTGCACGAGGGGGAGAGCGATTTCGCCCTTGCGGGCGGCGCCACATTGGCATTGGATCCGCGCAAGTTCGCTTCCGGTTCGGCCGAGGGCATGCTGTCGGCGACCGGGCACTGCCACGCCTTCGATATCGCAGCCGACGGGTTCGTAAGTGGTGAAGGCTGTGTCGTGGTCTTGCTCAAACGATTGGCCGACGCCGTTCGGGACGGCGACCGTATCCTGGCGGTCGTACGTGGCACAGCCGCCAATCAAGACGGCCACACCGTGAATATCGCAACGCCGTCGGATGCCGCCCAGACCGCGGTCTATCGGGCGGCCCTGGCCGCAGCGGGGGTGGATCCCGGGACCGTCGGAATGGTCGAGGCGCACGGCACCGGGACACCGGTGGGCGACCCCATCGAATACGCCAGCCTGGCCAAGGTTTACGGCATCGACGGTCCCTGCGCACTCGCGTCGGTCAAGACCAACCTCGGACATGCGCAGGCGGCCTCGGGTGCCGTGGGGCTGATGAAGGCGGTCCTCGCCGTGCAGCACGGCGAGGTTCCGCAGAACCTCCATTTCACCCGCCTGCCGGACAAACTCGCCGCGATTCCGACCAATCTGTTTGTGCCGCAGGAGACAACACCGTGGTGCACCAACGGGCACCACCCTCGGCGCGCGGCGGTGTCCTCCTATGGGCTCTCGGGTACCAATGTCCACGCGATCGTCGAGCAGGCACCCGCACCACTCCGGGAATCCGCGACGGGCCCGTCTGCTGCGTCCTTGCTGTTCCCATTGTCATCCACCTCGGCCGAAGAGCTGCGTCGCACAGCAGGCCGGCTGGCCGACTGGGTGGAAGCCCACAGCGATGTCGCCTTGACGGATCTGGCCTACACCTTGGCCTGCCGCCGCGTACACCGGCCGGTACGCACCGCCGTCAGTGCCGGGAGCCGACCGGAACTTGTTGCCGGCTTGCGCGAGGTCGCCGAGGGTGACACCCCCTATCAAGCCGCAGTGGGGCGCGACGACCGAGGACCGGTGTGGGTGTTCTCCGGTCAGGGTTCGCAATGGGCAGGAATGGGCGCCGATCTGCTGGCGACCGAACCTGTGTTCGCCGCCATCGTGGCGCAGGCCGAACCGATCATTGCGGCAGAGTCGGGATTCTCTGTGACCGAGGCGATGTCGTCGGCGGAGATCGTGACCGGCCAGGGCCGGTTGCAGCCGACGTTGTTCACCATGCAAGTCGCCATGGCAGCCACCATGAGGGCGCATGGGGTGCACCCCGGGGCCGTCATCGGCCACTCCCTGGGCGAAGGCGCAGCCGCTGTCGTCGCCGGGGCGCTCTCTCTGGAGGACGGGCTGCGACTCATCTGCCGCCGGTCCCGGCTGATGTCCCGGATCGCCGGCAAGGGCGCGACTGCGGCCGTGGAACTTCCGGCCAAACAGGTGCTTTCGGAGTTGACGGGCCGCGGCATCAACGACGTTGTGGTGGCGGTTGTCGCTTCGCCGAAGTCCACTGTCGTCGCCGGCACCACGCAGACAGTGCGAGACCTGGTGGCCGACTGGGAACAACGTGGCATCATGGCTCGCGAAGTTCCTGTCGACGTGGCCTTCCATTCGCCCCAGGTGGAACCGATCGTCAGCGATCTCACCGAGGCCCTCGCGGATCTCAAGCCGATGACGCCGGAGATCCCGTTCTATTCGGCGACCCTGTTCGATCCGCGGGAGCAGCCGGTGTGCGATGCCCAGTACTGGGTGACCAACATGCGCAAGATGGTGCGTTTCGCCACCGCGGTACAAGCTGCACTGGAGGACGGCCACCGGGTCTTCGCCGAGCTTTCGCCGCATCCGCTGCTCACCCGAGCCTTGGAGCAGACCGCCGCCGGCCGCGAGACACCGATGGCCGCTCTGGCCGCGATGCGTCGTCAGCAACCGATGCCGAAGGGGCTACGCGGGCTCCTGGTCGACCTTCACAGTGCCGGCGCCGAGGTCGACTTCTCGGTGCTGTGCCCGAGTGGACAGCTGGTGGACGCACCGCTGCCGACCTGGACGCACCGCCGGCTGTGGCTCAGCGGCGGTGGCCAGGAAGCCCCGACCCACGGCGGTTGCACCATCGCGGTGCATCCGCTGTTGGGTGCCAACGTCCGGTTGCACGAGGAACCGGAACGCTATGTGTGGCAGTCCGATGTCGGCACCGGAGCCCAACCGTGGCTCGAAGATCACCAGGTTCGCTCGGTCGCGGTGCTCCCCGGTGCCGCGTACTGCGAGATGGCGCTGGCTGCCGCCGAAACCGTGATCGGTGAGGTCTCCGAAGTTCGCGACATCCGGTTCGAGCAGGCATTGCTGCTGGACGAACAGACGGTGATCGGCGCATCGGCAACGGTATCGGCTCCCGGCGTCGCCGACTTCACTGTGGAAACCGACGAGGAGGGCCAGCAGACGCGGCATGCAACGGCTGTCCTGCGGGCCGCGGCGGATGAGATTCCGCCCAGCTATGACATTTCCGCGATCCTGACGGCCCATCCCTGCGACGAGGATGGCTCCGAGGTGCGTAATCGGGTGGGTCAGCATGGCATTCAGTACGGCCCGGCATTCGCCGGTCTCGTCACCGTGTACACCGGCGAGGCAGAGGCGCGCACGGTGCTCGCCGAGGTGGCGCTCCCCCGTTCGATCCGCTCACAGCAGGATGCCTACGGGGTACATCCGGCGCTGCTCGATGCTTGTTTCCAATCGGTCGAGGCTCACCCCGATGTCCAAGCGCTCGGCGGAGACGTGCTCGGCCTGCCGCTGGGGGTCCGAAGGTTGCGCACGTACGGCCCGGCCCGCAACGCGCGCTACTGCTATACGCGGTTGACCGCCGCTGACGCCACGGGCATCGAGGCCGACATCGACGTTCTGGACACCGATGGCACTGTGCTGCTGAGTGTGCAGGGTTTGCGCCTGGGCGCCGGCGCGTCCGCCGGCACACGCGACGACCAGGTTTTCAGCGAGAGACTGCTCGCCGTCGAATGGCGTCAGCGGGAATTGCCGGAGGTGCAGTACGCCGACGCCGGTTCATGGCTGGTGATCAGCGCCGCCGCGGGCCCGGACGTGGTTGCCGACAAGCTGTGCGACATCCTGAAAGATCGTGGCGCACTGTGCACCAGCATGAGTTGGCCCAACCAGGCCGATGACTCACTCACCTGCGAGCAACTCGGCAATCATCTACGGGCCGGCCGCTTCACCGGGGTGGTCATCGTGACCGCGCCGAATGAGGGTGAACATGCCGAGCAGTCACCGTTTTTGGGTCGTGAATACGTTCGTCATCTGGTCCATATGACCCGCGAATTGCCGGAGATAAGCGGCGAACTGCCCCGCCTGTACGTCGTGACCCGTAACGCGCAGACGGTGGTGGCCGGAGATGTGGCAAATCTGGATCAAGCCGAACTTCGCGGCCTGATCCGGGTCATCGGCACCGAACACCCGCATCTGGCCGCCACGCAGATCGATGTGGACCAGACCGTCGACGTGGAGCAGTTGGGCGCACAGCTGCTCAGCGGATCCGATGAGGACGAGACAGCATGGCGCAACGGGCGCTGGTACACGGCCAGGCTGTGCCTTGCCCCGCTGCGTCCCGAGGAGCGGCAGACCACCATCGCCCATCACGAACGCGACCGGATGCGGCTGCAGATCCGCACGCCAGGGGACCTGGAGTCGATGGAACTCGTAGCCTGCGAACATGTTCCGCCGGGGCCGGGACAGATCGAGGTCGCAGTCACGGCCTCCAGCATCAACTTCGCCGATGTGCTGGTCGCTTTCGGCCGCTATCCCGCCTTTGACGGCCGGCTTCCCCAGCTCGGCATCGACTTTGCGGGGGTGGTGACCGCAGTCGGACTCGGTGTCACCGACCACAAGGTCGGTGACCACGTCGGCGGTCTGTGTGCCGAGGGCTGTTGGGGTACGTTCGTCACCTGTGACGCGCGCCTGGCCGCCACCTTGCCGGCCGGGTTGTCCGACGCCGAGGCAGCGGCATTGACCATCGCGACCGCGACCGCCTATTACGGCCTCAATGACATGGCCCGGATCAAGGCGGGCGACAAGGTGCTGATCCACTCGGCGACCGGCGGGGTCGGCCAGGCCGCCATGGCCATCGCCCGCGCCGCCGGCGCGGAGATCTTCGCCACGGCCGGCAGTGAGCAGCGCCGGCAGTTGCTGCGGGACATGGGCGTTGAGCATGTCTACGACTCGCGGACCCTGGAGTTCGCCGATCGGATTCGCCTGGACACCCAGGGATACGGGGTGGACATCGTGCTCAATTCGGTGACCGGTGCCGCACAGCGCGCCGGGCTCGAATTGCTTGCATTCGGTGGGCGATTCGTGGAGATCGGCAAGCGGGACATCTACGGCGACACCCGGTTGGGGCTCTTCCCCTTCCGGCGCAACCTGTCGTTCTACGCCGTCGACCTGGCGCTGATGTCCGTCAGCCACCCGGATCAACTACGGGAACTGCTGTCCACCGTGTATCTGCTGACCGCCGAAGGCGACCTGCCGAGGCCCGAGTTCACCCGCTATCCGCTCGCCGATGCGGCCACCGCCATCCGGATGATGAGCGGTGCACAACACACCGGCAAGCTCGTGCTCGACATCCCGCATACCGGCTCCACCCGCCTTGTGGTTCCGCCGTCTCAGGTGCGGGTGTACCGGCCGGACGGCGCATACATCGTCACCGGTGGTCTCGGAGGCCTCGGATTGTTCATGGCCGAGAGAATGGCGGCCAACGGGTGCGGACGTATCGTGCTGTCCTCTCGATCACAACCGAGCGAACCGGCATCGAAGATCATTGATCGCATTCGCGCGACCGGCGTCGACGTACTGGTCGAGTGCGGCGACATCGCCGAACCGAGTACCGCGGAACGATTGGTGGCAGTCGCAACCGCCGACGGGCTCCCGGTGCGGGGGGTGTTGCACGCAGCCGGCGTGATCGAGGATGCCGCGCTGACCAACATCACCGACGAGCTCATCGAGCGGGACTGGGCACCAAAGGTCTACGGCGCGTGGAATCTCCACACCGCGACCGCCGACCAGCCTTTGGACTGGTTCTGTTCGTTCTCGTCGGCGGCAGCACTGGTGGGGTCCCCCGGGCAGGGAGCCTACGCCGCGGCCAACAGCTGGCTGGACGCGTTCAGCTTGTGGCGCCGGTCCAAGGGGTTACCGGGCACCGCCATCGCCTGGGGGGCGTGGGGGCAGATTGGCCGCGGCACCGCGCTGGCCGAGAACGCCGGCATCGCCATCGCGCCCGACGAAGGTGCGTATGCGTTCGAAGCACTGCTGCGCCACGACCGGGCGTACACCGGCTACGCGCCGATCATCGGCGCGCCGTGGCTGAGCTTGTTCGCCGAACGCAGCCCGTTCGCCGAGGCATTCCGGTCGACCGGCCACAGTTCAACGGGCACAAGCAAGCTGCACGCCGAGCTCGACGAGCTTCCCCCGGAAGAGTGGGCAGGCAAGTTGCGGCACGTCATCTCCGATCAGGTGAGCGTGATCCTGCGGCGCAGTGTGGACCCGGACCGCCCGCTCTCTGAGTACGGCATGGATTCACTGGGAGCACTCGAATTACGAACCCGCATCGAGAACGAAACCGGAATACGCATCTCGGCAACAGGGATCACGACCGTACACGGCTTGGCAGACCTGCTGTGCGAAAAACTCCTGCCCGCAGGGGCTGCCTGACATGCCGGGCGGGAAGCGGTTGAGCCAGATTCTCTACAGCAAATTCTGCAACCGGCATATGAATCGCTGCGCCCAGCGGCCCACGAAGCCTGGGGCCGAACCCCTTGAGGTGGGTCGGACACGTCCGTCAACGCTCGCTTACTCGGTCCGCGGGAGCCCCCGAGCCGTTCGGTATCGACCACTTCACGATTCAGTGGACACGTGCACAAAGTGGCTTAAATAGACTATGTAGCAGTCAATTTGGAGTACACGTTGCTGAAAGAGCGGGGAAGAACAGCAGAATAGCACCGAGAGCGACGGGAGCCGATCCCGAGGGGCGCGCGCAGCCGAGAGGAACCACACATCACAACTTGCGCAGCCCCATGGATTCGCATGGCCAATCGAGCTCGGAATAGACAGGATGAAGTTTCAAGAACCCAAACAGCAAATAACAACCAAGGTAGGATTCCGGTCATGTGGGGCTCGTTGGTAGTACTAGCGCTTTTGACCACCATCAATCCGGTACGCCTCGGAATCATCCTCTTGGTGCTCTCGCGTCCGCGGCCCGTGCAGAATCTGCTCGCCTACTGGGCCGGCGCAGTGCTGATCGGAATGGCCAGCCTCGTCATTCCGCTGATCGTGCTCCACTCCACTCCGGCGTCGTCCGCGTTCGCGAGAAAATTCGCTCATCCCACCGCCGACCCGCTCACGCAGCGCATCACCATCGGCATAGGGGTCCTGCTCCTGGCGATCGCCGCGTTCATGGTGGCCCGCGGATTGATGCGCAAACCGGTCGCCGTGGGCAGTCATCGGAGGGTGGCAGGAGACGGCGCCGGCGCCACCTCGACACTCGTGGACGACTCGGGCGCACCGCCGGCCATCACCCGGCTGTTGTACTCCACCCCAGCCGATTCCGACGGCGATGCTGATCCGAAATCACGGCGGTTGATCGGACGATTTCGCGAAGCCTGGCAGAACGGCTCCCCCTGGATCCCGTTCGTCATCGGGGTCATCGTGGTCCCGCCGCTCGACGGGATTCTGTTCGCGCTCGCCATCGTCGTCGCCTCGGGTGCCTCGTTCGAAGTCCAGTTGATCGCGCTGATCGCCTTCGTCTTCGGCGTACTGCTCGTGGAGGAGTTCATCCTCATCAGCAACGTCGTCGCACCGGCGAGAACTCAAGCGGTACTCCGTCGATTGCACGAATGGGCACACACCCACCGCCGAAAGTTCGTCGCGGCCATCCTCGCCGTTGTGGGGTTGTCACTCATGGCCAGGGGCATGGGAGGCCTCTGAGATTGCGGCGGCTCGGTATTCTCCTCGTTGCTAGCCAACGTAGGTTGATCTGTGGGGATGGAATCACATGTCTGCACCTGTCGAACAGTTGGAGTTTCAGGCGGAGGCACGCCAACTCCTGGATCTGCTGGTCCACTCGGTCTACTCCAACAAGGACTCGTTTCTTCGAGAGCTGATCTCGAACGCGTCCGACGCCTTGGACAAGCTCCGCCTCGAAACGCTGCGGAACAAGGACCTGACCGCTGACATCTCTGACCTCCACATCGATATCGAGGTCGGGCGGAATCCGCGAACGCTGACCGTGCGCGACAACGGTATCGGGATGACACGCGAAGAAGTAGTCGACCTGATCGGCACCCTCGCCAAATCCGGCACCGGCGAGCTGCGCCGGCAACTACAGGAAGCCAAGAAGTCGGCCGACTCCGAGGAACTGATCGGACAGTTCGGCGTCGGGTTCTACTCCACGTTCATGGTGGCGGACAAGGTCGAACTGCTCACCAGAAAGGCCGGGGAGAGTGGGGCGACCCGTTGGGTGTCGAGCGGCGACGGTACCTACACCATCGAGTCCGTCGATGACGCTCCGCAGGGCACGTCGGTCACGCTGTACCTCAAACCCGAGGACGTCGACGACCAGCTTCACGACTACACCGCTGAGTGGAAGATCCGAGAGCTTGTCAAGAAGTACTCCGACTTCATCGCCTGGCCCGTCCGCATGCAGGTCGAGCAACACACGCCGGCTGCCGAGGAAGGCGGTCCAGACACCGTCACCGTGGAAACCCAGACGCTCAACTCGATGAAGGCGTTGTGGGCCAAGCCCAAAGACGAGGTTTCCGAAGAGGAATACCACGAGTTCTACAAGCACATCGCCCATGCCTGGGACGATCCGCTCGCCGTCATCTCGATGAGGGGCGAGGGCAGTTTCGAATACCAGGCCTTGTTGTTCATTCCGTCGCATGCCCCGTTCGACCTGTTCACCAGGGACGCCAAGACCGGCGTCCAGCTCTACATCAAGCGCGTCTTCGTGATGGGAGATTGCGAAGAGCTCATGCCCGGCTATCTGCGCTTCGTCAAGGGCGTCGTGGACGCACAGGGCATGTCACTCAATGTCTCTCGCGAGATCCTGCAACAAGACCGGCAGGTCACCGCGATTCGCCGCCGGCTGACCAAGAAGGTCCTGTCGACCATCGCGGATCTGCAGGCCGGCAAGCCCGAGGACTACCGCACCTTCTGGACACAATTCGGCGCCGTCCTCAAAGAGGGTCTGATGTCGGACGTGGACAATCAGGACACGCTGCTGCGGATTTCGTCCTTCGCCACCACGTTCTCCGACCCCGAGAACGACAGGGGCGTGACGACGCTGCCGGAGTACGTCGCACGTATGAAGGATGGGCAGGAACAGATCTTCTACGCGACGGGGCCCTCTGTAGAGCAACTCCAAAAGTCACCACATCTGGAGGCGTTCAAGGCCAAAGGCTACGAGGTGCTCCTGCTCACCGACCCGGTCGACGAGGTTTGGGTTGGCTCGGTACCTGAATTCGACGGCAAGCCACTGCAGTCGGTCGCCAGGGGTGAGGTCGATCTCGACTCCGAGGAAGACAAAGCCGCGCATGAGGCCGCACGAGAGGCTCAGAAGCAGGAGTTCGCCGAACTCATGGCCTGGCTGAAGGAGACGCTGAGCGAACGGGTCTCCGAAGTGCGCTTGTCCAGTCGCTTGACCGAATCCCCGGCCTGTCTGATCACCCCCACATTCGGAATCACGCCGGCATTGGCGCGCATGTACCGGGCGTCCGGACAGACCGTTCCGATCGGCAAGCGGATCCTCGAGCTCAACCCGAGCCATCCGCTGGTCATCGGCTTGCGTCAGGCACATTCGACGAGCGTCGATGATGCCGGTTCCCATCGGCTCGCCGAGACCGCTGAATTGCTCTACGGCACAGCTCTTCTTGCCGAAGGCGGGCTGCCCGACGATCCGGCCAGGTTCGCCGGAATTCTCGCCGATCGCTTGGCCAACACTGTGTAAAAGGTGCTATCGCAGCAGATTCCGGAACATTTCGTTGCAATTGTCAGGTAAATCGGCGTTCGGCCTCGTACCGTACAAAAATGAGCAACGTACTCGACCTGCTCGATCAGACCATGTACGACATCAACCAAGCCACCCGATCGAGCACTCTGCTGCAGTGCGTCTGGGAGTACGACCGTCCGATCGACATCGTCGGTCTACAGCGGTTTCACGGCCATATCCAGCGAGGGCGGCTTTCTCGCTGCAT
Source organism: Mycobacterium shunyiense (assembly GCF_058270075.1). Classification (NCBI taxonomy): domain Bacteria; kingdom Bacillati; phylum Actinomycetota; class Actinomycetes; order Mycobacteriales; family Mycobacteriaceae; genus Mycobacterium; species Mycobacterium shunyiense. The sequence continues at coordinate 38,839 of NZ_JBZDPU010000040.1, read as the reverse complement.
CGCCCGGTCACCCTTGCCGTTCGGCCGCAGCCGGTGGGTGCAGCCCGAAAACTCATCTGAGCTGGAGATCGTCGAGTTGGCGCGCCCGCGTGCGGCATTCGATGATTGGCTCAACGAGCAGGTCACCAGCCCACTGGATTCCGAGCACGGACCCGGTTGGCATCTCGCGACCTTGCCGTTCACCGAGGGTGGGGCGGGCGTGAGTTTGGTCATCTCGCACTGTCTGGCCGATGGCGTCGGGTTGTGGCAGGCGATGATGGAGGCCGCGCTCGGCCAGGACGACCCGATCAACTGGCCGCCTGCCGGGTCACGCGGACGCTGGCAGGCCATCCGGCAAGATGCCGGACAAACCGTGAGGGACATTCCGGCCATAGGCCGTGCGATCGTCGGCGCGATACGACTGGGGCAGCAAGGGCACAAAGGCACCGGAGCTGCCGCGCCGCCCACCACTGCTTCGCCTGCGCCGCCGGAATCCGACGAATCTCATCTTCTCCCAACGGCAACCATCTTCATCGATGCCGACAAATGGGACGCCTGCGCCCACGCACTCGGCGGTACCCGAAACACGCTGCTGGTGGGGCTGGCGGCTCGTCTCGCCCAACGTGCCGGACGTGTTGCGACAGACGGTTCGGTGGTCGTCACGCTCCCAGTCAACGAACGCACCCCGGGCGATACCCGCGCCAACGCGATCGGCGGCGTACGTGCCACGGTCGATCCCGCATCGGCGACGACTGACCTACGCAGTATCCGAGCAGCAGTCAAGCAGGAACTCATTCGGCACTCGGAAGAGCCCGACCCTCAGCAGGTCCTGAATGCCCTGGTACCTCTCATGTCCGAGAGGGTCCTCAACGCCGCCCGGGGAGCGACCAGAGGCAACCCCTTCAATCTCGTCGGCGCGTCGAACGTCGGAGAGGTCGATCCCGCCGCCGGCCGGGCAGATGGGACGGACGCCGCATTGTTCGCCTTGAGGTTGCACCACCTCGGGGTGTCCGCGTCGACGCTGCACCGGTACGGCGGTGTTCAGACCATGCTCTCGGGAACTGTGAACGGACAGTTTTTCATCTCGCTGATTTCTTACCTGCCTGGACGCGCCAACTCTAACGATGAACTGCGCCTTGATCTTTCGACCGCTTTGAAGGAGTTCTCGCTCACCGGCACTTTTCTGTGAAGGGCGACGCCAGCACTTACCAAACGCCTGGCACCAGGCGATAGCGAACCTTCTGCATATATTCGCGATAGCCGGCCAACTCTTCTTGAAGCAGCGCTTCTTCATCGTGGATGCGGAACGCGAAGACGAGTACAGACGGGATGATGAAGATCAACCCCCAGTAGGATCCGAGCGCCAGAGGCACACCTACCAGCAGAAATGCGTTGCACGTGTACATGGGGTGCCGCACCAGCCCGTAGAGACCGGTAGAGACGAGTTGCTGGCCGGCTTCCACCCGCACCGTGACCGCGGCATGGCTGTTCTGGACGAGCACCACTTGGACAATGGTGATTCCAATTGCGACCAGGATGTTTCCGACTATGGACATCGCTGTCGGCACTGCGGACCAGCCAAATCGGTGGTCGAGGGCGCTGACGATCAGCATTGCCGCGCCGAGCAGAAACACTCCGCTCACGACCACTTTTTGAAACGGGCGGGTCTCCGCGGTCGGTATTCGTCGCTCCAAGACCTCGGGATTCGTCCGCAGGAAATAGATGCTCGAGACCCATCCGGTGGTTGCGATCACGGCCAAAAGAACCCAGGCCTGCCAGTAGTTCGGCGTGCCGGCCGGCACAAACACGAACAGTGCGTAGGACACCAGCCCCAGCGTGCCCGTGAACAGCATTCGCAAAATGTTCCTCATCACCCCTCCTGGGTTAAACGCGAGACTTGGACCGGCTACGTCAGCAGTCCAGTGAAGTCGAAAGGTGCCCGCCATACTCGCTCAGCGACTCGGCATTGAACATCTGGAAATGCGTGCAGTCGACAGTGGTCACCTCGATATCACCGTCGACAAACGGTCCCCAACTCTTCAGACAGGACCGAATGGCCGCCCGACTGCGGAACCTGCTCCATCCCGAGCGCGAGCGAGTACCCGCGTTTCCGTGGCTCACCCGCCGCAGTGCAGAGAAGGCGACCACATCTCCGTGGAACACCTCGGGCATGTGCTTCAAGAGGCACATCTGGTCAGTGCTGACACTCTGCGCCATGAACTCGATCAGCGCCTTCGGCGGCAGGGTGAAACCAGAGGCGTTCTGGCGCCGAACAAGTTCTTCAGCCCGTCGGTATGTAAGCGGCCCCCAGTGCAACGGCACGGCGATATTGTTGGTCTGTAGAAGGTAATCCAGAACCCAGCCCTCGATGGCGTTTCGATTATTGGCGATTGCCCGAACTACGCTGGCTCTGAATTTGCTTGTGCTCAGTACCGCATCTACCAACACCAGTCGCCGGACCTCGCAACCTCTGCGCTGGAGTTCTACTCCCAATGCATGCGCGACGATGCCACCGAAAGACCAACCAAGAAGCGTATACGGCCCACGTCCATGAAGGGCCTGGAGCCTGTCGGCATAACTTTCCGCCATACTCCGAATTGTTGAGTCTGCGGCTTCACCGACTCTGGAAATTTGGTTGACGCCGATAATCGGGCGGTCCACGAACTCACCCAACGCCCGATAGGACCAACTCAGGCCATAACCGTCATGGATGCACCACAACGGAACGCCGCTGCCTTCCTTGAGCACTTCAACGGGTACCACCTGCTCGGCACTGCTCGCCTTACCCACTCGTTGGCCGAGCTGCCGCACCGACGGTGCGTCAAATATGGCGCTTACTGCCAGGTCTGCATCGAGGCCGGCGTTGATCGCATTGATCAACCGCATGGCGGACAGAGAATCGCCACCCAGATCGAAGAAGGAATCGTCGACACCAACGCGCTCCAACCCCAACACCTGGCCGTAAATTGCGGCCAGCATCTCTTCGACAGGATTCGTCGGGGCGCGGTATCCGTCACTGTCGCTGTATTCAGGCGCAGGCAGGGCACGCTTGTCCAGCTTGCCGTTGACGGTCAGCGGCAGGGAGTCGAGCAGCACCAACGCGGCCGGCACCATATAGCCGGGCAATCGCTCTGCCAGGATCGCCCTGGCATCTACCGGATCTGCCGTGCCGGTGATGTAGCCGACGAGACGTTTGTCGCCCGGCCGATCTTCCCGGACGACCACCGCTGCCTGACGCACACCGTCAAGATCGATGAGCGCTGTTTGGATCTCGCCCAATTCGATGCGATAACCGCGGATCTTTACCTGCTCATCGGCTCGCCCAGCATACCGCAACTGCCCATCCGGACCCCACGACACCAGATCTCCGGTCCGGTACATCCGCGAACCCGGGGCCCCGAACGGGCATGGCACAAACCGCGATGCGGTCAAACCTGGCCGGCGCACGTAACCCACACCCACACCACGACCGGCCACGTACAGCTCACCCATCACGCCTGGAGGCACCGGATGCAACCATCGATCCAAGACGAACAATGCCGCACCGGGAACCGGGAACCCGATCGGAACGACAGCCGGACCGGCTGGCCCAGCTTCCTTCAACGGCGCGCTGATCGTGGCATAGACAGTCGTCTCCGTCGGACCGTACCCGTTGATCATCACCCGGCCCGGCGCCCAGCGATCCACCACATCCGGCGGGCACGCCTCGGCTGCCACCATCAACGCCGTCACTGAACCCAACAGACTCGGATCTAACATGCCTACCGCAGAGGGTGTTTGACTCAGCACCGACACCTGTTGTTCAACAAGCAGCGCCTGCAGTTCCTCGGGCGACCGGGTGACCGAATCGGGCACCACCACCAGCCGTCCACCGTGCAGGAGAGCCCCCCAGATCTCCCACACCGAATAATCGAATGCCAGAGAAGAACACGCGGCCCACACCTGCTGGGGCCCCATCTCGACACCGACGTCCAGCCCGTCGAACAACCGCGTCACGTTCTGATGGGTGACCGCAACACCTTTCGGAACTCCAGTCGTTCCCGACGTATAGATGACGTGCGCAACGTCATCAGGTGCGGGCGCCGGCAACGGGGTACAGGGCTGATCAGCAATACGCGGATCGCAGACGTCTATGACAGGCACATCGCATTCGGCCAATCGGCCGACAGAACCACCTGAGGACAGCATCACCACAGGCTCGGCATCAGCCAGGACGAACTGCACCCGGTCGTCGGGTACCGCCGGATCAATCGGCAAGTACGCCGCTCCAGACTTGAGCACACCAAGGATCGCAACTATCGCATCAGCAGAACGGCCCATCAACAAACCCACATATCGCCCAGCCTGTGCGCCTTGAGAGACCAGGAGATGCGCCAGCCTGTTCGACGCCTCATCCAGCTGCCCGTACGTCAACGAGCGGCCTTCAAAACTCACCGCCACCATGTCGGGTGTGCATGCTGCTTGCCGCGAGAACACCGCCGGAACAGACACCGGCACCACCGACTCCGCGAGCACCGATCGGTTGCCCATGGCATCCAACCGGTTGTATTCGTCCTCGTCCAGGAAGTCCACAGAAGACAAGCGGCGGTTGGGATCCACCGCCATCGCTGCCAGCATTCGATTGAACCGTTCGACCAGTACCTCGATACTGGCCGTGTCGAATACATCGGTGCGGAACTCGACAGTGCCGCCGATGCCTGCGGGTTCGCCGGCGTCGTCCCAGCGTTCCGAAAGCAAGAACGTCAGATCCATCCGGGCAGTTCGCGTCGTCGTTTCCAACGGCGCAGCCTGAATGCCACCCGAGGTAGAGCGGGCTGCAGAGTCGTCGATGAAGTTCTGCCAGGCCAGGGCGACCTGGACCAACGGATGATGCGCCAGCGACCGGGCCGGGTTGAGGCGATCCACCAACACCTCGAACGGCACATCCTGATGCTCAAGAGCAGCCAAGCTCCGCCGGCGAACCTGGTCCAACAACTCACCGACAGTGAGATCACCGGCCAAGTCGACCCGTAATACCAACGTGTTGACAAAGAACCCCACCAGTTGGTCCAGAGCCACGTCTCCGCGGCCGGCGATCGGAACACCCACCGCCACATCAGAACTCGCGCTCAGCTTCGACAACAACGTCGTCAGTGCTGCCTGCACCACCATGTACGTGGTGACATTGTGCTCCCGCGCGACTTCACGGACGCGTTTGTGCAGTTCGGCGGGCAACGACACCGGGACGCTGACACCCCGATGATCAGCCACCGAAGGATAAGGACGATCTGTAGGCAATTCAAGGCGCTCAGGCAACCCCGCCAACGCCTGCTCCCAGTACGCGACCTGCCCGGAGATGCGACTGTCCGGGTCGGTCAGATCACCCAGACACTCACGCTGCCACAACGTGTAATCGACATACTGCACCGGCAACGGTGACCACTCCGGCCCCCGCCCTACCGCACGAGCGGCATACGCCGACTGCAAATCCGCCACCAACGGAGCCACCGACCAACCATCAGCAGCAATATGATGCACCACCGCAGCCAACACGAACTCATCAACACCAGTGCGCAAAAGCACTGCCCGAAGCGGGATCTCACAACTCAGATCAAACGCGTGACCCGCCACACCTTCAATGATCTCGGCGACCTCAGCTGCCGAGGAACCACTCACATCGACAACCTGCCAACCGAAGTCAACATCCTCCACCGGCACCACCACCTGCCGCGGCACACCATCAACCGATCTGAACACCGTTCGTAACGACTCGTGGCGCTCCACGACATCGGACAACGCGCGCCCCAGGGCATCGGCATCCAGGTGTCCGTTGATCCGATAGACCGCCGGCATGTTGTAAATCGGCGACGGACCCTGCAGCTGGTCCAGGAACCACAACCGCTGCTGGGCATACGACAACGGAATGACATCCGGCCGCCGTTGAGCCACCAACGGACGGCGTTGTCCTGAACTTTCCGCGGCCCGCTCAGCGAGTGCCGCCACGGTAGGTGCCTCGAACACCGCACGAACCGCAAAATTGCTGTCCAGAATGGCATTAACGGCATTGATCAGCCGCGTCGCAGAAAGGGAGTCTCCACCCAGATCGAAGAACGAATCGTCAATCCCCACCCGATCCAAGCCCAGCACCTGGGCATAGATCCCGGCCAACACCTCCTCCACAGCAGTGACCGGAGCCCGATACTGCTGCCCCTCGACATAATCCGGAGCAGGCAGAGCACGCTTGTCCAGCTTGCCGTTCACCGTCAACGGCAAACTGTCGAGCACCACGATCGCAGCCGGCACCATATAACCAGGCAACCGCTCCGACAACGCAGCACGCACAACCCCGGCATCCACCGAACCCGTCACATAACCCACCAGCCGCTTGTCCCCCGGACAGTCCTCCCGGGCGACCACCGCAGCTTGGTCCACCCCATCAAGATCGGCCAATGCTGTTTGGATCTCACCTAATTCGATGCGGTAACCGCGGATCTTGACCTGCTCATCGGCACGCCCCAGATAACGCAGCTGGCCATCGGCACCCCAGGACGCCAGGTCACCGGTCCGATACATGCGCGCACCCGCACCGCCGAACGGACACGCGACAAAACGCGACGCGGTCAATCCACCACGACGCCAATAGCCATATGCCAGGCCACCTCCGGTCACATACAGCTCACCCACCACACCGGCCGGCGCGGGATGCAGCGACGCATCCAACACAAAGAACCCGAGATGAGCCAATGGCACACCGATCGGGCTGACGCTGCCCTCAGCATCGTCGGCCACGATCTCCCGGAACGAGGCATGCACCGTCGTCTCGGTGATCCCGTACATGTTGACCAACCGCGGGGAATCCGAATGGCTGTCCAACCACGGTTGAAGCCGCTGCGGCTCAAGCGCTTCCCCGCCGAACACCACCGTCTCCACCTTCAGCTGACGGCCTGCCCCCGGCAGCAAGGAATCAACGGACTGCAATGCATAGAATGCCGATGGCGTCTGACTCAACACAGTGACCTGCTCGGCAACCAGCAAGGCCAGCAGGTCTTCCGGAGCCCGCGTCACCGCCTCCGGCACCACCACCAACCGGCCGCCGAACAGCAACGCACCCCAGATCTCCCACACCGAATAGTCAAACGCCAACGAATGACACTGCGTCCACACCTGACCCGCCAGACCCAACTCCGCATCCAACGTCTCCAACAGCCGAACCACATTGGCGTGCGTCACCGCCACACCCTTCGGACGACCCGTCGTCCCCGAGGTATAAATCAAATACGCCACATCATCAGCCGACGGCACAGGCAACGTCGCCCCGTCGTCCCCCACGGAATGCACATGATCGAGTTCAACAAGCTCCAAATCACAGCCGGACAGCCGGGCCGCCAATCCCGCAGTGGTCACCGCGACAACAGGTGACGCGTCACCAAGCATGAATTCGACGCGCGCATCAGGATGCAGTGGATCGATCGGCAGATAGGCCGCTCCCGACTTCAAGATCGCCAGAATCGCCACGATGGAGTCAGCCGATCGCGGCAACAACACCGCGACGCACGTGCCGGGTCGGGCACCTTTGGTTACCAGCAAGCGGGCCAAACGGTCTGATGACTCATCGAGTTGCGCATAAGACATCGAACGGCCGTCGAACGACAGTGCGACCGCTTCGCGTGAGCGCGTGACCTGTGCGGCGAACAAGTCCGTAATCGAAGCCGACGCGGCGACCGAGTCGTCCAGCACCGCTCGATTACCCCATCCCAACAGCTCCGTGTGCTCATCCTCGCCCAAGAAGTCCATCGACGACAGCCGCTGGTCCACATCGGCAGTGATCGCCGCGAGCACGCGCTCCAACCGACTGATCAGGGTTTCGATGCTGTCCGTATCGAAGACGTCCGTGCGGAATTCCGCCATTCCTGATATTCCGGCGAGTTCGCCGGTCGCATCCCACCGCTCCGACATCGACAATGTCAGATCCATACGCGCGGTTCGGGTCTCGGCTTCCAGTGGAACTGCCTCGACATCACCCAACGCCGATTCGGCACCCTCTGTTCTGGCGAAGTTCTGCCAGGCCAGTTCCACCTGCACAAGCGGGTGATGGGCCAGCGATCGAGTCGGGTTGAGTCGATCTACCAAGACTTCGAACGGCACGTCCTGATGCTCGAGTGCGGTGAGGCTGCGATGGCGAACCTGCTCCAGCACCTCCCCGACTGTCGGATCGCCGGACAGATCCACCCGCAACACCAGAGTGTTGACGAAGAAACCGACCAGTTCGTCCAAGGCGGGGTCCACCCGGTCTGCGACCGGGAAGCCCACAGCCACATCAGCACTCGCACTGAGTTTCGACAGCAGAACAGCCAGGGCGGCCTGGACCACCATGAACGGAGTCGCGCGATATTCCCGGGCGACGCGGCGGATCTGGCGCTGCAGGCCGGCCGGCCACGAGACTGGCACCCGGGCGCCTTCGTGACCGGCAATCAGCGGATACGGCCGATCCGTTGGCAACTCCAACCGCTCCGGCAGACCGGCCAACATATCTGCCCAGTACGCCACCTGGCCGGATATCCGGCTGTCGCGATCGGCCAGGTCACCCAGATACGAACGTTGCCACAACGCGTAATCCACGTACTGCACCGGCAAAGGCGACCAATCCGGTGCAAGGCCCTGGCAGCGACACGCATAGGCCGCACCGAGACCAGCCAACAGCGGACCGACGGAAGCGCCATCACCCGCAATGTGATGCACCACCGCTACCAGGACGTTGTCGCCCTCTCCGATGTGGAACAGCTCTGCCCGCAAGGGAATCTCGCTGGCCAGGTCGAAGGCGTGGCTCGTCACACGTTCGATCGCCTCGGCCAATTCGGCGCTGGTCCAACCGGTGGCATCAACTACCCGCCAACCGAAGTCAGCCTGCGCCACGGGGATGATCACTTGTCGAAGCGCCCCGTCGGACTCTGCGAATACAGTGCGCAGCGATTCGTGCCTGCCCACCATGTCCATCAGGGCGTGGCCGAGCGCATCGGTATCCAAATGGCCGCGCAGCCGCAGCGCCACTGGCATGTTGTACACCGGTGAGGGTCCCTGCAGATGGTCGAGGAACCACAACCGTTGTTGGGCATAGGACAACGGGAGGACCTCTGGGCGAGGCTGGGGCACCAATGGATCGCGTCCGCCCGCATTCTCACCGAGACGCACCGCCAGTTCAGCCACAGTAGGCGCATCGAAGACGGCGCGAACTGGAAGACTGGCATCCAAGCTTGCGTGAATCGCATTGATCAGTCGCATGGCCGACAGCGAATCGCCACCCAGATCGAAGAACGAGTCATCGATCCCTACCTGTTCCAATCCCAGGATTTGGGCGTATATCCCGGCCAGGATCTCTTCCTTCGGCATGCTCGGGGCACGGTAGGTGTTGGCGTCGGCGTACTCCGGTGCCGGTAGCGCTCGCCGGTCGAGCTTGCCGTTGACGGTCAATGGCAGAGCGTCGACCAACATCACCGCTACCGGGACCATGTAGCCGGGCAAGCGTTCGGACAACGCCCCCCGGACAGCCGCGGGATCCGCTGCCCCAGTGACATATCCGACCAGACGCTTGTCGCCCGGCTTGTCTTCCCGCACTATGACGGCAGCTTGCTGGACGTCTTCCAGGGCAGCCAACGCCGTTTGGATTTCACCCAGCTCGATCCGATATCCACGGATCTTGACCTGCTCATCAGCACGCCCCAAATACCGCAACTGCCCATCCGGACCCCACAACGCCAGGTCTCCGGTCCGGTACATCCGCGAGCCCGGCATGCCGAACGGACAGGGCACGAATCGCGAGGCAGTCAACCCCGCACGACGGGCGTATCCGTAGGCCACGCCCTGACCGGCAACATACAGTTCCCCGACCACACCGACAGGCACCGGCCGAAGCAGCCTGTCCAGCACGAACAACGCGGCGCCCCGGACCGGCGAGCCTATTGGAACGACATTCGAACCGGCCTGCAACGGAGCACTGATCGAGGCATACACCGTGGCTTCGGTCGGTCCATAGGCATTGATCATCACCCGTCCACCGGATGCCCAATGGTCCATCACCTCGACGGAGCAGGCCTCGCCTGCCACCACCAGCGCCGTCGATTCCAGTCCCTCTGGCGAAAGGACTCCCACCGCAGAAGGGGTTTGGCTCAGCACACTGACCTTCTCAGCCACGAGAAGGTCATGGAAATCGTCCGGTGAACTGGCCACCGTCTCCGGCACCACCACCAGTCGTCCACCGTGCAGAAGAGCGCCCCACACCTCCCACACCGAAACATCGAAGGCATAGGAATGCCATTGTGACCACACGTCTGGCGACAAGTTTCGGTCCAAGGGGACCAGCAGTTGTGCGACGTTCCGGTGTGGGACTGCGACGCCCTTCGGGACACCGGTGGTTCCCGATGTGTAGATCAGGTAGGCGATGTCATCGGCGGCAGGCGTCGGCAATGCGGTGCTGGGCTGCGTCTCGATACGCGGATCCCCGACATCGACGACACGCACATCGCATCGCGATAGCCGGTTGGCCCAACTCGCCGAGGTCAAGACGGCGACAGGTGCAGCATCGTCGAGCATGAACCGGATCCGCGCATCGGGATGCATGGGGTCGATCGGCACATACGCGGCTCCGGACTTCAGGACCGCGACGATCGAGATAATCGCTTCGGCACAACGTGAATGGAACAGAGCCACGCACCGGCCGGGCCCGGCGCCAAGGCCAATCAACCAGTGCGCCAAGCGGTTCGACGCCTCGTCTAGTTCGCGGTAGGTCAACGAACTCTGTCCGCAGACCAGTGCCACCGCGTCCGGGGTGCGGACGACCTGCTGTGCGAACATCGCCGGAACCGACGACACGGTGGTCGGCCCGGCCAAGGCAGCCCGGTTACCCACTTCGTCGAGGCGGGCGTGCTCGACGGCATCCAACAGATCGATCGACGACAACGGCCGCCGCGGATCAGCGGTGACGGCATCCAACACGCGGTGCAACCGCTCCACCAGCATTTCGATGCCGACTGTGTCGAATACATCGGTGCGGAACTCGACAGTGCCGCCGATGCCTGCGGGTTCGCCGGCGTCGTCCCAGCGTTCCGAAAGCGAGAACGTCAGATCCATCCGGGCGACATGGGTATCCACCGTCAGCGGGCTGACTTGCGCCTCACCCAACGCCGACTCGGTCAGCGAGTCTGCAGTGAAGTTCTGCCAGGCCAGGGCGACCTGGACCAACGGATGATGAGCCAGCGACCGGGTCGGGTTGAGGCGATCCACCAACACCTCGAACGGCACATCCTGATGCTCAAGAGCAGCCAAGCTCCGCTGCCGTACTTGTGCCAGAACCTCGGTTGCAGTGGGGTCGCCGGTCAGGTCGACGCGCAACACCAACGTGTTGACAAAGAACCCCACCAGTTGGTCCAGAGCCACGTCTCCGCGGCCGGCGATCGGAACACCCACCGCCACATCAGAACTCGCGCTCAGCTTCGACAACAACATTGCCAGCGCTGCCTGCACCACCATGTACGTCGTGACGTTGTGTTCACGAGTCAACCGGCGGATCAGCCGATGAAGGTCGGCGGGCAACGACACCGGGACGCTGGCACCCCGATGATCAGCCACCGAAGGATAAGGACGATCAGTAGGCAATTCAAGGCGCTCAGGCAACCCCGCCAACGCCTGCTCCCAGTACGCGACCTGCCCGGAGATGCGACTGTCCGGGTCGGTCAGATCACCCAGACACTCACGCTGCCACAACGTGTAATCGACATACTGCACCGGCAACGGAGACCACTCCGGCTCCCGCCCTACCGCACGAGCGGCATACGCCGACTGCAAATCCGCCACCAACGGAGCCACCGACCAACCATCAGCAGCAATATGATGCACCACCGCAGCCAACACGAACTCATCAACACCAGTGCGCAAAAGCACCGCCCGCAGCGGGATCTCACAACTCAGATCAAACGCGTGACCCGCCACACCTTCAATGATCTCGGCGACCTCAGCTGCCGACGAACCACTCACATCGACAACCTGCCAACCGAAGTCAACATCCTCCACCGGCACCACCACCTGCCGCGGCACACCAGCGGGTGCCGCAAACAGGGTGCGCAGACTCTCGTGGCGGCCCACGACATCGGTGAGAGCCTGACCGAGCGCGTCGGTGTCCAGATTCCCACTGATCCGTAACGCCACCGCCATGTTGTAGATGGGCGACGGGCCCTGGAGTTGCTCCAGGAACCACAACCGCTGCTGGGCATACGACAACGGAATGACATCCGGCCGCCGTTGAGCCACCAACGGTTCCCGCCGGCCCGGACCATCACCGACGCGCGTCGCCAGTTCCGCCACCGTCGGCGCCTCGAACACCGTACGAACCGCGAGAGCAGAATCCATGTCGCTGTTGATCGTGTTGACCAGCCGGGTCGCAGAAAGGGAGTCTCCACCCAGATCGAAGAACGAATCGTCAATCCCCACCCGATCCAAGCCCAGCACCTGCGCATAGATCCCGGCCAACACCTCCTCCACAGCAGTGACCGGAGCCCGATACTGCTGCCCCTCGACATAATCCGGAGCCGGCAGAGCACGCTTGTCCAGCTTGCCGTTCACCGTCAACGGCAAACTGTCGAGCACCACGATCGCAGCCGGCACCATATAACCAGGCAACCGCTCCGACAACGCAGCACGCACAACCCCGGCATCCACCGAACCCGTCACATAACCCACCAGCCGCTTGTCCCCCGGACGGTCCTCGCGCGCTATGACCTCGGCTTGTCTCACTCCGTCCAGTTCCGCAAGCACAGAACGGATTTCCCCCAGTTCGATCCGATATCCGCGGATCTTGACCTGCTCGTCGGCGCGGCCTGCATATCGCAGTTGCCCATCAGCATCCCAGGACGCCAGATCGCCGGTCCGATACATGCGCGCACCCGCACCGCCGAACGGACACGCGACAAAACGTGACGCACTCAGTCCGCCGCGACGCCAATACCCACATGCCAACCCGAAACCGACTACATACAACTCACCGACCACGCCTACCGGGGCGGGATGCAGCGACGCATCCAACACAAAGAACCCGAGGTGACCTAGCGGCACACCGATCGGGCTGATGTTTCCTTGTACGTCGCGTGCGGTGATCTCCCGGAACGAGGCATGCACCGTCGTCTCGGTGATCCCGTACATGTTGACCAACCGCGGGGAATCCGAATGGCTGTCCAACCACGGTTGAAGCCGCTGCGGCTCAAGCGCTTCCCCGCCGAATACCACCGTATCCAAACTGAGCCGGCGATCCAGCTCAGGGTGCAACCCTGTGACAGCTTGCAGAGCATAGAACGCCGATGGGGTCTGACTGAACATGGTCACCTGCTCGGCAACCAGCAAGGCCAGCAGGTCTTCCGGAGCCCGCGTCACCGCCTCCGGCACCACCACCAACCGGCCGCCGAACAGCAACGCACCCCAGATCTCCCACACCGAATAGTCAAACGCCAACGAATGACACTGCGTCCACACCTGACCCGCCAGACCCAACTCCGCATCCAACGTCTCCAACAGCCGAACCACATTGGCGTGCGTCACCGCCACACCCTTCGGACGACCCGTCGTCCCCGAGGTATAAATCAAATACGCCACATCATCAGCAGACGGCACAGGCAGAGCGGCAGTCTGCCCGCTGTGCTGACTCACCTCCCCGAGACCAACGACGTGGATGTCGCAACCGGCCAATCGATCCGCCAATTCCGTAGTCGTCACTGCCACAGCCGGTTCAGCATCAGCAAGCATGAACTGAACCCGCGCATCGGGATGCAACGGGTCGATCGGCAGATAGGCCGCCCCCGACTTCAACACACCCAGGACAGCCACGATGGAGTCAGCCGATCGCGGCAACAACACCGCGACACACTGCCCCGGCCCAGCACCAAGGCCAACCAGGTGGTGCGCCAAACGATTCGACATTTCATCGAGTTCGGCATACGACATCTGCCGACCTTCGAATACCACGGCCACCGCCTCCGGCGAACGGACCACTTGGCCGGCGAACAAATCCGTAACAGGAGCCGACGCGCGCGCCGGGCGGGTCAGAACAGGCCGATTGCCCCAGTCGAACAGCTCAGCGTGCTCATCCTCATCCAGGAAGTCGATCGACGACAAGCGTCGAGTCAGGTGTGCAGTCACGACGACGCCTCCCCCAGCGCCGTCGGCACGCCGACCGACAAACCGATGCGGTGGCGGCTCTTGGCCGAGTGGTACTTGTCGAGCTGCACGCGTTCGACCGGCAGTGACTGTTCATCGATCTTCATTGGAATCTCCCACCGCGTGGCGTACTGCTGACCCTGTGTCCGCCCGGCTGACAGGATCTCGACAGGTTGGCCGGTTGCCCGCCCTGCGGGATCCCGGCGGCGGTCACCGACAGGCTGCGTTGTCCGTCAACGTTCACCCGGCCCCCCATCGTCGAGTCGACCCAGTGAAAAACGTTCAGGAATCCGGAGCAGGGCCCATCCCCCCGCGACCTGCCCCATGCGATCTGTTTCCTGTGGCCTACTCCAGCTATGGATTGAGTAATTGCAGAAAGTCAGCATATCCACTTGGCGTCGAGTGGACGCATAAATTGTGAATCCAGGAATTAGAACCGACCGCGGTCCGGCGACGTCGCACCACGGTGGCCGTAATCACCAGTTTCAGCAAATGTCATTGGCAAACTCGGACAGCATGACGACCGGCGGACTCCCCTGGCCGACCCCGGCGACTCCCGCCTGGCGGAACCCACACCCTTGCCGCCGTCACGAGAACCGTCACAGTGCTCTGATCAGCAAGTCTGCGCTTAGAAGCAGTATCGATCCGGCGGTGGACGCCCACTGACGCATGACGCTGATGTAGTTCACTCCAGCGAAGTAAACCGCGCCGATACCGAGAATCACAGGACCGCACTCCGTTGGCATGAGATGGCAAGGACCGACAACGCAAGGTATTTGCAATTTCAGCAAATGATCTTGCGAAACCGCTCCGCACGGCACGCCCGCGTGTGAGGTGACGAGGAATGACTCCTGGTCATACCCACCGAACTAGAGGGTAATCAGTCTCCGGTCAAGGCCTATTAGTTTGCGATTGCAATGAGTAGCGAATTTTCAAGATCTTGCGAAAAACGCATCCGAACGACAACGACCGCCGGTGCGATTGCAACGGCGGTCACCGGATCCTGTCGCTGGCCGGAAAGCGGATTCTGTGAACGGGTCCGCGTGCAGACCGGCCAGAAACAGAGAACTACCGCACCGGCTGGACCCAGTTCGGTGCGGTAGTTCTCAACAGTTGGCGGTCTAGGAAGAGTCAGCCGCGGTGACGATCAGCTGGGATCGTCACCAAACGAGCGGCACCAACCGATAGTGCACCTTTTGCATGTACTCGCCGTATCCCGCGAGTTGCTGTCCCAGCAGCTCCTCCTCGTCGTGGATGCGGAAGGCGTAAAGGGCCAGTACGGGAATGAGAAAGGCCAGGCCCCACCATGATCCGAGGGCCAGTGGCATCCCCGCCACCATGATCAGCGCCCCCATGTACATGGGGTGTCGCACAAGCCCGTAGAGCCCGGTGGAGACCAGTTTCTGCTCCGACTCCACGGTGATGTTGGCTGACGCATAGCTGTTTTGGAGCATGGTGAACATCGTGATGCCGAGGCCGACGGCGAACATCGCGTTACCGATCAGCGATACCCCGGTGGGCACCGGAGACCAGCCGAAGCGGTGGTCCAGGGCGCAGAACACCGGCAGCGCGATGGACAGGTTCACGATGACGAGCACCACGACCTTTTGCACCGGTCGTGATTCGGCCTTCTGTCCGACCCGCATGCGCCGCTCGACGATCGCCTTGTCTTTCCTCAGCAGGAAGACGGTGGAGGCGATTGCCAGTACCGCATACACCGACAGGAAAACCCACGCCTGCCAGTAGTCGAGGGTCCCCGCCGGTATGAACAGCAGCGCGCCCAACACGGCCAGACCGAGTACAGATTGAATCGCCACCCGAAGATCGGTGCTCATGCCATCCTCCTGAAAGTTGATCCAGTGTTCAGAAAAGTGTTCCGATAAGGGAGAAGTCGCTCAACGCACTCGAAAGGTTCTGCTGCAAGCACTCATTCGAGTTGGTACCGCCAGGGAGGTAGGAATGCGCCGATACGAACACCTGTCCGTTCGCCCTCCCGGACAAAAATGACTGGGTCCCGCCGAACCGATGGAGCATCGCCTCTGTCAGCCCCAGGTACGGGAGAACTTTTACGGCGAAGTGGTCGGCGTCCGTACCATCCACCCGGCTGGCGGCCGGGTTGACCACACCGAGGTTGGACGAACCGACCTGGTTGGGTGAACCGACACGAGATGTGGCTCCGAGGAACCGCTTCGGCAGCAGGGGGATGATGGCATTCACTGCGTGTTCCTCATCAGGCACCTGCCCGTGACGGGTCAGCGCTTCTTTGACCGCAGCCCGGATCTCCCGCAGATCCGTGGTCGCCAGTGCGGGATCAACCGTGACGGCGACGCTACTTCGCGCGTTGGCACGGGTATCTCCGTCGGCGCGCTGGTTCACCGGCATCATGACGACCACCGACCCGTCTGCGCCGACGCGTCCTGCGCGATGGGCCAGCCGAGCCGCCAATCCCACAAGAAGGGTGTTACTGGTCCCGCCGAGCGCCTCTGCGCGAGAATCCCATTCGTCGGCATCGACGAGGACCGTTGCCATCGGGACCGGTACCGATTCGCCGGAGAGAGCGGCCGGCGCAGGTGAGTCGGTGGTCGGCGAAGTGGCCGGGGTTGCAGCTGCTGCCCCTTCCTGACTGCGCCGGGCCAGCCGAATCGCGGCGACAACACCCCGCGCCATGGCGGGAATGTCGCGCACGGTTTGCCAGGCGTCCTGACTCACAGCTCGCCAACGACCGCGCGATTCGGCAGCAGGCCAGCTGATCGGATCGTCACGGCCGAGTGCGGCATCAGCCAGCGCCTCACAGAGACCGACTCCGTCGATGAGGCAATGTGAGACGACCAAGCTCACGCCTGAGCCGCCATCGGTGAACGGGAGCACTGCGAGGTGCCAGCCGGGTCCACCCTCGCAATCGAGAGGAGTGTTGATCTGCTCGCTGAGCCAGTCATCGAATTCTTCACGCGGTCTGGGTGTCTCGACGATCTCGAGCTCGGACGAATTGTCCGACGCCACCCAGCGGTGTCGGCCGAAGGGCAGTGGTGAACGCTCGATGACGCGGGACAACCGTCCCCGCCGAAGATGGTCGTGGAACTGGCGAAGACCTTCGATATCGACCGGGCGGTCATATATCCAGGCGCTCTGCAGGAGACTGTTGACCCCGATCGCCAACCCGAGATCGAACGTACGCTGATCGAGCACGTCGAGGACGTTGCTCATTTTCGGAACCGTATCCGTGTCGGATTCGCGCGCCTCGTGCTTGTAAGTGGTACCCATTTGGTGATCACCGTCCCCACGTCAGCCGCTCAACGCTGGTGCGCAAGAGCATCGTCACGTATCTAGTCCGAATCACTTTCCAGGACAGACCTCAGCTGTTCGACATATTCACCCAGTGCTTCGGGGGTGAACATTTCGAAGTGGGTGCAGCCAACCGGTCGCACCGTGATCCTCCCGGAAACATAAGGGCGCCAACTGTGCAGCAGCGCTCCGGCTGCCCTGCGGTTACGCAGACGCGCCAACCTCGGCATGATTCCGTTCCCGTCGGCCTCCTCGCATCGAGGTCGGGCAGCCGAGAACATCACGACGTCACCGTCAAAAAGTTCGGGCTGATGATCGAGAAGGAACAACTGCCCCGCACTCACGCTGCGGGCCATGAACTTCACCAACTGCCGGGACGGAGGACTGGCCCCGTGCCGGGCAATGATGTCGGCCACCCGCGAATAGGACAGCAGCCCGAAATGCACAGGCACCCGGACCTTGTTGGTCCGCAGGATGTAATCCAGCACCCATCCTTCAGCCACTGCCTGATTCTTCGCGATCCTCCTGGTGATGCGTTTCCAGAACCTGTTCGGGTTCAACAAGCCATCGAGCAGCACCAGACGCTGAACCTCACACCCCCGCCGCTGAAGCTCGACGGCCAACGCATGAGCCACCACTCCACCAAACGACCAGCCCAGAATCCGGTATGGCCCAACCGGATACAGCTTCTGAAGCCGATCGGCGTAGCTCTCCGCCATGGCGTGGATCGACTGTGCCTCGGATTCGCCATCGGCCGGCGCCCGGTTGATTCCGACGATCGGGCCCTCCACGTACTGGCCCAACGCCCGGTACGACCAACTCAACCCGAATCCGTCATGCACGCAACACAACGGCACGCCATTGCCCGGCTTGAGCACCTCGACCGGGACCACTTCCCGCGAACTCTCGGCGCGACCCACTTGCTGGGCCAAACCACGCACCGTCGGCGCATCGAACATGACCCGCACCGCCAACTCGGCGTCGAGGCTGGTGTTGGCGGCCGCGATCACCCGCATCGCCGACAGCGAGTCCCCTCCGAGGTTGAAAAACGAATCGTCGACCCCGACTCGCTCCAGGCCCAGGACTTCGGCGTAGATGCCGGCCAGGATCTCCTCGGTGAGCGTTTCCGGGGCACGGTACTGCCGAGCATCGACATACTCCGGCACCGGGAGGGCGCGACGATCCAACTTCCCGTTGACCGTCAACGGCAAACTGTCGACCGCCATTACCGCCGCAGGCACCATATAGGCCGGTAACCGTGTCGCCATGGCAGCCCGGATTTCGGCCGGGTCTGCCTTACCGGTGATGTACCCGAACAGCCGCTTGTCGCCGGGGCGATCTTCTCGAGCGATGACGGCCGCCTGCTCCACCCCCTCCAGACCGGCCAGCACCGCGCGCACGTCACCCAACTCGATGCGATACCCGCGAATCTTGACCTGCTCATCAGCCCGGCCCAGATACTGCAACTGACCGTCGACACCCCAACGCACCAGATCTCCGGTGCGATACATCCGCTCCCCCGCGGCGAACGGACACGCGACGAATCGCGACCCCGTCAACCCACCCCGACGCTGGTACCCGGCGGCCAGGCCGGACCCGGCCACATACAACTCCCCGACGACACCGGCGGGCACCGGACGCAACCACCGGTCCAACACGAAGAACGCCGCACCCGGCACCGGCCTTCCGATCGGCACCACACCCGACCCTGCCGCCAACGGGGCACTGAACGACGTGTACCACGTCTCCGTCGGGCCGTAACCGTTGATCATCAACCGGCCCAGTGCCCACCGATCCACCAACTCGGCCGGGCACGCCTCACCGGCCACCACCAACGCCGCAGACTCCAAACTCTCCGACGACAGCGCCGCGGCAGCCGACGGCGTCTGGTTCAGCACCGTCACTTGCTCTGCAACCAGCAAGTCGTGCAACTCATCCGGTGAACCCACCAGCGCATCAGGCACCACCACCAATCGGCCACCGCTCAGCAGCGCACCGAAGATCTCCCACACCGACACGTCAAAGGCATACGAGTGCCACTGTGACCACACCCCCGCGGTCGGCAACCCCACATCCAACGACGTCAGCAACCCGGTGACGTTGCTGTGCGGGACGGCCACTCCCTTCGGCACACCCGTCGTGCCCGACGTGTAGATCACGTACGCCACATCATCGGCAGCCGGCATTGACAGCGCGCTGCTCGGTTGCATGACGATCCGCCGGTCCGCCACATCGACAACGGCCACACCCAGCTGGTCCAGCCGCGCCGCCAACGCACCTGCAGTGACCGCGGCCACCGGCCGGGCATCACCGACCACCACGGCGATCCGTGCGTCTGGGTACGCCGGATCCAACGGCAAGTACGCCGCACCTGTCTTCAACACCGCCAAGATCGCCACAATCGCGTCAACCGAACGATTCAGCACCAACGCCACACACTCACCGGGGCCGGCACCATGACCGGTAAGGAGGTGCGCCAGCCGATTCGAGGCTTCGTCGAGTTCTCGATACGACATGGACCTGCCCTCGAAGGTGACGGCTGCGGCATCCGGCACCCGAGCCACCTGATGGGCGAACACCTCCGGAATCGAGCCCGCGATCCTCGCCGGTGCGGTCAGCGCGGCCAGGTTTCCGAGCTCATCGAGACGGGCATGCTCGTCGGTGTCCAACACATCGATGGACGACAAGCGCTGGTCCGGATCGGCCGTCATCGCCGCCAGAATCCGCTCCAACCGCCCCACGATCACCTCGATCGTGCCGGCGTCGAACACATCAGTGCGGAACTCGACCGAACCACCGATCCCGGCCCAGGCGTCCTCCGCGTCGTACCTTTCTCCGAGAGCAAAAACCAGATCCATACGTGCGGTATGGGTTTCGGCCATCTGTGCCGCAGCCTGCACATCACCCACCGCCGGCTCGGAACCGGACGCATTCGCCGGGTTCTGCCAGGCCAACATCACCTGGATCAGTGGGTGATGGCTCAGGCTGCGGCTCGGGTTGAGCCGGTCTACCAACACCTCGAACGGCACGTCCTGATGCTCATACGCTGCCAGGCTGCGCTGACGTACCTGCCCCAGCAGTTCGCCTACGGTGGGGTCGTCGGCCAGGTCGACCCGCAGCACCAAAGTGTTCACGAAGAACCCGACCAGATCATTCAAGGCGGGATCATTACGCCCCGCAATCGGGAAACCGACCGCCACATCGGAACTGGCACTCAAACTCGACAACAGCACCGCCAACGCAGCCTGCACCACCATGAAGCTGGTCGCGTTGTGCTCCCTCGCAACCGCAGCCACCCGCTGCTGCAGTTCCGCCGGCCACTCCACTTCGACGACAGCTCCGCTGTGATCGGCGACCGCCGGGTACGGGCGGTCCGTAGGCAACTCGAGGCGGTCAGGCAGGCCGGCCAGCGCGTCCTGCCAGTAGGCCAGTTGCCCCCTGATGCGGCTCTCGGGGTCGGACAGGTCACCGAGCTGCTCCCGCTGCCACAGTGTGTAATCCACGTACTGCACCGGCAGAGGAGACCACTCCGGCGCCTGGCCGCTGCAGCGCGAGGCGTAGGCGACGGCGACATCACGGGCCAGCGGTGCGAACGACCAAGCGTCCCCGGCAATGTGGTGCACCACCGCAACCAGCACATGCTCATCGTGAGAGACGCGGAAAAGCCTTGCCCAGATCGGGATCTCGTTGTTCAGATCGAAGGGGTGCCGTATCGCCGCATCGATGGCGGTTGCGAGCTCCTTCGCGGGCCAATCCGCGGCGTCAACCTCCTGCCACCCGAAATCGGCCTGGTCGGCTGGAATGACCACCTGCCGGGGGACACCGTCGACCTCGGGGAAGACCGTACGCAGACTCTCATGCCGGGCCGCCACATCGGCCAGGGCAAGGTGGAGCGCATCGACGTCCAATCCGGTGACCCGGTACATCATCGGCATGTTGTAAATCGGGGAAGGACCGTGCAATTGGTCCAAGAACCACAACCGCTGCTGGGCATACGACAACGGCACCACAGCAGGCCGAGGCACGGGGGCCAACGGCGTCCGTCCTCCCACACCCATGGCGATTCGCGGTTCGAGCTGCGCGACGGCCGGCGCGTCGAATACCGCGCGGACTGCCAGATCAGTGTCGAATGCGGTGTTGACGGCATTGATCAGCCGGATGGCTGACAAGGAGTCACCGCCGAGATCGAAGAACGAGTCGTCGACTCCGACCCGATCCAAACCCAATACTTGAGCGAATATACCGGCCAGGATCTCCTCGGCCGGGGTGGTCGGGGCACGATAGCTGTCGGCATCGATGTATTCCGGTGCCGGCAGCGCGCGCCTGTCCAATTTGCCGTTGACGGTCAACGGTATTGCGTCGACCACCACCACGGCGGCAGGCACCATGTAAGTCGGAAGGTGCTCAGCCAGCTCGGCTCGGGCCTGAGCCGGGTCGACCAGTCCCGGCGCCGTCTCTGTCACGTAGCCGACGAGTCGCTTCTCGCCGGGGTGATCCTCGCGGGCGACGACGACAGCCTGTTCCACGCCAACCAGATCAGCCAGTGCGACCTGGATTTCGCCTAGTTCGATCCGGTAGCCGCGGATCTTTACCTGCTCATCGGCGCGACCGAGATACTGCATCTGCCCGTCACTGCCCCAGCGCACCAGATCGCCGGTCCGGTACATCCGCGTCCCCGCGCCGCCGAACGGGCAAGCGACGAAACGCGATGCGGTCAACCCGGCCCGACCGACGTAACCCACCCCGACGCCACGGCCGGCCACATACAACTCCCCCACAACGCCTGGGGGCACCTCCCGCAGCCAGCGATCAAGGACGAACAACGCGGCGCCGGGTGCCGGCGAACCGATCGGAACGATGTTCGGCACCGCCCCTTCGGCTTTCAAGGGCGCACTGATCGCGGCGTACACCGTGGCCTCGGTTGGCCCATACGCGTTGATCAGCACCCGTCCCGGTGCCCAACGTTGCACCAACTCGGTCGGGCAGGCTTCCCCGGCGACCACCAACGTGGTGGCCTCCAAGCCGTCCGGTGAGAGCATCCCCGCCGCCGACGGTGTCTGACTCAACACGCTGACCTTCTGGCTCACCAACAAGTCGTGCAAGTCCTGCGGCGAACGGGCCACCTCCTCCGGCACCACCACCAACCGGCCGCCGTGCAGCAGGGCGCAGAAGATGTCCCACACGGAGACGTCGAACACCAGCGAATGCCATTGCGACCAAACGGTTCCAGGACCGACCAGGGCCGGGTCCACGGCGCCGAGGAACTGCGTCACATTCTGGTGAGTGATCGCCACGCCCTTCGGAACGCCGGTGGTTCCCGAGGTATAGATCAGGTAGGCGAGGTCATCTGCCTTCGGTCCTCGCAACGCTGTGTCTGGTTGCGTCTCGATCCGCGCGTCCGCGATGTCGATGACACTCAGGTCACACCCATCCAACCGTGTCCGCAACTCGGATGTGGTGACCGCCGCGACCGGGCCGGCGTCGGTCAGCATGAATTCGACCCGCGCGTCCGGCACCATCGGGTCGATGGGCAGGTACGCTGCCCCCGACTTGAGCACTGCCAGGATCGCGACGATCGCCTCGGCCGAATGGTTGAGCAGCAGCGCCACACATTCGCCCGAGCCGGCACCATGGCCAACAAGCAGGTGTGCCAGGCGATTCGACGCCTGGTCGAGCTCGCGATACGTCCACGAACTCTCGCCGCACACCACCGCGACTGCGGCGGGGTCCCGTGCCACCTGTTCGGCGAACATTGCCGGAATCGACCTGGCGACCACCGACTCGGACAGCACCGCCCGGTTGCCCCATTCGTCGAGGTGGGCGTGGTCACCTGCCTCGAGCAAGTTCACTGACGACAACGTCGCTGATGGATCGGCCGTCAGGGCTTGGACCGCACGGGTCAGTCGCTCGGCGAAGCGCTGAATGGTGGCGGTATCGAACACATCGGTGCGGAACTCCACGGCCCCGGTGATGCCGGCGGGCTCACCGGCGCTCCAGCGTTCTGCCAACGAGATCATCAGATCCATGCGGGCCGTCTGAGTGTCCGCTTCCAGCGGGGTGGCCTGCATGCCGCCCAAGCTCGTCGACGCTGCGCGGTCGCCGTCCTGCTCGGTCAGGTTCTGCCAGGCCATCATCACCTGGACCAGTGGGTGGTGGGTCAAACTGCGAGACGGGTTGAGCCGGTCGACAACCATCTCGAAGGGCACATCCTGGTGCTCGTAGGCAGCCAGGCTACGTTTCCGTACCTCGGCCAACAAGTCACCGACGGACGGATCACCGTCGAGTTCGACACGTAACACCAGTGTGTTGACAAAGACGCCGACCAACTCATCCAATGCTGGATCGGTACGCCCTGCAATGGGGAATCCCACTGCAACATCCGAATTCCCGCTGAGAGTTGACAACAGCACAGCCAGGGCAGCCTGTACCACCATGAAGCTGGTGGCATTGTGCTCGGCCGCCACCCGCGCTATCTGCTGCTGTAACTCGACCGGCCACTCCATCGCGAGACTGGCCCCGTGGTAGTTGGCCACCGGCGGATACGGCCGGTCGGTGGGCAGCTCCAGACGCTCGGGCAGCCCGGCCAATGCCTGCTCCCAATAGGCCAACTGACCAGAAATCCGGCTGTCCGGATCAGTCAGATCACCCAGATACGACCGCTGCCACAGCGTGTAATCCGCATATTGCACCGGTAACGGCGCCCAGTCGGGAGCCAGTCCCGCACACCGGCTCGCGTAGGCCATCCCGATGTCACGCACGAGCGGCCCGATCGACCAGCCATCCCCGGCAATGTGATGGACCACCGCAACCAGCACATGTTCGCCCTCGCCCGTGCGGAAAAGGGTTGCTCTCAACGGGATCTCAGCGGACAGGTCGAAGTTGTATCCGACGGTCGCACGAATCGCGTCGTGGAGCTGATCCGCGGACCAGTCCTCCGCATCGACGAACTGCCATCCCGGATCGGCCTGTCCCGCCGGCACCACGACCTGTCGAGGCACACCGTCGACCGCCGGGAACACCGTGCGCAGAGCCTCGTGGCGCTCGACCACATCGGTCAGTGCCGCAGCGAGCGCATCAACGTCGAGTCCGCCGGTGATCCGGTACGCGGTCGGCATGTTGTAGATCGGTGACGGTCCCTCGAGCTGGTCGAGGAACCACAGTCGCTGCTGGGCAAATGACAGCGGGAGGGCTTCGGGGCGTTGTCGGGCCACCAGCGGTTCACGCCGCCCCGAACTTTGGCCTGCACGCGACGCAAGCTGTGCCACCGTGGGCGCCTCGAACACTGCCCGAACTGCGAGATCTGTTTCCAGACCGGCATTGACCGCATTGATCAACCGCATCGCCGACAGCGAGTCACCGCCCAGGTCGAAGAAGGAGTCATCCGCCCCGACCCGTTCCAGACCGAGCACCTGCGCATAGATTCCGGCGAGCAGTTCCTCGACGGGAGTTGCCGGAGCGCGGTACTCCTGACCGTTGGCGTAGTCGGGGGCCGGCAGAGCGCGTTTGTCGAGTTTGCCGTTTACCGTCAAGGGCAACGCCTCGAGTACCACCACCGCCGCGGGCACCATGTAGCCGGGCAACCGCTCCGACAATGCCGCACGAACCGCGACCGGGTCCGCGCTCCCGGTGATGTAGCCGACGAGGCGCTTGTCGCCGGGGCGGTCTTCTCGGGCTATGACCTCGGCTTGTCTCACCCCGTCCAGATCTTCCAGGGCAGATTGGATTTCGCCCAGTTCGATGCGGTAACCGCGAATCTTGACCTGCTCATCAGCACGCCCCAGATAGCGCAACTGGCCGTCAGGGCCCCACGAGGCGAGATCGCCGGTCCGATACATCCGGGTTCCTGTCCCGCCGAACGGGCACGCCATGAATCTCGTCGCGCTCAGTCCGCCGCGGCGCCAGTAACCGAATCCCAGCCCGGCGCCGACGACGTACAACTCACCCACCACACCCACCGGCACCGGTTGCAGCGACGAATCCAGCACGAAGAACCCGAGGTGGTCCAACGGCACACCGATCGGGCTCGCGCTGCCCTCGACGTCACTGGCCACGATCTCCCGGAACGAGGCGTGCACGGTCGTCTCGGTGATGCCATACATGTTGATCAGCCGAGTGGAACCTGAATGTCCCTCGAACCACGGTCGAAGGCGCTGTGGTTCAAGCGCTTCCCCACCGAAGATCACCGTCTCCAACTTCAACTGACGGCCCAGTTCAGGCTGCAACGTGTCTACCGACTGCAAGGCATAGAACGCCGACGGTGTCTGACTCAATACCGTCACCTGTTCGGCAACAAGCAAGCTGAGCAAGTCCTCCGGAGATCGTGTCACCGACTCTGACACCACGACCAGCCGGCCGCCGAACAGCAGCGCTCCCCAGATCTCCCACACCGAATAGTCGAATGCCAACGAATGGCACTGCGTCCATACCTGACCCGCCAGCCCCAACTCGGCGTCCAAGGTCCCCAACAACCGAGCCACATTCCGATGGCTGATCGCCACGCCCTTGGGAACACCGGTCGTCCCCGAGGTGTAGATCAAATACGCGACATCATCTGAAACCGGTCCCCGCAGTGCGGTACTGGATTGCGCATCGATCGCTGGGTCGGCAACGTCTACGACGGTCAGGTCGATTCCTTCCAGCCGCGCCCGCAATCCGGCGGTGGTCACCGCGACAATCGGAGCCGCATCGCCAAGCATGAACTGGATTCGCGTATCGGGATGCATCGGATCGACCGGCACGTATGCCGCCCCCGACTTCAACGCTCCCAGAATCGCGACGATCGCCTCAACCGACCGTGGCACCAATACCGCCACACATTCACCCGGACCGGCGCCAAAGTCAACCAGCCAGTGCGCCAGCCGGTTCGACGCTTCGTCGAGCTCGCGATAGGTCATCGAACGACCATCGAAACTCACGGCCACCGCCTCAGGTGCGCGGGCGACCTGAGCGGCGAACAGCCCCGGAATCGACAGCACAGGGACCGGGGACTCGGCCAATACGGCGCGGTTACCGACCTCGTCGAGGCGAGCATGTTCGACGACATCCAGCACATCGACCGACGACAGCCGCCGCGTCGGATCATCGATCAGCGCCTCTGCGACGCGCGCCAGCCGCTCGATCATGGTCTCGATACCGGCCGCGTCGAACACGTCGGTCCGGAACTCCACCGTGCCGCCGATCCCTGCGGGGTTGCCGGCGTCGTCCCACCGTTCAGCCAAGGAGAACGTGAGGTCCATCCGGGCCACGTGGGTGTCCACCGGCAGCGGACTGACCTGCGCCTCCCCCAGAGTGGCTTCGGTCGCGGTGTCGGTGGTGAAGTTCTGCCAGGCCAGCGCCACCTGGACCAGCGGGTGATGGGCCAGCGACCGGGTCGGCTTGAGCCGATCAACGAGTACTTCGAACGGCACGTCTTGATGCTCAAGCGTGGCCAGGCTGCGTTGGCGCACCTGGGCCAGCAACTCGGCAGCAGTCGGGTCATCGGACAGGTCCACTCGCAGCACCAGCGTGTTGACGAAGAATCCCACCAACTGATCGAGCGCCGCATCGCCACGACCTGCGATCGGAACTCCCACGGCCACATCAGAAGTCGCACTGAGCTTCGACAACAACGTCGTCAGCGCGGCCTGGACCACCATGTACGTCGTGGCATTGTGTTCCCGCGCAACTTGACGTATCCGCTTGTGCAATTCAGCCGGCAATGACACCGGCATGCTGGCGCCGCGGTGATCGGCCACCGGCGGGTAGGGGCGGTCGGTGGGAAGTTCCAGGCGTTCGGGAAGCCCGGCCAACGCGTTTTCCCAATACGCCACCTGCCCCGAGATGCGGCTGTCGGTGTCGCTCAGGTCGCCCAGATACGCGCGTTGCCATAGGGAGTAGTCGACATATTGCACCGGCAACGGCGTCCAGCCCGGCGCTTGTCCCGCGGACCGGCAGGCATACGCCATTTGCAGGTCGGCGATAAGCGGGGCCACGGACCAGCCGTCGGCAGCGATGTGGTGCACCACGGCGACCAGGACGTGCTCGTCCTCGTTCACCCTTAGAAGCGCGGCCCGCAAAGGTGCCTCGCTGCCCAGATCGAAGGCGTGGCCTGCCATCTCGCCGATGGCTTCACGCAATTCGGTCACCGACCACCCGCCGGCGTCGACCACTCGCCAACCGCAATCGGCTTCCTCTGCCGGTATCACCACCTGCTCCGGGATGCCCTTGGTCGACCGGAACACCGTGCGCAGAGACTCGTGGCGCTCCACCACATCGGCCAGCGCCGCACCGAGTGCGTCAGTGTTCAGCTGTCCGGTGATCTGTAGTGCCACCGCCATGTTGTAGATCGGTGATGGACCCTCTAGTTGGTCGAGGAACCACAGCCGCTGCTGGGCATACGACAGCGGAATGACTGCGGGGCGTAGCTGGGCCACCAACGGTTCACGCCCACCCGAACTCTCACCTACACGCGCCGCAAGCCCGGCCACGGTCGGGGTCTCGAACACCGCCCGCACCGCCAGCTCAGCATCCAAACTGGCGTTGATGGCATTGATCAACCGCGCCGCCGACAGCGAATCCCCACCCAGGTCGAAAAACGAGTCATCAACCCCGACCTGCTCCAGACCCAATACCTGCGCGTAGATCCCGACCAGGATTTCCTCGGTGGGTGTACTCGGAGCCCGGTACCGATCGACATCGACGTACTCAGGTGCCGGTAGCGCGCGGCGGTCGAGCTTGCCGTTGACCGTCAGCGGCAAGGTGTCCAGTACCACCACCGCGGTGGGCACCATGTAGCCGGGCAACCGCTCCGACAGGGCCGCACGAACCTCGACCGGGTCTGCGCTGCCGGTGATGTAGCCGACCAGACGTTTATCGCCGGGGCGGTCTTCCCGGGCGATCACCGCCGCCTGGCCTACCCCGTCGACCTCCGCCAACGCGGTTTGGATCTCCCCCAACTCGATTCGATAGCCACGAATCTTGACCTGCTCATCAGCACGCCCGCCATACCGCAACTGGCCATCGGGACCCCACGACGCCAGATCGCCGGTCCGATACATCCGCGCACCCGCCCCACCAAACGGGCACGCCACAAACCTTGTCGCACTCAGTCCACCACGGCGCCAATAACCGCATCCCAAACCCGCGCCGACCACATACAACTCACCCACCACACCCACCGGCACCGGTTGCAGCGACGAATCCAGCACAAAGAACCCTAGATGAGCCAACGGCACACCGATCGGGCTGACACTGCCCTCAGCATCACCGGAGACGATCTCCCGGAACGACGCGTGCACCGTCGTCTCGGTGATGCCATACATGTTGATCAACCGCGGCGAACTCGGATGACGATCCAACCACCCCCGAAGCCGCTGTGGCTCAAGAGCTTCCCCACCGAAGACCACCGTCTCCAGCTTCAACTGACCACCCGGCTCCGGTTGCAACGCATCCGCAGCCTGCAACGCGTAGAACGCCGACGGCGTCTGGCTGAACATGGTGACCTGCTCGGCAACCAGCAGCGCATATAGATCTTCTGGTGCCTGCGTCACGGACTCCGGCACCACGATCAACCGGCCGCCATACAGCAACGCCCCCCAGATCTCCCAGACCGAGTAGTCAAAAGCCAACGAATGACACTGCGTCCACACCTGACCCGCCAGGCCGACCTCCGCGTCCAGCGTCTCCAGCAACCGCACCACATTGGAGTGAGTGATCGCCACACCCTTCGGGCGGCCCGTCGTCCCCGACGTGTAGATCAAATACGCGACGCCGTCAGCCGTCGGTGCGGGCAGTTCCTGCCTCTCCCCGTTGTGCTGATGTACATCGTCGAAATCAAGGACCTCCAGATCGCACTCTGCAAATCGGTCCATCAAGCCCGTGTTCGTGATCGCCACGGCAGGTTCGGCGTCGGCGAGCATGAACTGAATGCGCGCATCGGGATGCATCGGGTCGATCGGCAGATAGGCAGCCCCCGACTTCAACACCGCGACAATGGAAACGATCGCTTCGATGGAGCGAGGGAACAACAACGCCACCCGCTCACCCGGGCCCACCCCGAGAGTGACCAACCTCTGTGCCAGGCGGTTCGATGCCTCGTCAAGTTCCGCATAGGTCATCGATCGGCCTTTGAAGACCACCGCCACCGCCTCCGGTGCACGGGCCACCTGCACCGCGAACAACCCAGGAATCGACGCCGACACCGCCACCGGTTCGTTCAGTACCGCGCGATTGCCCCATGCATACAGCTGAACGTGCTCGTCCTCATCGAGGAAATCCATCGACGACAACCGCCGGCTCAGGTCGGCAGTCACGATGAGGCCTCCACCTCGGCCGTCATCGCCACCAAGACTTTTCGCAACCGATCGATCAACCGCACAACGGTGGCCTCGTCATAAACGTCGGTGCGAAATTCCACAGTCCCTCCAATCCCGGCCGGCTCGCCGGTCTCAGTCCAGCGTTCTCCCAACGCAAAGGTCAGATCTGTACGTGCGGTGTGGGTCTGCGCGGGCAGCGGTGTCACCCGGACGTCGCCCAGCGTCAGACCGCCTGCGGTGTCCGCGCTGTGCTGCCAGGCCAGGTTCTGCCAGGACAACATGATCTGCACCAACGGGTGATGGGTCAGGCTGCGAGTCGGGTTGAGCCGGTCCACCACAAGCTCGAACGGCACATCCTGGTGCTCGAAGGCTGCCAGACCTCGTTGTCTTACCTGCTCAAGCAGCTCACCAATGGTCGGATCTCCGGAGAAGTCGACCCGCAGCACCAGGGTGTTGACGAAGAATCCCACCAGGTCGTCCAACGCGGGGTCATTGCGACCGGCGATCGAAATACCTACCGCGACATCCGAAGTCGCGCCTAGCTTCGACAGCAGCAGCGCCAACCCGGCTTGTACCACCATGAAACTGGTCGCGTTCTGCAGCCGAGCCAGCCGGGCGATGCGCTGCTGCAGGTCGGCCGGCCAATCCACCACCAGGCTCGCGCCCCGGTAGTCGGCGACCGGCGGGTACGGCCGATCTGTCGGCAACTCCAACCGCTCCGGCAGTCCGGCCAACGCCTCTTCCCAATACGCCAGTTGCCCGGAGATGCGGCTGTCGCGGTCTGTGAGATCACCCAGATACGAACGCTGCCAAAGTGTGTAGTCCGCGTACTGCACGGGCAAAGGTGACCAATCAGGTGCTTCGCCCTCGCTGCGCCTGGCGTAGGCGGCGCCGAGGTCGGCCACGAGCGGGGTCACCGACCAGCCATCGGCAGCGATGTGGTGTACCACGGCCACCAGCACATGCTCGTTCTCTGCAACGCGGAACAAGCTTGCCCTCAAAGGCAATTCCGTCGACAGATCGAACGAATGACGCGCTACCGCGCCGGCTGCATCGGCCAGGCGGTCGGCTGCCCAACCAACTGCATCCACCACCTCCCAGGACATGCGGGCGTCCTCAGCCGGTACCACAAACTGCTGGGGTGCCTCACCGGCGAGGGTGAACAGTGTGCGCAGGCTTTCGTGTCGACCCACCACATCGACCAACGCCTGGCCGAGCGCAGCGGTGTCGAGATCTCCGCTCAGACGCAATCCCACGGCCAGGTTGTAAACCGGTGAAGGGCCGTTCAATTGGTCGAAGAACCACAGCCGCTGCTGGGCGTACGACAGGGGGATGGTCTGCGGACGTGGCATCACCTGCAGAGGCGGGCGGGCTGCGTCGCCCTGCTGCCGGTCCAGGCAGACAGCCAGCCGCCCTACGGTCGGCGCATCGAACAGGTAGCGGACCGGGACATCCTTGCCGAGCGCAGACTGAAGGCGTGCGCTGACGCGGATCGCGATGAGCGAGTCGCCGCCGAGGGCAAAGAAATCGTCGTCGAGCCCGACCTGATCGAGACCCAGAACCTCGGCGAAGACCTCGGCGACCGTCTTCTCCGTCGGCGTCTGAGGTGACCGGAACGTGGTCGCCGTGAACACCGGCTCTGGAAGGGCCTTGCGGTCGGTCTTGCCAGAGGAAGTCAGCGGGAACTCGTCGAGCACCACGATCTGGCTCGGCACCATGTATTCGGGCAAACGCGCGGCCAACCATTGGCGCACCTCGCTCACCTTGCTGTTGGTATCGGGATCATTGGCGTAAGCGCTGCGCTTGTGTGAACCGGCCGGGGGCAGATACAGATCGGTCAGTACCGGAATCTCCCCGTCCTCAGTGCCGGCAACGAACACTGCGTCCACAGTGCCGGGGTCGGGCCCCCAGGTGACCGCCACCCGGTACCCCGCGTCCTCACCGAGCCGGTACAGCACCTCGGGTGTGACGACGTTCGCGGGGTTGGCCGCAATCTCCGCCTCTACCAACGCATCGGTCACCGAATGTCCGTCGGCAAGAGCTTGTTCGACGATCACATCGGCCATCACACCCGCACGCGGGATCGCGGTGACCCGTACGGTTGCCGGCCGCTGGGCCGTCAACTCGGCGTGCAATCCGCTCAGCCCCGCGCACTCGGCCCAATCCCAGGTGGGCACCTCCTCGAGAGAAAGGACTCCGTCGGATGACCTGTGGACGGTGACGTCATAGCGGTAACGGGTCAGCTCGTTGTCGGCTTCACCGCGCTTGACCTGGACGCTTATCCCGCCCACCGCGGGGTTCTCAGCTGCCCAGATCGTGAAGAACTCGGGGGCCAGCAGCAACTCCGGCTCACCGAGGACTGCGCGTTGAACTCGCTGACGAAGATCGTCGGTGTCGGTATCGGACCCGATGCGCGCCAACGCGATACCGGTCTGGAAGGCGCCCTGCAGGCTGTGATTTCGCACGTCACCGACAAACAGTGTTCCGCCGGGGGCCAACAGGCCCATGGCGTTGTCCATCACCTCGGTGAGGTACGCCGAATTCGGGAAGTACTGGATGACCGAGTTGATGATGATCGTGTCGAAGTACCCGGCAGGCAGCCCGTCGACCACGTCTGCGGCCTGCACCCGCAACCGGACCCGGTCTCCCCACGGTTGTCCGGCCACTGCCGATTCGAGCGTCCGTATGGTCGGCGCGGAGAAGTCTGTGCCCCAGTACTCCCCGCACTTGGGAGCGATCTGTGAAAGTACGAGACCCGAACCGACGCCGAGCTCCAGCACCCGCTGTGGCCGCAGTGACAGAATCCGGTTCACCGCCGCAGAGCGCCACTCCTCCATCTGATCCAGCGGAATGGGGTCGCCGGTGTAGCTGCTGTTC
This sequence comes from Mycobacterium shunyiense, assembly GCF_058270075.1. NCBI lineage: Bacteria > Bacillati > Actinomycetota > Actinomycetes > Mycobacteriales > Mycobacteriaceae > Mycobacterium > Mycobacterium shunyiense. The sequence continues at coordinate 6,233 of NZ_JBZDPU010000040.1, read as the reverse complement.
CAGCCTCGGAAATCGCTTCCGAATTCAACCACGTCGAGGTCGGCGTCGTAGAGCTCGTCGTAGACGTGTTGCCACTGATCGACGACTTCCGCATCGTGGTCAGCGTTGCTGGCCCGCTCCAATGCGACATACGCGACCAGGTGATCCGCCGCATCGGTGTGGAATACCGCGGCGGCAGCCCGATTGACTTGCGGGCAGGCCAATAGGGTGTTCTCGATCTCGCCCAGTTCCAGGCGCTGGCCACGCAGCTTGACCTGCGCGTCCGCGCGTCCGAGGTATTCCAGGCTGCCCGATTCGGTCCAGCGCACCAGGTCACCGGTGCGGTACAACCGCGTCCCCGGAACCCCAAAAGGATTGGCCACGAAGCGATCCGCAGTCAGATCGGGCCGTCCCACATAACCCCGAGCCAGCACCGGTCCGGCCAGGTAGAGCTCGCCAACCACTCCGACCGGCGTCGGGTTCAGCCGGGCATCCAACACCAACGCGCACGTGCCCGGCACCGGGGCGCCGATGCGCACAGGCTGTCCGGCCGACAGCGCACTCCAGGTGGCCCAGATCGTCACCTCGGTCGGCCCATAGGCATTGAACATCCGCCGCCCGGGGGCCCACGCGGCCACCAACTCAGCCGGGCACGCCTCGCCACCGGTCACCAGCGTCGTCAATCCGGACAGACGGCTCCGGTCCAGAGTGGCCACCACGGTCGGGGTGATCAATGCGGCCTCGACCTGCTGTTCCTCGATCACGGCCGCCAGCGCGTCGCCAGCGTAGGAATCCGGCGGAGCCACCACCAGCGCCGCCCTCGAGGCCACTGCCCACAGCCATTCGAAGACCGAGGCATCGAACGTCGGCGCGGCCACCATCAGCACTCGAGCCCCCGGCGTCACACCGAACAACTCACGATGAGCTGCAGCCACTCCCAGAACACCGGCGTGGCTGATCGCCACCCCCTTCGGCGTACCGGTGGATCCTGAGGTGAAGATCGCGTACGCGGCATCGTCAACACTCAACGGCGCCAAGCGGTCAGCGTCGGTGACCGGCTCTGCGGAGCTGCTCGAAAGATCCAGCGCGTCGATATCGATTACCGGCCGCGTCCCCGTTCCGGCCACAGGATCATCACCACGAGCCAGCACACACACGGCTTCGACGGTGTCCAGTACCGTGGCGATCCGCTCAGCAGGGTGGGTTCGATCGACCGGCACATACACTCCACCGGCCTTGAGGACCGCCCACCAGGCGATCACCAACTCGGCAGATCGGCCCAACGCCACGCCGACCGCGCGCTCGGGGCCAACGCCCGCCTCGATCAATACCCGTGCCAGCCGGTTGGAGATCTCGTCGAGTTGGCGATACGTGTACTCCCGCGGGTGGTCCACCACTGCCAGAGCGTCAGGATCCGCCGCGACGGCCGTCGCCAACAACTCCGGAGCCAGGCCCACCTGCGCGTCGACACTGGCACCAGACCACCGGTGCAGCACCAGATCACGCTCGGCGCCATCGAGCAAGCCCACCTCGCCGACCACGACCGACGAGTCAGCCGCCACGGCTGAAACCACCTTGCCGAACCAGCCCACCAGACGCTCGATGGTGGACCGGTCGAACAGGTCGGTCGCGTAGGTCAGCACACCTGCAGCCATCGGGGCACCCGAAAGCTCGTCGGGAACCTCCCTGATGTCCACGTCGAGGTCGAACTTGGCGGTGCGGGTGACCATCGACATCGGCTCGATGCCGGCGCCTTCCAAGGCCACCTCGGGACGCACGTTGTTCTGGAACACCAGGGCCACCTGGAACAGTGGGTGGTGCGATGTGGACCGGGTCGGGTTGAGTTGCTCGACCAGCAACTCGAAGGGCACGTCCTGATTGCTGTAACCGTCCAGCGCTTTCTGCCGCACCTGATCGAGAACATCGCTGAACCTCTGCTGCGAGTTCAGCCCGACCCGCAACACCCAGGTGTTGACGAAGAACCCGACCAGCTCCTGTAGGGCCTGATCGTTGCGTCCGGCGATCGGTGTCCCCAATGCGATGTCCTCACCGACACCGGCCCGGTGCAGTACGACGGACATGACGGCCTGCAAGACCATCGAGGTAGTGACGTTGTGTTCTGCGGCAACCGCTTTGATACCCGCCCAGGTATCGGGATCGATGCGCAGATCGACGCCGTCGCCGCGGTAGCTCGGCGCCGGAGGACGGGGCCGATCGGTGGGCAGCGATACCACCTCTGGCAGACCCGCCAGCTCTTTACGCCAATAGGACAACTGCTCTGCGATCCGGCTGCCCGGATCCTCCAGGTCGCCCAGATGCTCGCGCTGCCACAGCGAGTAATCGGCGTACTGCACCGGCAGCGGCGTCCAGGCCGGAACCTTTCCCGCGCAGCGGGCCGCGTACGCGGCACCGACATCCTTGACCATGGGAGCCATCGACCATCCGTCGAAGGCGATGTGGTGCAGGACGATTCCCAGGACGTACTGTTCGGGGCCGACGGAGTAGATCTGGGCCCGGATCGGGATCTCGGTTGCCAGATCGAACCGATACCCCGCCAAGGCGACCAACTCGCCCATGACGGCAGCTTCTTGGTCCGCAGCCACCTTCACCACTGCCGGTCCTCCGCGTCGCCACAACCCCGGTTGTGCGGGCAGAACCTTTTGTGAGGGCACACCGTCGATGTCGGGGAACACCGTGCGCAGCGACTCGTGGCGATCGATCACGTCGTCGAGAGCCGATTCGAGCGCCCCGAGATCCACCGCTCCGTTGATCCGGAACGCGATCGGCATGTTGTATGTCGCCACCCCGCCCTCGAACCGGTTGAGGAACCACAGGCGTTGTTGCGCATACGACAACGGGATGATGTCCGGGCGCTGTTGAGGCACGAGCGGCCGACGTCCGCTCGAGCCCGAAACGAGGCGCAGCGCGAGTTGGGCGACGGTCGGTGCGTCGAACAAGGTACGCACACCCATATCGACGTCAAGGTGACTGTTCACCGCGGCGAGTAACCGCATGGCAGACAGGGAGTCGCCGCCGAGGTCGAAGAAGGAGTCGTCGATGCCGACCCGTTCCAACCCGAGGACCTGGGCGTAGATACCGGCCAGGATTTCCTCGGTAGCCGTGCTCGGAGCCCGATAGTGATCGGTGCCGGTGTATTCCGGCGCGGGCAGGGCCCGCTTGTCCAGCTTGCCGTTGACCGTCAACGGCAACGCATCAAGAGCCACCACGGCCGCGGGCACCATGTAGGCCGGCAGCCGCTGCGACAGCTGTGCGCGGACCACCACGGGATCAGCTGAACCGGTGATGTAGCCGACCAACCGCTTGTCCCCGGGACGGTCCTCGCGGACGATCACCACGGCTTGCTGCACATCATCGAGACCGGCCAGCGCCGTTTGAATTTCGCCGAGTTCGATGCGGTAGCCGCGGATCTTGACCTGCTCATCGGCACGCCCGGAATACCGCAACTGCCCATCCGGACCCCACGAGACCAGGTCCCCGGTCCGATACATCCGAGCACCGGGTGCGCCGAACGGGCACGCCACGAACCTAGCGGCGGTCAGGCCCGCACGCCGTACATAGCCGATACCTACACCGCGACCGGCCACATAAAGTTCTCCCACCACGCCAGGAGCAACCGGACGAAGCGACCGGTCCAGAACGAACAAACCAGCGCCGGGCACCGGCACACCCACCGGGACGACCCCTGAACCGGGCTGCAACGGGGCACTGATCGTGGCATACACCGTCGTCTCGGTCGGACCATACCCATTGATCAACACCCGACCCGGCGCCCACCGATCCACCACATCGGCCGGACACGCCTCAGCCGCCACCATCAACGCCGACACCGACTTCAGCTTCTCCGGTGAGAGCATTCCGACCGCAGAAGGCGTCTGACTCAACACCGTCACGCCCTCAGCAACAACCAACGCCTCCAAATCCCGCGGCGAACGCGTGGTCTGCTCAGGCACCACCACCAGACGCCCACCATGCAACAGCGCACCCCAGATCTCCCACACCGAATAATCAAAAGCCAACGACGAACACTGCGACCACACCTGCTGCGGCCCCAACTCGACACCCACATCCATACCGTCGAACAACCGCGTCACGTTCTGATGCGTAACCGCAACACCTTTCGGCGTCCCCGTGGTGCCCGACGTGTAAATGATGTGCGCCACATCATCAGCAGATGTACCCGGCAACGCGCCTGAGGACTGCGCATCGATACGCCGATCGTCGACCTCGACCACCGCGACACCGGATCCGCCAAGCCGCCCCGCCAACACAGCCGTGGTCAGCACAGCCACCGGCCCCGCATCAGCCAGCATGAACTCAACCCGAGCATCAGGATGCGCCGGATCAATCGGCAAATACGCCGCACCAGACTTGAGCACTGCCAAGATCGCCACCACAGCCTGCGCCGAGCGTTCCAGCATCAAGGCAACACACTCACCGGGCCCAGCACCATACTCGGTCAGCAAGCGTGCCAACCGATTCGACGCCTCATCCAACTCGCGATACGACAACGCGCGACCCTCGAAACGCACCGCCACCGCGTCGGGTGCGCTCTGCACACGGGCTGCGAACACTGCCGGAATCGAAGACTCCACCACCGGCCGCATCAACACCGCCCGATGACCAACCTCATCCAACCGAGCACAGTCAGCAGCATCAAGCACACCCACAGCCGACAACCGCTGAGCAGTGTCAGCCGTGATCGCCGCCAATACACGTTGCAGCCTCTTGACGAGTGTGCGAACGCTCGCCGCGTCGAATACGTCGGTGCGGAACTCCACCACGCCGCCGATGCCGGCCGGGGCGCCCGCGTCGTTGAAGCGTTCAGCCAGCGAGAACACCAGATCCATACGGGCGGTTCGGGTTTCTGCATCCATCGGTGTGGCTCGCACGTCACCCAGGTTCAGACTAGAAGCTTGCTCGGCGGCGAAGTTCTGCCATGACACCATCACCTGCACGAGTGGGTGGTGGGTCAGGCTCCGGGTCGGGTTGAGTCGCTCGACAAGTGCCTCGAACGGCACGTCCTGATGCTCGAACGCTGCCAACCCGCGTTGGCGTACCTGGTCCAACAGATCAGAAACTGTGGGGTCACCGCCCAGGTCCAGCCGTAGCACGAGAGTGTTGACGAAGAAGCCGACCAGCTCATCGAGGCCCGGATCGCTTCGGCCGGCAGTTGCGATTCCCACCGCCACATCGGAACTGGCACTCAGCTCTGAGAGCAGCGCTGCCAGCGCGGCCTGGACCACCATGAAGCTCGTCGAGTTGTGCTCGCGGGCGACGCGTGCCACCTGTTGCTGCAGTTCGGCAGGCCAATCCACCACCACACTGGAACCCTGGTAGTCGGCCACCGGCGGATACGGCCGATCAGTCGGCAGCTCGAGACGCTCAGGCAGATCGGTCAGTTCTTGTTCCCAATAGGCCAGCTGTGTGGCAATCACACTGTCCGGATCAGATGCCGACCCCAGCCAATCGTGCTGCCACAACGTGTAATCGGCGTACTGCACCGACAACGGCGCCCACTCCGGGGCCCGGCCGGCACAGCGGCTTCCGTAGGCCGAGCCCAGATCCGCCACGAATGGCGTGATCGACCAACCATCGGCAGCGATGTGGTGGACCACCGCCACCAGAACGTGTTGATCCTCAGCTATCCGGAAGAGCGTTGCCCGCAATGGGATTTCCTGCGTGAGGTCAAAGTGCCGCCGCCCGACAACTCCTGCCGCCTCCTCCAACCGATCCGCCGACCACCCGGTGGCGTCGACAACCTGCCAGCCCAGTTCTGCTTGTGCGGCCGGCACGACCAACTGCTGAGGAATCCCGTCGGCGACCCCGAACTTCGTGCGCAGGCTCTCGTGCCGCCCCACCACATCGGCCAATGCCTGTCCCAGCGCAGCCGCGTCCAGGTTGCCGTCGAGCCGCAATGCCACCGCCATGTTGTAGATCGACGACGGCCCCTGCAACTGCTCCAAGAACCACAACCGCTGTTGCGCGTAGGACAGCGGAATGACGTCCGGTCGCTGTTGGGCGACCAACCGCTGACGTCCGCTCGAGCCCGCCTTGATGTGCGGTGCGAGTTGGGCGATGGTGGGCGCGTCGAACAAGGTACGGACACTGACTTCGGCGTCGAAGCCGGCGTTGACGGCTGCGATCAGTCGCATCGCCGTCAGGGAGTCGCCGCCGAGGTCGAAGAAGGAGTCGTCGATGCCGACCCGTTCCAACCCGAGGACCTGGGCGTAGAT
>NZ_JBZDPU010000004.1:0-102145 GCF_058270075.1 Mycobacterium shunyiense | reverse complement strand
CTACCTCTGCCTCGGCGGCCTGAACCCTCAACTACCCACAAGAACATGAGGAGTAGCACATGTGTTCGATATTACGCCGATGCACTGACACGCGTCGGCGAAACTATCGCTGACTACCCGGAATGCTCGTGCTCACCGGGTAGGTCGATCACCCCGGCCCGGACCAGGAACAACAGGCTGACCGCCAGCACCCAGGTCGGGAACGCCAGCGTCAACCACATGCTCAGATCGCCGGCAACCAGAAGCGTCACCGCGAGGAGGTATGTCACGAACGCCAACGGACGCGGCATCAGGCCGGTCTTCAACCAGATCGTGGCCAGCGAGATCATGAACACCGCTGCCATGCGGATGCCGTAGGTCTTGCTCAGCACCAGCAGCAACATCTGCCCGAACGTGGCGACCTCGGAATGCGCCGCGGCGTCGACCATCCCGGCCTTGCTGGCGATCAACGCGGCACCGACACCAGAGGACACGAACATCATGGCCAGGAACAAGATGCCGCTGCCGAGAAACACGGACGAGAAGAACCGGTCCTCAAACCGGCCGAACCCGTCGCGCACCACGCCGATGAACCACAGGAACGCTATGCCCGCGAACGGCATCAGGACGGACGCGATGCGCAGCCGGGTACTCGCTCCGTCGATCCACTGGGAGCCCGGCTCGGCACCCTCGGGCAGCGCGGTGCGGATCAGTACCAGCGATGCCCCGAACAGCAGGGCGAACAACACTCCCGCGATCGCCGCGGCGCGCGGCGTCGACAAACGGTGCAAAGGTCGTTGATCCACGGCGTCATAGTGACACCCCGACTCCCGAACTGCGATGACATTCGCCCCCTTACGATGACCCGGTGTCATTGAGTGGAAAAACCGCACTGGTCACCGGCGCGACGAGCGGGATCGGCCATGCCACCGCAATACATCTCGCGGAACGCGGCGCTCATGTTCTCGCGAGTGGTCGAGACGCCGACCGTGGGGCCCGGGTGGTGGCCGAGATCCGTGACGCCGGCGGCAACGCCGATTTCTTGTCGGCCAATCTGACCGACGCCACCAGTGCCCGAGACTTGGTGGACAGTGCACTCGCCGTCGCAGGCCAGATCGACATCCTGGTCAACAACGCCGCCATCGCGGTCTTCGGGCCCACCGCGGCCATCGCCGAAGACGACTTCGACGACTGCTTCGACCTCAATGTGAAGATCCCGTTCTTCCTCGTCGGAGCGACCGCGCCGGCCATGGCCAAGCGCGGAAACGGCGCGATCGTGAACGTCAGCACCATGGTCTCCATGTTCGGCACGCCAGGTTCGGCGGTGTACGCGTCGTCGAAGGCCGCGCTGAATCTGCTCACCAAATCATGGGCCGCCGAATACGGGCCCAAGGGTGTCCGGATCAACGCCGTCGCTCCGGGACCGACGCTTACCGAAGGCACCACGGCTCAGTACGGCACCGACCGGCTGACCGCCCTCGCAGCACAGGCCCCGGCGCGACGGGTCGCTGACCCCACCGAAATCGCAAGGACCATCGGCTTTTTGGTGAGCGAGGACGCCAGTTTCATTCACGGCGCGGTGCTGCCCGCCGACGGCGGCCGCACTGCGATCTAGCTCTAGGGCTGGCCCGGCAGCAATCTGAGCATGAGGCCGTTGGCCTCGGCGAGCAGGTTCTCGTCGGGGTCACGCAGTTCGGCGTTCACAAATGCCTTGCGCCCCTCCGACTCCCGCACCCAACCGCGGGCCGTCAGCACCGTGTCGATCGGGGTCACCTTGCGGTAGTCCACATGCAGGAACGCGGTACGGCTGATCGGCCGGCCCGCGGCGTGGATCACCATGCCGAATACCGAATCGAACAGCAGCGGAAGCACACCGCCGTGCACCGCATAGTTGCCGCCGACGTGGAATCGGCTGAACTCGACCTTCAATTCGACGCCCTCGGGCTCGAACTTCGACACGGTGAACGGCGGCATGAGCAGACTGCCCACACCGGGCAGGGACGGCACCCGGTTGGCCGGCCCGACGCCCTCGGCGGCCTCGTACGGGCTGAGCAGCTTGACGAGCTCCTCAACCCGATCCGCGGCGTCGTCCCAGGTGTCACTGTCTGGATCGGCCGACACGGCGAGATCCTGCGCTCGGCGCATCGCGGTCAGGAAACGCGCGAAACCCGGTCCGGGATCGGCTGTTTCGAATACCGGGAATCCGCCGTGCTGCTCAAAGACCGATGGCCGCTCGTCCGTCACTTGGCGGCCAGGATGTCACGGCGCACGATCGTCTGCTCGCGGCCCGGACCCACACCGATGCACGAAACATGGGCGCCGGCAAGCTCTTCCAACCGCAGCACATAGTCCTGAGCCTTGGCGGGCAGGTCGGAGAACTCGCGGGCGGTGGAGATGTCCTCCCACCAGCCGGGCAGCTCTTCGTAGATCGGTTCGGCGCGGTGGATGTCGGACTGCGTCATGGGCATCTCGTTGGTGCGCTTGCCGTCGACCTTGTAGCCGACGCACACCGGAACCGTCTCCAGGCTGGACAACACGTCGAGCTTGGTCAAGAAGTAGTCGGTGATGCCGTTGACCCGGGTCGCGTACCGCGCGATCACCGCGTCGAACCAGCCACAGCGCCGGGCCCGGCCGGTCGTCACACCGACCTCACCGCCGGTCTTGGCCAGGTACGCGCCATGCTCGTCGAACAATTCGGTGGGGAACGGGCCCGACCCGACGCGGGTGGTGTACGCCTTGAGGATTCCCAGCACGGTCGTGATCTGCGTCGGCCCGATCCCGGAACCGACCGCGGCACCGCCGGCGGTCGGGTTCGACGAGGTGACGAACGGGTAGGTGCCGTGGTCGACGTCGAGCAGGGTGCCCTGCGAGCCCTCCAACAGCACGGTCTCGCCCTTTTCCAGCGCCTGGTTCAGCAGCAGCCGGGAATCGGCGATGCGGTGCTTGAAGCCGTCGGCCTGGGTGAGCAGGTTCTCGAGCACCTCGGCCGGCTCGAGCGCCTTGCGGTTGTAGATCTTGACCAGCACCTGGTTCTTGAATTCCAGTGCCGCCTCGATCTTTTCGGCCAGCAACTGCTCGTCCAGCACGTCGGCGACCCGGATGCCGATGCGGGCGATCTTGTCCTGGTAGCAGGGACCGATGCCGCGACCGGTGGTGCCGATCTTCTTGCTGCCCGCGTAACGCTCCACCACCTTGTCGATGGCGACGTGATACGGCATCAGCAGATGCGCGTCGGCGGAGATCAGCAGGCCCGAGGTGTCGACGCCTCGCTCTTCCAGCCCCTGGAGCTCGGTGAGCAGCACACCCGGGTCGACCACCACGCCGTTACCGATGACGTTGGTTACCCCTGGCGTCAGGATGCCCGAAGGGATCAGGTGCAGTGCGAAGTTCTCCCCCGTGGGGAGCACGACGGTATGCCCGGCGTTGTTGCCCCCCTGGTAGCGAACCACCCACTGCACGCGGCCACCGAGCAGATCGGTGGCTTTACCTTTGCCCTCGTCGCCCCATTGGGCGCCGATGAGGACGATTGCCGGCATGGCGTAATCTCCCGCTCAATCTTCCGCACTAGTGTGGTGCAGCCGGTAGGTCACCTTATCCCAGCACACGCTGTGAACCACATTTTCTCGACCGCGAGGAGCAGTTTTGTCCGCCTCACCCGGGGTCGCATTGGTCGGCACAGGCCGTGTTCCGCGCCCGCTCCGCGACCTGCAGAGGGTCGGTGTCGATGAGCTCGGGGCGCACCGCAGGGTGGTCGTGACCGGCGGCGAAGCCGAACTTTCCGCCGTGCTCACCGCGTTGCTGCGGGCCGATCGGCTCGATGTCGAGGTCGCTGTGGCGTCCGGCAGCTGGTCGGCCCGGCGCGCACTCCGAGGATCTGCCCGGCGTGTCCCGCTGATCCGCGACGAGACGGGAACTGTGCTGGTCGGCGCGGCGCAGTGGCACGGGCCCGACGGAGCGGCGCTGCAGGGTGAGGCCATCGTCGACGACATCGTGCTGTTCGACGGCGAGGCTCCAGGTGTCCGGGTCGAGCCGACGACGAGCATGCCGGGGCTGCGCGCGAGCGTGCTGTCGGACCGTGGCCGCCCGCGCCGGTGGGTCGTCGGCCGCGCCGCGCAGTTGGGCACCCCGGGTGCTCAGGTGATCCGGGACGGGGTGGCCGCGCCGCGGACGGTACGACGCTCGACGTTCTATCGGCACACCGAAGGCTGGCTGCGGGTCGGCTGAGCAGGGCCGGATTGCCGGCCGAATTGCCGTAGCGTCGAATCGTGAACATCCGCCCGCTGCATCAGTCGGTACGGCCCAGCCCGGTCTTCTTGGCCGTCGTCGCGATCACCGCCGCAGGCGGGGTGGTGGCCTGGTTGGCCGCCGACACCGTGAAGCCGCTGTCGTACGTGGGCGTGTTCATCCTGGTGATCGCAGGCTGGCTGGTGTCGTTGTGCCTGCACGAGTTCGGCCATGCGTTCACGGCGTGGCGTTTCGGTGATCACGACGTGGCGGTGCGCGGTTATCTGACGCTCAACCCGCTCAAGTACTCCCATCCCCTGCTGTCCCTGGGTTTTCCGGTGCTGGTCATCGCGCTAGGCGGGATCGGGCTGCCCGGCGGCGCGGTCTATGTCCGGACCTCGTGGATGACGGCACGGCAGAAGACCCTGGTCAGCCTCGCCGGCCCGGCCGCCAACCTGGTGCTTGCCGTCCTGCTGCTGGCCGTCACCGCGGTCTTCTTCGACCCGGCCCACCTGGTGTTCTGGTCTGGGCTGGCCTTCCTGGGATTTCTGCAGGTCACTGCCCTCGTGCTGAATGTGTTGCCGGTCCCCGGGCTGGACGGCTACGGCGCACTGGAACCGCATCTGAGCGCGGACACGCAACGCGCGCTCGAGCCGGCCAAACAGTGGGGCCTGTTCATCCTGCTGATCCTGCTGTTCACGCCCGCGCTCAACCGATGGTTCTTCTCGGTGGTCTTCTGGTTCGTCGACCTCTCCGGCGTGCCGGGCCAGCTTGTGTCCATCGGCAGCCAGTTGACCCGCTTCTGGTCCGCCTGGCTGTGAGGGTTCGGCGCCCTCACCCACCTCGCCCGCTTCTTGCCACGCTGGCGTGACGCTCGACGGCGAGCGCCACTCTGGCGTGACAAAGTGCCCGCAGCTCGGCGCACCCAACCCGCCACCGCCACGCTGGCGTGACGCTCGACGGCGAGAGCCACTCTGGCGTGACACAGTGCCCGCCCGGCTCTGACGCTTGCCACATATGCGTACTTCCGCATATATTTCGGGCATGGGTGCCGGCCACGATCACAGTCACAGCAGCGATACCCGCGTCAGCAGAATGCTCATCGCGGCGGCGATCCTCAGTGCGTTCTTCGTCCTTGAACTGGTCACCGCGCTGCTGATCAACTCGATCGCACTCCTCGCCGACGCCGGCCACATGCTCACCGACCTGGTCGCCATGTTCATGGGATTGACCGCGGTGTTGCTGGCCAAGCGCGGCAGTACCTCCCCGGCACGCACCTACGGCTGGCACCGGGCCGAGGTCTTCACCGCCGTCGCCAACGCCGCACTGCTCCTCGGCGTGGCGGGCTTCATCCTGTACGAGGCCTTCGAACGCCTCGGCAATGCGCCCGACGTCCCCGGCGTGCCCATGATCGTCGTGGCGCTGGCCGGCCTGGCCGCCAACGCCGTCGTGGTGCTGATGCTGCGGTCGCACTCCAAGGACAGCCTCGCCGTCAAGGGCGCCTACATGGAGGTCGTGGCCGACACCGTCGGCAGCATCGGCGTGCTGGTCGCCGGCGTCGTCACCGTCACCACCGGCTGGCCCTACGCCGACGTCATGGTCGCCGTCCTGGTCGCGCTCTGGGTCCTGCCCCGCGCCATCGCGTTGGCCCGGGCAGCGCTGCGGATCCTGAGCGAGTCCTCCCCCCAGCACATCGACGTCGAAGAGCTGCGTACCGCACTGGGCGCGGTGGACGGCGTGACGGGCGTACACGATCTGCACGTGTGGACGCTGGTACCCGGCAAGGACATGGTCACCGCGCACCTGACCAGCAACGCCAACACCGCCCGGGTGCTCGACGACGCCCGCGCGGTACTGAATGCCCGGGGGCTGGCCCACGCCACCGTGCAGGTGGAGCCGCCCGAATCAGCGGACGACTGCTCCTGCGAGGCGAAGGACTGAAGCTCAGGCCAGGCCGAGTTCGGCCCGCGCCGACGGATCGCAGTCGTCGAGCAGATCGAGGCACCGCTGGAACTCGTCGGTCTCGCCGATGTCATCGGCGGCCCGGGCCAGCGAGGCCACACACCGCAGGAACCCCTGGTTCGGCTCGTGGGCGAACGGCACCGGGCCGAAACCCTTCCAGCCGTTGCGGCGCAGCTGATCCAGCCCACGGTGATAACCGGTGCGGGCGTACGCATACGCCGTGACGGCCTTGTCGTCGGCGAGGGCCTGCTCGGCCAGCACCGCCCACGCGATCGACGCCGACGGGTGGGCGGCGGCCACCACGGCAGCCTTTTCACCCGCAGCCAATTCGTCCTCGGCCTCGGGGTCCCCGGGAAGGAGGACCGGATCCGGCCCCAACAAATCACCCATCCGTGTCATGGGCCTATTGTGCACCGACCGATAAGCTCCACCGGTAGCGACGTACGGGAGGACCGCAGCAGGGATGTCGAACCCAACGGGACCTGGCGAAGACCGCACCGACCAGAGCGACACACCGACCGAGAAGGTCGAGTTACCTTCCACGGCCGAGTTGTCCGCCCTGTCCGAGCCGGCCACCGAGATCTTCAGCTCGGCCGACGAAGTCACCGGGGAGGTACACCTCGGTGAGGAACGGCGCTTCACCGCGCCGTCCGGCTTCGACAGTTCCACCCAGAAGATCGACACCCCGCCCGATCCGGAGACCGAGGTGTTCGCTCCGGCCGATGGTGACACCGTCGCCGCCGAGGTGCCGAAAGGTGCTGCCCCGAAAGTCATCCCGCCGCGCGAAGAACAGGAGCAGGCCCCGCAGACCACGACCCGCCGCAGCTGGGGATGGGTGGTGGCGGTCGTCCTGGTGATCGCGGCCCTGGTGGCGATCGCGGTGCTCGGCACGGTCCTGCTGACCCGCAAATCGTCGTCGGCGGCCTCCCAGGAGGACGACGTCCGCACCACCATCCAGGACTTCGACTCGGCCATCCAGCGGGGCGATCTCGCCGCCCTGCGATCGATGACCTGCGGCACCACCAGCGACAACTACGTCAAATATGACCAGAAGGCCTGGGACGAGACCCACGCCCGGGTGGCGGCCGCCAAGCAGTACCCCGTCGTGGCCAGCATCGACCAGGTGGTCGTCAACGGCGACCACGCCGAGGCCAACGTCACGAGCTTCATGGCGTTTGCCCCGCAAACCCGGTCCACCCGCAGCTTCGACCTCCAGTTCCGCGACAATCAGTGGAAGATCTGCCAGGCGCCTACCGGCTAATCTGGTCCGGTGACCCTGCGCGGACCCAAGCTCTGGTTGACCCTGTGCGCGTTCGGCGCGGTCATCGTGGTCGGCCTGGCCACCCTTCTGGTCCGCCAGCCCGGCGCGATCGACCTGCTACCAGGCAAACCCGTCGCCTTTCCCCAGATCGACCGCACCGCACTCGATCCGGGCCAGGCACGCATCGTCGACGTGCTGCAGGCACAGTACGACGCCCAACCTGGCGGCAGCCACTTCTCCGAAGGCGTCGAGGAGCCGTGGTGCGCGGACTTCGTCAGCTGGGTGCTCAACGAGGCGGGCCGGCCGCTGTCCAATCCCAACTCGGGGAGTTGGCGGATCCCGGGCGTGTACACACTGCAGGAGTACTTCCAGGCCGCCGGCCGGTTCGCCGAACCGCCCGGATACCGGCCCCAGACCGGCGATGTGGTCATGTACGCCGATGGCAGCCCGCTCGGGTTGCACACCAATTTCGTTGTGGTCGTGGATGACAACGCGATCACCACGGTCGGCGGCAACGAGGAGGGCGGTATCCGCGTGCACACCCTCGACGACGCCGAGATCGCGGGGATCTTCGGGTACGGCCGACCGGCCGCCTGAGGCGCCTAGCCCGCGGTGACGCTGCGCCCGGCGCTGTGCAGGTCGTTGCAGGCCTCGATGACTCGCTCGCTCATCGACGCCTCGGCCTTCTTCAGGTAGCTGCGCGGGTCGTAGACCTTCTTGTTGCCCACCTCGCCGTCGATCTTGAGCACCCCGTCGTAGTTGGTGAACATGTGCGCGGCGAGCGGACGGGTGAAGGCGTACTGGGTGTCGGTGTCGACGTTCATCTTCACCACGCCGTACTTGAGGGAATCTTCGATCTCGGACTTCAGCGAACCCGACCCGCCGTGGAAGACGAAGTCGAAAGGCTTTGCGTCACTTGCCAATCCGAGTTTGGCGGCGGCCACCCGCTGCCCCTCGGCCAGCACCTCGGGCTTGAGCACCACATTGCCGGGCTTGTAGACACCGTGCACGTTTCCGAACGTGGCCGCCAACAGGTAGGCACCCTGCTCGCCGGCGCCCAGCGCGTCGATGGTCTTCTCGAAGTCCTCCGAGGAGGTGTAGAGCTTCTCGTTGATCTCGGCCTCGACGCCGTCTTCTTCGCCGCCGACCACGCCGATCTCGACCTCGAGGACGATCTTGGCCGCCGCGGCGAGCTTCAGCAGTTCCTGCGCGATGCTCAGGTTCTCGTCGATGGGGACGGCCGAGCCGTCCCACATGTGCGACTGGAACAACGGATTGCGGCCCGCGGCGACCCGCTCGGCGGAGATGGCCAGCAGCGGCCGCACATAGGTGTCCAGCTTGTCCTTCGGACAGTGGTCGGTGTGCAGGGCGACGGTGATCGGGTACTTCTCGGCGATCACATGGGCGAACTCGGCCAGGGCGACGGCCCCGGTCACCATGTCCTTGACCCCGAGCCCCGAAGCGAACTCCGCCCCTCCGGTCGAGAACTGGATGATGCCGTCACTGCCCGCATCGGCGAAACCCTTGATGGCGGCGTTGATCGTCTCCGACGAAGTGCAGTTGATGGCCGGGAAGGCGAAGGAATGCTCCTTGGCCCGGCCCAACATCTCGGCATAGACCTCGGGCGTAGCGATCGGCATGACTTGTCCTTCCATCTGGACGCGGGTTATCGCAGGTGAAGACCGGTGGTGGGGCACAGGTACCCTAGGGAGTCGTGATCGACATCGCCCTCCCTGAGGCTACGACCAATCTGGCGCTCATGCCGGATTTCATGGATCCGCTGCACCTCATCGGATCCTTCGGCACCTGGGCCCTGGTGGGCATCCTCGTCGTCGTCTTCGTCGAGTCCGGGGTGCTGTTCCCGGTCCTTCCCGGCGACTCGTTGTTGTTCGTCGCGGGCATGCTCGCCGCGGGCACCGCCGCCCAGGGAACGGCGGTGGACGCCAACTTCGCGCTCTGGCAGCTACTGGTGTTCATCCCGCTGGCGGCCATCCTCGGCGGTCAGGCCGGCTACCTCATCGGCCGGTTCATCGGCGTCGAGATGTTCAAGCCCGACGCCCGGGTCCTCAAGCAGAAGTACCTCGACGAGGCCCACGCGTTCTTCGAGCAGCGCGGCCCGTTCGCGATCGTCATCGCCCGGTTCGTGCCGATTGTGCGCACCCTGGCACCGATCGTCGCCGGGGCCGCCAAGATGCGTTATTCGGTGTTCACCACGTTCAACGTGCTGGGCGCGATCGTGTGGGGTGTCGGCCTCGTCCTGCTCGGCTACTGGCTGGGCCAGTTCGAGATCATCCAGAAGCTGCTCGAGCCGATCTTCATCCTGATCGTCGTGGCCTCGGTGGCGCCGATGTTCTACGAGTGGTTCAAGCGCCGCCGGGCCGCCAAGAAGGGCACCGAGCAGGTTCAGCCGAACCCCTAACCGAAACCCAACGCGGCGGCCAGTTCACGCAGGGCCGGACGCGGATCGGCCGTCGGGTTTTCCCCCAGCGCCTGAACGACGACGTGGTCGGCGCCGGCATCCAGGTGGGCGGTGATCACCGCTGCTGCCTGATCGGCCGAACCCATGCCGACAAGTCCGCGCGCCAGCCGGTCCGAGCCGCCCCGCACCAGGTCGGATTCGTCGAAACCCTGCCGCAGCCACGAGTTTCGGTAGTTGGGCAGCCCGCTGTACACCTCAAGGTGCTTGTGCGCCCGAGCCAGCTGGTCGGCGTCGTCACCACCGATCGCGACCGCCTGCTCGGACACCACCCAGCGGTCCGGGCCGAGGAGCTCGCGCGTCGTCGCGGTGTGCTCGGGCGTGACCAGGTAGGGGTGTGCACCGTCGGCGTGGGTGCCGGACAACTCGATCATCTTCGGGCCGAGTGCAGCCAGCAGCCGGGGCGGGCGCCCGACGCCCGGTTCGATCTGCTCGGGCACCGCGGCCATCCGCTCCAGGTAGGTGCGCATCGTGGCCAGGGGCTTGGCGTAGGTGCCACCCAGTCCGTGCTCGACGAGAGGTCCGTGGCTGACGCCCAGCCCGAGCACGAACCTGCCCGGGTAGAGCGCCGTGAGAGTGCGTGCCCCCGACTCGGCCGCCGACGGCACCCGGACGTGGATGTTGGCGATGCCGGTGCCCACCACGAGGCGTTCGGTGGCGGCCAGGAACGCCGCTGACTGGGTGAGAGCCTCCTTACCGACCACTTCCGGAAGGAACAACGAGCCGAAGCCGAGAGCTTCGATGTCCCGGGCAACCTGCTGCGCGTCCGGCATCGACCAGGTGTCGCTGGCCCACCACACACCGATCTGGCTCGGGAAATCGATCTTGGCTCGTGTCACTGACCACTCCTCAATTCACTCGGTTCGTTGTGTTCGTGATGAATACGGCCACCAGTGTCCGCCAACGGTGTGCCGGTGCCGCCCCAGCGTTGGGCGATGATCTCGGCCGCGATCGACACCGCGGTCTCTTCGGGCGTCCTGGCGCCCAGGTCCAGTCCGATCGGACTCGACAGCCTCGCGAGCTCTTCGTCGGTCAGGCCGACTTCGCGCAGCCGGGCGATCCGGTCGTCATGAGTGCGCCGCGAGCCCATCGCACCGACGTAGCCGATCTCAGGCAATCGCAGCGCCACTTCGAGCAGCGGCACGTCGAACTTCGGATCGTGGGTGAGCAGGCAGATGACCGTGCGGCCGTCGATCGCGCCGGTGGAGGCCTGCGCGGCCAGGTACCGGTTGGGCCAGTCGACGACGACCTCGTCTGCGGTCGGGAAGCGGGCCGCGGTGGCGAAGACGGGGCGCGCGTCGCACACCGTGACGTGGTAGCCGAGCAGTGAGCCCTGACGGGCGACGGCCGCCGCGAAGTCGATGGCACCGAACACCAGCATCCGCGGCGGTGGCGCGAAGCTCGCGACGAACACCTCCATGCCCTCACCGCGACGCTCACCGTCGGGGCCGAATGTCAGGACCGCACTGCGGCCGGTGTCGAGCAGACCGCGCGCATCATCGGTGACCGCGCTGTCCGCGCGGGTCGAGCCGAGTGTGCCGGTGACCTCACCGGTGCGGATGACCAGTCGGCGGCCCAGCCACGCGGGATCGGGATGGGCGATGACCGTCGCGGTCGCGGCGGGCCGATGGGCTTCGATGTCGTCGACCAGAGCCTGCAGCTCTGGGAACGTCCGCTTCGACACCGGCTCGACGAACACATCGAGGATGCCGCCGCAGGTCAGGCCCACGGCGAAGGCGTCGTCGTCACTGACTCCGTAACGCTGCAGCACCGGCACGCCCTCGGCGACGACCTCACCGGCGAGTTCGTACACCGCGCCTTCGACGCAGCCACCGGATACCGAACCGGTCACCGTGCCGTCGGGGGCCACCACCATCGACGCCCCGGCGGGCCGCGGTGCGGAACGGAATGTGCGCACCACCGTCGCGAGGCCCACGGTGCCACCGGCACGCCAGACCGACAGTGCATCGGCGAGCACGTCTCTCACGATGACCAAAGTAGCCCGGGCTGGGCACATGCTCAGTTTCGGGTCGCACGTCCCGAAGGCAAGTCAGCTACCGACCGCGTGCAGATGGCGTTCGTGCACGTCGAGCCCGTAGATCGCGGCACGGGTCGCCGCACCGTGGTCGCCTCGTTGGATCGCCTGAAACAGATCGGTGTGGAAATCCCGGTATGCATCCTCGGGAACGCCCATGCACAACGCGCCGTGAGCCGGGTCGCGCATGGCATTTTCGAAAGAGCTGTAGAAATCGAGCAGCAGCGTGTTGTGCGAGGCGCGGGCCACACCGATGTGGAAGGCGACGTCGTGTTCGATGAACGCGTCCAGGTCAGCTCTGGCCTTCGCGGACCGACGTCCATGGAGGGCGACACGCAGCGCATCGATATCGGCCGCCGAGCGGTTCGTCGCAGCTTCGCGCGCGGCGAGCACTTCGAGCGTATGGCGCACCAACTGCACCTCGTCGCGATCCGCGGTGTCGACCACGCGCTGCAGCGCCACTGTCGTCTCGTCCTCGGCGACCACGTAGGTGCCGTCACCCTGCCGCGATTCGAGCAAGCCGAGCTGGACGAGCGACCGCACCGCCTCGCGGACCGATGGGCGGCTCACCCCCAGTGCCTCAACAAGTTTCGCCTCGGTGGGGATCTTGCTCCCGACCGGCCAACCACCCTTGCGAATCTCGTCGCGCAATCTGTCGACGACCACGTCGACTATGGAGGTCCGTGCGACCCGTTCCATTCAGGACCTACTTCACACATTCGTCAGACAGCTACACGGCCATTATGGTCTGACCATTTTTCTATTTGGTAGGCAGGTCTTGCCGGCGGGGATCACCCGGCGAGGGTATGCGCCGCCTCCATGAGCATCCACCCCGAAACCTGAACTGACAGATCACGTTCCGGGATCGCCGACGCGTTCACCGCGCCGTCGACGAACTGCGCTTCCTGACCTTCGGCCCCGGGCACCTCGGCGGTGCGATCCCAGAACGGTCCGAACAGCGGGAGCCCGTCGACGTTCTGCCGGTTGTCCCATGCCGCCTGTGCGGACTTGAGCACGAGCGACCGGGCCGTATCGCGCGCGGCCTGATCTTGTGCGTCGTCCCCCGGCAACATGGTGGCCACCAGTGCCAGGTACCGCGCCAGGATGCTGTTGAACAAGCCACCGTCGCCCCCGCCGGCGCCCTTGATGACACCGTCGGTGGCCATTTCCTTGTCCACCGCGGTCACCAGACGCCGGACCCTTTCGGCGTGCCGGGTGTCGCCGGTCCGCACCGCCAGTTCGACCTCCAACCCGAGCACCACGCCCTGGCAGTAGGTGTACTGCGCACGCACCATCGAGCCGGCCTTGATGCCGTCGAACACCAGGTGGGTCTCCGGATCGATCAGGGTGTCGTCGATCCAGTCCGCCATCTGCTGGGCCCGGCGCAGTCGATCGTCATAACGGGCCAGGAAGATCCCCGCCGGACCATTGGCCGGGGCATTGAAGAACTGGTCCTGCTTGCGCCATGGGATGCCGCCGCCGTCCTCGGGCACCCAGGCATCCACGAACTGCGCGCACAACTTCCTGAGCGCATGGGCTTTTTCCACCCCCACCAGGCGACCGGCCCGCTCGAGGGCCAATGCCAGCCAGGCCATGTCGTCGTAATAGCTGTTGGTCCAAGACAGGTTGTTGCGCATCCAGTGCCCACGGATCTGCCGCTCGATACGGGTTTTCCGCTCGGGCTGCGGATCACGCACCTGCGCATCGACCAGGGTGTCCAGCAGATGCGCCTGCCACCAGTAGTGCCACGTTCCGAACTTTCGGTACTTCTTGGTCGCCGGCCAGGCCACCACTCCGAGTTGGGTACCCGGCAGACCCCAGAGCTTGGTCAGGTGTCGTTGGGTGATCGCAGCTTCGGCGCTGGCCGCACGGTTAGCCCATAGCTGATCCATGTTGACGATCCTGCCTTACCAGGCGTTCGAATTGTCGGCATGTCGAGCAGTTTCCGGGCCTGCGTCAGGTCAGGATGCATGGTCCGCCGGGCGCACCACCCGGCCATCGTGCAGGACAAGCAGCCGCTCGGGATGGCCGGCCACCGCCTCGGCCGGGTTTGCCGCGGCGATCACCACCAGGTCAGCTCGGTTGCCGGGGTGTACGCCGTAATCGGCGAGCCCGAGCGCGGTGGCTGCCGAGTCGGTGACCAGTCCAACCTGCCTTGTTCGAACCATAGTGTCCAAGACGCATTTCTCATCGCAGCAATAGACGCCACCTATACATTGGGCCGATGGAGTTGCGTCACCTCCGGTACCTGCTCGCCGTCGCCGACCACGGCAACTTCACCCGAGCCGCCGAGGCCCTGCATGTGTCGCAACCCACCTTGTCGCAGCAGATCAAGCAGCTCGAACGGGAAGTGGGAGTCCCGCTGCTCGACCGCTCGGGGCGCACCGTCCGGCTCACCGATGCCGGCGAGGCATACGCCCAGCACGGACGACTGGCCCTACAGGATCTGGACGCCGCCGAGCGGGCGGTCCATGACGTACACGACCTGAGCCGCGGCCACCTGCGGATCGCGATGACACCGACCATCACCGCGTATCTCATCGGTCCGCTGGTGCGCCAGTTCCACGCCGAGCACCCCGGTGTCACCCTCACGGTCATCGAGACCACTCAGGACCTGATCGAAGCCGACCTGCTCGCCGACCGAGTCGACCTGGGCATCGCCTTCGCCGGCCCCCACGCTGCGGGGGTAGCCGCATCGGCGCTCTTCACCGAGACCCTCAGCCTGGTCGTGGGTGCCGCTCATCCTCTCCACCCGCGCGCCACGACGTTCGCCATCGCGGACCTTCCCGCCCAGCCGTTGGCGTTGCTCAGCCGAGACTTCGCGACGCGCAACTACATCGACGAGTTCTTCGCCGCCCAGAACGTCACGCCCCGCATCGCGATCGAGGCGAACTCCATCAGCGCGCTGATCGAGTTCGTGCGCCTCGGCACGCTCGCCACGGTATTGCCGGACGCGATCACGCAGGCGCATGCCGACCTTTATCCGATCCGGCCCGTTCCGCCTCTTCCATCACGCGAGGTCGTACTCCTACACCGGTCGGCGGGATATCAGTCCGCCGCCGCGCGGGCGTTCAGCGCGATCGCGGTGCACTACTCCCACCATCACCAGCCATAGACACGAACTATCGCTCCGATGGAAATTAAGTATTGGACGCTATAGAAGTTCGCGCGCAGGGTGGTTGATATACCGCCGGTTTTCCAAGTCCGGCTCCCATCGAATGGAGTGAACCCATGCACGCGCAGTTCGACCCGACCGCCCGCCAGGCCCTGGCCATCGCAGCGGTCGAGGCCAAGACCCGCAAGGATCTCACCTGGCAGCAGATCGCCGACGTTGCCGAGCTCTCAACGGCATTCGTGACCGCTGCCGTCCTCGGCCAGCACGCGCTGCCTGCCCAGTCGGCCGTCGCGGTTGCCGCATTATTGGGTCTCGACGACGACGCGGCAATGCTGCTGCAGACCATCCCGACCCGCGGTTCGATCCCCGGCGGTGTCCCCACCGACCCGACGATCTACCGCTTCTACGAGATGCTCCAGGTCTACGGCACGACGCTCAAGGCATTGGTTCACGAACAGTTCGGCGACGGCATCATCAGTGCCATCAACTTCAAGCTCGATGTGCGCAAGGTCGCCGATCCGGAGGGCGGGGAACGCGCCGTGATCACTTTGGACGGCAAATACCTTCCCACCAAACCTTTTTGATCGAGTCCGAAATCGAGGAGGTCTCATGGACTTCGCACAACACACCATCGACATCGCACGCCGGAACGTCACCGAGGGCGGCCGTCCGTTCGCCACCGTGATCGTCAAAGACGGTGCGATCCTGGCCGAGAGCCCGAACCTGGTTGCCCAGACCCATGATCCCACCGCGCACGCGGAGATCCTCGCGATCCGCAAGGCGTGCACCAAGCTCGGCACCGAGCACCTGACCGGTGCCACGATCTATGTCCTGGCCCAACCCTGCCCGATGTGTCTGGGCTCGCTCTACTACTGCTCGCCGGACGAAGTCGTGTTTCTGACCACCCGGGACGCCTACGAACCACATTACGTCGACGATCGAAAGTACTTCGAGCTCAATACGTTCTACGACGAGTTCGCCAAGCCGTGGAATGAACGGCGCCTGCCGATGCGCTACGAACCGCGCGACTCCGCGGTCGATGTCTACAAGCTCTGGCAGGAGCGAAACGGTGGCGAACGCCGGGTGGCCGGAGCGCCCACCCCTACCATGCCTGCGAAAAATCCGCGTGGCGAGTGATCCACGCGTGCATGGCAATTCCCGCGGCGACACCGGCGTTGATGCTGCGGGTCGAGCCGAACTGAGCGATCGAGACCGTGACGGCAGCCCCGCCCTGCGCCTCCGGCGTGATGCCCGGACCCTCCTGACCGAAGATCAGCAGGCAGTCGCGGGGTAACTCGGTCTGCTCAAGACGTACGGCGCCGGGCACGTTGTCGACTGCGACGACGGTCAATCCGGCGTCGGCGGCGAACGCCAGCAGTTCGGCGGTGCTGTCGTGGTGGCACAACCGCTGATAGCGGTCGGTGACCATGGCGCCCCGTCGGTTCCAGCGGCGCTTCCCCACGATGTGCACGGTGTCGACCGCAAAGGCGTTGGCGGTGCGCACCACCGCACCGATGTTGGCGTCGTTGCCGAAGTTCTCGATCGCGATGTGCAGCCGGTGCCGCCGCCGGTCGATGTCGGCGATGATCGCCTCACGGGTCCAATACCGGTAGGCGTCAACGACATTGCGGGTATCGCCGTCGCGCAGTAGGTCGGGATCGTAGCGCGCGGCTTCATCCCCGGAGGGTGGAGCGCCTACCCAGGGGCCCACGCCCGGGCTCTCGCCCCACTCGGTCGGGCCGACGGCGTCAGCCACCGGTGGTCCACAGTGCCGCGTGCGTGCCGATGACCGAAACCGACGCGTACAGCAGCGCCGCGGTCATCTCTCCCTGGGTGCACAACGAGGCCCGGACGTTGACCGCCTCACGGCTGGCTTCCGGCAACAGCAGCACCGACGAGCCGTACACCGAGCAGAGATGACTGAGCCCCGGCGGGGGCAGGGTAGGGCCGGCCACCACCATCAACGGTCCACCACGCCCCGCCGAATCCTCGGCGTAACGCTTTGCTGCACCGGCGATTTCGAGGCCGAGCAGCATGTAGCCCTTGCCGCTGAAAGCCGTGGGGTCACCGATCGCCGTCGGCGCCAGTTGCCCGCCGTCGGCACTGAACCCGTCCACGCTGGAGGTCCTGACGGTGATGCCCGTGTCGTTGACATCAGTGGGCAGCATGCCCACCGGGAAGGCCGCCGGGTAGGCCACGGTGGTCTTGGGGATTCGCTCGCGCGGCGAGTACACGTAGACCCCGCGTACCTGGCTCTGGTCGCGTTGCGGCCCCAGACAGACTGTGCCGCTGAGCTTGTCAGGGGCCGGCGCGGACAGCGGCCGGATCCCCAGGTTGGTCATCGCGTCGCAGCCGTGGAGTGCGTCGGCCTCGATCGGATGCGCCAGGGCACCGTACAGACCGAACCGGATGTCCTCGGGTTTGGCGTGGGCGTCACCGCCGGCCGAACCCTCGACGTCGACCAGTACGTGGTCAGAGTCGAATCGAAGATTCGACACCTTCAGGTTCCAGCCCAGGATGTCGAGCGACTTGCCGAGCGCAGCAGTCGAAGCCTCGTACGTGCGTCCCGGTTCATCGGATGTGCAGCCCGCGGTGACGACGAGAAGTACCGCCATCACCGCCGCGATCAGCGCCCGCACTGCCACGGCAGTTCTGTCCTAAGTTCTCCCACGACCTTTTCCCACTGCTTTTGTCATGGCGCGCACCAGGTTTCGCGGAGCCATCCGCCCCCCAGTGGTGAGCACCTTGTACTGCAGGCCGGGCACGATGACCACTTTGCCTGCGGCCACGTCGGCCAGGCATTCGCGCACCACGTCCTCGACCTGCAGCCACAGGAACGACGGTGTGCCCGCCATGTCGATGCCCGCACGGGCATGAAACTCGGTGTGGACGAACCCTGGGCACAGGGCATGCACCCCGACGCCGGTACCGCCGAGCCCGTTGGCCAACCCCTCCGTGAACGAGACCACCCAGGCCTTCGACGCCGAGTAGGTCGATCCGCGCCCCGGCACCAGACCGGCGACGCTGGCCACATTGATGACGGTGCCGCGGCCGGCCTCGATCATCGACGGCAGCGCGGCGTGCGTCAGTTCCATCACCGCGGTGACGTTGACATCCAATTGGGCCTGCAGCTGGACGAGGTCGGCAGTCCAGAATTCACCCGATGTGCCGAAGCCGGCGTTGTTTACCAGGACCTGCACCCCGGCGCGCAGCCGGTCGGCGACCTTGGCCCGGTCGGCGGCGGACGCCAGGTCCGCCGGGAGTACTTCGACGTCTACACCGACCTCGGCGTGCAGCTCGGCGGCGAGGTGTTCCAGCCGTGCCGCGTCACGGGCCACGAGGACAAGGTCATAGCCGTCGCGCGCGTAGCGGCGGGCGAATCCGGCGCCGAGCCCCGAGGTCGGTCCGGTGATCAGCGCGAGGGGACGAGGCACGACCTAGAGGGTACTTATCTGCTCTGCCGCGCCGGCTAGCGCTGGTAGTGCGGTGCGTGACGCCCGTTGCGGGCCGGCGGCGGGGTGCGACGGATCGCATCCGGGCGGCCCGGCTCCTGCCGCGGCTGGGTGTAGCGGCTCACGTCGCCACGTCCGGGTGCCGCATCGGCCCGGCCCGGAGGCAGTTCGCGACGCCCGGCCGGGGTCGGCGCCAACGGGCGGCTCGGCGAGCTGGCGCGACGAGCCAGTGCAGCCTGGCTGCCCTGACCGGACTGTGGTGCCACGCCGTTCTGCGGAACCGGGGGCAATACCCGCAGCAGGTCGTTGAACTGACGCACCGTGCGGAGTCCCTCGTCCCACTGGGCACGGGTGCTCGTGACCGGCATGCTGACGAGCGTCCAGTTCTGCTCGTTCCACATGATCTCGGCACAGTCCGGAGCCGTGTGGGCGAAAGTGACCATCCGGCGGTCGCACGCGCGACGGGCGGCATCGAGGTTGGTGGAGTACACCATCCGCGGACCGATCGCACCGAGCAGCCAGATGTCGCTCTCCCGGGGCTCCTTGATGCCCTTGAGCCGCAGATCGACGACGACGTTCGTGCCGACCTTGCGGTGCAGCGCGATCACTGTCGCGACTTCTTCGATGTCAAAGATGAACACCGCCTCGCCACGAATCTGGCCGAGGACGACGTTCTTGGCCGTGACGTCACCGACGGTCGACATCACCCCGCGCTTCCAGCGCTTGAGGATCTCGTGCGACTCGTGCTCGTAGTCGAAGCCATGCGACTTCGCCCACGACTTGCGGCGCCGTCCCAACCCACGCCGACGGTCGATGTCGACGTACAGCAATACGGCCGCACCCACGAAACAGAGTGCGGACAGCGTGAACCAGAGCGGGACCATCGGGCCTAGCCTACTTGTTGACGGCGGAAATGCCCCCACCTTGTGAGGTCACAACCCGGTTACTGGTGATCAGAGCGCTGTGACCGGGACGCTTCGAGGTAGGTGACGATCGCATTCGTGAGCCCCCGCCGGGCCACATCGAGGTCGGTATAGGTGCCGAGTTGACGCTCGGAGGTGATGCCGCGCATTGCGCCGGGGATGAAAGATGCCACCTCACGAACCCGCTCGGGATCCACGTCGAGGTCGGCGAAGGCCTGCTGGCAGGTCTGCAACCAGCTCTGCCCCCACGACGAGAGTTCGGCCGCGGTCTTCGGGTAGAGCCGCTCGAGTTCGGCGTGGTCCCGCGGTAGGGCTGCGCGCAGGTTCTCGATCGCCCGCGAATCGCTGGCCGTCAGACCGTCGTAGAGCAGGTCGATGATGCCGGCGACGCGGTGCCGCAGCGGCGCACCGTCGTCGCGGTGGCCCAGCATGCCCGCGCGGCGTTCCGCTGTGCGCTGCAGGACGGCCGCCCAGAATCCGTCGATGTCGCCGAACTGGTACTTCACCGCGCCCCAGGTGGCACCGATCTCTTTGGCGATCCGGTTGGCCGACACCGCGCCCGGGTCGCCGGTGGCCAGCGCCTTGCGCGCGGCTTCCAGCATGTTCTCCCGCGTGGCCAGGCCGCGTCGGTTGGTCCGCCGCGCTCCCGCCTCCGTCTCGGTCATCTCCGAGAGATTAGCCGGTCGGGGACGAGTTTCGCAGAACCCTCTACTAAACCCTTCACAAGTTTCACAGATCCTCCTACGATTCCCGTCATGGCCAAACCACCGTTGTCGATGAAACCGACGGGATGGTTCCAGGTCGCCTGGTCCGACCAGGTCGAGGTCGGTGCAGTGCATGCCATGAAGTACTTCGGCGAGGAGATGGTCGCCTGGCGCTCGGCAGCCGGGCAGGTGACCGTGATGAACGCCTACTGCGAACACCTCGGCGCCCATCTCGGATTCGGCGGCCAGGTCGTCGGCGAGGTCATCCAATGCCCGTTCCACGGTTGGCAGTGGAATGCCGAGGGCCGCAACGTTTGCATTCCCTACCAGGACCGGCCCAACCGCGGCCGCCGGATGCGCACCTACCCCGTCGCCGAGCGCAACGAGGCCATCTACATCTGGCACGACATCGACGGACGTGAGCCGTTCTTCGAGGCGCCCGACGTCTTCGCGTCGTTCGCCGACGGCAGCAGCGCCGCCGACTATTACCCCCAACAGCGACTATTTCGCGCCGGGCTCGAGCTGCATCCGCAGTACGTACTGGAGAACGGCGTCGACTTCGCCCACTTCAAGTACGTCCACCAGACCCCGATCGTGCCGGTGTTCACCCGCCACGACTTCGCCGCGCCGATCTCCTACGTCGACTTCACCATCACGTTCGAGGGCGATGACCAACAGTCGATCGACGATGTCCGCAGCGGTGTCGAGGCCATCAACGGCGGTCTGGGCATCGCGGTGACCAAGAGCTGGGGCATGATCGACAACCGCACCATTTCCGCGGTCACCCCTGTCGACGAATCCACCTCCGACGTGCGGTTCATGGTCTACATCGGCCGAACCCCCGGCAGGGACACTCCCCGGGCCGGCGAGCGCGCCGCCGAATTCGGCGACGAGGTGATCCGCCAGTTCACCCAGGACATCCACATCTGGTCACACCAGCGCTATTCCGATCCCCCGGCGCTGGCGACCGCCGAGTACGAGGGCTTCACCGCAATCCGCAAGTGGGCCATGCAGTTCTATCCGGACGGTCTGGGCGGATCCGCCGCAGACCTGGCAAGTGTGAGGAAAAAGGACACCCTATGACCGAGAAGATCCGGGTTTTCCAGGTCGCCACCGGCAATGTCGGCACGGAGATGATCAAACGCATCGGACACCGACCCGATCTCGAACTGATCGGATTGCACTGCTACACAACGGAAAAGGTAGGACGCGATGCCGGTGAGATCGCCGGCATCGATCCCATCGGGGTCACCGCCACCGGCTCGATCGACGAGATCATCGCCACAAAGCCTGACGTGCTCACTTTTCATGGCGTCTTTCCGGACGAGGACCTGTATGTGAAAGTCCTTGAGGCCGGGATCAACATCGTCACCACCGCCGACTGGATCACCGGCTGGCACCGCGACACCAATCACCCGCACCCCTCCGGCAAGCCGGTGTCGCAGCTGCTGGCCGAAGCGTGCGAAAAAGGTGGTTCCACGTTCTACGGCACCGGCATGAACCCGGGCCTCAACCAGATCCTGGGCGTGGTGTGCTCCGCCGATGTCGCCGAGATCGAGAATGTCACCACCATCGAATCCGTCGACGTGTCATGCCATCACAGCAAGGACACCTGGATCGAGGTCGGTTACGGTCTGCCAGTCGACGATCCCTCGATCCCGGGCAAGCTGCGCAAGTACACCGAGGTGTTCGCCGACAGCGTGTTAATGATGGCCGACTGCTTCGGGTTGGAACTCGACGAGGTCAAGTTCACCTACGAGCTCGGCGCCTGCACCAAGGACGTCGACCTCGGCTGGTACACGCTGCCCAAGGGATCCCTCGGCGGCAACTACATCAAGTACCAGGGCATGGTCGACGGGGTGCCGCGCGTCGAAACCCATCTGGAATGGCAGATGACCCCGCACACCGATCCCAGCTGGGACATCAAGGGCTGCTACATCACTCACATCAAGGGCGATCCCTGCGTCTACAACAAGCACATGATCTTCCCGAAACCCGGTGTGGACCTGTCCGATCCGGCCTCATTCGCGTCGATAGGCATGACCGTGACCGGACTGCCCGCGCTCAACGCGATCGCGTCGGTGGTCAAGGCACCGCCGGGATTGTTGACAAGTGCCGACGTGCCGTTGCGCGGCTTCGCCGGCCGGTTCAACATCTAGCACTCACCTCTAGCACTCACCTCTCGCGCCGAAACGGTATTCCAGCAGGCGTCCTCTCGAACTTTCTCTGCTGGAATACCGTTTCGCGGCAATGGCGGCTGGATCAGCCCAGGATCAGGCCTTCACCGTCCGCGCTGACATTGACGGGCACCACGTCGCCGTCGTGCACCTCGCCGGCCAACAACATCTTGGCCAGCTGGTCGCCGATGGCCTGCTGCACCAGGCGGCGCAGCGGGCGGGCACCGTAGAGCGGGTCGAAACCACGCTCGGCCAGCCACGTCTTGGCAGGCAGCGACACCTCGAGGGTGAGCCGGCGCTGTCCCAGCCGCTTCTGCAGCTGCTGCAACTGGATGTCGACGATCGACACCAGCTGCTCGGGATTCAGTGCGTCGAACAGGATCACGTCGTCGAGCCGGTTGATGAACTCCGGCTTGAACGCCGCCCGCACCGCCGCCATCACCTGCTCCTCGGTGCCACCGGCACCCAGGTTGGAGGTCAGGATCAGGATCGTGTTGCGGAAGTCGACCGTACGGCCCTGGCCGTCGGTCAACCGGCCCTCGTCGAGCACCTGCAGCAGCACGTCGAACACGTCCGGGTGGGCCTTTTCGATCTCGTCGAACAGCACCACCGTGTACGGACGCCGCCGCACCGCTTCGGTCAGCTGACCGCCCTGGTCGTAGCCGATGTATCCCGGAGGCGCACCGACCAGCCGAGCCACCGAGTGCTTCTCGCCGTACTCGCTCATGTCGATGCGGACCATGGCACGCTCGTCGTCGAAGAGGAACTCCGCCAACGCTTTTGCCAGCTCGGTCTTGCCGACACCGGTCGGGCCCAGGAACATGAACGAACCTGTCGGCCGGTTGGGGTCGGCCACCCCGGCCCGGGTGCGGCGCACCGCATCCGACACCGCGGTCACCGCGGCCTTCTGGCCGATGACGCGCTTGCCCAGCTCCTCCTCCATGCGCAGCAGCTTGGCGCTCTCGCCTTCGAGCATCCGGCCGGCTGGAATACCGGTCCACGCCTCGACCACCTCGGCGATGTCGTCGGGACCGACTTCTTCCTTCAGCATCACGTTCTCGCGTGCCTCGGCCACGGGAAGTGCGGCATCGAGCTTCTTCTCGACCTCCGGGATGCGCCCGTAGCGCAGCTCGGCGGCCTTGGCCAGGTCACCGTCACGCTCGGCCCGATCGGCCTCACCGCGCAACGTGTCCAGCTGCTCCTTGAGCTCGCGGACGATGTCGATGGCGCCCTTCTCGTTCTGCCAACGGGTGGTCAGCTCCGCGAGCTTCTCCTTGTAGTCGGCCAGCTCACCGCGCAGCTTCTCCAGACGTTCCTTGGAGGCGTCGTCCTCTTCCTTCTCCAGCGCCATCTCCTCGATCTCGAGGCGACGGACGAGCCGCTCGACCTCGTCGATCTCGACGGGCCGAGAGTCGATCTCCATACGCAGCCTGGATCCGGCCTCGTCGACCAGGTCGATGGCCTTGTCCGGCAGGAATCGCGAGGTGATGTAGCGATCGGAAAGCGTTGCGGCAGCCACCAATGCGGAGTCGGTGATGCGCACACCGTGGTGCACCTCGTAGCGGTCCTTGAGGCCGCGCAGGATGCCGACGGTGTCTTCGACGGACGGTTCGCCGACCAGTACCTGCTGGAACCGGCGCTCCAGGGCGGCGTCCTTCTCGATGTACTTGCGGTACTCGTCGAGCGTGGTCGCACCGACCAGTCGCAGCTCACCACGGGCGAGCATGGGCTTGATCATGTTGCCCGCATCCATCGCGGATTCACCGGTGGCACCGGCGCCGACGATGGTGTGCAACTCGTCGATGAACGTGATGACCTGCCCGGCAGACTCTTTGATGTCGTCGAGCACGGCCTTGAGCCGCTCCTCGAACTCACCGCGGTACTTCGCGCCTGCGACCATGGCGCCCAGATCGAGTGAGACCAGGGTCTTATTGCGCAGGCTCTCCGGAACATCGCCGGCGACGATGCGCTGGGCGAGGCCCTCGACGATGGCGGTCTTGCCGACACCGGGCTCACCGATGAGCACGGGGTTGTTCTTCGTGCGCCTCGAGAGGACCTGCACGACGCGGCGGATCTCGTTGTCGCGCCCGATGACCGGGTCGAGCTTGCCTTCCCGGGCGCGAGCGGTCAGATCGGTGGAGTACTTCTCCAACGCCTGGTAGCTGCCCTCGGGGTCGGGGCTGGTGACCCTGGCACTACCGCGCACCTTGGTGAAGGCCTCGCGAAGCGCCTCGGGTGAGGCACCGTGCCCGGTCAGCAGTTTGGCGACCTCCGAGTCGCCGGTGGCCAGGCCGACCATCAGATGTTCGGTGGAGACGTACTCGTCGTCCATCTCGGTGGCCAGGCCCTGGGCCGTGGTGATCGCCGCGAGCGATTCCCGGCTCAGTTGAGGTTGGCTGCTTGCGCCGCTGGCGCTGGGTAACTGGTCGAGCAGTCGTTGCGCCCCCGCACGAATCGTCGCGGGGTCCACGCCGACGGCCTCGAGCAGGGGTGCGGCAATGCCCTCGTTCTGAGTGAGCAGTGCCATCAAAAGATGGGCGGGACGGATCTCCGGATTGCCTGCGGAACTGGCCGCCTGCAACGCCGAGGTCAGCGCCGCCTGAGTCTTGGTCGTCGGGTTGAACGAGTCCACGACACCTCCCTTTTTCGATAGAGAAAATGCTTGTCGTGATCTACAACGTAGTCAAGGTTGAGTCTGTTCCGCTCAACTTTAGAAATTTTGTGACGCAGCTTTCAGACGACTCAGGACTCCCATGACGGGCGAGACAACCCGAACGCAGCCCTGTCGAAGAAGCTCTCTCGATCCTCCATCCGGTCATAGAAATAGTGAGCGAACAGCGCGGCCAACAGCAGGGCGGGCAGAGGCTGAGCTACTGCCCGTGAGCACTCCAGCTGGTACTCGAACCGATTCCGCTGCGGGGCAGGATTCCGTCTCCGCCGAGTCAGGGTTGCAATCACCGCGCCGGCCGAGTCATGGATCTGCTGATGAACCACATCGAGGCGGTCAACCGGGTTCAGGTAGAACTCGGTAGTGGCAAGACACTGCTGACTGTCCTGCAACCGCATGGACATCCGAGCACCGTGGACCCGTCGCCAGAAGGAACTGGTCTGAACAAGCCGGCCGTACTCACGGTGCTCGGGGTCGGTTACGGCGAGCTGCTGGGCCCGCCTCCCGCCCGTTCTGGTGATCAACCACAGCGGCTCACCTGATGGGGCCGTGACTTCAAACTCGACCGTGCGGGTGTCCCTACCGACAAACCCAGGGATCGGCGTCGCCGGATGAACGACGGCAAGTTGACGACCATGTCGGTCACCGATCGAACAATCGATGTCCTCGGCACGACGGCCCGGCAGCTCGCGAAGGAGAAGAACCTCCTGCCCGAGTGGGTAACCGAAACCTCGACGGTGCCCGGGAATCGCCGCGTCGGCAGACCATCCTGAGTGTGGCAACGTCATAGCAGCTCCCCCACACACCATGTCGATTCGCTCGCGCCAAACCCACCGTAGCGCGTGCATTCCGCCGAAATTGGCAGGCAGACTCGATCACGTGCACATCGCCGTCGTCGCCGCCTCCGCACCCAGCCATATGTACCCGCATTTGGCGGTGGTTCACGAGTTGGCGCGCCGCGGCCATCGGGTGAGCTACCTGGTCGGCGGGCATCTGGCCGGCCTGGTCACCCCGACCGGGGCGGACGTCATCTCCTGCACCTCGGTGCTGCCCGGTGCGCCCGGGGCACCGGAGAGCTTCGACGACGCCGATCCGGTGGCCGGCATGCGGATGTTCCTCGACGAGGCCATCCACGTGCTGCCCCAGCTTCACGCCGCTCTGGATGATGATCGGCCCGACCTCGTGCTCTACGACATCGGCGGCATGGCCGGTCCGGTGGCTGCGGAGCAGTGGGGTGTACCGGCCGCTCAGTTGTCACCCAGCGAGGTGGCATGGGAGGGCTATTTCGACGACATGGCCGAGATCCTCGGTCCGATCCTCGGCAGTCCCAGTGGCCTGGCTTACCGCCAGACGTTCGACGACTGGCTGATCGATTCGCGATCAGGTTTGACGTTCGACGAGGTGACCGGC
This sequence comes from Mycobacterium shunyiense, assembly GCF_058270075.1. NCBI lineage: Bacteria > Bacillati > Actinomycetota > Actinomycetes > Mycobacteriales > Mycobacteriaceae > Mycobacterium > Mycobacterium shunyiense. The sequence continues at coordinate 75,759 of NZ_JBZDPU010000004.1, read as the reverse complement.
ATACCCCGACGTTGCCTGGCACTGCTCCCCCGCGTGATGCAGCGCAACGCCGAACGGGTCGGTGATCGCTATCGGTTCGTGGGACCGTGCATCGATCCGCGTCGCGAGGATCCGGGCGACTGGAGCCCGCCGGACGGCGACGGTCCGCTGGCCCTGCTGGCCTTCGGCACGGCCTACACAGACCGAGCCGACGTGTACCGCAACGTGATCGGGGCGCTCGACGGACAGGGCTGGCGCCTGGTGCTGGCCGCCGGCCGCGCCGACGTCGATGACTTGGGTGCCGTCCCTCCGTGGGTCCAGCTGCGCACTACCGTCCCCCAACCGGCGGTGTTGCAACGGGCCGACTGTTTCATCACCCACGCCGGAATGGGCTCGTGCACCGAAGCGCTGTGGTTCGGAGTACCGATGGTGGCGATGCCCCAGGCCGTCGACCAGCCGGCCAACGCCGCCCGCCTGGAGGCGATCGGCGTCGGCCGTCACCTTCCAGACGATCTACCCGGCACGACGGAGATCCGCGACGCAGTACTCGGCGTCGCGGGCGATCAGCAGATCCGGGCGAACCTCGACGCAATTCGCGACGAGATCCGTTCCCACGGCGGGCCCGGACATGCCGCTGATGCCGTGGAGGACGTTGCGACCGGACGTTGGTGAGCACTCACCTCCCAGGCGACTCGATGCTTGCTAGGTTTTGCTCGGGACTGCATCGAGAGGGCGGCAATGACTGAAAGCTGGGGTTCGGTGCTTGCCGAACTCATTCCACTGGCAATGGTGGTGGCGCTGTCGCCGCTGTCGATCATTCCCGCAGTGCTGGTGCTGCACACCCCTCACCCCCGGCCCGCCGGCCTGGCCTTCCTCACGGGGTGGCTCGTCGGACTGGCCGCGCTGACCACGATCTTCGTCGGCGTCTCCAGCATGCTCGGCGGGCTCAACGCAGCCCCGACCTGGGCCTCGTGGTTACGCATCGTGGTGGGCGCCGCCCTCATCGTCTTCGGCGTCTACCGCTTTCTCACCCGGGCCAAATCCGAGCACATGCCGGGCTGGATGACCAAGCTCAGCACGCTCACGCCGGTCAAGGCGGGGGCCGCCGGCGCGGTGCTCACCGTGGTGAATCCCAAGGTGCTGTTCATCTGCGCGGCAGCAGGATTGGCCATCGGTAGCGCCGGCCTGGGCCAGCCCGGGGTGTGGGCAGCAGGGCTCTATTACGTGTTGGCGGCCGGATCGACCGTCGCGCTGCCGATCCTCGCCTATGCGGTGTCGGGAGAGCGCTTGGACCCCGCGCTGGTCCGGCTCAAAGACTGGATGGAACGCAACCACGCCGTGTTGGTTGCCGCCATTCTCGTTGTGATCGGCCTGCTAGTGCTCTACAAGGGAATTCACGCGCTATAGGCGACGTATTCGGCGCAGGAGACGCTACGGTGTGCGCATGTCCGAATCCGGTTTCGGTGATTTCGAATTCGAGCGGAAGTTCTTTGTCCGCGAATTGCCCCCAGTGGCAGCATCGGATCCCGCACCAGCACTGATCGTCCAGGCATATCTGTTCGCTTCCGACGGATATGCGGTCCGCGTTCGCGTCCAGGGTCCCGCGCCCGCAGAATTGGGCGGCGCTCCCGCCGAACTCGTCGCGACATTAGGAGATGAATCGCTCGGGACCATGACTGCGAAAGGTCCCGCCGTCGGCGGCACCCGATACGAGGCCGAACGCGAGCTCGACCCATTGATCGCGGCGCAGATCGTCGGTCGATCCGAACATGTGGTTGCCAAGGTTCGCTATTCGATGTGGCTCGGCGAGGACGGCTGGATCATCGACCAGTTCCTGGGCCGGAACGCACCGCTATTGCTCTCCGAAGTCGAACGCGGCGGGCCGGTTGTCGATCTGGCCATTCCGTCATTCTGCGTTTCCGAGGTGTCCGAGGACGACCGGTTCCGCAATGAATACCTGGCACACAAGCCATTCGGCACCTGGGCCGAAGAATACCGGGGTGAGCTTGCGCGCCGCGGCCCTACCTTCGTGGATACGTTGGGCCAGAATCAGTTCGAGGGCAGCTGAGGTCCGCGGCCCTGACTGACGGTTGCCCGAGCGCGCCCAGATCACCGCTGAGGGCTGTCCGCCTCGAATTCCGGCAACCCCAGCTCCGCCGCATCGGCGGTGAGATAGCGAGTCACTGTCGGCGCGAGTAGCCGCACAACCTCCTCGCCGGACAACGTCGCCATCGGCGGCACGGCCATCACATACCGCAGCATCGCGGTACCGACAAGATTCGATGCGGCGAGCATGGCCCGTAATCGAGCCTGCTCGCCGCCACCAAGCACGCCGGACACCGCGGCGAGCACATAGTCCTGCATGAACGTTCGAAATGCCACGTGCGCATCGGAATTCGATGTTGCGGACTGCAGCATGACCCGCATGCTGGCTGCGGTGTCGGGTGATTCCCACATCGTCAGGTAGGTGCGGACCATCCGTTCGCCGATCTCCGCCTCCGGCCCTTCCAGGGCGGCCACCAGCACGTCGGGATCGAGGATCAGCCGCAGCGACTCCCGGAACAGGTCGGCCTTCGATCCGAACAGGTAGAGCACCATCGACGCGTCGACATGCGCGTCGGAAGCAATAGACCGCAGCGTCGTCTTCTCGTACCCCTCGGCCGCGAAGCGCTGCTTGGCCGCCGCAAGCACTGCGTCCCGGGACACCGGGTCGCCCTGACGGCGCCCCCGACGCGTGACAGTTTTCCCTGGTGAAGCCATACGTCGACAGTATCATTTCAACAGCTATTGAAATTTTACCCACGCAAGCCTTACCCTCACATCAACCGATTAATTCAACGCCGGATGAAAAGAGGGAATGATGCTCTCGACACAGGTCTCCACGCCCCACCACGCGGCACCTGAACATGCGCCACCCGCCGCCCTGCGCGCCATGGGTATCGTCGCCGCCCTGACCGTCGCGATCGCGGTCGTTGCCATCGCCTTCGCCCTGCCCGCCTCACGCTCCAAGCCCCACCAGATCCCGATCGGCGCGGCGGGCCCCCAGGCCGCAACCAGCCAGGTCGCCGAAAAACTTGAACAGCAGGCCCCTGGTGCGTTCAAGGTCACCTACTACCCCGGCGAGGCCACCCTGCGGGAGGCGATCCTCAACCGAAACGTCTACGGCGGCATCGCCTTCGGCCCCGAGGGCCCGACCATGCTGACCGCCACCGGCGGCAGCCCGGCCGTCGCTCAGCTGCTCACCCAGATCGGTGGGGGCATCGCGGCGCACTCGGGACTGACCCTGCACACCGAGGACCTGGCCCCACCGACCGCCCAGGATCCGCGCGGGACCGGACTGGCCGCCTCTGCCCTGCCGATCACGCTGGCCGGGATGCTGCCTGCAGTCGCTCTGACCCTGGTGCTGCGCCGTGAGGTGTGGACCCGCCTGACGGCGACCATCGTGTTCTCCGCACTCGCCGGCGTCACGGTGGCAGCCCTGCTGCGTTACGTCTTCGGTTCGATCGACTCGAACTTGTGGGGGGTGGCCGCAGGCCTGACCTTGGGAATCGCTGCCGCCGGATTGTTCATGCTCGGCTTGGGGTCGATGTTCGGCAAAGTCGGTTTGGGCGTGGGTGCGGCGCTGGCCCTGCTGCTCGGCAACCCGCTGTCCGGGCTGACCGCGGCGCCGGAGATGCTGCCGTCCGGCTGGGGCCAACTCGGCCAGCTGCTGCCACAGGGAGCCACCGCGACGCTGCTGCGGTCCGCCGCCTACTTCGACGGAGCCGGGGCCGACTCGGCGATCATCGTGCTCGGTTGCTGGGTCATCGTCGGCCTGTCATTGGTGATCATGGCCGCTTTACGGCGCCCGAGCCGCTCCGCGCCTATGATGCAGCTCCGTGGGCCTCGATGACCGTGCAGCACTGGAGACACTCCAGAACGCCGTCGACCTCGCACAGGGCTCAGAGCCGCTGATCCGCGATTTCTACACGCGCTGGTTCGCCACCGACCTCTCGGCCCGCGATCTGTTTCCCCCCGATATGGACAGCCAGCGCAAGGTCTTCGCCCGCGCCCTGACCTGGCTGTTCGGAGAGTTGATCGCCCAGCGGGCGGAGGAGCCGGTGGCGTTCCTGGCTCAACTCGGCAGAGACCACCGCAAGTACGGTGTGACGCAGAGTCATTACGACTCGATGCAGGAAGCGCTGTTCAACGCGCTGCACGACCACCTCGAGGCCGATTGGGACGACGCCCTGGCCGAGACCACCCGCGACGCGGTGGCCCTGATCATCGGGGTGATGCGCGGGGCCGCCGACGCCGAGGAATCTCCGGCGTACTGCGACGGCACTGTCATCGAACACCACCGGGTCACCCGCGATGTCTCGGTGATCCGGCTGCAGCTCGACCAGGCGCTGTTCTACTACCCCGGTCAATACGTCACGGTCCAGGTGCCCCAGTGGCCGCGGCGCTGGCGCTATCTGAGCCCGGCCATTCCCTCGGACCGCTCGGGAGCCATCGAGTTCCACGTCCGGTCCGTGCCCGGCGGCATGGTGAGCACTGCCGTCGTCGCGGAGACCAAGATCGGCGACCGTTGGCGCCTGTCCAGCCCGCACGGCGGCCTGCAGGTCGACCGCGATGGCGAAGATGTGCTGATGGTGGCGGGCAGCACCGGCCTGGCCCCGCTGCGCACCATCATCATGGACATGACGCTGCACGGCGAGAATCCCCGCGTGCACCTGTTCTTCGGGGGCCGCTATCCGTGCGACCTGTACGACCTGAAGACGCTGTGGCACATCGCCTCGACCAATCCGTGGCTGTCGGTCACCCCGGTGTCGGAGTACAGCACCGATCCCCCGTGGGCCGGCCAGTATCCCGACGTCCGGCCGCCGCGCGGGCTGCACGTGCGCCAGACCGGCACGCTGGCCGAGGTCGTGACGAAATTCGGCAACTGGGGTGATCGGCAGATCCTCATCTGCGGTGGACCGGACATGGTCACTGCGACGAAGGCCGCGCTGGTTGAGCGAGGTGCACCGGCCGAGCGCATCCAGCACGACCCGCTGACGCGCTGACGCGTGCCAGACTGGCGGCATGGCCGAGGTTCACCCAGTCACCTTGTCTGACCCGTCGTCGTCACTGACGGCCACCTACGTTCCGGACGCAGGGATGATCTGCACGTCGTTGACCGACGGCCCCGTCGAGTATCTGGGCCAGCGGCGCGGTCTGCACGCCTATGTCGCCGACGGCAAGACCATGGGGATTCCCATCCTGTATCCGTGGGCAAACCGACTGAGCGCCAACGAGTACCGTGTCGACGACACCACCGTGCAGGTGACCCCAGGGGTCAACGGTGTGCGCGCTGATGCGCACGGGGCGCCGATGCACGGTGTGCTGGCCGCCAGTCCGGACTGGCAGGTGATCGAAAAACTCGGGAACGTACTGATAGCGGAATTGGACTGGAGTGCCCAGCCAAGCCTGCTGGCGACGTTCCCCTTCCCCCACCGCCTCACGATGGCGGTGACGCTGGCCGACCGGACCCTTACGGTGGCCACCACCGTGACACCGACGGCCCAACAACACGTCCCGCTGTGCTACGGCTATCACCCGTACGTGACGATTCCCGATGTGCCGCGCGAGGATTGGCAGTTGCAGTCCCCCGCCATGCGGCACCTGCTCGTGGATGAGCGGGGCCTACCCACCGGCGAATCACGGCAGTGGCCGGGTGGGAGGCAACGTCTCGGTACCACCGAACTGGACGACGGGTTCGACGATCTCGAGCCGGGGGCGGTGTTCGCACTGTCCGGTGCGGACCGCCGCGTGGAGGTCACCTTCGACGCGGGCTACACCGCAGCGCAGCTGTTCGCGCCGGGCAGCGATGCCGTGGTGGGCATCGAGCCGATGACCGCACCGACCGACGCGCTACACCGCGGAAGTTACAAAATGGCCGCCCCCGGAAGTCCGGAGACGGCCACCTTTTCGATCAGAGTCAGCTAGCGTGCACCCCTGCGCGGCTGCCACAGGACCACCGCTTTCGACGCCACCGAAACGTCGCGCCGCTGGTCGGTGAGTTGGTCGACCTGTTGGGTCAACTCGGAAACCCGCGTGCGCAGCGCGTCAACCTGATTGGTCAGTTCGATGATCCGCTTGATCCCGGCGAGGTTGACGCCCTCGTCCTGTGACAGCCGCTGCACCTCACGGAGCAGGTCGACGTCACGTTCGGAGTAGCGACGCCCGCCGCCGGAACTGCGCTGCGGGCTGACCAGGCCGAGCCGGTCGTATGTGCGCAGGGTCTGCGCGTGCATACCGGCCAGCTCGGCGGCCACCGAGATCAAGAACGTACGGGCTTCCTCTTTCCGCTGGCTCATATGTTGCCTGCCCATCCGGCCCGCGGATCGAAACCACTGGCCCGTTCGGCTTTCGCATACGCTTCCAGCGCCTCTGCCGCTTCACCTTCCAGGTTCGGCGGCACTGCGACCTTCACCGTGACCAGCAGGTCACCGTGGCCGCCGGAGCGCTTGGGCACCCCCCGCCCGCGCACCCGCAGGATCCGGCCGTCGGAGGTGCCCTTGGGCACCCGCACACCGACCTTGCCTTCCAGGGTGGGAACGGAAAGCGTTGTCCCAAGAGCTAATTCGTGGAAACTGACCGGAACGCTCACTGTCAGGTCGTCGCCGTCACGCCCGAACACCTTGTCCGGACGCACGTGCACGGTGACGTAGAGGTCGCCCGAGGGTGCACCTCGTAGCCCGGCCTCACCCTGGCCGGCCAGCCGAATACGCTGACCGTCCTCGACACCCGGTGGGATCCGCACGTTGATCGTGCGGGTCCGGGTGGTGACGCCGGTGCCCTGACATTCGGCACACGGGTGCTCGATGATCGAACCGCTGCCCCGGCATTCGGTGCAGGGCTCGGAGAACCCGAATGCCCCCTGGTTGCGGTTGACCACACCGGAGCCGTTGCAGTTCGGGCATACCTTGGGGCTGGTTCCCGGCCGCGCACCGCTGCCGTGGCAGTTGGTGCACGGTGCCGGGCTGGTCAGCCGCAGCGGCATGGCCACGCCCTTGGTGGCTTCCAGGAAGGACAGCTCGGTTTCGGTTTCCAGGTCGTTGCCCCGGCGGGGCCGGCTCGGCCGCGGTTGTGCACCGCGCCCGAACAGCCCGCCGAAGAGGTCACCGATGTTGGCACCGCCGCTCTGGCCGGCCGCATCGAACAGGTCGCCCAGGTTGAATTCGGCTCCGTCGGAACCGAATCCGCCACTGAAGTTCCCGCCCTGGTTGAACCGACGCCCACCCCCGGCGAACAACCGGCGGGTCTCGTCATACTCCTTGCGCTTCGCGGGGTCCGACAGAACACTGTTCGCCTCGGAAACCGCCTTGAACCGCTCTGCCGCTCCCGCATCGGGATTGCGGTCAGGATGCAGTTCCGAGGCCAGTTTCCGGTAGGCCTTCTTGATCTCGTCGGCGCTGGCGTCAGAGGAGACGCCGAGTTCTTTATAGAAGTCCTTCTCGACCCACTCGCGTTGGGCCATGCGCCACCTCCTTACCTCTTCTCTCTAGTTGGATGGACTAATTGTCTGATTCTGCGGCCTGAGCGCCTGCGGCGTCAGCGTTATCCGCTGTCCCCGACGGGGAATCACCGCCGGACTCGGCCTCGGGCACCGTGTCGACCACGCCGACGAGGGCGTGCCTGACCACCTGGTCACCGATCTTGTAGCCGCGGCGCATCACGGTTCCGACAACGGGGTGGGTGCCCTCGCCCTCGTGCTGCACGGCTTCGTGCAGTGACGGGTCGAACTCGTCACCCTCCGCGCCGAACGCGGAAAGACCCTGCCCCTCAAGGGCACCGACGAGCTTGTCGGCAACCGACTTGAGCGGCCCGGATTCCAGGTCACCGTGGCTACGGGCCCGGTCCAGGTCGTCGAGCACACCCAGCAATTGGGTGATGACGGTGGCCTTGGCCCGGTCGGCGGTGACCTGCTGATCACGCAGTGACCGCTTGCGGTAGTTGTCGTATTCGGCCTTCACGCGTTGCAGCGTGGACTTGAGCTCGGCAACCTCGTCGCTGTCGCTCGCCGGCGCACCGGCATCGGAGGCGGCGGACGCCGGCCCACCAGGGGCCGGCGCCTGCTCACGAACCTCACCGGTGTCGGGATCGATGCGCCGTTTGTCGGTGATGGTCACCGGCTCGTGCGAATCGTTCTCGCTCACTTGGTCTCCTGATCATCGTCGACAACCTCGGCGTCCACCACGTTGTCATCCGCAGCACTCGAGCCTCCGGCTTCAGCCCCCGAGGCCTGCTCGGCCTGGGTGGCTTCGTAGATCGCCTGGCCCAGCCCCTGCGACTCGACGCCGAGCTTCTCCATCGCCGTCTTGATCGCGGAGATGTCGGTGCCTTCCAGCGCCGACTTGGCCTCGGCGATCGCGCCGTCGACCTTGGTCAAGGTGTCCTCGGGAACCTTGGACCCGCCTTCGGCCTCACGCTGCTCCTTGACGAACTTCTCCGTCTGGTAGACCAGCGACTCGGCCTGGTTGCGGACATCGGCCTCTTCGCGACGCTTCTTGTCCTCGTCCGCGTGCGCTTCGGCGTCCTTGATCATCCGGTCGATCTCTTCCTTGGACAGGCCGGAGCCTTCCTGGATCTTGATCGTGTTTTCCTTGCCGGTGCCCTTGTCCTTGGCGGTGACGTGCACGATGCCGTTGGCGTCGATGTCGAAGGTGACCTCGATCTGCGGCACGCCGCGGGGGGCCGGCGGGATGCCGGTCAGCTCGAAGGAGCCGAGCAGCTTGTTGTGCGAAGCGATTTCGCGCTCACCCTGGAAGACCTGGATCTGCACCGACGGCTGGTTGTCGTCAGCGGTGGTGAAGGTCTCCGACCGCTTGGTCGGGATGGTGGTGTTGCGCTCGATCAGCTTGGTCATCACGCCACCCTTGGTTTCGATACCGAGGGACAGCGGGGTGACGTCAAGCAGCAGAACGTCTTTCACCTCGCCCTTGAGCACGCCGGCCTGCAGCGCAGCGCCCACCGCGACAACCTCGTCGGGGTTGACGCCCTTGTTGGGCTCCTTGCCGCCGGTCAGTTCCTTGACCAGGTCGGTGACCGCGGGCATACGCGTCGAGCCACCCACCAGGACCACGTGATCGATCTCGCCGACCGAGATGCCGGCGTCCTTGATCACCGACTGGAACGGCTGACGGGTGCGGTCCAACAGATCCTGAGTGATCTTCTGGAACTCGGCGCGAGTCAGCTGCTCGTCGAGGAACAGCGGGTTCTTGTCGGCATCGACGGTGATGTAGGGCAGGTTGATCGAGGTGCTCTGCGAGGAGCTGAGTTCGATCTTGGCCTTCTCGGCGGCTTCACGCAGCCGCTGCATCGCCATCTTGTCCTTGGTCAGGTCGATGCCGCTGGTGGCCTTGAACTTGTCGACCAGCCACTCGACGATCCGGTCGTCCCAGTCGTCGCCACCGAGGTGGTTGTCGCCAGAGGTGGCACGCACCTCGACGACACCGTCGCCGATCTCCAGCAGCGAGACGTCGAACGTGCCGCCACCGAGGTCGAAGACCAGGATGGTCTGTTCCTTGCTGCCCTTGTCCAGACCGTAGGCCAGGGCGGCCGCGGTCGGCTCGTTGACGATGCGCAGCACGTTCATACCGGCGATCTGGCCGGCTTCCTTGGTGGCCTGACGCTGGGCGTCGTTGAAGTACGCGGGCACGGTGATGACGGCGTCGGTGATGTCCTCACCGAGGTAGGCCTCGGCGTCGCGCTTCAGCTTCTGCAGCGTGCGCGCGCTGATCTCCTGCGCCGTGTAGTTCTTGCCGTCGATCTCGACGGTCCAATCGGTGCCCATGTGACGCTTGACCGAACGGATGGTCCGGTCGACGTTGGTCACCGCCTGGTTCTTGGCGGGCTGGCCGACCAGCACCTCACCGTTGCGCGCGAACGCGACGACGGACGGGGTGGTCCGGGAGCCTTCAGAGTTTGCGACGACGACGGGGTCGCCGCCTTCCAGGACCGCCACGCATGAGTTGGTGGTCCCGAGGTCGATACCGACCGCACGAGCCATGGTGTTGCCTCCTGATACAGATAGGGGTCTGAGCGGACTGCGCTCAAGCTTGCTCCGGGTGACCATAGATTGTCAACCCAGACTTGAGTCATCCCCACTCAACTTGCTGTCGATGTGGTCAACGGGGGTTTCGGGGGTTTTGTTCCCGGGATTCCAGGAAATTTTTGCCGATCCGAACTCAGCATTCGACGACGTTGACGGCAACGTTGACCGCCAGGCCACCCGTGGATGTCTCCTTGTACTTGGCGCTCATGTCCATTCCGGTGGCACGCATCGTCTCGATCACCTGATCCAGGCTCACTCGATGGGTTCCGTCGCCCCGCAGTGCCATGCGGGCCGCGTTGATCGCCTTACCCGCCGAGATGGCGTTGCGTTCGATGCACGGGATCTGCACCAGGCCACCGATCGGATCGCAGGTCAGGCCGAGGCTGTGTTCCATCGCGATCTCGGCCGCGTTCTCGACCTGTCGCGGGGTCCCGCCCAGGATCTCGGCGAGCCCTCCGGCAGCCATGGACGCCGCGGATCCGACCTCCCCCTGGCACCCGACCTCGGCACCCGAAATCGAGGCCCCTTCCTTGTACAGCGCCCCGATGGCGCCGGCGGTGAGAAGGAATCGGACGGTCGTGTCGTCCGGCTCCGCAATTCCGACCGGGGTGTAGCACAACGCATAGTGCAGCACCGCCGGGATGATCCCGGCTGCACCGTTGGTGGGCGCGGTCACGATCCGGCCGCCCGAGGCGTTCTCCTCGTTGACCGCGAGTGCGACCAGGTTCACCCAGTCCTCGGCGAAGACCGGATCACGCTGTGGGTCTTCGGCATCGAGCCGGACATACCAGTCCTTGGCCCGACGCCGGACCATGAGGTTGCCGGGCAGGTAGCCGTCCCGGGACATGCCGTTGGCCTGACACGAGACCATGACGTCACGGATCCGCAGGAGACGGTCGCGTACCTCGGCTTCACTTCGGGCCACACATTCATGGCGCATCATCACCTGGCTCACCGACAGTCCGTCGCGTTCGGTCAGGCCGAGCAATTCGGCAGCCGTGCGGAAGGAGCGGTCGGCGTGTGGTTCCGGATCCTCGCGTTGGTCCCGCTCGGATTCGGTGACGACGAAGCCGCCGCCCACCGAGAAGTAGGTCTCCCGGAAGACCGGGTCACCAGCGGACGAGAATGCCGTCAATGTCATGGCATTCGGGTGCTGGGCGAGCCGGCGGCCGGGCTGCAGCTGCATGTCGGATTCGGTCAGCCCGATGATGATTCGGCCGGCCAACAGGATCTTGCCCTCGGCGCGAATGGCCGCAAGACGCCGTTCCATCTCGTCGGTCTCGATCGTCTCGGGCCGGTAGCCCTCCAGACCCAGCAGGATTGCCGGCATCGTGCCGTGGCCGGCACCGGTTGCCGCCAGCGAGCCGAACAGGTCCACCCCGACCTCGGCGACCCGCTCAACTACCTCGCGACCGACGAGTTCGTCGGCGAACATGCCCGCCGCCCGCATCGGGCCGACAGTGTGCGAGCTCGACGGGCCGATCCCGATCGAGAACAGGTCGAAGACACTGACCGCCATGAGATGACTCCAATTCCGGGCATCACAGCTTTGTGATGCATCGTGTGGTGACACCTCCCCGCTCTGTCCTGAAACCTGAGAGTTGCAGCGCGCCGCGCCTTTCCCCTTCGGTAAGCGCGACGCATGCGGCCGCACTGTTCTCCAGAGTTGTCTCGACACTGCGGTATTGGGCCTGAGAGATTCCCGGGGAGGATTTGCTCCTACGGCGCCTCCGGAAATCGGAGGTTCTCCCACAGTGCGTCGTCGACGTTTTGAGTTGTGTAACGGATGCTACTCGGCCGCGACTCCGCGGCGGCGAGACCGGAATAACTACGCCGGCTCCCCGGTTACACCGACCGTCAACAAAACTAAACTGATCGTACAGTTCAGTTAAAACCGAGAACAGGTGGTCAAAGACATGAGCGTTTGGTTCATCACCGGAGCTTCCCGCGGGTTCGGCCTGCAGATCGCCCGGGACGCACTGGACCGCGGCCATCAGGTGGTCGCGACCGCACGTGACGCGTCCGCCGTCACCGCCGCCCTAGGCAAGAACGACAACGTGCTGGCGGTGGCGCTGGACGTCACCAACGAAGAGCAGGCACAACAGGCGGCCCAGGCCGCCGTGGATCGCTTCGGCCGCATCGACGTCCTGATCAACAACGCCGGACGTGGGCTGCTGGGAGCTGTCGAGGAGGCCACCGACGCCGAGGTGCGGGCCGTGTATGACACCAACGTGTTCGGGCTGCTGACCGTCACCCGCGCGGTCACCCCGGTGCTGCGGGCACAACGGTCCGGCACCATCGTCAACATCTCGTCGGTCGGCGGATTCGTCGGCTCACCCGGCTGGGGCGTCTACGCATCGACCAAGTTCGCCGTCGAGGCGATCTCCGAGGCACTCAACGCCGAACTGAAACCGCTCGGCGTGCACGTCATGGTGGTCGAGCCCGGCTACTTCCGCACCGACTTCCTCGACTCGTCGAGCCTGCAGACCCAGCGCAATATCATCGACGACTACGCCGACGGGCCCGCCGGACAGATGCGCGTCGCCGCCGGTGAGCGCAACCACGACCAGCCCGGCGATCCGATGAAGGCGTCCCGCGCCATCATCGATGTCGTCGAATCCCCGCAACCACCATTGCGCCTGCTGCTGGGCAACGACACCATCGCGGCCGTCGAGGCCAAGATCGCCCATGTTCAGGCCGAGCTGGCACAGTGGCGAAGCGTCTCGGAATCAACGGATTTCGACGATGTCAGCCAGCACTGACGGAGCGGCCCGTGGGGCGGGCGAGTTCGTCCGCCCCACCGGCGCACGCAGCGACCGGATCCATCAGGCCATCCTGGTCGCCACCGCCGAGCTGCTCGACGAGGGTGGTTTCCCGGCGGCCACCATGGACGCGATCGCGGCGCGGTCCGGCGCCAGCAAGGCCACCCTCTACAAACACTGGCCATCGCGGACCGCCGTCTCGGCCGAGGCGTTCGGCACCACGATGGCCGAAGCGTTGCCCTTGCCCGATACGGGCAGTACGGCAGGTGATCTGACCGAACAGGTGGTCCGGGTCTCGGCGTTCTATGCCAGCCCCCGAGGCGAGGTGTTCGCCCAACTGCTCGCCGCCTGCGTCGAAGACGCAATGGGCGCAGCGTATTTCCGGGAGTACTTCCTGAGCGGTCGGCGCGCGGCCATCACCGAACTCTGGCAACGCGGACTGGACCGCGGCGACGCCGACGCCGGCACCGCCATCGACGATGTGATCGACATACTGTTCGGTCCGCTCATCTTCCGTCGGATGACCGGCCACTACGCGCTGACCGAGGAGCATGCCCGGCAACTGGCCGTGACGGCGTTGCGCGGATTGCTCCCCAACACCACCTCCTAGCTCACAAACCCCACCAACCACCTGGGACTTCGGCACCTCACAAGGCGACCAGGTACGGTGCCCACAGCTCGGGGACAGCGGTAGGTGGGGAGGCGATCGATCGGTCATGTCAGAAGAACTGTCGAAGAGGGGTCCGGACGACACGGCGTCTGATGACGCCCCGGCACGCCGCAAGAACATGCAGCGACGGGCGTTCAGGTTCGCCACACCCGTCGGCGAGATCGCCATCGCGATCCGCACCCCGCGCAACGAGCGCCCGCTTCTGCCGAAGCGGTACGACCCGTTCGGCATCGCCGATCGCGCGCTCGACGCCGCCAAGACGAGCATGAAGCTGGCGGCCTGGGGTGAGGAGCAGCTGGCCACACTGGTGAAGAACCGCCTGGAGGCCATCGATTCGGCGGCGCCCCGACCCGTGACCATCGCCACCCCCGAAGAGCCGACGCCCGAATCGCTCAACACCAAGATGGACCGCCTGCTGGACCGGGCCCTGGATCAGAGCACGTCGGGCAGTCAGGTGGAGCTGTACCACCGGCTGCTCGACCAGCTGGTGGCCGACGAAGCGCGAATCCTCGGCGCGCTCTCCGAAGGTGATGCCTCGCCGCTGGTCAACATCCACACCTGGACCCGATCGCGCACCCCGGGTCAGGCGGTGTTGGAGAACGCCTGCCTGATCGGACGCACCGCCAATGTGGCGTTGCCCGCCATGGTCCCGCAGTACGTCGGCCACCTGCTGTCGCTGGGTCTGGTCGAGACCGGTCCCGAAGACCCTTCCCAGAAGGCCGAGTACGAGGTGCTCCTGGCGGAGCCGATGGTGTTGCAGGCGATCAAGAACGGATCCCGCGGTCCGCTGGCCGCGCGGGTGGAGAAGCTGACGCTGACGCTGTCGGGGCTTGGGCGCGGCTTGTGGGAGTCTGCGGTGCAACGGAACGGTTTGTGACGCTCCAGCGAGAAGCCGAAGGCGGATCGCGCATGAACGTCAGCGAGAAGCCGAAGGCGGATCGCGCATGAACGCCAGCGAGAAGCCGAAGGCAGATCGCGCATGAGCACAACGGAGACGATCCTCGCCGTCCAGACGTGGCAGGAGATCAAGGCCGATTTCAGTGTCAACTGGCTGATCTATCTGTCCATGCCGTTCGTCGCTGCGTTTGTCGGCTGGAGCACCAAGATCGTCGCGCTGGAGATGATCTACCGGCCGATGGAGTTCAAGGGCATCGGCCCGTTCGGCTGGCAGGGCATCGTGCCGCGCCGGGCAGGCAAGGTGGGCTCGAAGACCATCGAGCTACTCACCCAGAACCTCCTCAAACCGGAGGAACTGCTCGAAAGGGTCGACGCGAAGGAAGCCGTCAACGCGCTGCGCGAGCCGCTGACCCAGGTGGTCGACGAGATCTCCCGCGACCTCGCCGAGCAGATCCGCCCCGGGCTGTGGGACTCGCTGCCCGATGCGGCGCGCAACGCGATCCAGGCCCGCATCCACGACCAGACCCCCAAGGTCGTGGAGAAGATGCTCAACGAGATGCGGGCGGACCTCAACCGGTTCGTCGACATCCAGTTCCTGGCCGTCACGACGCTCGTCCGCAACAAGGACAAGCTGAACAAGCTGATGCGCGGGCTCGGCGACAACGCCATGGCGTTTGTCCGGCGCAGCGGCATCTACTTCGGCCTGGTGATCGGCGTGGTCCAGATGGTGGCCTGGGCGCTGTTCCAGAACCCGTGGATCATGCCGGCATTCGGTTTCGGCGTCGGCTTCATCAGCGATTACATCGCACTCAACATGTTGTTCCGGCCCGTCCACCCGACGAAGTATCTCGGCTTCATCCCCTTCCAGGGGTTACTGCACGCTCAGCGCGACATCATCACCAAGGACTACGCGCGGATCCTGGCCGAGGACCTGTTCTCACCTGAGATCCTGTTCGACGGCGTGCTGCGTGGTCCGGGTGCCGACAAACTGTTCTCACTCGTCGGCAGGGAGGTCGAGGCGGCCATCGACGCGCAGACCGGCATCGCCACACCGCTGGTCAAGTTCGCGGTCGGCACGCAGCGCTACAACGCGTTCAAGGACAACCTGGTGCAGATGGTGCTGGAACGCCTCCCCACGACATTGGTCGACGCGCAGGACTACGCCATGGGCGCCCTCGATCTTGAACAGACCATCATCGACAAGATGGGTCAGCTCACCAATGAGGAGTACGAGTCGATTCTGCGGCCCGTGTTCAAGGACGATGAGCCGACCATGATCGCCGTCGGCGCCGTCCTGGGCGGTGTGGTCGGCGAGATCCAGGTGCAGGTCATCGAGCACTTCGGGCACGACCCCGAGTCGGTCGGTGCGCTGCCGGATCTCGTGCGGACCGTCCTGCACCACTAGACACAGCCGCAGGTCTCCCCGACCTTCAGCATCGGTACGAAACCATCGTCGGCGAGCGGGGAATCGCCCAGTAACCGGCCGAGAGCCTGATGGGCCAGCGCGTCGACCGGTTGCTGCACGGTGGTGAGCCGCGGTCGTCCGTAATCGGCAGCACTGCCGTCGAACCCGACCACCCGGATGTCGTCGGGGATCCGCAGGCCCGCATCCGCGACCGCACGGATCGTGGCGGAGGTCTGGCCGTAGGTCCCGACGACGAACGCCTGCGGCGCCCGTGCGTCACCGCGCAGAAACGCGCTCACCGCACCGTAGGCGCCGGACGGGGTGAGATCCGTGCGGATGATCGGTAGGTCCTGGCCGACGACGGAGGCGACGCCTTCGAATCGCTGCTGCACGGTCTCCCGGTCGCCGTGGCACACATCGGCTTCGGTGAAACCGCCGACGAAAGCGACGTCGCGACAATCGTGAACGTCGAGCAGGTGGCGAGCGATGAGTTCGCCGGCATGGACGTGATCGATTCCCACGATGTCCGCTTCGACCGCGCCCCTGATGTTGTGCATCCACACCACGGGAATGTGTTCTCGCCGACAAAGATTCGCTGTGCGTGGGGCGTTTGCCGCACCGACCACCAGCAGCCCGTCGATACCGACCTCGGCGAACGCGGTGGCGAACTCGAGCTCACGCTCGGGGTCGTATCCGGTGTTGCCGATCAGGGTCAGGTGATCGCGCGCCCGGGCTTCCACTTCGATGCGCCC
This sequence comes from Mycobacterium shunyiense, assembly GCF_058270075.1. Classification (NCBI taxonomy): domain Bacteria; kingdom Bacillati; phylum Actinomycetota; class Actinomycetes; order Mycobacteriales; family Mycobacteriaceae; genus Mycobacterium; species Mycobacterium shunyiense. The sequence goes on along the minus strand of NZ_JBZDPU010000004.1, from coordinate 59,216 downwards.
CACGAATTCACCGAACAGAGGCAACGTGAGGTCGGGAACCAGCAGTCCGATCTGCCGCCAGCGCCGCGGCCGACGCAACGCGCGGGCACGCCCGTCCGGCCGATAGTTCAGGTCGTCGATCGCACGAAGCACCTTGGCCCGCAGAAACTCTGACACCGGACGCGGCCCGTCGTTGAGGACGTAGCTCACCACCGCCGTCGAGGTGCCTGCGCGGTTGGCCACGTCGGCCAGGGTCGGACGTTTACCACTCACAACGGCTGGAGCCTCCGCTCGTCGGTGACCGCTCGAAAGAGTTTGAATCACCTCGATTGTGACGGTTACGCCCACAATTCGCCTGCCTACGCTAATCGATTAGAACCGTAACGAGGAGGACCCGTGGTTGTAACCGGTCGTTGGTGGAGTAACTGACATGGCATTCGTACGACTCACCGGAGTCACCTATCTCGACCCCGAACTCGCCTACGACAGCTACGTCCTGTTCACCGGCGCCGACGGGGCCACCCGACTGATCGACCTCAACGGCACCGTGGTGCACGAATGGCCGTATGCCGGTGTGCCACCGCGCATCGTGGATCCGGCCCTCAACGGTGGGCGTTTGGGCGACGTCGGGGTGCAACTGTCCGACAGCGACGACGCCCGCGGTGGCATCTACGCGAACGGCACCGTCGGCCAACTGGACTGGGAAGGCGAGACCGTCTGGGAGTGGGGCAACCAGGCCCCTGGCGGAGCGGCCCGCCAGAACCACGACTGGGAGCTGCTCCCCAACGGCAATCGCCTGATCCTCACGACCGTTCCTCGAGTGGTGCCCGGTCTCGGTGACCACACCGTCGGAGATCAGGGGCTCTACGAAGTGACGCCCGAGGGTGAGATCGTCTGGCAGTGGCTTGCCGGCGACCACCTCGATGAGTTCGGATTCTCCGAGGCAGGTTGGGATGCGTTGCGCCAGACCGTGGCTCGCGATCCCGACGATCCATGGGGCTATCTGGAGATGAACAGCGCCAAGACCCTCGGACCCAACCGGTGGCATGTCGAAGATTCCGATTCCGTGTTCCACCCCGACAACATCCTGATCAGCTTCCGCAAGGCCAACATCATCGCGCTGATCGACAAGGCCTCCGGCGCGATCGCCTGGAAGCTCGGACCCTATTACGACACCGAGTTCGGCGCCCAGCATCAGCGCATCAACGTGCACAAGGTGCCGCGTCCGGTCGATCAGACGTCCGGCCAGCACAACCCGCACATGATCGCCGCGGGCCTGCCCGGGGCGGGCAACGTCCTGGTGTTCGACAACCAGGGCGGCGCCGGTTACCCGGCCGCTCCCCTGGGCATCTACGCGGGGTCCCGGGTACTCGAAATCGACCCTGCCACCAGGGAAATCGTGTGGCAGTACACCGCCGAGGACTCGGGGCTGCCGTCGTGGACCTTCTTCAGTTCATTCGTGAGCAATGCGCAGCGCCTGCCCAACGGCAACACCCTGATCACCGAAGGGATGCAGGGACGGTTGTTCCAGGTCACCCCGGACGGTGACGTGGCATGGGAGTACCACAGCCCTTATCAGGGCTACGGGGTGGCCGGTGAGCCCGAGGTCAAGCAGACCAGGGTGCCCGGGGTCGACCGCCTGACCCGCACGGCGCTGGTGTACCGGTCGCAGGCCGTACCGTTCGACTGGGTGCCCGCGGACACCGCGCGAGAACCACTGAGGGCCGTCCAGCCAGACCCGGAAGTCCTTCCATGACAGCCAGTTTGGCCGTCCTGGGCAAGGCATCGAACCCGCCACTGCACCCGGCTCCGGTCCGGCTGCGGTCGGCGTTCGCCCGGCTCGGTGTCCTCGGCTGGACGCTCACCGGACTGGGGATCGCCGCGGCCCTGTGGTCGTTGATCGTGGCGACCGGGCGGTTCCCGCGACAGCTGTTCCCGAGCGTGCCCGAGATCCTCGCCGCCGGTCACACCCTGTGGACCGAGGGGCTGCTGGCCGACGACATCCTCGCCAGCCTGCAAAGGGCAGCAGTCGGTTTCGCCCTCGGTGCCGGTATCGGCATCATCGTCGCCATACTCACCGCGACGACAACGGCCGGTCGCAATCTGCTGCAACCGGTGCTGCGGGTGTTCTCGCCGATCCCCACGATCGGTCTCGTCCCGCTGGCGATCCTGTGGTTCGGGCTGGGCGAGAACAGCAAGCTCCTGGTCATCGCGCTCGGAGTGTTCGTCCCGGTGTGGATCAACAGCCACTCCGGTTTGGCGAGCACTCCGGTCGACTATCTGAAGGCCGCCCGCTGCCTGGGTGCCGGCCGTTGGCAGACCCTGTCGCGAGTGGTGCTGCCCGAGGCGGCCCCCGACATCGCGTCGGGACTACGGGTAGGTGCCGCGATGGCATTCGTGCTCATCGTGGTGGCCGAGATGACCGGCACCACATCAGGTATCGGATATCGGATCTCTCAGGCGCAGTTGTTCTCCCAGGCCGATCGGCTGATCTTCTGCCTGATCGTCCTGGGCATCATCGGCGCCCTGTGTGACCTGTTGGTCGCCTCGGTCACGTCCCCGTTCACCCGTTGGGCCCAAGAGGAGCGCTGAGATGTCCATCCAGACCCACGACCTCGTGGTGAGGTTCCCCGGCAAGCAGGAGCCGACCCTGAAGGGCATTTCGCTGACCATTCCGGACGGCTCCTTCTCGGTTCTCGTCGGCGCCTCCGGCAGCGGCAAATCGACTCTGCTGCACTGTCTTGCCGGCCTCATCACCGCAACCTCGGGCGCGGTGACCGACAACGGCGAGACGGTCACCGCGCCGCATCCTCGCCGGGGCGTCGCCTTCCAGCGCGACGTGCTGTTCCCGTGGATCACGGTCGCGGACAACATCGACTTCGCCCTGACGGCCCGTCGTTTGCCGAAATCGCAGCGCCGGGACACCATTCACGAGTTGCTCGAGTTGGTAGGTCTGCGTGACGAAGTGGCCGCGCAGCGCCCCGGTGAGCTGTCCGGTGGAATGCGACAACGCGTCAGCATCGCCCGCGTGCTGGCCGGGGAGCCGTCCGTCATGCTGATGGACGAGCCGTTCGCGGCGCTCGACGCACTGACCCGGCTGCGCATGCAGGATCTGCTGATCGATCTATGGACGCGGCTGAACCGCACGGTCGTGTTCGTCACGCACGACATCGACGAGGCGATCCGGCTGGGGGACACCGTCAGCGTCCTGCGCGACGGGCAGATCGCCGATCAGATCACCAATCCGCTCAGCCGCCCCCGTCCGGCCGATGCGCTGGCAGACCAGCCCGGCTACAGCGAGATCCGCAAGACCCTGCACCACCAGCTCGGCATCGACCACGCCGTGCACTGACATCCACCCACAAAGGAACCCATAACGTGAAGACCCCTTTCCGGCGCATCGTCGCCGCAGCAGTCGCCGCTGCCGCCCTCGCTGCGACAGGCACCGCCTGCACCGACTCGGGCACCGCGAACGCCGATCAACTCACCGTCGGGTTCGTCGTCGACCCGTCCTGGGCGCAGGTCCCCGTCGCCGCCGGCACCGACCTGTTCGGCAAGCACAACGTCGACGTCAAGGTGGTGAACTTCCAATCCGGTGTCGAAGCACTGCAGGCCGCGGCCGCCGGTCAGGTCGACATCACCACCGCGGCGGACGTGCCCACCTCGGCGGCGCTGACCCGCACACCCACGCTGCGGGTGATCGCCGACGGATCCCGTTGGCAGGGCTCGCGGATCGTCGCCCGGCGCAGCGCGGGCATCAACACCGTCGCGGATCTGGCCGGCAAGTCGATCGGCACTCCGCTGGGTACCAGCGCCGCCTACTACGTGTCGAATGCCCTGGCGCAGAACAACCTCAAGGCTGAGCTGGTACAGGTCGCACCGTCGGCGATCGTCACCGCCGCCACCCAGCGCAATGTCGACGCGGTGTCGATCTTCCAGCCCTACCAGGCGCAGACCATCAAGGCACTCGGCGACGACGCGGTGGCACTGAGCGGCGGAACCTACAACCAGCACAGCCTGTTCATCGCGACCGAATCCGCCGTCGCAACCAAGGGCAACGCGATCGCCGCCTTCCTCACTGCCCTCGATGACGCAGGTGCCGCCCTGTCCCGGCACGACAAGGCCGCCACCGACGCCGTCGCCAAAGCCACCCAGCTGGATCCGGAGCTGCTCGGCACCGTACTCGGCGAATTCGACTTCACGCTGCAGCTGAATCCAGACCTGGCCGACAAGCTGGCCGAACTCGGGGCGTGGGCCAAAACCCAGAAGTCCATCGACCCCGGCACGCAACTGCCCGACTACGCCAAGTTTCTCGACAACCAGTTCCTGCCGCAGCCGAGCAAGTCCTGACAGCTAGGTGGCTCGAGCCCGCAGCTCGCGCCGTCGCAACAGCGCCGTACCGAACGCGCCGATCACGACCAGATCAGCAGCCACCCCACTGCTGACCGTGGCCAGCAGCCAGCCTGCGACACCGGTGGCAAGTACGAACGGCGGCAGCCACTCGAACACCCGCGACCATGACGGCACCGGGTGTAGCGCATGCGCAGCCTCCGTGGCGCGGGCGTAGTCGGGATAGAACTCGGTGACCGCCACCGCGAAGAACAGTGCCGCCAGCTGGAGAATCCAGCCGGTCCAGAAATTGTCGGTGCTGCCAAAGAACACATCCCCGAGGAAACCGACCGACGCCGAGAAGCCGAATGCCGCCGCCCACACCGCGGTCACCACCATGTTCGTGCGTTTGAACAGCGGCGTGTCCCAACGGTCCGACGGGGTGATGTCGCGTGCGTACGCCGTCGTATACGGCCGTCCGATGATCAGGCTGACCAGGGCGAAGATCGCTAACGACGCGTTCGTGATCTCCCCCGACCACATCTCCAGCCATGCCTTCTGCCCTCGGGAGGCAACCAGCCCGACAGCGGCCAGCACCACGAAGAAGGACACTCCGAGCATCTCCAGCACGTGGACCGGAATGTTGCGGCGACGGTCCAGTGCCAGCACCAGCAGCGAAAAACCGAGCGCACCCCACACTGCGATCTCATACCTGCCGGGCCCGGCCAGGATCGCAATCAACGCCCACGGCACGATCCCGGACAGCGGAGAGTCCAGGAACGCATCGAGGGTTTTGCCGAGCACGCGACGACCGTAAGTGACGTAGCTGGGAGATTCCCGGGCAAGTCCTGAGCTCTGTCGCCCTCCCACAACGACACCCGCGCTTTTCAGCCTTTCGCGACAAGCCCGCGCCGGCCCAACTTGGCTAGCGTTCCCCCGCGTGAACACAGCTACCGCGCGGGTCGCAGCCCATCTCACGCAACGGCTGCTGCCGTTGGTACCCACCCCGCGCAGTTTCAGCTCCGCGACACGGCGCGTCGCCCCACCTGAGACCGTCGAGGTACCGACGCGCCACGGTGCTGTCCGGTGCCTCATCTATTCGCCGCACCCCGACGCGCCGCTCGCCAGGGCCGGCGCTGACGGTCCGCCGGTCAACCTGCACCTGCACGGCGGCGCCTTCATCGTGCGCAACCCGCGGCAGGAGGAATACATCACGCACCACATCGCGGCGGAGGCCGGCGCGGTGGTCATCTTGGCCGACTACGCCACGGCGCCGCAGGTGCGATATCCGGTGGCCGAACAACAATGCTTCGACGTCGCGCTGTGGGTACGCGGCGAAGCCGCTCGCCGCGGTTGGGATGCGGCCCGAATGTCGGTGACGGGTGCGAGCGCCGGCGCGAAGCTCGCTGTTAACGTGTGCCAGCAGGCTTATCGCACAGGAGAAGTCGGGTTGCGCGCAGCGGCGCTGGCCTTCCCCGTCGTCGACCTCAGCCGGGCCGACCGCACCTCCGTCAAGGCGCGTCCACGCATATCGCGAAGGATCCAACGACTCGTGATCGACTCGTATCTCGTGGACACGAGCCGCTCACGGGAGCCGCTGGCCTCTCCCCGCTTCGATGACGAGCTGACGGCCGCGATGCCGCCGACACTGATTCTGACCGGCGCCCTCGACACTCTCGGCCCCGAGGGCGACGAGCTGGCGGCACGATTGTCCGGCGCGGGTGTCCCGGTCACGCACCATTGCTTTGAGGGCATCGACCACGGCTTCACGAGGTCAGAAGCGGCCACTGCGCATGACGCGACGAAACGCATTGCCGCCCATCTCGTCCAGCATCTGCGGTGAACACTCCCGATTAGCGCATCGCGACAACCGGCCGGGCACACGTTGGCTCATCCGCACGAGCGAGCGGCCACGCTGTGTCCATAGCGTCGGTGCATGCCCATAACTGGACCTCGATTCAAGACCGCCGACCTCACCGATCGGGTTGTGGTCGTCACCGGCGCCGGCAGCGGTATCGGCCGAGAGCTGGCGCTGTTGTGTGCCCGACGGCATGCCCGGCTGGCGCTGTGCGACGTCGACGAGGCCGGCCTGTCCGACACCGCTGAGGCGGCCCGCGCCCTCAGTGCGCAGGTGCTGACTTCGTGGGCAGATGTTTCCGAGACCGAGTCGATGACACTGTTCGCCGACGCTACCTCCGACTATTTCGGCCGGGTGGACCTGTTGGTCAACAACGCCGGAGTCGGCCTGGTGGGCGGCTTCTTGGATACCAACGTCAAAGATTGGCAGTGGCTGATCGACGTCAACCTGATGGGCGTGGTGCACGGCTGCGAGGCCTTCCTGCCCACCATGATCGGCTCGGGTCGCGGCGGCCACATCGTCAACCTGTCCTCGGCGGCCGGCCTCCTGGCCAATCCCCAACTGACCGCCTACAGCGCAACGAAGTTCGCGGTACTCGGGTTGTCGGAAGCACTGCGCATGGAACTGAGACCCCATGGCATCGGTGTCACCGCGGTGTGTCCCGGCATCATCAACACCGCCATCACGCAGAACAGCCCCATCCGCGGTGGCGGGGACGTCGACGAACGGCGCAGGCAGCTCGAGTCGACCTATCGGAAGCGCGGCTACACCCCTGAGCGTGTGGCCAGGAACATCCTGCGCGCAGTGGACCGAAACCGCGCGGTGGCGCCGGTCGCCGCCGAAGCGCACCTGATGTATGCGCTCTCGCGGACTGCCCCGCCGATGGCCCGGTGGATCGCGACACGCATGGCCGAATTATCCAAGTAGACAACATATTCGAGGACATGACATGCAACTTGAAGGCCGCAGCGCGCTGGTAACCGGAGCGACGGGAGGGATCGGCCGGGCCATCGCACGCGAGCTCGCCCGGCGCGGGTGCGCACTCACGGTGACAGGCCGGCGCGAACTGGAGCTCAAGAAACTGGTCGGTGAGCTGGGACCGCCCACGCGCGCGTTGACGGCAGATCTGACCGACCTCGGCGAGGTGCGGGATCTGATGGACCGTGCAGGCGATGTGGACATCCTCATCGCCAACGCCGGCGTCGGCATCCCGCAGGATCTCGCGATGCTGAGCGACAGTGAGATCGAAGAAGCCGTGCGTATCAATCTGCTGGCCCCGGCCGCGCTCGCCCGGGCGGCGGTGACGTCGATGCGACACCGCGGCCAGGGGCACATCGTCTTCATCTCCTCGGGAGCCGGACTCATCGCGACACCCGGCAACGGCGCGGTGTACACGGCCACAAAATGGGGCCTGCGTGGCCTCGGGCTTGCCCTACGTCAGGAGTTGCACGGCACCGGAATCGGCGTGTCCACGATCTTTCCCGGTCCCATCCGTGATGCGGGGATGTTGGCGGACACCGGTGTCACTCTTCCGCGAGGGTTCGGTACGAGTTCACCGGAGGATGTCGCCCGGGAAGTGGCCAGGGCCATCGAGCGCGGCACACCCGAGACCACGGTCGCTTCGTTAGGCGTGCGTATTCTGACCGGAATCGGGGCTGTCGCACCGGTTCTGATCGGTGACCTCGCGCGCGTGGCCGGGGTCGGGCGGGTTCGCGACGCGATGCTCGGCCGGGTCTGACCCGGGGCGCGAGCCAATCAGTTGGCCGTACGCAGGGAGGCGGGCGTCGTTTCGGAATCAGAGGTTTCGGTGACGACATCGGCCAGGGCCAGCGCGACACGCAACTCGAGGGTGCGCCGCTCCAACGACCTGCCCAACAGTTCCTCCGCCTGACGAATCCGGTAGGCGACGGTGTTGTCGTGGACGTGCAGCCGCTTGGCTGTCCGTCCACGGCTGCAGTTCTCGTCGAGATAGGCACGCACTGTGGCAGCCAGGCGACGGGTGGTTTCGTCCATCTCGCCGAGCGGTCCGAGTTCGCGTCGCACGAAATCGCGCGCCTGGTCGAGGTTGGCAGTCGCGATGGCCCGCAGCGACACATTGTCGTAGCGGGTGACGCTACCGGCCGCACGGCCGGCAAGGCGTGCGACTCGTTGCGCCTCAACCGCTTCCACATAGCTCGACCGGATACCCCCGATCCCGGGCGCAGGCTCGCCAATCGCGACCCGCACACCGGGCGCATTCGCAGTCCGGAACCGTAACTCGTCCAACACCTTCGACGGGATATGACTGTGTGAGCTGATCCAGGCGGCCGTCGACAGGATTCCGAGCGGATGCACAAGCGGCTTCTGATTGCCGATGGCCGAGGCGATGTCGCGGATCGCCGCTTCGAGGACGGCCTGCGTGTTGCGCCCTTCTTCGTGGGTTTCGAGCCATGCGATCGCGGCAACGTGGACCCGGCGGACATCGTGGCGAAGCCGCCGGGTCGCCACGTCGGTGTCGATGGGTTCACCGGCCAGGATGGTGGCGATGGTCTCGGCTTGGCTGGCGGCGGCGCTGCGCAGCCATCGGTCGCGTTCGGCGGTGTACACCTCCTCCACCAGGCACAGCGCGGCGTCGACATAGGCGAACATCCACGCCGACCCCAGCTCCGAGGCAAGGTGCAGTTCCTCGGCATTGCGCGAATGGTTCTGCAGAATCGCGTTGAACTGAGTCGCGGTTGCGGCGTGCGCGAGGCGATAACTGCGCATGAGCGTGGTGAGCGGGATGCCGTGTTGTGCACCGTCCCGTGCATAGTCGAGCGTCGGCGACTGCAGCTGCACCGCCGCCAGCGGATCTTCGCCGGACGACAACACCTGCGCGAAGTCGAGAATGCTTGCCTCGGTACTCGCCCGATTGACCTCGAGAGCCTGTTCGTCGGCCAGCAGGTCGCTCAGCCGAGCTCGGGTGTAATCGTTCACCGCTGCTGAGATTTCGCGGGCCCGCTCGGTGAGTTCGGCAGCGGCCGGCCGCAGCACCGCCGACCACACTCGTCGCTGCTCAGCATCCTGTGCGTCTGCCCAGGCCGGCTCCATGCAGTGCACGGTAGCGCCGCCCCCGGCCCACGGTAGGCAAATTGAACAACCACCGGGCGCGGCGTTGGCGCACGCAGACAAGAGAATGCCGGCCCCGCTGACAGACGATCTTCACATGCGACAACTGACCAGCCTCGACGCGCAGTTCCTGGCCATGGAGAACGATCGTGTCCAGGGGCACGTCAGTGTTCTCGGCATCTACGACTCCCACACCGCATCGGGCGAGCCGCTCGATGCCGCACTCGTTCGTGGAGTCATCAGCGAACGCCTGCACCTGCTGCCCACCTTCCGCTGGCGGCTGGCCCAGGTGCCCTTCTCCCTCGACTACCCGTACTGGGTCGACGACGGCTCCTTCGACATCGAGTACCACGTCCGCGAGCTGGCCCTACCCGCACCGGGCGACCAGCGCCAGCTGGCCGAGCAGGTGGCCCGGATCATCGGCCGCCAGCTCGACCGGGCGCGCCCGCTCTGGGAGGTGTACGTCATCCACGGACTCGAAGACGGCGGCGTCGCGGTGTTGACGAAGATGCACCACGCCGCGGTCGACGGAGTGTCCGGCGCCGAGGTCATGAGCATCCTCCTCGATGACGCCACCGGCCGTGAGCGCGAAGCTGCACCCACGATCGTCGCGGAGAAGTACCCGTCGGAGGTGGAGATGCTGGGTCGCGGTCTGGTCGGGCTGGCAAGCCAGCCGCTGCGGGTTCTGCGCGCCGGCCCCACGGCACTGCCGCACCTCGACGACGTTCCGACCATCCGGCATCTCCCCGGTGTGAAAGCGATCGCGCGCAGCAGCCGGCTGGTCAAGCGAGCCATGAAGGCCGGCAGTCCGGTGGCCGCGCTCCGGGGCAGCGACGTCACCGCTCCCCGGACCCGGTTCCAGGCGCGGGTATCGCCACACCGCCGCGTCGCTTTCGGCTCCATGCCGCTGTCCGAGGTCAAAGCGATCAAGAACGCCCTCGGCTGCACCGTCAACGACGTCGTGCTGGCGATCTGCACGGCGGGTCTGCGGGCCTGGCTCGACAAGCAGGGTGAACTGCCCGCCGAACCTCTCGCGAGTTTCATCCCCATGTCTGTGCGCACCCCCGAGCAGCAGGGCACCTTCGGCAACCGGGTGTCGGTGATGCTCACCCAGCTGCCCACCGATGAGGCGGATCCCGTCGAGCGCGTGCGCCGGATCAACGAGGCGATGAACACCGCCAAGGAACGGCAGCGCGCGTTGCCGGCCTCACTTCTGCAGGACGCCAATCACTTCATCCCGCCGGCCTTGTTCGCCCAGGCCGCCCGGTCGCTGTCCCGCCTGGCCGGGGTGCGCGGGCTCAATCAGCCTGCGAACGCCATGATCTCGAACGTCCCCGGGCCGGCTACTCCCCTGTACCTCGGCGGGGTCAGACAGCGCGCCCAGTTCCCGGTCTCCGGGGTGCTCGACGGGATCGGCATCAACATCACGGTGATGAGCTATCAGGATTCCCTCGAGTTCGGAATCGTCGTCGACCGCGAGTTGGTCGACGACCCGTGGCCGATCCTGGCCGCCCTCGGCGAAGGCCTGGAAGAACTGCGGAACGCCACCCGGGTCGTGCGCCGGAAGAAGACGACGTCGTGACCGCAAACATGTTGGGCAGCAACAGCATGGACGATTATCCGCTCACACTGACGAGCATCGTCGGTCGCGCCGAGCGCTTCCATTCCGACGTTGACGTGGTTTCGCGCAGGCCCTCCGGCACGGTCACGCGCACCACCTTCGGCGAATGCGCGGTCCGCGCCCGCCGCCTGGCGAGTGCGCTGAGTACCCTTGGCGTCCGCGAGGGCGATCCGGTGGCCACGCTGTTGTGGAACCAAAGCGAGCACCTGGAGGCATACTTCGCGGTGCCCGCCATGGGAGCCGTCATTCACACCCTCAACCCCCGGCTGTTTCCCGACGAGTTGGTGTTCATCGTCGACGATGCCGACGACAGGGTGATCATCGTCGACGAGTCCCTGCTGGACGTATTCGAAACTTTCAGTGCCCGACACGATTTCCGCCACGTCATCGTCGTCACCCACGATGGGGACGCGCCCGCGGGAACGCTCGGCTACGAAGCTCTGATAGCGGGGGCCGAGCCAATGGTCTGGCCCGCGCTCGACGAACAGCGCGCCGCCGCCATGTGTTACACCTCGGGCACCACCGGGCGCCCCAAAGGCGTCGTGTACTCCCACCGAGCGCTGGCCCTGCACTCACTGGTCGCGGCCCTACCCGACCAGCTGTCGGTATCGTCCAGGGACACAGTCCTTCCCGTCGTCCCGATGTTTCACGCCAACGCGTGGGGCCTTCCCTACGCTGCCGCTCTTGCCGGCGCGCGTCTGGTCCTGCCGGGCCCGCGCCTGGACCCGGAAAGTGTCCTCGACTTGTGTGCCCGCGAGCACGTCACGATGACGGCCGGCGTCCCGACGGTGTGGATGGGCATGCTCGCCGCACTCGATACCGACCCGAACAAGTGGGACTTGTCGGAACTCGACCGGCTGGTCGTCGGAGGCGCGGCAGTGCCGCGGTCGATGTTCGAAGGATTCGACCGCCACGGGCTGACCGTGGTGCAGGCCTGGGGAATGACCGAAACCGCTCCCCTGGGCGCGGTCTGCCGCGCTCCGGCGCACCTCGACGCGGGTGAGCGGGACGAGCAGTACGACTACCGCATGCGGCAGGGTGTCGCGAGCCCGTTCTTCGACATCCGGGGGCGTGACGAGAACGGTGATCTCATCGCCTGGGACGACGCCGCCATGGGCGAACTCGAAGTGCGCGGACCCTGGGTCGCGGGCAGCTACCACGGTGGCCGCGGGGCGGACAGTTTCACCGCCGACGGCTGGTTCAAGACCGGCGATGTGGTGCGCATCGATCCCCACGGTTGTGTCCGGATCTGCGACCGGTCAAAGGATTTGGTGAAGTCCGGCGGCGAGTGGATCTCGTCGGTGGACCTGGAGAACCAGCTGATGTCGCATCCCGCCGTCGCACAGGCCGCGGTGATCGCCGTGCCCGACGAGCGCTGGGGCGAGCGCCCGCTGGCCGTGGTGGTACTTGCGGACGGTGGCCGGGCCTCCGCCCAAGCGCTGCGCGACCACCTCGCACAGGACTTCGCCAGGTGGCAGCTGCCAGACCGCATCGAATTCGTCGAAGCGCTTCCCTGCACTGCCACCGGCAAATTCAAGAAATCCGAACTCCGAATCATGTTTCTCACAGCCTGAAAGGAAACGAAAAAATGAGTCGATACGACATCACCCAGACCAACCGAGCCGTGGAGCGCTTGATCGAGACGACGGACAATCCCCGTCACCTCTACATGCTGCACGCCTACAACCGGCACCGCTACCTGGAAATGGCCGGGCGGTACGAGGAGATCTTCGCCCCGGACATGACCGTCGAAAAGCCGGTGTACCACTTCAACATGCTCGGCAAGAGCGTCACGGTGGAAGGCACCGAGGCGGTCAAAGGGCTCTACCATGCGTGGAAGGACACCGCCCAGTGCATCTTCTATGCCGACGACGAGAAGCTGGCGATCAGCGATGACATGATCGTGTCGACGTCGTACATCTACCAGCAGACGCCGGGCGTCCTCCTCGCCGCCGAAGGAATGGCCGCGGATCCCGAGGCCACCTATCTGGTGAAGACCGCCGAGCACATGATCTGGCCCTACGACAACGGCCGGCTGGTCGGTGAAGACGTCTGGGAGTACGACGAGAGCGCGCGGGGGTTCATCCAGCTCGACCCGGCCGACGTCCTGAGTGTCGAACAGTCGGCGAAGCTGCTCGATCCGCTGATCAAGCCGCTGCCGGAGCACAACCCGTTCCTCACCTGACCCGACATCCCGGGAAACCCGCTCTGTGTGGTTTCCCGGGGCGGACCATGAACTCATGGCCTCCGACCTGGAAACCCGCGTCGACGAGATCTCCCCGGACACCTACCGGCTGTCCACCTGGATACCTGGGATCACCGAGCATGGCTTCACCTTCAACCAGTTCCTGCTGACCGGCGACGAACCGTTCCTGTTCCACACGGGCCAACGGTTCCTGTTTCCGCAGGTGTCGGCGGCCATCGAGCGAGTTCTGCCGCTGACCCGATTGCGCTGGATCGCATTCGGGCACGTGGAAGCCGACGAGTGCGGTGGGGTCAACCAGTTCCTGGCGGCCGCACCGCACGCCGAGGTGATCCACGGCCCGCTGGCCATCGGGCTGTCGCTGACCGACATGTGCGATCGACCGCCCGTCGAAGCACCTCTGGACGGCGTGCACGACACCGGTGGGCATCGCTTGCGGCTTCTCGCCACACCGCACGTACCGCACAACTGGGAGGCCGGGCTGTGGTTCGACGAGGCCACGTCGACACTGCTGGCCGGCGACCTGTTCACCCACACCGGCCAATGCCCGGCTCTGACTGAGTCCGATTGCGTGGCACCGGCATTAGCGGCCGAGGCGCTGTTCCACGCCACCGGCCTGACCACGAATCTGATACCCACGTTGACCCGGCTCGCCGAGCTGAGCCCCACCACTTTGGCCATCATGCACGGCGCTTCGTTCCGCGGCGACGGGGCCGCGCAGCTGCGGGCGCTCTCCGACGGATACGCGGGGTTGTTCGGCGCGTCATGACCCGCCGTGACCACCCGCGATGCGTAGCCTTGGCGCCGTGAAGGCGTGGCAATCTTTGGGCGCCCTGCTGGCTGCGGGTGCGCTGTTGTCCGGCTGCCAATCGAGCATCGAAGGCACTCCGGCCACCAGCCCGCAATCACCCACCGAGCCCAGTTTCCCGACCGCACGGCCCACCCGGTCCACCCCGGCGCCCCCGTCGAGTACCACCCCAGCTACCCCCAGTCCCTCTGCTGCAGCTCCGCCGGCCGGGGCCGCCCCATTACAACCGGAGAACGGGTACGTCTTCATCGAGACCAAATCCGGTCTGACCCGCTGCCAGCTGTCCAAGCAGTACGTCGGATGCGAATCCGACTTCACCGACGCACCGGTGATCGACGGCGAGCACGCGACCGGGGTCAGGCTGACGCCGGATGGCCAGATCAAGTGGGTCGTGGGCAACCTCGGTGACATTCCGGTGGTGACCCTCGACTATCGCAAGTACAGCGCTGTGGGCTGGACCATCGACGCGACCGAAGACGGCACCCGGATCAGCAATGACAGCACCGGCCACGGAATGACCATCGCTGTCCAGGGCGTGAAAACCTTCTAGAGTTGGTCCATGACTGTCGCTCGGCGGGAACGTGCCGCCCTCGTCGAATCCATGCGTGCCGCCGGTCCCGACGCGCCCACCCTGTGTGAGGGCTGGACCGCCCGCGACTTGGCTGCCCATCTGGTGGTGCGCGAGCGTCGCCTCGATGCCGCCCCCGGCATCCTCGTGCCTCAGCTCGCGGGCTACACCGAGCGCGTGCAGCAGAAGGTCACCGAGAGCACCGAATGGGCCGACCTGGTGGATCAGATCGCTGCGGGCCCCCCGCTGTACTCTCCGTTCAAACTGCTGGACCCGCTGGTCAACGTGGCCGAGATGTTCATCCACAACGAGGATGTCCGACGGGCCCAACCCGATTGGGAACCAAGGGATCTCGATGACGCGACGGCCTCCGCGCTGTCCCGCGGGATCGGCGCTATGGCCCGGATGACAATGGGCAAATCCCCGGCCCGGGTGGCCTTGACCACCCCGGCGGGCAAAACACTGGCCACGGTCGGCGCCGGCCCGGAGGTGACGGTGACCGGAGATCCGGGCGAGTTGCTGCTGTTCGCCGCAGGCCGCGAACCGGCCCGGGTGACGTTCGCTGGCGACGACGCCGCCGTCGCCGCCGTGCGCGCTGCCCGTCGCGGCCTGTAGAAGCCCAGGTCATCCCGGGCTTTACCCGTTCTTGACTGGGCGCTGAATCGCCCCACCGACGATCAATGCGTGAGTACGCTTTCATCGGTGGAACTGGGGGTTTTGGGACCTCTTCAGGTCCGAATGGACGGTGCGCCCGTCGTAATACCGGGCGCGAAGCCGCGTGCCATCCTCACGATGCTCGGACTCCACGGTGGTGCGGTGGTACCGGCCGACGTGCTCACGGAATTGCTCTGGGGCGACGATCCACCCCGCACGGCCGCCAAGGCCCTGCAGACCCACATCTCCTCACTGCGTCACACTCTCGGCGACGGCTTCGTGTTGACCCAGGGCACCGGCTGGCGGCTGAACACGGCCGAGACCGATGCCTCGCGGTATCAGTCGCTCACCAAGGCAGGCCGGGATGCCCTGGGCGCCGGCGACACCAGCACTGCGGTGACCCGGTTCGACGAGGCGGCCACCCTGTGGCGCGGTATCCCGGAACTGCCCGACGGCCGGCGGGGCGTCTCCGAGAAGACTCGGTGGATCGAGGCCCACGCGGCCCTGGTGGAGGATCGGGCGGACGCGCTTCTCGCGACTGGTCGTGCCGCGGAGATCATCGGCGACCTCGAGGCCGCTGTGGCGGACGCTCCGCTACGCGAACGACGTTGGGGTCAGCTGATGCTCGCGCTTTATCGCGCCGGCAGACAAGGTGAAGCCCTAGGGGCATTCAAGCGCGCACAGTCGGTACTCGCCGATGAGCTGGGGGTCGACCCGGGCCCGGACCTGCGCCGGCTCGAAGCAGCGATCGTCGCACAGGACACCGCGCTGGAAGTCCCTGCTGTACAGAGTATTTCATCTTCCATGCGGGCAGTGACGTTCCTGCTGACCGATATCGAAGGTTCCACCGCCGCATGGGAGGCGGACGCAGGTGCGATGGCCATCGCACTCGCCCGTCACGACGAGCTCGTCGAACAGGTCGTCACCTCCCGCGGTGGGCGCCTGATCAAGACGCGTGGCGAAGGCGACGCCACCTTCTCGGTCTTCGATCGTCCGTCAGCCGCCGCCTCAGCAGCGATCGAGTTGCAGGACGCCATCTTTCACGAGCCGTGGGCGCTGGCTGAACCCATGCGTATCCGCATCGCGTTGCACACCGGGGAAGCCGAGCTTCGCGATGGCGACTACTTCGGCCGTGCCGTCAACCGCGCCGCCCGGCTGCGCTCGCAGGCCTCCGGTGGTCAGATCCTATGTTCGGGTGCGACAGCGGAGCTGGTCATCGACTCTTTATCCGACGACGTTGCGCTCGTCGACCTGGGCATGCGCCAATTGAAGAACCTGGCACGGCCCGAGCACATCTTCGAGCTCCGCCTCCAGACCGCCGAAAGCCCTCCACCGGCAGGCGATTCCCCCATTGAGCGGGCTGCCATACCGGCGGTTCTCGCGGGACCGGGTCCGTTTGTCGGGCGTGGCCGTGAACTGGCGGAGCTGCTCGCCGCCTGGCACCAGACGGTCATCGCCGGCACCCGCGCCGTACTGATCGCGGGAGAACCGGGCGTGGGCAAGACCCGCCTGGCCGGCGAATGGTGCCGGCAGGCATACGAACAGGGAGCGCTCGTGCTGTACGGCCGTTCCGACGAGGATCTCGGTGCGCCGTACCAACCGTTCGCCGAAGCCCTGCGCACACTCGTGCCCGGCGTCGGTTCCGATCGGTTGCGCGGAATGCGCGGCATAGAGGCGCTACTGCCGCTGGTTCCCGGGTTGACCGACGTGCTGCCCGATGTCGCCGCACCCCCACACGGCGATCCGGACACCGAACGCTATGCACTGTTCGACGCCGTCGTCGCCCTGCTGGGCATCGCCTCGTTGGACGTGCCCATCGTCCTGGTACTCGATGATCTTCATTGGGCGGCCAAGCCCACCCTGCTCCTCTTGCGCCACCTCTTACGTTTCGGCGAGCATGCCCGCGTCCAGATCGTGGGTACCTACCGGAGTACCGACCTCGACCGGTCCCATCCCTTGGCCGCGATGCTCGCCGACCTCCACCGCGACGGCAGCGCCGAACGCATTGCCCTCAACGGCCTCGACGAGGACGACGTGACGGCGTACGTGGCCGAAGCCGGATACGACGACGAAGAGCTGGCCCGGGCATTGGCATCGGTCACCGGTGGCAACCCGTTCTTCCTCATCCAGGCATTGCGCCATGTCGACGAAAGCGGTGGGCATTGGGACCCGAGCACGCTGCCGCAGGGCGTCCGGGAAGCCGTGAGCCGCAGACTTTCCCGTCTTCCGCTCGAGACGAACAAGGCGCTCGCCGCGGCCGCGGTCGTCGGTAGCCAGTTCGCCCTCGACCTGGTCGAGCAAGTGGTCGGCCAGGATCTCGTCGACGCATTCGACGAGGCGTGCCAGGCCGGCATCCTCATCGAGGAGCCCGGCGGTCTCTACCGCTTCAACCACGCCATCGTCCGGCAATCGCTGCTCGCTGAACTCGCCTCCGTGCGCCGCATGCGGCTGCACCAGCGGATTGCCGCGGCGCTGGAGAATCTGCCGGGTACCGGCGACGAACTTCTGGCCGATCTGGCCCACCACTACTTCGAATGCGCCTGGGCGGGAAACGCGGTCAAGGCCGTCGAGTACTGCCGTCGTGCCGCAGACCAGGCAATGGCGCGCCTGGCCTACGAGGGTGCCGCCGACCTGTACGACCATGCCCTGCACGCGCTGGACGAACTGGACGACGAGTTGCCCGACCGCGACGACCAGCGAGTTGAGCTCCTGGTCGCCCGGTGCGAGGCGCTGCTGGCCGCGGGCGATGTGTCCTCGGCGGCGGGTGCGGTAGCGCAACTGAAAGAGGGCACCCGTGATTCGGCACGGCTCGCGGCATGGGCGACGTGCTTCGACGGTGAACTCTCAACGCTCGTCGACCCGGAGAGCCTGGACGAGATCGAGGCCGCAGTGGGCACGGCTGCGGCAGCCTTGGCCGAATTGGGCGACGCCGCGGGGGAAGCCAAGGCGTACACCGTCCGGGCCGGGTGCCTGGCGCGCCTCGGGCGCATCGGTGACTGCGAAGTGGCGTTGGACAACGCTCTCACCGCCGCGCGCCGGGCACGCGAGCACCGACGGGTGAACGAGGTGCTCGCGGGCGCTCCCCTGGCGGCATTGTGGGGGCCCAACCCGGTTCCACGCGCGGGTGGTCGATGCCTCGACGTGGTTCGCCTACTTCGGATCACGACCGATTCGCCTGCGGTCGAAGCGACTTCGACCCGGTGCCAGGCCGTGTTGGAAGCGTTTCGCGGCCGGGCGGCTGCCGCCCGGCGGATGATCGACTCCGCGCGACGCACCGTCACCGAACTGGGGTTGCGCCATGCGGTTCTCGAAGTTGAGCACTTCGCCGGGCTCGTCGAGTTGGTGCTCGATGATCCCACTGCATCCGAGCAGCATCTTCGTCTTGCCTACAACGGCTTGCGCCGGATGGGTCTCGACGCAGATGCTGCTGAGACGGCGGCGCTGTTGGGCCGCACCTGTCTACTGCTCGACCGGGGCGACGAGGCCGACGAATTGTGTTCCGAGAGTGAGCGGCTCGCCGGCCATGCGCTGAAGGCATCGATCACCTGGCGGACAGTTCGGGCCCAGCTGCTTTCGCGCCGCGGAGATCACGATGGGGCAAGGCGGATGGCCGAGGAGGCCGTCGCCATTGCGGCGCGCACCGATGCACTGATCGACCACGGCGATGCATGCTTGGCACTGGCGGTGGTGTTGGACGCCGCTGGCGACACGGTGGGCGCACAGGCTGCGGCCGAACGCGCCGCCGAGCTCTACGACCGCAAAGGCGCTGTGGCACTTGCGGAAAAGACGCACAGACTTCTCGGGAAGCGGCCCTTTCCGAACCCGCCGGCCGCACCCGCTCAGCCCGAGACCTCGGTCGAAATGCACACCCCGGCCGTCGCAGCGAGCGAGCGTGTGGCCGAACTCGAAGCCCTGCATGTTCAGTTCGAGGAAGAACGCCCACAAGTCTCGAGGCTGGAGAACGTCGCCAGCCACGTATATCAAGACATCATCACGAGCTACGCCATCCGCGACTGGGATGCAATTCGAAATGTCCTGGCCGAGAACATTTCAACCGAGGATCGCCGTCCGGTAGTCAATGCCGGCCGCAGAACGGGGCGCGATGCGGTGATCCCCGAGATCGTCGCCATCTGTGAAGTCGGAGTAACGGAACTCCGGTCAGACGTCATCGCGATCCGCGGTAGAAATCTCGTCTTGTGTCGCAGCCGAGCGGCCGCGAGCCGGCAACCCCAGCCCTTCCACAGCGACCTTCTCGAGATCATCGAAGTGAATTCCGACAACCAAATATCGAAACGCTTCGTATTCGACGTCGACGACGTCGATGCCGCCTTCGAAGAACTCGACGCCCGCTATCTCGCCGGTGAAGCAGCGCCATACTCGCAGGTCTGGACGGCAGTCACGGACGCGTACGCAGCATTCAACCGACGCGAGATCCCTCCGACGACACCTGACTGGGTGAACTTGGATCATCGGCACACCACCGCGATGGCTTCTGGTGAAGGCGTTGCCTACTTCCACGCTTCGTGGGAGCTAGCAGCGGAGCTGAACGTCCGCATCGAGGTTGTGCACCGGCTGAACAAGTTCGGAGCGGTGTTCACCCATGTAGGAAAGGGAAGATCGAGGGAAGGATTCGAGGCCAAGTGGCGAGCGATCGTCATCATGACGGCCGAAGGCCACCTGATCAATCGTGCCGAGCTGTTCGACGAGGCGGACCTGGACGCAGCACTCGAAAAGTTTGACGAACTCATCCGGCCATCCCGGCGGCTGCAGAATGCCGCGAGCCGAGCGACCGATCGCTTTCTGGAGCGATTCGCCGCCCACGACTGGCACGCCATGGCGCAGATGGTGATCGATGACATCAGCCTCGACGACCGTCGTCGGGTGATCAGCGCCGACCTACAAATCGGCCGGGATACATTCATCGAAAACTTCCGGATAGCAGCCGATCTCGGCGCCACACAATCGCCGAACACCGTAGCGACGCGCGGGGAACGCCTCCTTCTCACCCGCGCTCGATTCTCGCTCAACGGTGGGGAGCCCGACGAGTTTGGCCTCGATCTCCTGCACGTGATCGAGATCGCCGCTGACCATCGGATCGCCGCGACGGTCACATTCGACCCCGACGACCTCGACGCTGCCTTTGAAGAACTCGACGCCCGGTATCTCGCCGGTGAAGCGGCCGGCCGTGCGCACACCTGGTCGGCAGTCATCGGCGTATACGCCGCACTCAACCGGCGCAAGCTCCCCGCAACGACGCCCGACCACGTGAGTCTCGACCACCGGCGGGTCACATCGTTCGCGCCCGGCGACATCAAGGAATACACCCGCCTCGCCTGGAATCAGATGCCGGACATCAGCTTCCGCATCGCGGATGTCCATCGGCTGACCGATTTCGGAGTCGTCGTCACGCACGCGTTGCACGGCACCTCACGAGACGGCTTCGAGGCAGAGTGGCGCGAGATCCACCTCATGACGCTCGACGGTGACCTGTTCAATCGAAGCGAGATGTTCGACGAGGCAGACCTCGACTCTGCGCTCGCGCGGCTCGAGGAGCTCAGTCGCCCGGTGCCGCTGCTGGAGAACGCGGCGAGCCGCGCGTACGAGCGCTTGCAGAAGTGTTTTATAAGAGCGGATCTGGACGCGTTGGCGACCATGCTGGCCGACAACTTCTGCAGTGAGGACCGCCGCCACATCGTAAGCACTGGCATTCGTCGCGGTCGGGATGCCGCCCTCGAAGACGCCCGCGCAGTCGTAGGGCTCGGCGTCAGCAACACAGCGGCGACCGTCATTGCGACACGCGGTGAGCGCCTGGCGCTCAGGCGCTCCCGATACGCAAACCGCGATGAACAGGTCGACGGGTTCCACGTGGAAATTCTCGAAATCATCGCGCTGGGTGCCGACGGACTCATCATCGATGTGGTCACCTTCGACTCCGACGACTTCGGCTCCGCCGTCGCCGAGCTCGACGCCCGATACCTGGCCGACGAGGCCGCGTCGCATGCCCATACGTGGTCGACGGTCATCAATGCGTATGCCGCGCTCAATCGGCATGAGCTTCCCGCGGCGACGCCGGACTCGACCAACGTCGACCACCGACGACTGATCGCCATCGAGACAGGCGCCCTGAGCGCGTCGCTGCAAGCGATATGGGACACCACGTCACAAGCCAGAATCTACGTCGAAGCGGTTCATCAGCTCAGTGACGTCGGGGTGGTCGTCGCTCATACAGCGTCGGCAACCTCGCAGGACGGGTTGGATGTCGAATGGCGAAACATTGCCATACTGACCATCGAAGGCGATCTCGTCAGCCGCGCCGAGGCGTTCGACGAGGACGACCTCGACGCCGCACTCGTCAGATTCGATGAACTCAATCGGCCGCGGGGACCGCGGCCGGAGAACACTGCGAGCCTGGTGGAAGCGCGCTGCCAGGAATACTTGTCGGCCGGGGATCTGACTGCGTTGTCGCAGCTGATGGCTGAGGATATCTCGATTGACGATCGTCGTCGGGTGATAAACGCCGATCGTCGGCGCGGCCGAGACGTGGTGATCGAAGATCTCCGAGTCGGCGCCGAGGTCGGTCTCACGCAAATAGCGCCGGCCGCCATTGCGACCCGCGGCGAGCACCTCACGCTCCGCCGTATCCGGTATTCGGGTGAAGACCAGCGCCCCGAAGCATTTCTGATCGATCTTGTTCAAATCGTCGAGATCGACGCGAACCAACGTATCTGCGCGCTCGTACTTTTCGACCCCGACGACATCGACTCCGCGTTCGCCGAACTCGAAGCGCGGTATGTCGCGGGTGAGGCAGCCGACCACGCGCAGACGTGGTCGGCTGTGGCCAATGGTTACGCCGCACTGAACCGACACGAGATACCCCGTGCGGCGCCTGACCTCGTGAACGTCGACCACCGGCCAGGCGTCGCCTTCATGCCGGGTGACTTGTTCCCGTACATCCATGCCGCGTGGGATGTGTCGCCCGATCTGAAAGTCCACATCGAGACAGCGCATCGCCTGAACAGACTTGGCACAGTCATCACCCAAGCGGCGAACGGGAGTTCGCATCACGGTTTCGATGCCGAGTGGCGACAGATCGTGGTGTTCACGGTCGACGGCGACGCGGTGAACCGCTGTGAGATGTACGACGAGTCCGACCTCGATGTCGCGCTCGCAAGGTTCGATGAGCTCACTGAGCAGCCGCCGCGACTCGACAATGCGGCGAGTCGCGTGGAGGAACGCTGTCTAGATTGCTTTGCCGCCCGTGACTGGGAGTCGATGAACCAGTATCTGGCGGACGATTTTTCCTTCGACGACCGTCGGACCGTCGTCAATGCCGGGACTAGGTACGGTCCAGATGCAGCAATCGCCGACGCGAGGGCAGTCGCAGAACTTGGCGCCACGCGCATCACTTCAGATGTCGTCGCCACGCGCGGTGAGCGCCTCTTCCTCGCTCGTACTCAGATGGCGAGTGGGAACCAGGGACCAGATGTGTTTCACACCGAATCACTGTGCGTCGCGGAGATCGATACCCATGACCGGATCTCTGCGCGCGTGGTGTTCGACCCCGGCAATCTCGACGCCGCCTTCGAAGAACTCGATGCGCGCTACCTCGCCGGTGAAGCGGCACCGCACACGCAAACATGGTCGACGATCGTGAGCGCATACGCTGCGCTGAATCGGCATGAGCTTCCCGCGGTCGCACCAACTTGGACGGACATCGACCACCGGCCAACAGTCGCTATCGCGACCGGTGGTCTGGGTGCGTCACTGCGTGCGATCTGGGACATCACGACACACGCCACCATCTACGTCGAGGCGGTTCATCAGCTCAGTGACGTCGGAGTGGTCGTCACTCATGTGGCGACAGCAACGTCCCAGGAGGGTTTCGATGCCGAGTGGCGAGACATTTGCCTCGTGACGGTCGAAGGCGATCAGCTCAGTCGGGCCGAAGTCTTTGACCCAGCCGACCTCGACGCCGCGCTCGCCCGCTTCGATGAACTCACTCAACAGCCGCCCACTTCAGATCGCCGATAGGCTGGCGGTCGTGGATTTCCGTGTATTCGTCGAACCCCAGCAAGGCGCTACCTACTCTGACCAGCTCGCGGTGGCCCGCGTCGCTGAATCGCTCGGATATTCGGCGTTCTTCAGGTCTGACCACTACCTGGCGATGAGTGGTGACGGCCTGCCCGGGCCGACGGATTCCTGGGTGACGCTGGCCGGTCTCGCACGCGAGACCTCGACGATCCGACTGGGCACCATGGTCACCTCGGCCACGTTCCGCCATCCAGGGCCGCTGGCCATCTCGGCGGCACAGGTCGACGAGATGAGCGGTGGCCGTGTGGAATTGGGCCTCGGCGCGGGCTGGTTCGAGGCCGAGCACCAGGCCTACGCCATCCCGTTCCCGCCGCTGAGTGAGCGTTTCGACCGGCTCGAAGAGCAGCTGCGCATCCTCACCGGTATGTGGAAGACGCCGGTTGGGCAGACTTTCGACTTCACCGGCAGGCACTACTCCGTCGTCGACTCACCGGCGCTGCCCAAGCCCGCACAGTCAACTCTGCCGATCGTCATCGGCGGGCTGGGCGCCAAGCGCACGCCCGCACTGGCCGCGGAGTTCGCGTCGGAGTTCAACGTGCCGTTCGTGCCGCTGGACACCCTGAAAACACAGTTCGCGCGAGTGGCCGACGCGGTGTCCGCAGCGGGACGAGCCGCGGACGCCGTGACCTACTCGGCGGCCTTCGTGCTGTGTGCAGGCCGCGACGAAGCGCAGATCGCCCAGCGCGCCGCGGCGATCAACCGCGAGGTGGACGAGCTGCGCAGCAATTCGCCCCTGGTCGGCACACCCGCCGAGATCGTCGACAAGCTGGGACCGTTCCTGGACGCCGGTGTGCAGCGGGTCTACCTGCAAATGCTCGACCAGTCCGATCTGGATCATCTCGAGCTCTTCGCCGGTGAAGTCATCCGTCAGTTGAGCTGACCGAAGCCCGCTTCAGGGCCGGGCATAGTATCGGTGCCCGTGGCCGGTGACGAGGACGATCAGGGGCAGCCTCCCGAGGCGCCCTGGCATCACTCGACGCCGGCAGTCGCGGGGGCCAGCGCTGCTGCGCTCGCCGTGATCGGCTTGCTGCTGTGGGCGGTGATCTCGCTGACCAGCTCCGGAGGGCCTGAGAACGCTCCCATCGATTTCGTCCCGCCCACCTATACGTCGACCTCGAAGACCACGAAGTCCACCACGACCCGGACCACCACCTCCCGCCTGCCGGTGACCACCGAGTTCGGCGTGCCGTCCGACACCACGACCACCTCGTCCTCGGAGACGACCGAGACCTCGCCCACCACGACGTCCGAGACCACCACTACGACGACAACGACGACCACGACAACGACCACGCCGTCGTACACGTCGCCGGGCGCCGACTACGGCGAGTACCCCACGACGCACTACCGGCCGCGTACCAACGTGACACGCACGCTGTATCCCCCGCCGGGCGGCTGAGCGCGCCTACCATCGGCGCGTGTCGAACTATTACGACGACGACGACGAGCCCACCCAGTACGCGCCCAGCTACGGCGAG
Organism: Mycobacterium shunyiense; assembly: GCF_058270075.1. Classification (NCBI taxonomy): domain Bacteria; kingdom Bacillati; phylum Actinomycetota; class Actinomycetes; order Mycobacteriales; family Mycobacteriaceae; genus Mycobacterium; species Mycobacterium shunyiense. The sequence goes on along the minus strand of NZ_JBZDPU010000004.1, from coordinate 34,540 downwards.
TACTCCGAAGCGCCCGCGCCGCCCACTCCCGAGGCCGTCCCGTGGTACCGCAAGCCCGCTGCGCTGGTCGGCATGGGCGCTGCTGGTGCAGTGATCGCGGCGCTGGTCATCTATGCCCTGGTGCAGTTGTTCTCGTCTGATTCCTCGTCGACGACCACGACTACCACCACGTCGACCACGGCAACCACCACCACATCGGTCGCCAGCTCGGCCCCGGTGGTTCCGGCGCCCACTCACACGGTCACCGAGACGGTCGTACCGACCACCACGGTCGAGGAAACCACCGCCACGACCACAACCACTGAGCCCGTCACGACGACCGAGACCACGACCACGACCACGACGACGCCCCCGCCGACGACAACCACCACTGCGCCGGTGACGACGACAACGCCGCCGCCCGCGGGTAACCCCTAACCGGCTCGGCGCAGGTTATCCACAGGTCCTCGAAATGCTTCTTTTCGCCGTCGCGCCTGTCCACAAGTATCGAGTTGGTGGAAGTTGACGACGTGCTCCGCCAACAGAATGGGGTGATCTCGCGTCGACAGGCGTTGGATGCGGGTCTGCTGGAGCATGAGATACGGCGGCTGCTCAGACGCAACGAGTGGGCGCGAGTCCACGCCGGGGTGTATGTCGACCACACCGGCCCGCTGACGTGGGCGCAACGCGCCTGGGCCGCAGTCCTTTACGCGTCGCCGGCGGCGCTGTGTTTCGAATCGGCCATGGGAGCCGACGCGTTGCCCATCCATGTTGCGGTCGCGCAATACCGGGCGATATTGGCGGAACCGACCGGAGTCCGCATCCACCACCTTGTGAATCTTGACGAGCGAGTGCTGTGGAACGTCGGCCCACCGCGGATGCGTTACGACGAAGCCGCGCTCGACGTCGCATGCCGCGCCGCGTCCGAACTCGATGCCATTGCGGTCCTGGCCAATGCCTGTCAATCGCGGCGAACCACCGCCCATCGGTTACTGCAAGTGCTCGATTCTCGGGCACGGGTCCGCCGTCGCCGGTGGTTACGCTCGGTGTTGGTTGATATCGCCGAGGGCACCTGCTCGGTGCTCGAGCACGGCTATCTCGTTCGCGTCGAGCGCCCGCACGGTCTCCCCCGAGCCGAGCGGCAGAAACGGGCCACGTCATCCGTCGGTGTCTGCTATCGCGATACCGAGTAAGGCGAACAGCTCATCGTCGAACTCGACGGCCGGGTGTATCACGATTCGGCGACCAGGCGCGATGCGGATTTCGAGCGGGATCTCGACGCCGCCGTCGACGGTCGTTCGACAGTCAGGCTGTCCTACGGGCAGGTCTTCGACCGGCCTTGTCAGACAGCAGGCAAGATCGCCCAGGTGCTCGAGCGACACGGAATCGCGGTCGCCGGCCATCCATGTGGGCCGGAGTGTGAGTTCACTCGACTCGACCGCGCCGCATAGTCGTCAACACCGAGGATTGCAGTCACTATCGAGCAGTAATCCTCGGTGTTGATCCATTCAGGGTGCCGGGGCAGCTGAAGTGGGCGTGGCTGCGGGCGTGGGCTCGGGTGCCTTGGTGGGCTCCGGCGTGTGCGTCGGCTCTGGCGCATGTGTCGGCTCCGGCGTGAGTGTGGGCTCTGGCGCATGTGTCGGCTCGGGCGTCGGCGAAGGAGTCGGCGACGGGCCAGGTGAAGATGATGGGCTCGACGGCGGCGTGAACGTCGGGATCGGCAACTGTGGAAGCGCGACGGGCGGAAAAACCAACGGCGGCACCGCAATCGGCGGCAGTGCTACCGGAGGTGCAGGCAGCGGCGCGGGTGCCGGGGCGGCCGGCGGTGGCAGGGGCGCCTGCGGCGCGGGAGCCACTCGCTGCGGTGCGGCTGGGCTCTGCGCACTCTGCACCAGCCGTGGTGCGGCCGCCGGACGCGGCGCAGCTTGTGCGGGCGCACCGGGACCAGGATCTGGCCAGGACGGATCACGCACAACCACGGTCCGGGTGGGCGGTGCGGGCGCGGCCTGGGCCAAGGGGGATTCGGCCGGAACGGTTTGTGGCCCCAGCAGTCCGGACACTGCGGCGTCGAGGCGATCGGCCCGCGCCGACAACACCATGCCGACGGTGCCGACCACGGCCAGGAACACCGCTGCATAGGTCACCACACCGCCACGCCGGTACCAGGCAACACGCGCTGGAGCGGGCGCCATAGGCGGTTCGGAGAACACGAATTCGGGCCGGGCCGAATCCTCGGTCACCGACTCGGGAACGAACTCGGCGACCTCAGCCGCCGAGTCTTCCACCGACCAGGCCAGCGCGGATGCGGCCACCGTGCCGGTCGCCGAAGCAGCCGAAGCCGAGACAGCAGACGCAGGCGCAGGAGCGGCCACAGGACCAACCGCCACCTGCGTTGCCGTCTCGTCGACCCCGCGTCGGGCCAGCAGGCCGGCACCGACCGCGGCGATCACCTGGGCCTGCGGCACGGTGGTGACCGGAAGCCGGAAAGCCGATGAAAGCCGTTGGGTGACAAGTGGTATCCGCGCTCCACCACCGACGGTTACCAATGCCGCCAGCTGCGCAGGGTGAATACCGTTGCGACGCAGCAGGTCCAGCATGGCCTCGATGACGCCACCGAGCGGCTGGTCGACTACCGCGTCGAGTTCGGCACGGGTGAGCCTCATTGCACCGCCAACCCCGGCCAGGCTGGTGGCACTCTGATCGCTCAACCGTTCCTTGGCATCGCGGCACTCATCCCGCAGCCGCGCCAGTGTGCTCACCGCTGCAGTGCCGGCGGGTTCGGCCTCCAGATTGCGCAGGACGAGTCGCAGCACTTCCTGGTCGATCAGATCGCCGGAAAACTCGTCGAACCGCACGGTCTGGCCGATGGTCGCGAATCCCGCGGCAGCGTCGGCCAAGGTCAGGCTGGTACCTGTCCCGCCGAAGTCGCACAGGGCGACCACGCCGCGGGCCGGCAGGCCCGGATACGACTGGATGGCCGTGAGCGCGGCGACCGAATCGGGAACCACCCGGACGCCGGGCATCGCCCGCCGCACAGAATCGACAGCCGCCGAGCTCCAATGCGAGGGCACCGCCACCACCGAGGCATCCGGACGCTGCGCGGGGCTCACCTCACGCGTCAGCGCCTCGATCGCCCCGGCCAACAACTGCTCCGCGCGATGCATCGAACCGTCGGCGGCGACCAACGGCACCGGATCGCCGACCCGTCCCACGAAATCGGTGAACACCAGCCCGCCATCGGCCAAGGACGGCGCACCGACCACAGGCCCACGATGCCCGGACACGGTGAGCACCGCCCGCCGCACCAACGGCGTGTGGTCGGCGATCGCCACCAGATTGGTCGCCCCCACGGACAACCCCAGGCAATCACGCATACCTGTATGTCGGCGGCGGAGCCCGATTCGTTAGTGCCGCGCCGAGTACTCGGCCACCAGCGCCTCGGCGCTGCGGACCGCGGCCCGACAGGCCCGCGTGGTGAAGGGGTCGTTGAGGGGATGCTCGGCGCGCCGCCGCCAACGCTGCGCCGCCGCGAAGGCCGCGCGGGGCCCGTCGAACGGCGCATCGGGCTGCAGCCCGAGCCGGCTGGCCGCATCGGTGCCCGAGCCACCGATGATGCGGCGAAGTGAGGCCATCTCGTCCTCGTTCAGCGTCGTGGGACGCGAGCGCAACAGGCTGAGCAACCGCAGCTCCTCGAAGGCATGCGTGTCGGCGAGCAGCGGGTCGATGTCGGCAAGGATGTAGGGCGTCGCATAAATCGGGTTGCGCTGCACGAACTGCCGCAACGACAGCAGCGCCGTGTGCGCCTTGAGCAGCTCCGACCGTTGTGCGAACTGCTGGTCGATCACGTCGCGCAGGGCGATCAGGCCGCTGCGTTCCAGCAGTTCGTCGGCCAGTGCCACGGAATCGGACACCCCGGCGTGCATCACCGCGATCGAGATCCGGATGCCGAACATGCCGAACCGGTCCAGCAGCGCCGCGCGGGTGGCCGCGTCGACCGGCAGCGAGCTGTCCTCGCGGACGAACCGGTCCACCGAGAGCATCGCCTTGGTCAGCTGGGCGGGTTCGATGCCCGCGAGCTTCTGCAGCGCGACGAACTCGCTCTGCCGCAGGGTGCGGGCGGTCAGGGCGAGGAGACCCGACACCGGGACCACGGCCTGGCAGATCCCGGTCTTGTCCATCTCCTCGGTGAACCGCTTGGCGACGTCTTTGGCCGACATCATCGCGTCGATGCGCCCGGCACCGATCTCATCGGCCCGCGAGGCCACGCCGATGACACCGAGTGCACCCGAGGACCCGCCGACGAGCTCACCGATCTGTTTGAGCAGGGCGATGTCGGCGGCGTTGAGGGTGCGCAGCAGGAACACCACGGCGTCGACACGAGGAACGCCGTCCTCGGGCACCAGGAGCCGGTGAGTCCGCATCGATACGTCTCGCGACAGCGACGAGGTTCCCGGGGTGTCGATGATCGTGGTGTCGATGAGCTCGGCGGCCGGCCACTCGACGTCGAGATCGACGACGTCCTCGGAGTTCAGCCCGGCGAAGCTGAACGTCAGGCCGCGGTCATGCGGGTCCCGCGCGATCGGCACATTGGCACGCCGCCCGCCGCGGTGGTTGGCGGTCACCTTGGGCGTGGGCCCATGCCGAAACCAGGTGACGATGCGGGTCGCCTCGGTGGCATCGGTGGGCGCGATGTCCTCCCCGACCAGCGCGTTGACGAGGGTCGACTTGCCTGCCTTGAGCGTGCCGGCCAGTGCGATGCGGATCGGCTGGTTGAGCCGGCGTCCGATGCGGTCGAGCTCGTTGTGGACGTCGGGCCGATTGCGGTAGGCCGGGTCACCCCGGTACGCCTTGATGGTGCCGCCCAGAATCGAGCGCACCTGATCGGCCGTGCTCACGCTGCGGGGTCCAACCTTTCGACGCCAGGTAACCCTTCGAGCTTAAAACGTGCCGAACACGCTTGAATATTCACCGGGGCGATCGCGCGGTCGGCCTCTCGGTCCGCCGGCACGGAGGTGCAGCACATGGAAACTGCGAGCAGAGTCAGTTCCGCCACCTGGCGGGCCGCCACCTGGTCGGTACCGCTGGTGTTCCAGTTGGTGCTGATGCTCTTCCTGTCGACCACCTGGGCGGCACGAAAGTGGGTGTTGGTCGGCGACCCGTTCCCGATAGTGATGTCGGCCGGGGCTGCGATGTCCGCCGTGATCGCCCTCGTGATCAGCATTGCGCTCCTGAAAGCCCAGGTCATCGCGCTGGCGCGGCGTCGGTCTGGCTGTCGCCGGCTCGGCTGCAGCCGTGTTGATCGGTTGGCTGCTCGCTGCGTTCTGGATCTACGAATGACGGACAGCCCCGCGCCGACCAAGTTCGGTCCTCTCAGCTTCGTGGCGGCTCTGATCACCAGTCTCATATTCGAATTCACCGCTGTGACAATGGGATACTTCGTGATCTTCCTGCTCTACATCGTCTTGCCCGCGCTCCTGATCGTGGCTGCGATCGGAGGCCTGCTCTACTTCTCGGGAGGCAAGGCAACACAGGTCGGTCTCGGAATGCTGATCGGCTGTCTGGCAGCTCCGTTGACTGCGACGATCGCGGTCATCGTCCTCGTTGTCTCCTATTCCGGAGCCTAGTTGCCCACCCCGGCCAGGTTCTGGGCGTGGTCGACCACCTGAGTCAGGATGTTCTTCTGGCGTTCCAGTTCCCTGACCCGGGTGTTGCGCTCGTTCTCCTCGACCTTCGCCGCAGCAAGGGTGGCCTGCAGCGATTCGTTGAGCGAGCGGGTGGTCTGGTTCGCGATCCCCCGGTAGTGGTCGCGCAGTTGCCGCTGAATGCCCTTGAGCCGGTCCCGCGATTCCTTGCCGACGACGAAGGCGACGTCATCGATGAACTTGCGCATGTTGGTCTTGGCCTCGCCACGCACGCGGAGCATGCGGTTCTCCATGTCCTCCTTGTAGGCCTTGCGACCCAGCACCAGACCGGCGCCCAGCGACAGCGGGTTGAACATGCCGAGTCCGGCGAAGGACGTCAGCATGCCGAACATCAGCACACCGCCGTAGGAACCGCGCATGCCGGTGATGACCTTGTGCCCGGCCTTGATCGGCTTGGCCTCCAGCCGGGCCAGCGATTTCATCTCGCCGAATCCGGCGCCCATGTCGCGGGCGTCGATCTGAGGCAGCTGCACCGCCTCCAGACCTGCCTCGGTGAAGGTGCGGGCCACCTCGGCGGCCAGTGCCTCGGCACGCTGGTAGGCCCAGACGAAATTGTCGCCGACGGCGGTTGCCACCGCTTCCTCCAGCTCCGAGCCGATCTCGGCCCAGTGCAGGGTGGGGTCGCCGGTGTCGATCACCTTCTCTGCGTGCTGGGTGATGTTGCGGAACCGGTTACGCAGATCGTGGTCGACGTCGGCGGTCAGGTCGGCGATACCGTCGTTGAGCACCTGCTGCCACAGGGCGGTCTGCTGCAAGGCGTCCTGGGCTTCCTGCTTGCGCCGTTCCAGCTCGGCGGTGAGCCGCTCACGTTCGTCGGGATCGGTGAAGGCAGACAGCTCGGAGTCAACCGACAACAGCAGATGCTCTGCAGCTGACTGGATTTCGGCGACCACCTGGTCGCGAATCCGGTCGCTCTCGCGGGTCAGCACGCGGTCGGACAGGAACTTCACGATGGCCGGGAAGTTCGACTCCTCGTTGAGTTCTTTGTCGTTGAGCTGGATGGCGTGGCTGCGCAGCACACTGGAGACAGGCGTGATCGGGGTCGATATACCCGCCCGTTGCAGGTGGCCGGTATTGGCGCCGACGATCTCGCGCCAGTGCGGGTAAAGGTCTGTCTTGGTGGCGACAACCGTTGCCACCGGACAGATTTCGATCGCCTGGCGAATGAAGGTCATTTCCGGCTCGGTGAATTCCTGGCTGGTGTCGCTGACCATCAGCAGCGCATCGGCGTCGGGCAACAGGCCCAGGGTCGCCGAAAGGTGCGGCTGCCCGAGCCCGCCGACTCCCGGGGTGTCGACGAAGGCCAACCCGCCCTTGAGCAATGGGCTCGGCGCGGTGACCTCGACTCGCAACACCTCACGGCCGCCGGCCTGCGGAGCGCGACGCAGGTCGTTGGTCACCTCCGAGGGCGGGATCTCAATCAGTTCGGGTTCGGCCCCGTCGGGCCGGGCCACCACCAGCCGTGCCGACGGCTGCTCTCCGTAGGCGACGACGGTGGCCAGGACGGTGGATTCGTCATCGCCGACGCGGGCCACCGGAATGTTGAGCAGCGAGTTGAGCAGTTGGCTCTTGCCCTGCTTGAGCTGGCCGGCGATGACCACGCGGATCTGTGGGTCACTGATGCGCACCTTCGCCACCCGGAGCCGCTCCACCAGATCGCCGCGATCGTAGGTGTCGGCAATCGTGCTGGTGTGGTCGATGAGTTCGACGATCACCTTGACCTTGCGCGGGTCATTCGGTTGCGTCATCAGATTTCCTCCTGCATGCCGGGCTCAACGGTAGGCGCGCCAACGGGACGGGGGCCACCCGCGTAACGGATGGCCCCCGCCCCTGTGGGATCGGATCAGAAGGCGTCGAACCCGGTTTCGATCGGGTTGTGCGACGCGACATCGGTGTGGGACTGCGAGTGCGAGTCGTAGCTGTTGCCCGAGCCCAGCGCCGAGCTGGTGTCGTTGTGCGACCCGAAGGACGTGTCGTTGTGCGACGCGGTGTCGTTGTTCGACGCGAACGCGGTGTCGTTGCCCGACCCGATGTTCGAGGTGTAGCTCGACGAGTTGTCCTCGACACTGTGCGTCGATTCGGTCTGAACCGAGGTGTGCGTCGAGTTGTCCTGGGTGTTGCGGCTGCCGTAGTCACCGTCGACCGTGGTCTGGTTACCGCCGACCGCGTGGGTTGAGGCATCGGTGAGGATGATCGAGCCGGCGTTGCCGCCGTCGCCACCGGACGCACCGCCGCTGCCGATCCCGATCAGGCTGTCGCCGCCGGACGCGCCGCCGCCGTGGCCACCGCTCATGTCGACGTCCTTGATCACCGGACCGTCGTTGCCGGACACCACGTCGCCGCCGGCGTGCTGCGAGCTGTCCTCGATGGCGTTGCCCTCACCGACGTTGACGTGCGAACCGGAACCGGCCCAGACGTCACCGTTGTTGGTGGTGTTGCCGTCGCCGAGCACGGCGCCGTCACCGCTGACGATGTCGCCCTTGTTCTCCCCGTCGACCACCACGCCACCATTGGTGGCGGTGTTGGTGCTCTTATCGCCGAGGGTGATGTCACCGAAGCCCAGGTTGAAGGCGCCCTGCTGGGCGTTGGCACCGGCGTCCTGGTTGGGGCTCATCACCGGCACGTTGTTGTGACTGGCCCACTCGGTGTCGTTGTTGCTGGCAACCTCCGGCGCGAACTGCGTCTGCGGGGAGAAAGGCGAGGCGACCTGGTTCCCGAAGGAGGCCGGGATGCTGTGGTGGTCGGCGACCGCGCGCTGCAGGCCGAGTACCGGGTTGCCCCCACCGAGCAGGACACCGGCCGGGGCGGCGGTGGCCGCAACGGCGTGCAGCTGGGCCGCGGTCACGTTCGGCAGGCCGGCGTCACGCAGGCTGCCGTCCGGGTCGGCGATGAACGAAGCTGCCGAGGCGGGGCTGCGGAACAGGTCCAGGATGAAGTCGATCAGAGTGGTCATTGCTCCAACCTTTCGGATGTTTCTGTGGAGTGTCTGGTGACTCCCCGTGCCGGGCTCTCCGGCGATCTGGAGACAACGTTATGGGCGCGCCGCAACACCGGAAACGGGGTCGATTCCCCTCCCCGCATCTTCCCCACCCGGGGTGCTGGGGGTTCCCCCAATAGGGGTATAGGGGATCCGTAGGGGATGGGCCGACAGCCCCGCACGTCCTGATGTTTCCGCAGGTAAAACGCAATAAGCGCGCGACCGCATGGGTCGCGCGCTTATTGGAAGGTCTGGGGGCTTCAGTCGAAAATATCGAAGCCGCCCGGGTCGTCTGTGTGATGCTCGGTGTCGACGACGTGGTGATCCCACACGGCATCCGATACCGGATCGGCGACCGGCACATCCTCGATGACCGGCTCGTTGAGCTGTAGCGATACGTCTTCGAGCGGCTGTTGAAGGACGCCGATGTCGTCGATGACCGGCCCGGTGGACACCAGATGGTCCAGCGAGCCCGACTGGTCGATCACCTGCCCCGCCGTCGTATCCCAGGCATGGTTGGGGGCATCGACCGGCACGTGATCGCCGAAGGCGTCGAACGCCGCCGTGGCCGCGCCACTGGCCCAGACGTTGCCGCCCGGGTCGGCGGCACCCAGGTCACCGAACGCGCCGCCACCGCCGGATGTCGACAACGACTCCGACACGACAGGAATCAGATTGTTTACGTCCGCGCTGGTCACATCAGTCAGATGCGCGTCGGCGATGGCCTGCGCCGGATCGGCGGCATAGTGGGCAGCAGCGTCAGGGTCGCGCACCAGCGACATCACAAAGTCCAGCAATGTGTTCGCCATGCTCCACCTCCTCAACGGTTCGCTTCGAATGCTAGCCAGCTGTGGTGGTGCTGGGATCGGTGCCGAGCCCACCCCCGCCCACCCGCCATTAGGGGGGTGGACATTAGGGGATTGACGCCACTAGGGGAACAATGCCGAGTCCTGGATGCCTCAGCGGTTAGGGTGAGGGTCGGCCGAGACAACAGGAGTGACGCCTGATGACCGACTCACTGGGGTTGTCGATCGGGATGACCAACCTGGTGGCAGCCCGCGAAGGCCGCCAACCGGTGATCCGCCGATCGATTTTCACGCTGCACAACGACCGGGCGCCGGACGTCGGCGAGTACACCGGCAGCGGGTTGCCGCTGGCCGGCTTCGTGGAGCGCGTCGGCGACCCGGTTCCCCTTGTCGCAGCCGACGGGTCCCAGCACCGAGGTGAACTGGTACTGGCCGAGGCCCTGGACGTCATGGCCCGCACCGCCGGCGGTGGTGCGCCCGTGGTGATCGCGGTACCTGCGCACTGGGGTCCCAGCACCGTGGGCGCCTTACGTGGCGCACTGCGCAACAAGCCCGCGCTGTCACCGGCCGGTGTGCCGCCGGGACTGGTGCCCGACTCCTTGACCGCGCTGGCGGCGCTGCAGGCTGATCCGGGGTTACCCGCCGACGGCGTCGTGGTGTTGTGCGATTTCGGCGGCAGCGGGACGAGCGTGACGCTGGCCGACGCCGGCGCCAATTTCGCCACGATCGCACCGACTTTCCGTTATCCGGACTTCTCGGGCGATCAAATCGACCAGGCGCTGCTCAACCACGTGCTCAGCGGGATCGCGACGGCCAACGATTCCGACCCGGCCGGTACCGCGGCGGTCGGTTCTCTGGCGAAGCTTCGGGCCGAATGCCGTCAGGCCAAGGAGCGGTTGTCTGCCGACACCGCGACAGCGATTCCCACCGAACTGCCCGGGTTCAACTCCGACGTCCGAGTGACCCGCCCAGAACTAGAGCAACTCATGTCCGCGCCACTGGCCGGCCTGTTGGACGCCGTCGAAGACACGTTGCAGCGCAACAACATTGCGCTGTCGAGTGTGACCGCGGTCGCCACCGTCGGCGGCGGAGCGGCGATCCCTCTGGTGACCCAGCGACTGTCCGAGCGGTCGCGCGCCCCGGTGGTGACAACCCAGCGACCGCAACTCGATGTGGCCCTGGGGGCCGCTCTCGTCGCCGAGCGCGTCATCGACGCCGCTGCACCGACCGGCATGGCCCCCGAGGTGGCGGCTGCGGATGCTCCCACCGGCATGGCTCCCACCAGCCTCGGACCGGCTGCCTGGGCGGCGGGCGCCACCATGGCGCAACCGTCGGCCGACGACGGGGATGCGGGGAGTGCCCTGGCCTGGTCGCAGGACGATGCACCCGGAAATGAACCGGTTCCCTATGCGGGCGGCGAGTACGAAACCGCGCCGGGCACGACCGCGGCGCGGCCACCTGTCCAGTTCAGCCATGAAGAGGAGATGTTCGACGCCGAACCGGCGCCGCTGCCCTGGTACAGACGTCCGGGGATCCTGTTCGGGGCCGCGGCTGCGGCTGTACTGCTGGCTGCAGGCGGCCTCGCGGTGACGTTGACCAGTTCCGAGGGGGATTCCACCCCGCTCACCGAGACCAGCACCACCTACTCGATGGGGCCGTCCCCGGAGGGGCCGCCGCCCGAGCCGATCACGACCGTGACCGAGGGGCCCGACGGGGTCAAGACCACCACTGTCGTCGTCCCGCCACCACCGCCGCCGGAGACGACGACGTCCGCGCCGGAAACCACCACGACGACCAGTCCGACCACAACCACCACGACAACGACGACCACCACAACGACCACCACGCAACCGACGACAACGACCACGACGACGCAACCGCCGACGACGACCACGCAGCCTCCGACGACGACGAAGCCGCCGACCACCACCCAGCCGCCGGTTACCACCACTGCGGCGGCGGAGGCCCCAGGCGGCGGAGCCTAGGTCAGCGCTGATGACCGCCCCGGCACCGGAACCCGTTCCGGAGCTCCCGTTGGCTGCCCGGACGGCGATCGGTGCGGTGCAGGCCGACCCGGCCGCGCCGGTGAAGCTGCTGCTGTCCGGCGGCAACGGAACCGGCAAGAGCACGGTGCTCGCCGAGATCCGTGGCGCACTGCGCGAGGCCGGCCGTACCGTGCTGACCCGCGCTCCCCGACCGGGCGATGCCGCCGAGGCGGCATTCGTCGTCGACGATGCAGACCAGCTGAGCGACACCGAAATCGATTGTCTTGCAGAGAAAGTCGCGGATCCTTCGGCGACGGTGGTGGTGGCGTGCGAGCCGTTGACCCACCGCCCCCAGTTGCACGCGTTGGCCACCGCTCTGGAGCGGGAGAACCCGGTGCTGCGGCTCGGCCCTCTGCCGGCAGCCGAGGTGGGCCGGGTGCTGACCGCGGCGCTGGGGTCACCGGCGACCGTGGAAACCGTGAGATCGGTGCTGGCCGCGACCGCCGGTTTGCCGTTTCTGTTGCGGGCAGCGGCAGATGCGGTCGAGGCCCCGGCCGATGCGGCAAAGTTCGCACTGCTGCACCGATTACGACTGGTTGACGACGCCACCCGCGATGCGCTGCTGATCCTGTCACTGAGCCACGATCTCGGCCCCGACGACGTCGCGGCAGCACTGCGGTTGACCGGTGCCGAGGCGTCGGCACTGGTGGATCGGGCCCGCGCCGGCGGCTTGGTAGAGCCGTCTCACGACCGGCGGTTCGTCCGGTTGGTACACGAATCGCTCGCCCAGATCGCCGGTGCCGCCCGCCACCATGAGATCGAAACCTCCCTGCTCACTTCGCAACTCGAACTGTCGACCCTGTCTGCCGACCTCGCGGTACGTCTGGCCGAGCACGGACTACGCGATGACCGGCTGGCCGAGGCGCTGGCCGAGCACGCTGCCCACAATCGCGCCCGGCCGGCGCGGGCGGCTCGGCTCTACCGCGCCGCGGTCACAGCCGGGGCCGCCGCGGTGAGCACCCGACTGGCCGACGCACTGGCGTTGGCCGGAGACTGCACCACCGCGGCCCGCATGGCCGATGAGCTGCTCGGATCCGAGGACCCCTCCGAACGCGCCACCGCGGTGCGGGTCGCGGCCAGCGTCGCCATGCACGACGGCGGCGCAGCCCAGGCCGCCGACCTGTTCCGGTGGCTCGGCCCCTATCCGGACACTTTGATCAGCTCAGCCGCCGCGACCTCTTTTCTTGCCGCGGGTGACGCCGACGCGGCGCGGGCGTCGTCGAACTCGGAGGTGGCCGGACCACCCACCTCGACAGCGCGGGCGGCACGCAACCTGGCCGAAGGCCTGGTGCTGTCGTTGGATCAGCCGTTCGCCGTGACCGTGGCCCGGCTGGGGCAGGCGGTCACCGCGGAATATCAGGCCGGCGGCGTCGCCCCCGATACCCCGGCTGCTCTCGTGACGTTGGCCGCCCTGCACGGCGGTGACTCGGTGCGGGCACGCAGCGTGATCAGCCGGGCGGTGCGAGCCGGCAGCGGCGACGAGGCGTTCAGCGCGGCGCGCCACCGGCTGCTGTTGGGCTGGGTGAAGATGCAGGATGGCCAGCTCGGCGCGGCAGGCGCGGATGCTGCCGCCGCCGAAGCGGGAGAGGATCTGCACCGTCGCGACGCGTTGTGGGCGGCGGCGCTGCGTACCGCGATCGCCCGGCGAAGTGGAGACAGCGGCGCCGTCCAGAAGCACTGGTTTACCGCGGTCGAGGTGCTCGCCGAGTATTCGATCGACCTGTTCTCGCTGCTGCCGCTCGGTGAGTTGTGGGTGGCCGGGGCCAGGATGCGTCAGGTCGACCGCCTGGAACACACGCTGTCCGAGGCGTGGAGCCTGCTCGCGGCACTCGGCAATCCGGTGTTGTGGTCGGTGCCGCTGCACTGGGCCGGTGTGCACGCCGGGATCCTGGCCAACTCGCCGGGAGCCGTTGCTCCGCACGGACAGGCACTGACCGCGGCGGCCGGTCAAAGCGCGTTCGCCCGCGCGCTGGCCAATGCCGGGCGCATCTGGCTGCGGGTGCTGGCCAATCACGTCGACACCGACGAGGTCACGACCGCGGCACGTGGGCTGTCGCAGTTCGGCCTGACCTGGGACGGCACCCGGCTGGCCAGCCAGGCCGCACTGCAGACGCCGGATGCCCGGGTGTCCCAGGCGATGCTGCAACTGGCCCGCGACCTCAAGCAGACCAGTGCCGTGCAGGACGTCGAAGTCGTCTCGGCCCCTCCGCCCGGCGCCGCACCCCGGGCGCCGGCTCCGTCGTCGACCAAGCTGTCCGACCGCGAACGTGAGGTGGCCGAACTGCTGCTGCTCGGCATGCCCTACCGCGACATCGGCAGTCAGTTGTTCATCTCGGCGAAGACCGTCGAGCACCATGTGGCGCGCATCCGGCGGCGCCTCGGCGCCGAGTCGCGCACGGAGATGTTGTCGATGCTGAGGGCGATGCTGGCTCCGCAGGGCTGAGATCCATACCACAGTGACCTCAAAGTTAGGTAAGCCTCGGTAGCGGTGGGAAACACCGAAATGTCACTATGAGCTGAAGGAAGCTAAGTTACTGACGGGTAACTATGCCCAAGTTACTCACGGGTAACATCCGAATGGAGGCGTTTCTGTGGAGAGTCTCGAACACACACTGGTTGTGTCGCGACTGATTCTCGGTGTGCTCGCAACGCTCGTCGTGCTGGTGTTCGCCGGCAAGCGCGTGCTGTGGCTGACCAAGCTGATCAGCTCGGGACAGAAGGTCGGCGACGAGCGTGGCCGCAAGGACCATCTCGTCCAGCGTTTCCTGAACCAGAACAAAGAAGTCTTCGCGCAGTCGAAGCTGCTGAAGTGGTCCATCCCTGGCCTTGCGCACTTCTTCACCATGTGGGGCTTCTTCGTCCTCGCCACGGTGTATCTCGAGGCCTACGGGGTGCTGTTCAACCCCGAGTTCCACATTCCGTTCGTCGGCCGCTGGGCCGTGCTGGGCTTCCTGCAGGACTTCTTCGCCGTCGCCGTGCTGGCCGGCATCATCGTCTTCGCGATCATCCGCATCCGTAAGAACCCCGAGCAGCTGGGTCGCGAGTCCCGCTTCTACGGCTCGCACAACGGCGGCGCCTGGACGATTCTGATCATGATCTTCCTGGTCATCCTGACCTACGCGATCTTCCGCGGTGCTGCCGTCAACGTCCTGGGCGAGAACTTCCCGTACCAGTCCGGCGCCTTCTTCTCCGACGGCATGGCCGCGCTCCTGGCTCCGCTTGGCCACACCGCCAACGTGTGGCTCGAGACCATCGCGCTGCTCGCCCACCTCGGCGTCATGCTGGCCTTCCTGCTGATCGTGCTGCACTCCAAGCACCTGCACATCGGTCTGGCCCCGATCAACGTCACCTTCAAGCGCCTGCCCGACGGCCTCGGCCCGCTGCTGCCGATGGAATACAAGGGCGACAAGATCGACTTCGAGGATCCCGCCGAAGACGCGGTGTTCGGCAAGGGCCGCATCGAGGACTTCACCTGGAAGGCCAACCTCGACATGGCGACCTGTACCGAGTGCGGTCGCTGCCAGTCGCAGTGCCCGGCCTGGAACACCGGCAAGCCGCTGTCTCCCAAGCTCGTGATGATGAACCTGCGCGATCACCTGTTCGCGAAGGCTCCATACATCATCGAGGGCAAGCCGATGCCCGAAGAGGGTTCGGTCGACTTCGCCAAGCTGGGCGACAGCCTGCATGGGCACGGGGTTCCTGAGGACGGCTTCGCCCGCATCGAGGGTTCCGGCCCCGAGCAGGCACTGCGCCCGCTGGTCGGCACCGCTGAGCAGGGCGGCGTGATCGATCCCGACGTGCTGTGGTCCTGCACCAACTGCGGCGCCTGCGTCGAGCAGTGCCCGGTGGACATCGAGCACATCGACCACATCGTCGACATGCGCCGCTACCAGGTCATGGTCGAGTCGGAGTTCCCCGGTGAGCTCGGTGTGCTGTTCAAGAACCTGGAGACCAAGGGCAACCCCTGGGGCCAGAACGCCAAGGACCGCACCAACTGGATCGACGAGGTCGACTTCGACGTCCCGGTCTACGGCGAGGATGTCGAGAGCTTCGACGGCTTCGAGTACCTGTTCTGGGTCGGCTGTGCCGGCGCCTACGAGGACCGGGCCAAGAAGACCACGAAGGCCGTCGCCGAGCTGCTTGCCGCCTCGGGCGTGAAGTTCCTGGTGCTCGGCACCGGCGAGACCTGCACGGGTGACTCGGCCCGCCGCTCCGGCAACGAGTTCCTGTTCCAGCAGCTGGCCGCGCAGAACGTCGAGACCATCAACGAGCTGTTCGAGGGTGTCGAGACGGTCGACCGCAAGATCATCGTCACCTGCCCGCACTGCTTCAACACGATCGGCCGCGAGTACCCGCAGCTGGGCGCCAACTACACCGTCGTGCACCACACGCAGCTGTTGAACCGCCTGGTCCGGGACAAGAAGCTGGTGCCGGTCAAGTCCACCGGCGGCCCCGAGGTCACCTACCACGACCCGTGCTTCCTTGGTCGTCACAACAAGGTCTACGAGGCTCCGCGTGAGCTGGTCGAGGCCTCCGGCGTGACGCTCAAGGAAATGCCCCGCCACGCCGACCGCGGCCTGTGCTGTGGTGCCGGTGGCGCGCGGATGTGGATGGAAGAGCACATCGGCAAGCGCGTGAACGTGGAGCGCACCGAAGAGGCGATGGACACCGCCTCGACCATCGCGACCGGCTGCCCGTTCTGCCGCGTGATGATCACCGACGGTGTCGACGACGTGGCCGCGGCGCGCAACGTCGAGAAGGCCGAAGTGCTCGACGTGGCTCAGCTGCTGCTGAACTCGCTGGACAAGAGCGGCATCACGCTGCCCGAGAAGGGCACGGCGGCAAAGGAATCCGAAAAGCGAGCCGAGGCACGCGCGGAAGCCGAGGCCAAGGCCGCAGCGGCGGCACCGGCTCCGGCACCGGTGGTCGAGGAAGCTCCGGCGGCTGAGGCAGCACCCGCTGCCGAAGCTCCCGCAGCCCCGGCCGCAGCTGCGGCCCCGGTCAAGGGTCTGGGCATGGCCGGAGGCGCCAAGCGTCCCGGCGCCAAGAAGACCGCGGCTCCCGCTGCGTCGGCAGCTCCGGCTGCCGAGGCCGCCGCTCCGGCAGCTCCGGTCAAGGGCCTGGGCATCGCCGGAGGCGCCAAGCGTCCCGGCGCCAAGAAGACCGCGGCCCCTGCCGCCTCTGCCGCTCCGGCTGCCGAGGCGCCTGCCGCTCCGGCAGCTCCCGCGGCGCCGGTGAAGGGTCTGGGCATGGCGGCCGGCGCGAAGCGTCCGGGTGCCAAGAAGGCTGCGGCCCCTGCTGCGTCGGCTGCTCCTGCAGCTCCCGCCGCGGAGGCACCGGCTGCCGCTCCCGCGGCGGCTGAGCCGGCCAAGCCGGAACCGCCGGTCGTGGGCCTGGGCATCGCCGCAGGCGCGCGTCGGCCGGGTGCCAAGAAGGCTGCTCCGGCTGCTCCGGCAACCCCGGCCCCGGCTGCACCCGCCGCCGAGCCGACGCCGGAACCGGCTGCTGAGAAGCCCGCCGAGGCGCCGGCCGAGCCCGCCAAGCCGGAACCGCCGGTCGTGGGCCTTGGCATCAAGCCGGGCGCCAAGCGTCCCGGTAAGCGCTGAGCACGTCGTAACGCACCGAACGGCCATCTCCGCGAGGAGGTGGCCGTTCGGCGTTCTGCCCCCTGATGTCCTGTCCCAGCCCCTGTGACGAGTGTGCAGCTTATTGCGCCGTCCGACACCTGCCGGAGCGATAACCTGCACACTCGTCACAGTGCGCCACACCGGACTATCCAGCGGAGGCCTGCGCCGATCAGCCGCCGCTACCGCCATAGGGTGGCGCCTTTACCGCCGGCGCCGCCACAGCCGGCGCGATCGTGCCGGTGTAGGTGACGGTCGTGGTCTCACCGAGGGTCATCGATCCGCCGGAGACGACGGTGGCCGGGCCCTCCGGTGTTCCACTCATGGTGGCGGCGATGACGCCCATTGTGACCACGGCGCTGCCGCCGAGGACCGCAGCCAAGGTGTTGACTCGGAGGATGCTGGTAATTCGTGCCATCTGGATTGCCAATCTGGTTGAACTTGTTGCCGATGAAAACACCATCTGACCTGGGTAGATAGTCGGCC
This sequence comes from Mycobacterium shunyiense, assembly GCF_058270075.1. Classification (NCBI taxonomy): domain Bacteria; kingdom Bacillati; phylum Actinomycetota; class Actinomycetes; order Mycobacteriales; family Mycobacteriaceae; genus Mycobacterium; species Mycobacterium shunyiense. Next base: position 16,921 of record NZ_JBZDPU010000004.1, on the reverse strand, counting down.
TTTTGCGTTCCAGCCATAGTTGCGCAGGTTCTGGGACAGTGCGCGGCCACCGAAGCGAACACACAGGCGGCTTGCATATGACTGCCAGGAACGGGCACGGATGGCGCGTCTCGGCAAATCAGCGCATTGTGGCGGTGGCCACCTACCACATGGGCAAATTCCAAATTCAGTGGACGGTGATGAGACCATGGTGAACGTGACTACCCATCAGTTGCCGTGGCAGACCGGTCAGCACCCGAAGCCGCGTACGTTCGCCCAGTCCACGAAGCTGCAGGACGTCCTGTACGAGATCCGTGGACCGGTACACGAGCACGCCTCACGGCTGGAAGCTGAAGGGCACCGCATCCTCAAGCTGAACATCGGCAACCCCGCGCCGTTCGGCTTCGAAGCGCCCGACGTGATCATGCGCGACATGATCCAGGCGCTGCCGAACGCGCAGGGCTATTCCGACTCGAAGGGCATCGCCAGCGCACGCCGGGCGGTGTTCACCCGATACGAGCTGGTCGAGGGCTTTCCCAAGTTCGACATCGAAGACGTTTATCTGGGAAACGGCGTCTCCGAGCTCATCACCATGACCCTGCAGGCGCTGCTGGACAACGGCGACCAGGTGCTCATCCCCGCACCGGACTACCCGCTGTGGACGGCCTCGACCGCGCTCGCGGGCGGCACCCCGGTGCATTACATGTGTGACGAGACCCAGGGCTGGAATCCCGACGTCGCCGATATCGAATCCAAGATCACCGAGCGCACCAAGGCGCTCGTCGTGATCAACCCGAACAACCCCACAGGCGCGGTGTACAGCCGCGAAACCCTGGAACAGATGGTGGAGCTGGCCCGCAAGCACCAGCTCCTGCTGTTGGCCGACGAGATCTACGACAAGATCCTCTACGACGACGCCAAGCACATCTCGCTGGCAACGCTGGCGCCCGACCTGCTGACCCTGACGTTCAACGGGCTGTCCAAGGCCTACCGGGTGGCGGGTTACCGCTCCGGCTGGCTGGTCATCACCGGCCCCAAGGAGCATGCGACCAGCTTCATCGAGGGCATCAGCCTGCTGTCCAACATGCGGCTGTGCCCGAATGTGCCTGCCCAGCATGCGATCCAGGTGGCGCTCGGCGGCCACCAGAGCATCGACGACCTGGTGTTGCCGGGCGGCCGGCTGCTCGAGCAACGTGACACCGCGTGGACCAAGCTCAACGAAATCCCGGGAGTTTCCTGCGTGAAACCGTCGGGCGCGCTGTACGCGTTCCCGCGCCTGGACCCCGAGGTGCACGACATCCACGACGACGAGCAGCTGGTGCTCGACCTGTTGCTGCAGGAGAAGATCCTGTTGACCCAGGGCACGGGATTCAACTGGCCCACACCGGATCACCTACGCATCGTCACCCTGCCGTGGTCGCGTGACCTGGCCCAGGCCATCGAGCGTCTCGGTAACTTCCTGGCCGGCTACCGCCAGTAAGGCCTGCTACCACCCGTTGTCACGTAGCCCGCACATCCACCAGCCGTCACCGAGATCGACCGGATCGGCGCAGATGAAGCCGTACATGTCGGCCCCTTCGGGAGACTCGACGGGGTCGTACAAGTAGCCGCCGGCATCGTCGGGAATGCCGATCCACTGCGGGAAGAAGCGGCTTCCGTCCCGGACCGATGCTCTTCCCTCCGCTACGAGAAACCTCAGCGTCCAAGGCAATTGGTTCCCGTAGTACTCCTTGCCGGGGTCGGTTTGCAGTGCCCGCTCGAACAACGGCCGGTGCATCGCGAACCACGTTCGGGGTGCCACCTTCCACGTCGAGTTCACCACTATGGTGACGACGACGAGTACCGGCGCCGCCGTCGCGAGAACCACCCAACGGCGGCCTCCTATCGCCGCGGCCACCACCGCGGCCAAGCCGAGCAAGTACAGCGCCCCCATGAGCGGGTTCATCAGGATGTCGAAGATCCACCACGATGTTCTCGACCAGTGCCACCAGAACCCGACCAACCAGCACGCCAGGCCACCCCACAGCAGCCAGACCCACCACCTACCCACCCGCTCAGTATCGCCGCCTGACGTGCAGTGCCCGGTGCGGACGCCAGGAACCCGACAGCCACCCCCTCTACGCTGTCCGGGTGGCGCATACGCATTCCCACTCCCATTCTCTGGCCGGTCCGTCGCCCTTGGGCCCGCTGGCCGCCCGCATCGTCGTCGGCCTGTTGGTTGCCATCGGTCTCGCGATGCTCATCGGCGCCGCGGTGCTGTGGCCCAGCCACCAGAAGGTCGACATTCCGCTGCCCTTCCAGAACGCTGCGGGCGGTGCCGTCACCACCGAGGCCGGGCACGTCACGTCCAGCACTCTGGCCGATTGCGGCAGCCCGTCGGCCGGAGGCGTGTTGACGTCGGCACCGAGGCCCGCCGAACCCGGCGGCGGTACCTGCGTGCAGAACCTGGTTGCCATCGATTCCGGGCCGAACAAGGGCGCCAAGACGCTACTCGAATTCACCACCGGCCCCGGCCAGCCGAATCTTGCTGCCGGAGACAGTATTCGGGTGAGCCGGCAGGTCGACGAGGCCGGCACGACGACCTATGCGTTCTTCGATTTCGAGCGCACCTGGCCGCTCATCGCTCTGGCCGTGGCGTTCGCTGTGGTGATCGTTGCGGTGGCGCGCTGGCGCGGGCTGCGGGCCATTGTCGGCATCGTCGTGGCGTTCGCGGTACTGATGATCTTCCTGCTGCCTGCCCTGCGCGACGGTGCCCCGGCGATCCCAGTGGCTCTGGTGGCGTCGGCGGCCATCCTCTACGCGGTGATCTATCTGGCCCACGGTGTCAGCCTGCGCACCAGCGCGGCCCTGCTGGGCACTCTGACCTCGCTGTTGCTGGCGGCGATACTGTCCTGGGCGGCAATCGAATTGGCCCATCTGACGGGACTGTCCGAGGACCAGAACAACGAGGTCGCGGCGTATATGGGCAACGTGTCCATCACCGGACTGCTACTGGCCGGGTTCATCATCGGCTCACTGGGTGTGCTCAACGACGTGACCATCACCCAGGCCTCGGCGGTGTTCGAGCTCGCCGAGCACGGTGGCAGCCGGCGCTCGATCTTCGTGGGCGCCATGCGGGTGGGCAGCGACCACATCGCCAGCACGGTCTACACGCTGGTGCTGGCCTATGCCGGCAGCGCCCTGCCACTGCTGCTGTTGTTCAGCGTGGCCAACCGGTCGCTGGGCGACGTACTGACGGGTGAGAGTGTGGCGATCGAGATCGCTCGCTCCGCGGTGGGTGGCATCGCCCTGGCGCTGTCGGTTCCGTTGACGACGGGGATTGCCGCGGTGCTGGCCACTCCGCAGACCAGCAGGCACTGAGCCGTCACGTTTGGCCACCATCAGCCGGGGTACCCGGCGACGGTGAGCCAGCCCGATCGTCATCACAGCGAGTTGTCCCTCGAGGTCGACGGGACCCGTCGTGATCTGACGGTCGACAACCGCATGACACTGCTGGACGCGCTGCGTGAACGGCTGGGCGTCACGGCACCCAAGAAGGGTTGCGATCACGGCCAGTGCGGATCGTGCACGGTGCTGCTCGACGGACGCCGCGTCACGACTTGCCTGACGTTCGCCGTTGCCGCCGACGGGGCACAGATCACCACAGCCGCCGGCCTCGAGCAGAACGGTCAACTGCACCCGGTGGCGCAGTCCTTCTACGAGGAGGACGCCTTCCAGTGCGGCTACTGCACACCCGGCCAGATCTGTTCTGCGGTCGGCATGTTGGACGAGGCCAAGTCCGGAGCCCCCAGCTTCGTCACCGACGATGTCGAACTCAGCCCGGTGCTCACCGACGATGAGATCCGGGAACGGATGAGCGGCAACCTTTGCCGGTGCGCCGCGTATCCGAACATCGTCGCGGCGATCGGGCGGGCGGCGACTCGATGAAGCCGTTCGACTACCACCGTGCGACGAGTCCCGCCGATGCGGTGGCTGTGCTGGCCGACCACCCGCACGGCGCGTTTCTCGCTGGAGGCACCAATCTGGTCGATCACATGAAACTCGGTGTCGCGCAACCTGATCTCCTGGTCGACGTCAGCCGGCTGGATCTGACCGAGACCGTTCACACCACAGACGGTGGCGTTCGCATCGGCGCAAATGTCCGCAACAGCGATCTCGCGGCCGACCCGGTGATCCGCGCGCGCTATCCGATGCTGGCCCGGGCCTTGCTGTCCGGTGCGTCCGGACAGTTACGCAACGTCGCCACCACGGCCGGCAACCTGCTGCAGCGAACCAGGTGCGTGTACTTCCAAGATGTCACCACGCCATGCAACAAACGATCTCCGGGCACCGGTTGCTCGGCGCTCGACGGCTACGTGCGCTACCACGCCATCCTCGGAGCATCCCCGCACTGCGTGGCCGTGCACCCTTCGGACATGGCAGTGGCGATGTGTGCCCTCGATGCCCAGGTGGTGGTGCAGACCCGAGATGGCGAGCGTCGGATCCCGCTCGACGAGTTCTACCGGCTGCCCGGCGACGAACCGGACCGTGACACGGTGCTGCGGCACGGCGAGCTGATCACCGCGGTTGAGTTGCCCGCGCCACCGAGCGGGGCGGTGTCGGATTACCGCAAGGTCCGCGACCGCGCGTCCTACGCCTTCGCGTTGGTGTCGGTCGCTGCGGAGCTGACCTTCACGTCGACGTTCCAGATCGGTTCGGCGCGAGTCGCATTGGGCGGGGTGGCGCACAAACCATGGCGGGCGCGGCGAGCCGAGCAGGTTCTGACCGGCGATCAGCCCTCTGCGGAGACGTTCGCCGCTGCGGCCGACGCCGAACTCAAGCAGGCGGTACCTCTGCCGGGCAACGAGTTCAAGGTGGACCTGGCCCGCCGCACGATGATGGCGCAGTTGCGCATGCTCACAGAACGGAGGCGGCCGTGACTCTCGTCGAACCACACGCAATCGGAAAGCCATTGGCCCGCGCCGACGGCCGAGCCAAGGTCACCGGTACCGCCCGCTACGCGTTCGAGCAGCAGGTCGAGCATCCGGCGTATCTACATCCGATCCAAGCCACCATCGCACGTGGCCGGGTGACCGCCATGGACGTCACCGCAGCCCTCGCCATGGAGGGGGTCCTCGACGTGCTGACCGTGTTCGACGCCCCGACACTGGCAGATTCCTCGGACGGTGAACTGGCCATCCTGCAGGACGACCGGGTGCATTTTCGCGGACAGATCATCGGCGGGGTGGTCGCCGAGACCGCTGAGATCGCCCGGGAGGCAGCCGCTCTGGTGCGGGTCGAGTATCGGCGAGAACCGCATGACGCAGAACTGACCGCGCATCATCCGGGCCTGTACACCCCCGAGTCGGTCAATCCGTCATTTCCCGCCGACACCGACGAAGGCGACGTCGAGGCGGCACTGGCGGCGGCCGAGGTGACGGTCGACGCGACGTACCGGACTCCGATAGAGCACAACAACCCGATGGAACCCCACGCATGTGTCGCGCAGTGGGCGATGCGCGACGGCCGCCCGGCGGTGACGCTGTACGACTCGACCCAAGGCGTGCACGTTGTGCGCAAGACCCTGGCACCGATGCTCGACCTGGAGCCCGAGCAACTGCGCGTCGTGGCACCACATGTGGGTGGCGGATTCGGGTCGAAAGGCGCGCCCCATGCCCACGACGTCCTGGCCCTGTTGGCCGCCCAACGGTCCGGGGGTCGCCCGGTGAAACTGGCGCTCACCCGACAGCAGATGTTCGCCCTCGTCGGCTACCGCACCCCGACCATCCAACGGCTGCGGCTCGGCGCGGACAAGAGCGGCCGGCTGACCGCACTGGTGCACGACGTGATCGAACAGACCTCGACCGTCAAAGAGTTCGCTGAACAGACCGCCGTCACCTCCCGCAAGATGTACGCCAGCCCCAACCGGCGCACGACGCACCGCCTGGCCGCACTCGACGTTGCCGTCCCGTTCTGGATGCGGGCACCAGGTGAGTGCCCTGGCACGTTCGCCGCGGAGGTGGCGATGGACGAGCTCGCGGTCGCCTGTCATCTGGACCCGATCGAGCTGCGCTTACGCAACGAACCCGACGTCGATCCCGAATCCGGCAAGCCGTGGTCGGGCCGTCACCTCGTCGAGTGCCTGAGGCTCGGTGCCGAGCGGTTCGACTGGGCTCCGCGGGATCCCCGCCCCGCCAAACGCCTGGCCGGCCATTGGTTCATCGGAACCGGCGTGGCGGCAGCGACGTACCCGGGGATGGCGATGGAAGGCAACACCGCCCGCGTCACCCACACCGGACAAGGCCGCTATACGGTCCAGATCGGTGCTGCCGACATCGGTACCGGCACATGGACCGCTCTGGCCCAGATCGCCGCAGACGCGCTCGGTTGCGGCGTCGAGGCAATCGATCTGCAGATCGGTGACTCCGACCTACCGCAGGCCTCGGTGGCGGGCGGCTCGTCGGGCATCACGTCGTGGGGTTCGGCAATCGTCGCCGCGGCCAATCAGTTTCGCCGCGAGCACGGGGACCACCCGCACATCGGTGTGACAGCGGAGGCCGAGGCGCCGCAGAACCCCGACGCGGACAAGTACACCGTGCAGTCGTTCGGAGCACACTTCGTCGAGGCCCACGTCAATTCCGACACCGGAGAGATCCGGATCCCACGCATGCTCGGCGTTTTCTCGGTGGGTCGGGCGATCAACGCACGGACCCTGCGCTCACAGCTGATCGGCGGGATGACCATGGGCCTGTCCATGGCCTTGCACGAGGAGAGTGTGCGTGACATCCGGTTCGGTCATGTGGTCACGCAGGATCTCGCGTCCTATCACTTCAGCGCCCACGCGGATGTGACTGGTATCGAAGCGATCTGGCTCGACGAGGTCGAGGAGCACCTGAACCCGATGGGCTCCCGCGGCGCCGGCGAGATCGGTATCGTCGGTGCCGCGGCCGCAGTGGTCAACGCCGTCCACCATGCCACCGGAGTGCGGGTCCGCGAGCTCCCGGTGACCCTCGACAAGGTGTTGCCGGGGCTGCCGCGAGCCGTCGAATCAGCCGACGAGATCCTTTTCGGTGAGTTCGGTGGCGGCCAGCGCGGCGGCCAGGGTGTCGTGACGGAACGCCGAGGTGACGTGATCGTGCACCACCCGGAATGCCGCAGCACCGGTGCGGGTGGTCCCGTCAGCCGCCATGATGGTCTCTTCGACGACGACCACGCCGTCGTGCACGAACATCCGCCCCGGCGTCACGGTGTCCCCGCCGGTTGCAGCCCACTCACGTAGGGCGGCGTGCCCTTGGGCGGCACCGTTGGCATCGCCCACCTCGATGTCATCGCTGGACAGCGCGATCAGGGTGTCGATGTCGTCTTCGTCCAGCGCGTCGTGCCAGGCCAGAACCGTGGCGATCTCGGATGTGGTCATGAACGAAACGTACGCCTCTCAGAACGGTGTGCGGTCGAGCCACGCATCCCAGGTTGCGGTGTCGCCGAACACTTCCAGCCCGAGATCGGCAGCCGTGCCCCGCCGCGTGACCGCCATCAGCAGCTTCTGGGCCGGGCCCTTGAGCGCGACGGTGCCCTTGCCGTGGCTGTGGGCCCACCCGAGCCCGTCCTCGTCGTGCTCCACCGTCCACTCCCCCGTCGGCCCCAGACCGTCGTCGGTCGCGTGCAGGTGGATGCTGGTGCCGAATGCGAGCGGCTCTCCATGCCGTTTCTTCGCCATGGCGGTGGCGATCTCCAGCCATTCACTGACCGCGTCGGCCGCGAGGTCGGCCGGCAGCACGAACTCGGTTCCCACGGCCAGCGCGGCGTCAGCGTGGTGAACCGCCGCCTCGTGGACGCGTCGCCGCACCCACCAGCCCGCGGGTTTGGGGCCCAGGAACGTCCAGATCCTGGCGTCGGTGCCGATCTGGTCCACCGACTTGAGGACCTGGGCCGCGCCCGCGTTGAGCCACTCGATGGCAGCGTCGGGATCGTCGGGCGGCTTCCCGTCATGGACCTCGCGCGGATCGAGCGGTGAGACCCGGCGCTCGGAGATAATCTGTGCCGCCCAACGGTTTCCGCGCCCGACATGGCGGAACAGTTGTTTGAGCGTCCAGTCCGGGCAGGTCGGCACCGGCGTCTCCGGATCGCTGGAGGCGATCAGCTCCCCGAAGCTCCGGGTCTGGTCGAGCAGAGCGGCTCGGAAGTCCACGTCACGAACCTACCGCTGTGTGTGCCTTTCCGAGTGTGATCGGCAGAGTCGACCAGCCGCGCAGAATTCGGGTATCGCGGCGACTGCCTTCGCCGGCGGCCCGCGCGTCGGGAAAGCGGTCGAAGAAGGTCTGCAGACCCACCTGGCCTTCAGCTCTGGCCAAGGCCGCGCCGAGGCAGAAGTGACGGCCGCCGGAGAACGACAGGTGCCGTCCGGCGTTGTCGCGTTCGATGTCGAAGCGGTGCGGGTCGGTGAACACCGCCGGGTCGCGGTTGGCGCCGGCCAGGTGAATGATGACGAGTTCGCCGGCCTGCACGGCGGTGCCGGCCACCTCGGTGTCGCGCAGGGCAACCCGCGCGCTCATCAGCACCGGTGAGTCCAGCCGCAGGATCTCTTCCACCGTGTTAGGCCATAGCTCGGGGCGGGCCGCCAAGGTGTGCAGATGCTCAGGATGGTCGAGCAGCATGCGGATGCCGTTGCCCAGCAGGTTGACCGTCGTCTCGAATCCGGCTGCCAGCACCAGCCCGGCCAGCGCCCGCAGTTCGGACTCGTTGAGCGGCTCTCCGGCCGCGCCGGCGTCGGAGGCGGCGATGATCTGGCTGAGCAGGTCGTCACCGGGGTTACGCCGCAGGTGGCGCAGATGATCGGTCAGCCAGGTCTCGAATCCGTGGATGCCGGAGTTCACCTGTTGGTACTGCTGCCAGCTGAGTCCGATGTCGAGACTCGGCGCGCCGAGTTCACCGAAGCGCAGGACCTGGGGCCGATCGGCGTCGGGGACACCCAGGATGTCGCTGATCACCGCGACGGGCAGTTGAGCGCAGTAGCGGTCGACGATGTTGACCACTCCGGCGTCGTCGTCCATGGAGTCCAGCAGGGTGTTCGCGGTTTCCTGGACACCTTCCCGCAGCCGGGCCACCGCGCGGGTGGTGAACACCGAGGAGACCAGCTTGCGGTAGCGGGTGTGATCGGGCGGCTCCGTCGCGAGCAGCGACGGCGGCAGCAGCGGATGCAGCATCCCGGTGTCGGTTTTGTCGGCCACCCAGCGCAACGGCTTCGGCAGGTTGCCGCCGAGCCGCGACACCCGGAAGTCGTCGGAGCGCAGCAGGTCGGTGGCCACGTCGTGGTCGAAGGTCATCAGGAGGGCGCGGCCGCGCACAAGCGGCCCGTGCCGGCGCATCTCGTCGGCGAAGGGCGCCGGGTCGGCCCGCACCGCCGGGTCGGCGATCAACCGAGCCTGCGGATCCCCGCGACGTATGCCGACCGCAGAAATGCCTCTAACCACCCCGTGCAGGGCCATCCACCGGATTCGTTCCCGCATGGCCCGAGCCTACGACCGCGGAATTTGTTCTACAAGCGTCAAACAGTGGCGACGGGCCGTCCCAGCGCGTACACCCGCCACCCGGCTGCCCGCCACCGCTCCGCATCCAGGCAATTGCGGCCGTCCACAACGACTTTGACCCGCACCGTGTCGGCCAGCTCGGCCGGGTCCAGGTCGACGAACTCGGCCCACTCGGTGAGCACCAGCACCGCGTCGGCCCGGTCGCAGGCTTCGATGACCGAAGTGGAGTAATTCAGTGTGGGGAACACCCGCTGCGAGTTGTCCATGGCCTTGGGGTCGTACACGTTGACCGCGGCCCCGTTCAGCTGCAGCATGCCGGCGACGTTGAGGGCGGGCGAGTCGCGCACATCGTCGGACTCGGGTTTGAACGCCGCGCCGAGGACTGCGATGTTGGCGCCGAGCAGTGATCCCCCGCAGGCCCGGGTGGTCAGCTCCACCATGGCGGTGCGACGGCGCATGTTGATGCTGTCGACCTCGCGCAGGAAGGTCAGCGCGTGGTTGGCGCCCAATTCACCGGCACGGGCCATGAAGGCGCGGATGTCCTTGGGCAGGCAGCCGCCACCGAAACCCAAGCCGGCGTTGAGGAATCGCCGCCCGATGCGTGGGTCGTAACCCAGGGCGTCGGCCAGCAGTGTCACGTCGGCACCGGCGGCCTCGCACACTTCGGAGATCGCGTTGATGAAGGAGATCTTGGTGGCCAGGAACGCGTTGGCCGACACCTTGACCAGCTCGGCGGTCTGGAGATCGGTGACCAGGAACGGCACCCCGTCCTCGATCAACGGCGCGTAGAGTTCGCGCACCGCGGCCTCGGCGCGCAGTGAATCATGCTGCACCCCAACCACAATGCGATCGGGGTGCAGGGTGTCGTGCACGGCGTAGCCCTCACGGAGGAACTCCGGGTTCCAGGCCACCTCGACGTCGACGCCCGCCGGGGCGAGTCCGCGGGCCCGGTCGGCCAGGTCGGCGGACGTGCCGACCGGGACGGTCGACTTGCCGACGATCACCGCGTTGCGGCGCAGGCGTGGCACCAGGGTGTCGATGACGGCGTGCACGTGGCGCAGATCGGCGCTGTATTCGCCCTTCTTCTGCGGGGTGCCGACGCCGAGGAAATGCACATCGGCGAAGTCGGCGGCCTCGTCATAGTCGGTGGTGAACCGCAGCCGTCCGGCACTCAGGTTGTCGTTGAGCACCTTGCGCAGGCCGGGCTCGTAGAACGGGATGTCCCCGGCGGCGAGTTTGGCCACCTTGCCCGGGTCGATGTCGACCCCGATCACTTCGTGGCCCAGCTCGGCCATCCCCGCCGCATGTGTCGCGCCCAGATAGCCGGTACCGAATACGGTGCATCGCATACTGCCTGGATAGGCGCCGAGGATGAGCTAGCCGCTACGTGACACTGAGCGGCAGGCCAACGTCAGGTGACGGTTGAGGCGGAGGCCTAGACCCACGAGATCAACGCCGTGGTCGTGGTCGTGCGCTGCGGACAACCATGGCGTTGCATTCGACGCGATTGGCGTCAGTGGCCGCCGAACGACGGGAAGGGCCACAGCCCTCCGCCGTCACCGCCACTACGCGAACCACCGGACCGGCCTGGGTTCCAATCGCCGGATCCCGAGTTACCCGGGTTCCAGTCACCCGAGCCGCCCGAACGGCCGGGATTCCAGTCGCCCGAATTCCGGCCGGGGTTCCAATCGCCGGACCCCCGACCAGGGTTCCAGTCATCCGAGCCCGAGCCCGGCCACTGCGGGGTCTGGGGTTCGTGGCGCGACGGCGGATCCCACGGCCGCTGACGCTGCGGCGGGTCCCACGGAGGACGGAAGATGTTCGGCAGCCGCGGCGCAGGCGGCAGTACCACCAGCGGCGGGATGTACGGCGCCGGCGGGTTGTAGATTGGGGCCGGCGGCGGCGCCACAGGCTCCGGGGCCGGCGGCGGGGCTTCGGGGGCTGGAGCGGGCGCCTCGGGTGCCGGCGGCGGGGCCGCCGCGGGCTGCTCGACGTAGACCGTGCGCGGCGGCGCCTGCGGTGCGGGCGCCGGCGCTTCCTGGACCACCGGGATCGGGGCCTTGATGGTCTCGGGCGGCGGAGCCGGTGGCGGGGGCACCGCCGCTTCCGGCGGCGGAGCCGGTGGCGGGGGCACCGCCGCTTCCGGCGGCGGAGCGGGTGCCGGAAGTTTGGCCGGAGCGCTGGGCGCCACGGCACCTTGAGCCGGAGAAGGCCGTTGGTCGACCGTCGGCCGGATGCTCACTGCAAGCGAAATAACCAGGGCCACAACGCCAACCACGAACACCGATGTCAACGCGGACCCGACGAGAAGGAACGGTTTGCGCTCGCCTTCCATCGGCATCTCGTCACCGACGAGCTCCACACCGTCGACCGGCGCGTCGCCCAGCGGGGCCATCTCGGTGGCCAGACCGGCCAGCGCGTAGGCGCTGCCGGCGGTGGTGCCGTCGGGGTCCTGCGAATAGGCCAGCCCGACCGTGGTCGCCTCGAATGCCGGCGCATTGGCCGAGGCCAGCGCGGCGCCGCGGGCCAGCGCCATCTCCGGCTCGTCGGGGGCGCTGACCGGCAGCGACACCAAGTTCTCCAGGTGCGCCTTCACCGAGGCGACGTCCACTCCTGAGCCCAGGACGAAGATGCCCTGCGGTGCGGAGTCGGACGCCTCGACCGCCGCGGCCATCTCTGAGAGGACGGCCATGGCGTCGGTGGTGTGCAACGACTGGGCCAGCACCTTGACCACCGAGCCGTCGTCGGTCTTCACCACCGACAAGGTCGCGGCGTCACGGTCGATGAACAGCAGCGCGGTGGTGTCGTAGCCGACCGCGCGGCCGACCGCCTGGGCCAGTGCCGCGGCAGCGTGACTTTCGGAGACCAGCATGACGTCGTCGATGCCGTGCGCGGACAGTGTGTCGCGCAGCGCCGCGGCGTCCGAATGGTCCGTCCAGGTGACGCCGATCGCCTTCAGATGGTGACCGCCCGATGTGGCGCTCTCCTGAGTTCCGAGGATGGCCGAGACCACCTGATCGGACGCAGTGGTGGTTGCCGAATCATCACCGGCGGTGACATCGAAGACGTCGTGATCGACTGTGACCCCGTCGGCCTTCTCCCCCTCGACCAGCACCATGCGGACCGTCGTAGGTGCCATCGCCACACCCAATACGATGTCCACCAAGCCCTCCAATGTGTTTGCTGCACTGCCTTGTCGCCATTGCGCACACATTCCGCACGAACCGACAACTAGAACCTTTTTCGGCGTATCCAGGTCGATCGTTACACCTGACCGCATTAGCTGCGCCGCTAGATTCTGGTCGGACCGCGACGGCATGCTGCGCGCCGGCGCCGGTTAGTTAGACCCTACTCGGCATTACGACAAACAGCGCCGCCCGGTTCATCCCGCGCTGTCTTCCTCGGCCGGATCGGGGCGATGCGTCAGGCCGCCGGGCTGGCCCAACTGGCCCAGGGTTCCACCGAACAAACCGGGCCGGCGCTGAGGCAGATGCCCGTGCACACCTTCGGCGTAGGCGGACTCGGCGTGCTGGGTGAAATCGACGCCGGTGGTCTCATCCTCGGGACTGAGCCGAAAGCCCATGAACCGGTCGATGGCCTTGGCCAAGAGGTAGGACATGGTGAAGGCGTAGGCGGCCACGACGACCGCGGCGAGCAGCTGCTTACCCAACTGCGTCAGCCCGCCGCCGTAGAAGAGGCCCTGCGGGCCCTGGGTCATCACCTCGGTGGCCAGGAATCCGATCAGCAGCACGCCGACCACGCCGCCGACGAAGTGCACGCCCACCACGTCGAGCGAGTCGTCGTACCCGAAGCGGAACTTCAGGCCGATTGCAAAGGAACACACCACACCGGCGGCCAGGCCGACCACGACCGCGCCGAGCGTGTTGACGGTGCCGCACGACGGGGTGATCGCCACCAGGCCGGCCACCACGCCGGAGGCCGCGCCGAAGGTGGTGGGCTTGCCGTCGCGGACCTGCTCGACCGTCAGCCAGCCGAGCATGCCCAGGCAGCCGGCGACCAGGGTGTTGAGGAAGATCGCGGCGGCGGTGCCGTTGGCGGCCAGCGCCGAGCCCGCGTTGAAGCCGAACCAGCCGAACCACAGCAGGCCGACGCCGAGCAGCACGAAGGGCAGGTTGTGCGGGCGCATCGCGTCCTGTTTGAAGCCGATGCGGGGGCCGAGCACCAGGGCCAGCGCCAGCGCCGAGGAGCCGGAGACGATCTCGACGACGAGGCCGCCCGCGTAGTCGAGGACGCCGAGGCCGGCCAGCCAGCCGCCGGGACCCCAGACCCAGTGCGCGACGACGGCGTACACCGCGACCGCCCACACCGGGACGAACAGCATCCAGGCGGCGAACTTCGCGCGGTCCGCGATGGCCCCGCTGACCAGGGCGGCAGTGATGATCGCGAAGGTCAGCTGGAACGTGGCGAACAGCAGCTCGGGTACCGCGCCGTGGGCGGTGCCGGGCGTGATGCCGAGCATGCCGAAGTGCTGAAGGCCGCCGATCAGACCGCCACCCGCGTCATCGGAGAAGGCCAGGGTGTAGCCGACCAGCAGCCAGGCCACGGTGACCAGCGGGATCGAGATGAAGCTCATCATGATCATGTTGAGCACACCGGTGGTGCGGACCATGCCGCCGTAGAAGATGGCGAGGCCGGGGGTCATCAACAGGACCAGCGCGGTACTGGCCAGCAGCCAGGCAGTGGCAGCCGGATCGATTTCGGGCACGTCGAGCTCCTTTGGTCTCGACGAGAATCTCCGGCCCGCGTTTCAGCCACGCGGCAAGCGTGTTTCAGCCGTGTTTCGTGTTGCGGTGTGGTTACTGAAAGTTCACCGGGTTATGTGTTGCGCGCTTGGCGTGGCCCGGCAGAGCCCGCTTCAGCAGAGCCCGCTTCGGCTGAACTTCGGCACGGTTTTCTACACCAGGGCTGTTGACGGGCCATGCCCACAGCCCCCACGTAGAAAACGGCGCACGCGTCGGGAGCACGAGCCTCACCAGTCACGCCCAGTGGCCAGTTATGGCACGCGAATCACTGGTCGGCGCGAGATAAGTGGCCACTCGGCGGCGCAGGCAGGCGGTGCCCTACGACTTGATGAAGTTCAAATGCGAGCGTGACGGCGTCGGACCACGCTGACCCTGGTATTTCGAGCCGACCTTGTCGCTGCCATACGGGTGCTCGGCCGGGCTGGTGAGCCGCAGCAGGCACAGCTGGCCGATCTTCATGCCGGGCCACAGCGTGATGGGCAGGTTGGCGACGTTCGACAGCTCGAGGGTGATGTGCCCGGAGAAACCGGGGTCGATGAACCCGGCCGTCGAGTGCGTCAACAATCCGAGACGGCCCAACGAGGACTTGCCCTCCAGGCGTCCGGCCAGGTCATCGGGCAGCGTGCACACCTCGAGCGTGGAGCCGAGCACGAACTCACCCGGATGCAGCACGAACGGCTCGTCCTCGGCGGGTTCGACCAGGGTGGTCAGCTCGTCCTGCTGTTTGGCCGGGTCGATATGGGTGTATCGGGTGTTGTTGAACACCCGGAACAGGCTGTCCAGGCGGACATCGACGCTCGACGGCTGCACCAGGGCATCGTCGAACGGCTCGATGGCCAGGCGTTTCGCGGCGATCTCGGCCCGGATGTCCCTATCGGAGAGCAGCACCCGACGAGCGTATCGGTTAGCGACGGACCACCCCCGTCAACGGCGGCCCCGAGGTGTCGGCGTAGGGCGCGGTCAACGATTTCTCAGCCGCCCGACCCGCCAGCGGCACCACCTTGCGCACGACGGTGTGGATGGGTGGCTCGGCCGGCGGGGGCGGCGCAGTCTGTTCGACCGGGGTCGACGCCTGCGACGGCGGAGTGTCGTCGTTTCCGTGCACGGTGATCGCCAGGAACACCGAACCCGCCACGATGAGCATCGCCGTCGTCAGGATCGTGGCCAGAGTTCGCATCACTGGGTCGTATTTGGGAGCCGGCGCAGCCTCGTCGCGAAACTCGGAGCTGGAGAACAGCGCACCGCGCGCCAGCAGCAGGGCCGCGTCGTCGCCGAGCACGACTGGCCGCGACATCACTGAATTAAGCTCCTCGACAAGGTTTTCCACGTCCGGGGCGGATCCCGCGATGGCAACTTCGGCGATCGGCTCGGGGAAGCTCTCGCAGACACCGCGAAGCGACAGCACCGCGGTTGCCTCGTCAGCCTCGTCCAGACGGCGACTACGCAATCGGCGTGTGCCGTCCTCTTGCTCGGCGCCGATCACGGCCAGCATGGTCTCCTCGGGTTCCACCACGCACAGGGCGATGGAGTCGCAGTCAGCGACCTGGACGGTGTATTCGGCAGCGGCTTCGAACGCATCGGTCGTGGAGACCACTGCCACATTCGCGACGCCTTGCTCCGAGAGGGCGTCGAGCACCAGTTTGGCGTGAGCGTCGACGGCGTCGGTCCAGGTCAGCGCGACGCGGGTGACGGTGTATCCGTTCGCGGGCGCGTCTGCGTAGGTGTCGAGCACCGCCTTGACGACGTACTCGTGAAAGCCAGGGTGCTCGACACCGATGCGCGTGTCCGTGTCGAGCGAGTCGTGGTCGATCACCGCGCCGTCGCCCTGAGCGCCCTCCACCAGGAGAAGCCGGGCGTCGCGCGAGGTCATGGCAATACCGATAACAACATCCATGGGTAGAACCCCTTGCTTGGTTCGGCCCGTCGTGCGGACCTGTTCGCTCCATTCAGCGCCGGATGGAGCCCACGGGTACCGACGGTAGAGGCGGCGCCTGAGAGCTATGGCCCGAGGTTTTACCTGACTCTCAGGGTCGGGCGTGGACAGCAATCATGTTCTGGGGTCATATGTTTCGCCACGCCGTCCGAGGCTCCGGGTCCGCACTGCGCAGCCGCGCGTCGAGCGCGCCGGCGACCTTCGCCAGTTGCCGGCTATTGACCCCGGCATGAACCGGCGTCAATTTCTTAGACTCGCCGAGACGATGTCCGCCCGCCTTACCCACATCGCCGGCCGGGTTGCTATCCTTCGTCAGCACCATGCCGATGTAGTTCAATGGCAGAACATCAGCTTCCCAAGCTGAATACGCGGGTTCGATTCCCGTCATCGGCTCCATACATGCAGGTCAGCAACGCATAGTAATCAGCCAGCTAGCTCGAGTCGGCGGACCAGTGATCACCCGCGGCACATAGTGTCCTTCGGTGGTCGCGAGCTGCGCGGGCCCGAGCTGAGTCGCGCGGCCTCGACGCCGAGCCCATCCCCGACAACAGTTCCGGTAGTACGTCGGAAGCTGTGCGGTGTCACCCATTTGAGGTGTCCGTGAGGGGCTAGCGCTTCCCGCTGCGACAAGCATTTCCAGCTCACCTGGCAAATCTGGCGCGCGATCATCGTGAGGGGGACCCGTTTGGTGGTCCAGTCGCTATGCGACTTGGGGTTGGTGGGTCGTGGCCCACTGTAGG